>JBHENC010000173.1:0-502 GCA_046262295.1 Pyrinomonadaceae bacterium | reverse complement strand
TCCACATCCACCTCACCGCACGGGAAGGGTTCCGTACAGGACAAAAAATGATCTTTGAAACTGCATAAAAGCCATCGAGCAGTTATCCTCTTCTAGTTCTATCGCCAAACAAAACTGGAAAGGATACCCAACCGATGGCTGATACGTCGCTCTTGGAGCGAACGCTTGCGGAAACTGTACCGCTCAATCGTGCGCGCGGCAACTTTCTCGCAAAGTTTCTCGTCGCCTTGCTGCAAGTCAAGACCGTTAACTTGAGTGAGATTGCTAATGTCTTTGCCGGACGCGCCACAAGTGACTCGCATTACAAACGCATCCAACGCTTTCTCCGCTTCTTCGAGGTGCCCTATGCGACCATCGCGCTGGCGCTGCTCAAGCTGCTGCCACTCGAAGCGCCCTTTGTGCTGACACTGGATCGGACGAACTGGCAACTGGGACAGACGCCCTTGAATCTGCTGGTCTTGGGGATCGCTTACAAAGGCGTGGCGATTCCCATCCTGTGGAC
>JBHENC010000172.1:0-503 GCA_046262295.1 Pyrinomonadaceae bacterium | reverse complement strand
GATCTCCTCGATCCGCCGCTCCATTGAGACGCCCCAGCGACGGGAGGTCAGCCGCCGGAGGCGATCCTTGGCCCGCTTGCGAGCCTTCGGGTCGATCCGGACCTTGACCTGCCCGGCGCGGACGAAGAAGCCGAACCCCAGCAGGGTCCGCTTCGTCGCCCGATCAACCACAGACTTCTCGCGGTTGACTTTGAGCCTGAGGCGCTGCTCGATGTGTTGCGTGATGCTCTCCATGACGCGCTGTCCGGCGCGCTCGCTTCGGACGTAGATCCGTCCGTCGTCGGCGTAGCGCACGAACCGATGCCCGCGCTTGTCAAGCTCCCAGTCGAGGTCGTCGAGCATGACGTTTGAGAGCAGCGGCGAAAGCGGCGAGCCCTGAGGCGTCCCCTCCTCGCTTGTGTGCACCAGCCCGTCATCCATGAAGCCCGCTTCCAGGTAGCGCCGGATCAGCCCGAGCACCGGCTTGTCATGAACCCGTCTGGCGACCCTGGCCATCAAAGCGT
>JBHENC010000171.1:0-504 GCA_046262295.1 Pyrinomonadaceae bacterium | reverse complement strand
GTCAAACACTGTTCACCTTTCACTATTCACTTTTCACTTTTTTTGGCAGTTGAACGATAAATGTGCTTCCCAAGCCTTCACCTTTACTTTCGGCAAAGATGCGTCCGCCGTGTTTTTTGACAATTGAGCGCACGATAAAAAGCCCTAGACCGGTTCCTTTCTTTTTTCGCATTTGAAGACTCGGAACGCGGTAAAATCGTTTGAAAATTCGTTTTAGTTGGGCGGACGGAATGCCGATTCCGAAATCGTAGCGAGTTTTAATCCGCTCGATGGATTCACGAAGAAGTTCCGCCAAGTTAATTTCGGTGATATTTAAAAGGTGATTTTTCTCGCGCGTGCGGCTGGCTTGCAGAACCTGTTCGACCGTATTCAACAGACGGTCGCTATCGGCGAGCATCACGCCGTAAAATTCCCGCCGTTTATCTTCTTTGAGGTCGCGCGTTTGCAGCGTTTCAAGATAAAGGCGGATTGAAGCAATCGGCGTTTTAAGTTCGTGTGTTACAG
>JBHENC010000170.1:0-508 GCA_046262295.1 Pyrinomonadaceae bacterium | reverse complement strand
ATGACTATCACCGCCTCCCCCAGCACTTCTCTGACTGCCTCGGTAAACCCTTTGTACATATCTGTGCAGACACTCCTGATCTGCTTTCGCACCTCTTCAGGTATCTGCTCTAAAAAGGCTTTCACTCTCTCTTTCTTCCGGTCTGGCAGCACCGCCAGCACCATCCCTTCTCCTGTGGCTAACCTCAGCGTCACGATCGTCACGTAATGCTGATGCCCTTTTCTCAGCGCCACCTCATCTATTCCCATCTGATCTGACTTCAACTTCTTGATCTGCTTCCAGTCAACTTCTTCGCTGATGACTCTTTCGACAATGGCTTCGATAGTTTTATATCCGATTCCTTCTTTGATGCTCACATCCTGGATCGTGCTATTGACCAGAGAAAGCAGCAGATGTTGTTGATAAGCCTTCGTGCAGCGGCTGTTGGAGCAATACCAATCAGATTTCTGAGTGGTTTTCGGTCTGCTCGAACAATACTCACAGACGTATCGCTTGGGACGGATGACCA
>JBHENC010000169.1:0-513 GCA_046262295.1 Pyrinomonadaceae bacterium | reverse complement strand
CCTCGGGAGTGATGTCGAACAGCCGTCGGAAGTGCACAATCCCCTCGACGTAGGACCGGTAGGTCTCGTAGTTCTCCAGGTCACCGATGTGATGGGAGAGGAACGCGTGTCGCCCGCGGGCCAGGCAGAAGGTGTTCTTCAGCTCCGCGCCGCACCCGAGCACCGGCCGGGCCAGCGCTACCGGCAACGGCACCGGGTGCGGGACGTAGCCACGGGAGCGGCGCACCGGGTACTCCCGTCCCCGGAACAGCCGGACCACCGAGTCGTCGGTGCGCGTCGCGATCGGGCGGTTGTGGATCAGGAAGCGATCGGCGATCGCGCTCAGCCGCTGGACCGCGTCGGTGTCGTCGTAGGCGATCGGCTCGTCGGAGACGTTGCCGCTGGTGAGCACGAAAGGGCGGCGCAGCGCTTCGGCGAGCAGGGTGTGCAGGGGCGTGTACGGCAGCACCAGGCCGAGCGAGTCGTTGCCCGGCGCGACGGCCGGAGCCACCGTCTCGTAGTCGCCTCGGGCGC
>JBHENC010000168.1:0-519 GCA_046262295.1 Pyrinomonadaceae bacterium | reverse complement strand
CCCTACTACTGGCACTACTACGAATCTTGGGATGGTGGTTATACTTGGGAAGAAGTCGGAACTGAATATGCCGGATGCTGGTAGGCCATTCAGCAACCGTGTGTTCACGTCAACCGTATAAAACTTGATTGCTTGTGGCTTGAGATCGCAAGCACGGGCGAAGGCCACAGGCAATAACCAAGTGTACCGTGCTACTAGAAACCGCCGCGTCTTGAAGCGCGACGGTTTCAACTTTTATGTTGACGCCTGCAACGCGGGGTGTAGAATAGCGCGCATTCGGGCGGTGCTTCGCGTGGGGTGAGGACGCGAGAAGCTTGAGACTACAAGTCTCCGCCCCCTCAGAATCTCTCTAAATGATTCTGTGGAAAAGGAAGCGCCGCGCGTTGTGGGAGACACGCGGGGTTTTCGCTTTATTCCGCACTTCATTCCGGCCTGTTTATCGCTTACCCGAATCCTTGCAAATTCCCTTGCAACGAATTTTCTTGCAACATACGAAGCAAATAATTTAAGCTTCGCGCG
>JBHENC010000167.1:0-523 GCA_046262295.1 Pyrinomonadaceae bacterium | reverse complement strand
CTCGCAAAGAAACTATTGAACTAAGGAGGGAAAACATGAGCGATAAGAAATTTTCTAAACATAATTCAAGACTAGCGGCGAAAGTCAACATCGTATTGATCCTGGCTCTGCTGGTTGCCGCTTTTAGCGCATGCAATCGACAGACTAATTCGCCGCTTCATCTGGCATCGACTTCGGACCCCGGCACCGGCAATGCTCCCATTAACAATCCTGCTGGCACCGGTGCAGCCCCGGGAACGTCGTATGCCGACATAGTGAGCCTGGTTTCGCCGGCCGTTATCACTATTCACTCAGAGATGCGGGCAAGAGCTCCGCAACAGTTTCCCTTTATGAACGATCCCATGTTCCGGCAGTTCTTTGGCGACCGCATACCGCAGCAGATGCCGGAGCAACGCCGCAGTGGTCTGGGCTCAGGCGTGATCGTCAGCACCGATGGTTACATACTGACAAACCATCACGTGATTGATGGCGCTGAGGAAATCAAGGTAGATTTGAATGACAATCGCACCCTGGACGCCAGAGT
>JBHENC010000166.1:0-525 GCA_046262295.1 Pyrinomonadaceae bacterium | reverse complement strand
CCGTTATGCCGTTTCTTGAGGATGAAAGCCGTGAGTGAGCCAGAAAATTCAAATAGCAAACCGTCAAGCAAAATTGTCCTTCCGCGTTGGATGGCTATTGCATTTGGTTTATTCGCTTGGTTCGTTGCGATTCCGCTCATACATAGTGCGCTTCCGTGGGCGATTTCGTTGCTTACGCCTCATTCTGGTTGGACGGAAGGAAAACCCGGTATCTGGAATTTGTTCGGGCTGATTTTGATTGCCTTCGCAGTTATATGCCTCATTTGGATTTTGGTTTTGGGCTTTGCTGAAACACCAGTATAAGAGAACAGTTCCGCGTTGGCTCGGAAAGATTCGACGCTGATTTACGCCAAGAGAGGCGAGTTTTCTGAGTACGTAATTCAAATCAACGGACGGCATAACAATTCAATGGACGTGAGGGCGAAACAGCGACTTTGTTATCAACGGGTCTTTTTCCCTGATGTTGCGTGTGGCTGGTTTCGCCCCACGTCATCTCAAGCGTTGTGCCGCTATCTTTTGTAATGC
>JBHENC010000165.1:0-525 GCA_046262295.1 Pyrinomonadaceae bacterium | reverse complement strand
ATTGCCATCGACGAGCGCGCACCAGCCTTTGCGGTGGTGCGGATCGCGCCGCGTGGCTTCCTCAAAGATCTGGCGAATGATCTCCTCCGGTGGCTGCCGGACACTGGCCCAGACACGCTTGTCTTCCGGGCGCGGGCGTGCATCCAGCCGTGCGGCTTCACGCCGCGACAACTCGCTGACAATCTCCTCCGGCGTGCGCACCCATGGCGCGATAGTATAGACCGCCGCGACGGTCCCCATCCGTTTGGTATGTGGCCTCGGCCTGTCGTTTCGGGACGTGTGCGCCGGTCGTCTGTTCGAGCGTGGTGAGGACTTCATCGTAGGAAGTCTGCGCGGCGGCCTCGGCAGCCCGTCGCCGGACGGTGTGCGAGTAAAGTTCCGGCGGCAGATTCAACTGCGCATCGAGCGGATGGAGGCTCTGCAGCCCGCGCCCACCATAGCCGGTGCGCGTGACTCTGACGGTGCCGAAGACGCTTTCGAGTTGGCGCGTGTGCGGACGTTGCTGCGTGTGTGGCTGAGCGTTGG
>JBHENC010000164.1:0-526 GCA_046262295.1 Pyrinomonadaceae bacterium | reverse complement strand
GGATAAAGACGCTGCGAAAGAAGCGCAGCCCGGCAGTTGGGTAATTCTGGAAAAGAGTAGTTCCGACGAGCCGAGCAAACTCGGAGACCCGGATTTCGACCGTATTTTCGTGTTAGGTTATGATAAAAGCCGGCAAGAGCACTATACAGCTTACCGTAGTCCCGATTTACATGGACGGTTGCCGCTCCGCGTTGAGAATAATAATGGGGAGAAGTTTTTTATCGTCAAAGCTGACGACAATGGGCAGTTGGCGGATGTCCGTTTTAAAGTTTATCGAGACGATAGAGGAAATCTGAATCTGGCTCGCTTGACAAGGTGAAAGCAATCAGTTAAGGTTGCGGTTTGCTTGGGGCGGAAATAAGTCGTCTGTGAGCAAGTTGAAAGAATTTAGAACCGATCTTTGAAAACTAGATAGAGCGTGTCCATGTTAATAACCTTTGAGAGTTGGAGCGTCCAAGAGCTTAGGCTCGGGCGCAGATAAAACTCGAGAAGAGTCATTATCGGATACTTTTAACCAGTATAAGAT
>JBHENC010000163.1:0-533 GCA_046262295.1 Pyrinomonadaceae bacterium | reverse complement strand
TTAATCCCGGCAGTCCAGTTCAAGATGACTGTCAGTGGTGAAGGCGCGGATTCTTCGAGGGGTGTGTTTACCAGAAAACGCTGACCATCGCGCGAAACCTGGTAGCCTGAAATGAAGCCAAATCCAACAAAAACGCGCGTTTCAAACAGCGCTCGGGGGCTGCCGGCTTCGAACTTGTTGGCATCTTCCTTCACATCCACGGCCATTAGTTTCCTATCAGGTCCAAGGTAGAACAGCTCTTTGCCGTCACGGCGCCATTTCGGTTGGCTGCCGCCAGTTGTGGAGACCATCCATTTGCCGCCCGATACGGGGAAGCTCTGCACATAAACCTGAGCCGGCCCCGATTCATTCGAGACATAGGCAATCCATCGTCCATCAGGTGAAAACGCACTCTGATTCTCGTTGAAGGTCGTCTGTAGAAATGGAATAGGCTTCTGATCTCCAAACAGCGGCAATACCCACAAGTCGGCATTTGTCTTTGAATCGATCTCGCCATAGAGAAGGAATCGGCCATCCGAAGACCAGTCCTGTGG
>JBHENC010000162.1:0-533 GCA_046262295.1 Pyrinomonadaceae bacterium | reverse complement strand
GGCTGGAGCGGAACGCTCCCGACTTCACCGCCCAGGACTTTCGTGATCTGCCGGTAGAGTGCAAAGGTAGGCTCGGTAATGAGGACGCGCTTTCCTTCCCCAACGGTCACCATCAAAAGCGCCTGAATCAATTCGTTTGAACCGTTGCCCGCGATAATTCCATCAGGTTGCCAGCCACTAAACTGGGCCAGCCGCTCGTGCAAACGCTGGGGCCTAAAATCCGGATAGCGAGACGCAGTAGACTCGTGCGCTTGACGAAATCATATACGCCCAACGCCGAGGAGAAACGCGCCGCGCCGCCGGTAGGTAAAACGTGATTTGGTCCAGCAAGGTAGTCGCCCACAGCTTCAGGTGTGTTTGGACCAAAAAAGATCGCTCCCGCCTCGTGAATCTGCGCCGCCACGCCGTCGTCATCGTTCGTCATAAGCTCCAGATGCTCTGGCGCCAACTCATTCGCAATCGCACAGGCTTCGTCCAGGCCGCCGACGAAAATGATCACGCCATACGCCGCCAGTGATCGCTCAACAATGGCC
>JBHENC010000161.1:0-541 GCA_046262295.1 Pyrinomonadaceae bacterium | reverse complement strand
ATTATCGAGACTGTTAGCAACATGGAAGGTTACTTTCCGCATTTTCAAATCTCCTGACTTTCACGCTGTTCCGAAACGAGAGCAATATAACGCCCGGCATCACCCGCCGCGCATTCAATGTATACCCTTCAAGTCTTGCGGATGAAAGCCGCGCTATTCGCGGTCGGGTGCATGCCGATGTTAGGCTTACTTAGGAGCAGATGCCACAGTATAGTTGGTGTTCTGCGACGCCTTGATCAACCACGTCCCGCCCTCTTTTGTCATCACCCTCGTGAAGATGCCTGTCCTCGGCTGGCGGGGCGTGCCGTCAGGGTCTTTGTCACCCTTCATGCTCCAACTGACGTGAACGACGGCGACGTCAGGCTTGAGGAACTTCACCTCAACATCCCTGGTCTCCCAGATGCTATCCTTGAACTGCATCACGTGAATAGCGGCGTGGTGCTCATAGAAGGCTTTGCGCCCCTTGAGCCTCCTGCCGCCGACGGTGATGAAGTCACCGTCCTCGGCCATCAGAGCGGCCAGGGCCTTCACGTCGTTGTTG
>JBHENC010000160.1:0-541 GCA_046262295.1 Pyrinomonadaceae bacterium | reverse complement strand
GGTGAGATATTCGTCGTAATGGAGGTACTCACCGTACTTGAGCAAGTAGTTTGCACACCGGTCGAGCGGCTCTCGTTCTTTCTGAGTCAGGCCGCGCAAGGTCGCGCTGCGGCGCAACCCGGCCGCGACCACCGAACTACGTCCGCGCAGTATCTCCAGCAGATGCTTTCGGACCCACTCTTCGGCTGCTGTGTCACCCTCCCGAAACAGTGCCCACGCCGCGCGCCAGACGTATTCGCAGACGTGAATCAGATCAAGCACGATGGTCAACTCGACACCGTAATCGCGTGCCACCAGCCGTACAATGTTGAGTTGATACAGACTGCCATCGACCAGCGCACACCAGTGCTTCGACCCTGTCGGATCACGCCGCACGGCTTCGTCGAACGCCTGACGCATGATTTCCTGCGGCGCATGCTCCACGCTCGCCCACACCCGCTTGTCTTCTGGACGTGGACGCTCTCGCGGCAGCTTGTTTTCGCGCGGATGCAGTTCGGCGACAATCTGTTCCGGCGCGCGCATAAAAGGTTCGGTCGTATAG
>JBHENC010000159.1:0-548 GCA_046262295.1 Pyrinomonadaceae bacterium | reverse complement strand
GCATAACTCATCTTCCGTTGCGGAGCCGGCGTCGGGTTTCTGGCCCTCCAGAATAAAAAGCGATCCACCAATATTCAGCATCGCGGCGAGGTGGGAGAAGACTGCGCTCTCGTCTCCAAAATGATGCAGCGCGTCGTAGCAGATAAGGGCATCGAACTTTTGCGGCAGTGGCGCTGATTCGACGTCATGTTTTAGAAAACGACACTGTAGCGACGTCTCGTGGTCCACGTGGTAAGGAACGCGCTCGACGTCCCGGCTCGGTGGCGCTCCTGCATCACCATTGCCCGTGACATGCGCATCGGACACCGCGCCCGGCTCGTCAGCAGTGCGGCCGGTTTGTAGAACGGTGGTTGTAGTTACAAACTTCTGGGCCGGTACTAGCAAGGCCACCTCGGAGGCGATGCCTCGCAGAAGCGAATCGTCGGTTGCCCGCATCCCGAGCCACGACATTTCATCTGAGACCTTATTGATAAGTTGTTTGCGCGAGCGATTCGCGATCACCGCACGGATGAAGTCCACATAACGCGTCGCGCTCTGTTGGCCATCAT
>JBHENC010000158.1:0-550 GCA_046262295.1 Pyrinomonadaceae bacterium | reverse complement strand
CCTAAAGGCCAGTTGGGCAAACTCGCCTACGCTGTGCGTCGTCCCCGTCGCAATCACGTAGTCGTCCGCCTCCGACTGCTGCAGCATCAACCACATCGCGCGCACATAGTCGGCAGCGTAGCCCCAATCACGCCGCGCATCCAGATTGCCCAGCTTCAATGACTTCTGCTTGCCCAGCTTGATCCGCGCCACGCCGCGCGCGATTTTGCGCGGCGCAAACTCAATGCCCCGCCTCGGCGACTCGTGGTTGAACAGGATTCCCGAGCACGCAAAGAGGTTGTAGGACTCGCGGTAGTTGACCGTGATCCAATGCCCGTAGAGCTTGGCCACGCCGTACGGGCTGCGCGGATAGAAGGGCGTCTTCTCGGTCTGCGGCACTTCCATCACCTTGCCAAACATCTCGCTGGAAGACGCCTGGTAAAAGCGGATGGACCGGTCAGTTGAACGCACTGCCTCCAGCAGTCGCGTGACACCCAGTCCGGTGAACTCCCCTGTCATCACCGGCGCGGTAAACGAAGACGGGACAAACGACTGCGCCCCAAGGTTATAG
>JBHENC010000157.1:0-555 GCA_046262295.1 Pyrinomonadaceae bacterium | reverse complement strand
CGCCCGGACCGCTGACGCGAACCGGGCGCGAGGACTGCGAAAGAACCGGCGGCGACCTACTCTCCCAGGCCCTTGCGGGCCAAGTACCATCGGCGCTGAGGGGCTTAACTGCTCTGTTCGGAATGGGAAGAGGTGTTTCCCCGCCGCTATAGCCACCGGAAACCGTGAGTCGTGCCGCGCACTCGGCGCGCACCCTCAAAACTCCATAGCGACGAACGGTGTTCAAATCAAGACCTCGGGTCATTAGTACGGGTCCGCTTCACGCATTGCTGCGCTTCCACATCCCGCCTATCAACGTGGTGGTCTCCCACGGCCCTTACTCCCTCGAGGGGATGGGAAGCCTCATCTCGAGGTGGGCTTCCCGCTTAGATGCTTTCAGCGGTTATCCCATCCAGACGTGGCTAATCAGCAGCGCCGTTGGCACGACGACTGATACACCAGAGGTCTGTTCGTCCCGGTCCTCTCGTACTAGGGACAGCCTTCCTCAGATCTCCTACGGCTGCGACGGATAGGGACCGAACTGTCTCGCGACGTTCTAAACCCAGCTCGCGTACC
>JBHENC010000156.1:0-570 GCA_046262295.1 Pyrinomonadaceae bacterium | reverse complement strand
GTTCAAGCATGTCCATGCCGGCGCGGAGCACGCTGGCGTGTTCGAGGAGCAGGGCGAGTCCGAGTATTGGGCGTGGAGAGGTGAGCGCTGGATGGGGCTCTTCACCGCCGCGTTTGCCCCCGCACTTCCGCGCACGCTTGAAGCACGCCAACCCTGGCATTACTCCTACACGAGCGCGGACGTCACGGCCGTCAGGAAGCTGCTGCGATGAGCGACACGTGGACGTATCCGCGGTGCAAGGCGACGGCGACTGGCGCGAGCTCGGTGAGGTCGAAGCCGGCGAGCCGCTAACGCTCGCGGCGCTCGCGGACCGGCTCGGGACGCACACCGTCGCGGTGGCCGGCCACGAGTTCACGATCGAGGTGACTCAGCGCGGCCTGCGCGCTGGCGTCGGCGAGCTCGCGCACCGTCGTGCCGGTGTAGCCGCGGTCGTTGAACAGCGTCAGCGCCGCGTCGTGGATGCGCTCGGCGGTCACGCCTGTGGATGATCGATCGTTCACCGCCACCCTACGGCACCATAGCCCTTGTGACAGCGGCGTGTTGCGCTGTACTGAACAAGCGTTCATACTG
>JBHENC010000155.1:0-570 GCA_046262295.1 Pyrinomonadaceae bacterium | reverse complement strand
TATCTGAACAACGTCGCGCGCCGGCGCGCTGACATGCCGGGTCCGGAATTGTTAGACGAGATGGGCGTCCCGCTTTTGATGGACGCGTACCCTCATGACGGACGTTTTGCTAGTCTTCAGCTTTTCCAGAGAGGTCCCCGCTGGACGACGCTGCAACGCGGCTTGCAGAATCGCTTCACATCCCGAACGCCACGTGAACTCTTCGATGAATGGACGATGGGGTTCGAGGGACGCAGTATCGTCTTCGAGCAACTAGAGCGCGAGCTTATCGAAAAACTCAATGACCCGAACGTACGCATTTATAGTCAGGGCTTTAATCTGGTGCAATTGCTCGGAAGCCGCGCCGGTGGCGGTCATCACATCATGACAAAGCGGCGCTTGCTTCTCGATTATGCGATCAAGGGAATTTATCCGCTCGTCCCGCTGATTACGACGACGACGGAGGAATCTTTTTATCTTCGCGGTCAGAGCACGGATTATCCGACCGCGCTGCTTGACTTCGATGGCAACGAGCGCGCGGCGATTCACTTGCGCAATAGTGATTTGAATCTGCTCCATATTCTTTTGCAG
>JBHENC010000154.1:0-574 GCA_046262295.1 Pyrinomonadaceae bacterium | reverse complement strand
GTCCAGATTCGTTCGAGGCTCGATTTCTTCAGAAGCCTCTCGCCGCCGAGCGCCGCGTCCCACTTCACGAGGTCGCGCACGGTCGAGACGACGGCCCCCGCCGAGAAGACGTCGGTCAGATCGTAGTCGCGCCCGACGAGCGCGCCGTCCTCCCACTCGTACCCTTCGGCGCGGTTCTTCAGAACGTAGCGCGGGTCGCGGTCAGCGGTCGCGCTCATGCCGAGCGGGCGAAAGATGCGCTCGCGCATGAACTCCCAGTACGTGCGGCCCGACGCGGCCTCGATGATGTGGCCGAGGAGGTTGTAGTTCGTGTTGCCGTAGCTGTGCGCCGAGCCCGGCTCGAAGGCGAGCGGGTGCGCGCCGATGCGCTTGATGAACTCGTCGCGCTTGAGTCGCTCGGTCAGCTCGAACCCCACAAGCCCCGTGTAGTTCCTGATGCCCGAAGTGTGCGTCAGCAGATGGCGCACGGTGATCGCGCTCCACGCCTCGGGCGTCCCCGGCAGGTGCTTCGAGATGCTGTCGTCGAGCGAGAGCTTGCCCTCTTCGACGAGGAGCATGACGGCGGCGGCGGTGA
>JBHENC010000153.1:0-576 GCA_046262295.1 Pyrinomonadaceae bacterium | reverse complement strand
GCCCGCAACTCTCGATAGTTGTAAATCTCGCCGTTCAGGATAACGCTGATTTGATCGTCTTCATTCGTCGCGGGCTGTTCGCCGGTGACAAGATCGATAATCGCCAGCCGTCGCATTCCGAGTGCGACGCCGTGTGTTACCAGCACGCCTTCGGAATCCGGCCCGCGATGCGTCAAACGCTCGCACATCGCGCGCAAAACCACTTCCGCGCCCTCAAACGATGACGCCCGCGCATCCACATCAGACCATCCGGCGATACCGCACATAGTTGAGAATCACGGAAAAAGCTTGATGTCGCCTAAAATATTGATAAAAATGATGCGCAAAGAGTTATTCTCTTCAACGTAATAAAAGTTGCCGCCTTCGCAGCCTACGACGTAAACAGCAATGTCTTTGCTCTCAAGCCCAGACTCTTTCTGCCCTGCTCCACACGCGCCACAAACGCCGTAGAACCGCTTCTTTTGCCGGTCTCCTCCGTGCGTTTTTTTAGGCGCGCCAGATATTCCGCTTCGCCGCGCGGCAGATACTTGCGAAACATTTCGGCGAGGCGATTGTTCGTCGCAATAGCGTTCTCGA
>JBHENC010000152.1:0-581 GCA_046262295.1 Pyrinomonadaceae bacterium | reverse complement strand
ATGCGAGCGTGCGTCCGTCGGGGCTGAACGCCACGCCCATGACCGTGTCGCTGTGGCCTTTGAGTGGGGTGGCGAGCGGCTTGCGGGTGCGTGCATCCCATAGGCGGATCGTCCTGTCCCAGCTGCTGGACGCCAGCGCGCGCCCGTCGGGGCTGAACGCCACGCTGGTGACGGGGCCCGTGTGGGAGTTCAGAGGTGGGCCGAGCGCCCTGTGTGCGGTCACGCTCGACAACCGCACGGTGCCGTCGTCATGCGCGGATGCGATCCTGCGCCCGTCGGGGCTGAACGCCACGCCAGCGATGGAGCTCGTGTGGCGGATCGGCGGTTGCTGCTGGACGCCAGCGTGCGTCCGTCGGGGCTGAACGCGACACCGTAGACCCCGCTGCTATGGCCTGCGAGCACACCGAGCGGCCTGCGTGTACGTGCGTTCCACAAGCGGATCGTCTTGTCGGCGCTGGCGGACGCCAGCGTGCGTCCGTCGGGGCTGAACGCGACGCCGTAGATCGTGCTGCTGTGGCCCGCGAGCACGCCCAGCGACTTGCGGGTGCGTGCGTCCCATAGCCTGACGGTGTTGTCGTTGC
>JBHENC010000151.1:0-582 GCA_046262295.1 Pyrinomonadaceae bacterium | reverse complement strand
CGCTTAGCGCGCTCGGCTGTGAATTTGCATTGAGCAGCGACACTCGCGTCAAGGTCGTCTTACCTGAGGGCATAGAGGTGCGCGATCTCTATCGCATTGCCGCCGACCAGGACATTCAAATCCGGCGCCTGAGTTACAAACGCGATTCGTTGGAAGACATCTTCTTGAAAGCGATGGAAAACGGCCATGGCGGTCTATGAGCAAACTTACAAGCAGTACCTGGGCAAGTTTTTTCCTTATCTGCTTTCTGCCGTTACTGGTCGAGGCGATTCTTATTTACCTTCATCACAATGTGAATGCGCTGGCTATTCTGAGGGTAAACGTGCGCGAGCTGCTTCCCATTGATGAGTTTTTCTTTCAGACCTTCGTTAGCATCCAAGCCAGCTTGGCCTTTTTCGTTACCTTGCTTATTGGACCACCGCTGGTAGCGCGCGACCTCCGCAACAATGCGCTGCCGCTTTACCTGTGCCGCCCGTTTACCCGCGCCGAGTATGTACTGGGGAAGATGTCTGTGCTTTTGATCCTGCTGTCGGCAATCACCTGGATACCGCAATTGCTGTTGTTTTGTTTTCAGGCCTACCT
>JBHENC010000150.1:0-591 GCA_046262295.1 Pyrinomonadaceae bacterium | reverse complement strand
CCTTATGTTTAAGGTTCAGTGTTTAAAGCCGGTTGTCCAGTTGACGACGGCAAACGGCGTGGTCTCCGTTTGGGCCGCGCTGCTGATGGCGATGAAGCGCTGGCCGTCAGCCGTGACGTCGAAGTTGTCGACATCGTCGTTCGCTAGCGAACTGGAGCGGATATTGAAGGACAGATTACGGCGAGTGATTATAGCCGAATACCTTTATCTTGAAATGGTTGTTTTCTCCACGTCTACACCGATCGTCCTGGCGATTGTCGGCCACATCCGTTCGGCCCATAGTTCATAGCCCCTGTCCGAAGGATGAAAACCGTCATCTGAGAAATGTTCAGGATGTCCGGGAAGCTCCTGGTGAGTGACAGTGTAGATGTCAAACACGATTGCCCCATGAGCCGCGGCAATCTCTTCCAGCCTTCCGTTGAACTCGATGATTTGTTGATGGTATTCGCGGCGCATCGTCACCGGAATCCGCGGCGCACTCGAAATGTCGGGAATGTTGGTGACGACAATTGTCGCTCGAGTATTGTTCTTGAGCCTCGAAATAATCTGCTGGTAGTTTTCGGAGAACTTTTCAAGGCTCATGCTATGACC
>JBHENC010000149.1:0-596 GCA_046262295.1 Pyrinomonadaceae bacterium | reverse complement strand
CTCCGGACGGCCCAGCTCGTCGAACTCAGGCAACGGCCGGAAGCCGTCCAGGAACATGAACACCTGGCTCAGGGCCTCCGTGAAGTTGTCGCCGATGGGCGCGCAGCCCGGGACGTTGATCACCGGAACGCCGCGGGCAGAGCGGTAGTCCCGGCCGAGGTAGTCCATGAGGCCCATGGAGCCGGTGATGTTTCCGGCCGCCGCGGGGATGCCGCCCCACGTCGCGCAGGTGCCGATGGCGACGCAGGCGGCGGCGCGAGGGGCCATGGCCCAAATCCAATCCGTGGCCCGGAGCGGCTGGTCGGCTCGCCGCGGCGGCTGCATCGACTGGGGCCAGTCGGCCCCGATGCCAAAGGCTGCGTAGTGGCCCTCGGGCTCGATGACCTGGTCGTCGGGGATCGAGCCCTCGACCACGAGAACGTACTCCGCGCCGAGCGTTCCCTCGATCGCCTGCCTGTAGGACGCCATGAGCTCGTGACCCGATTCCCCCGAGATCATGGGGTGGTGGAGCACGACGCGGGGCGTCATCGGGAGCCTGTCGAGCACCATGTCCTCGAGCCCCGGGTTGCTCGCCGCCAGCGCGGAGACGGTACAGC
>JBHENC010000148.1:0-602 GCA_046262295.1 Pyrinomonadaceae bacterium | reverse complement strand
ATGGTCGGGGGTTCCTGCGACGGCTGCAGCGTGGCCGTCACCGGCGCCACCCACCCCCGGGTCGAGCACTTGCTCGCCGGCATCATCCCCGGTCTGCCCCGGGTCGAGCTGATCCACACCGTCGTCTCCACCGAGTCCGGGCCCGAGTGGGTGCACAACCTGTTCATGGCCGAGCGCGGTGAGCTCGACGCCCCCTACGTCATCTGCTGGGAGGGCTCGATCATGGACGAGTCCTACGCCGGCGAGGGCTACTGGATGGGCCTCGGCGAAGACCCCCAGACCGGCCGCCAGATCACCAGCCTGGAGTGGCTCGTCGAGCTGGGCTGCTGGGGCCCGGTGGTGCAGTGCAACATCACCGAGCGGGGCATCGTCGAGGGCCAGGGTGGCTGCATGCAGATGGGCGGCATCTGCATCGGCTGCACGATGCCGGGCTTCCCCGACAAGTTCTCGCCGTTCTACGAGACTCCTCCCGGCTCGCTGCTGTCGAGCAACACCGCCCGCGTGTTCGGTGGCTTCATGCGCCGCATGCGCAACGTCAGCCGCCAGGACAAGAACATGCACTCCCGCTGGGACCGCGACGCTCCGAGCGGCTGGGCCCGTGC
>JBHENC010000147.1:0-609 GCA_046262295.1 Pyrinomonadaceae bacterium | reverse complement strand
TGCCCATCCACTCGGCATCACGTGAGGCGAGGTAATCATTGACTGTGACAACGTTCACGCCGCGTCCGGTGAGCCCGTTCAGGTAAGACGGCAGGGTAGCCACAAGTGTCTTACCTTCGCCCGTTCGCATCTCCGCGATCCGTCCCTGGTGAAGTGCGATCCCGCCAATGAGTTGCACGTCAAAATGGCGCATGCCAGTGACTCGACGGGAGCCTTCTCGAACCGTAGCGAAGGCCTCAGGCAAAATCTCGCCCAGCAAGGCAAGGGGGAATTGGTCCAAACTCGCCGCTACCTGGCGTTTAACCCAAGCAGCGAGTTCAAACCGGCACGCGGAAACCTCGTTACGATAAAAACCTGATCGTTCTCGGTTCGGAAGGTGGTGTTCTCGATTATCTTTTGACGCAGAGCAGTACCGGACCGTGCGGCGTAGAGTCTAAAGGTGCTCTCGAGATCTCGTGTAAGCGCCGCGGCGATCTGGGGTGACTGTTTTTTTACTGAGACATTAACGACAAGCTCTTTAGCATCCAGCCTAAAGTTAAAGCGCGAATCAACAGCCAAGATGTCAAACTCGTTATTTGGAATACAGTCGCCCAGCGAGTAGCCGTAGAC
>JBHENC010000146.1:372-621 GCA_046262295.1 Pyrinomonadaceae bacterium | reverse complement strand
CCGGAAAGCGCCAGGACCTGCGCGCACAACAAGCCAAGCTTTCCGTCGCCGATGACGGCCACAGTGGTGGTTTCGGTAATGACGGCTCGCTCGAGTATTCCGCACGCCGCTGCCAGGGGCTCGGCAAAGACCGCCTGGTGATCAGTAACTGCCTCCGGTACTACAAGTAAATTCCCCGCCGGCAGTCGCACAAATTCTGCGTGTGCGCCATCGCGCCCTACAATGCCCAGCACCGTACGATTCGGACAA
>JBHENC010000146.1:0-248 GCA_046262295.1 Pyrinomonadaceae bacterium | reverse complement strand
GTGTTGAAGCCCTCCCTGACGGTCGGGCCTCCGCCAGGGATTCAACCACCCCGACGAATTCGTGGCCGAGAGTACCTTGGAAGCCTGCATAGCCACGACTAATTTCCAGATCGGTATTGCAGATGCCGGAGAGAGTGACGCGCACAATGGCTTCCCCATTCACTGATGGTGGGGGCAACTCTGCAACGGAGAGATTCTTGTTTTCGTAGCGCAGGGCTTTCATGATATCTGGAGAGTAGGGGCTAGGG
>JBHENC010000145.1:367-624 GCA_046262295.1 Pyrinomonadaceae bacterium | reverse complement strand
CAATCTATCAACGGATTTATCTTCGTCGCCGTTTACCCAAGACGTTTACGTTATCAATACAGACGGCAGCAATCAGACGAAGCTGACCAGCGGCGCGGTGGTTAACGTGCATCCGGCATGGTCGCCCGACGGCACGCGCATCGCTTTCAGCAGAGGTCTGTTCGGCACCTATCGCAACACGGAAATCTACGTGATGAACGCCGACGGCAGCAATCTCAGAGCTTTGACCAACGCGCCGAACTTGAACAGTGCCAGCC
>JBHENC010000145.1:0-264 GCA_046262295.1 Pyrinomonadaceae bacterium | reverse complement strand
AACGCCGACGGCACTAATCCGACTCCGATTACCTTGAATTCCAACGTCAGTAATCTTTCCCAATCCGGCGTCGGCTTTGTGCGGCTCAACGTCGAACCTTCATGGCAGACGGCCAACGGATTGACGCCAACGCCCGCGCCAACTCCTTCGCCTTCTCCCGTGCCGCCCGCTAATTACGAAGCGGCGCAGATCGCTACGGATCAAGCCAGTCTGGACGTGTTTACGTTCGGAAACAGAGCTTACGTGATCGTCAAGCTCACGTTC
>JBHENC010000144.1:0-627 GCA_046262295.1 Pyrinomonadaceae bacterium | reverse complement strand
TCTTTGCTCCGAATTTATGCTTTAAAAATTCGATAATGGCCGGGAGAAGCGAGACAATAACTACTACAATAACAACCTTTTCGATGTGATCCTCGAGCCTTATGCCGAGCGCGTTTTCGATGACGCCGCCAAGGAAGTAACCTGCCAGCACCATGCTGGATATCCAGAGAGCCCCGCCCAATACACTGTACGGCAAGAAACGTGCATAAGACATGCCCGTGGCGCCCACAACGAGCGGGGCAAACGTACGAACGATTGGAACGAACCTCGCCAGGATGACCGTCTTGACGCCGTATTTTTCAAAAAAATGTTTTGCTTTCTCGACCCGGCTCGGCTTAAAGATCCATGATGACTCACGATTGAAAATCGTTTTTCCCATCGCTCTGCCCGTCCAGTAACCACTACTGTCCCCGATCACGGAGCCGAGAAAGAAGGCGAGCATGACAAGAAGCACGTTCAGCTTTCCAGCCGCCGCGAACAAACCGGCAACGACGAGAAGCGAATCGCCCGGCAGAAAAAAACCGACCGCCAGCCCTGTCTCGGCAAAGACAATAAAAAATAACCCGAAATACACGTAAATTCCGAGCAGGTTGAGTAGGTAATCGATGAGAAACTTCGGATTAAGAA
>JBHENC010000143.1:374-627 GCA_046262295.1 Pyrinomonadaceae bacterium | reverse complement strand
CCGTATGGGCGTGTGCGCCAACGCAAAAGAATTGCAACTGTTCGTCACCGAGCAGGGTATGTAGACTTTCGATGTCACCATCGCGGTAGGCGCGACTTGCCTCGGCCATGATCGTGTGGCGGCGTCTGGCTTCTTTTTCGTCCGCGGCATGGTCAGGGTGGAACATTCGGGCGACCGACCAAAACAACTTGCGCAGCGCCGTTTTGACCGGCAAGGTTGGTGGCGCTGGCATGGCATCAGAACCAATCGTGCC
>JBHENC010000143.1:0-230 GCA_046262295.1 Pyrinomonadaceae bacterium | reverse complement strand
TGTGGTGCGGCGAAGCGCCAAGGAACAGACGCCGCCCACAAGCGTTTAGCCACCGCCTTCCGCCGCCATCCGCAACTCGCGAAACATCTCTGCCAAATCCTTCAATTGATAATGCGCGTTCAAGCCGCTCGGGTTCGGCAGGATCCACATCTCCACACCGTCAAGCGTCTCGCTCTGTCGGCCTAGCACAGCGCGCGGGCGCTCGAACGCAGTGCGGTATGCGCCAATCC
>JBHENC010000142.1:0-628 GCA_046262295.1 Pyrinomonadaceae bacterium | reverse complement strand
GAAGAAACCTTAAAAGACAAAGCGGGCAAGGAAATCGGCAAAATTCTTATCTGCCGGGAAGCGGTCAAAGAAATGAATCAAGATACCGTCGGAAATTACAAATATAAAATCACCCTCTCGAACGACAAAAATTATATTTATTTGGAAGGGCGAAAAAGTAGTTTGGCAGATTTAACTAATTTTGCTGAAACTTTGCCTCTCAATTCGCAAGTTGATTTTACCGGATTGAATCTTCAAGCATTGGTTGCCGCAAATTCTTCGACAAGCACCTCAGCCGATGAATTGATAAAACTTAATCCGCCTGTCAAATTGGCAAAAGAACCATACATTAAGGGGAAGGTTTTGATTGCGAGTCAAACATTTTCAGGCAAATCTGCGGGCGAAAATTCTAAATAAGTGCTTTTATAAAAGCACTCCCCAAACGATGAGAAGAGGAAAAATAAAGTTTGTCTGATAAGGTTGCAGATTTTTATCAATGGCGCGTCGAACAATTCAATGAACGTGAGGGCGAAACAGCGACTTTCTTATCAACGTCTTTTGGTGAACTCAAACGGGCTTAGTGGCGGTTTCGTCCCACGTCATCTCAGCCGTTAGGCCCAAATAGTTATGAGCCTCCTTGAAGACATTA
>JBHENC010000141.1:360-629 GCA_046262295.1 Pyrinomonadaceae bacterium | reverse complement strand
GGTAAGGTCCGAATCCCTGCACCCATCAGCCTCTCCCAACACTTTACCCAGCCTGACTGAGGCGAGCCAATCTCCCTCCTCTTTACCTTCTTCGGCTCATAGTAATTATCGCCCTCCAAATATAATGCTGACCACTGGCTTGAAGCACGTTTGAGAATGAACCCCTCAAGAGGTGTTAGCCCGAAGCCAAACCAGACGCGAAGTTCCAAATCTCCTTGAGGCAAAGCGCTAGACCTTAGTGGAGGGAGGCCAACTAAGCTTGTGTGCTT
>JBHENC010000141.1:0-276 GCA_046262295.1 Pyrinomonadaceae bacterium | reverse complement strand
GGGTACCATTGCCACTTTCAAGCGCTAGCGCAAAGCGACTTCGCCCTGATGAGCCGCTCGCCGCGTCCGGCGCCGGAAAACGCCTAACGCCCGGCATCACCCGCCGCGCACGCAACGCATCAGGCACGGCGTCTTGCAGATGAAAGCCGCGCTATTCGCGGTCGGGTGCATGCCGTTGTTAGGCTTCCTGCAACATACTTTACACCGACCCAAAGCTGGTAACTGTGACTGCGAATTAGCGGGAACATCGCCCTACTTTTAGCTGGTGTGTAAAAC
>JBHENC010000140.1:383-630 GCA_046262295.1 Pyrinomonadaceae bacterium | reverse complement strand
TTCCTATGACACAGCTTTTACAGATGCAGGGCATCAGGAAAAGTTTCGGAGGCGTTCACGCGCTCAAAGGTGTTGATTTCAATATCGGCGCGGGCGAAGTGGTGGCGCTCGTTGGTGAAAACGGCGCGGGCAAATCCACGCTGATGAAAATACTCGGCGGCGTCTATCAGCCTGATGAAGGAACGATCTTGATTAACGGCGCGCCCGTGCGTATCAATTCTGTTTCCGATGCGATTAAGCACGGCAT
>JBHENC010000140.1:0-258 GCA_046262295.1 Pyrinomonadaceae bacterium | reverse complement strand
AATCTGGATGTTGCCGCGAACGTCTTTCTCGGGCGCGAGCCGGTGCGCTTCGGCTTCCTCAAACTAATTGATCGCAAACGCCTGCACGCCGAGACTCAACTTTATCTCAAACGTCTGGGATTGAACGTCCCAACCGATACGCCATTAAGCCGTCTCTCCATTGCGCAACAACAGATGGTTGAGATTGCCAAAGCATTATCGCTCAACGCGCGTCTGTTGATTATGGACGAGCCGACATCGAGCCTGACACTGACGGAG
>JBHENC010000139.1:0-632 GCA_046262295.1 Pyrinomonadaceae bacterium | reverse complement strand
AATCTTATTGGTTTGGTTTCCTCAATTCCTAGTCTCTGAACGTTCCTGCCTACTCTTAAACCATTCGACAGGCTTCGCTTAGGATTACCATGCTAAAAATTTTTAGCGAAGGCTTCCCTAAATTCATCCGATTTTTCAATCACAGTCGCCTGTGAAAGCTGCAACTAATTTACAGCCGAATGCTCTGCCATTGAGCTACTGCGGAAAAATCGCCCGAAGGCGAATCTAAAGATTAAAAACTTCCCTTTGTAAAGTCAAGTCAGCTTTGTGAGTCGGGAATTTCTTGTAAGGCAAAAATACTTTTTGTTTAACTAAATTATTTTGAAGAAATGCCGAAATGGACGATTGCCGTTTTGATAATTGCAGTATTTTTGATTTTCGCCGGTTATTTTATTTTTTTTGAGTGGCTCTGGAACGGGCAAACGCCCGGCAAACGGCTTTTAAAGCTGCGTGTCATTCGTGAAGACGGTCGCCCGATTACGCTTTGGGAAGCGTTGGCGAGAATTCTTTTGCGGATTTTCGACGCCGTTCCCGGTTTTGTTATTCCGGTTTATTCAATCGGGCTGATTTCGATTTTCTCAAGCCGACGCGACCAGCGAATCGGCGATATGTTTGCCGGAACGGTTGTGGTG
>JBHENC010000138.1:256-633 GCA_046262295.1 Pyrinomonadaceae bacterium | reverse complement strand
GGGCATAACAGAGAAAGGCGAAGTCCGCTTCGAGATTCTGCGCCCGCCGCTGGCATCGTAGGGCGGGCCTAACAACGGCATGCACCCGACCGCGAATAGCGTAACTTTCATCGAGAACTTGCCGCTAATCATGGCTCGTCGCGGCGGGGGATGCCGGGCGTTGTGCGCCTATCAGTTAACTTTGAAATGCCTTCGTGCCAAGTAGCCAGCAGCCGCAAGAGCGATAGGAATTACAGCCAAGTTGAACCAACGAACCGAGCTGGTAACCCAGAAAAAAAGAAACAGGTTCAAGCCTGCGAACACCATGTTTAGAATCGAAAGTATCAGTAACATAATCGTTCTCCGCTCCGCGTTTCATCGAACGGCGGCGCACAACT
>JBHENC010000138.1:0-235 GCA_046262295.1 Pyrinomonadaceae bacterium | reverse complement strand
AATCTGTGGGGCGAGCGGCTTCAAATCTGCTAAACGATTTGACGTAGCATGAAGAACTAAAACGGCAATGTTGAATTTGGGCAGGTTCTGCTGAAATGACAGGTTGCGATCAACCGTAATGAAGACATCGAATTCTTTTTCCGCGAGGGTTAGCAGCGCACCGTTCTTGATCCCCGCTCACCCCATCTGCGGAACGGTCTTGACATCGTGCCCTACCAAATCTTTAGTTAAGCGC
>JBHENC010000137.1:409-638 GCA_046262295.1 Pyrinomonadaceae bacterium | reverse complement strand
CGAATGCCTTGCGAATTACCTATTTTTACTATTCGAGCTTTCATGGCTACATTGTAATTACATACGATTTTGTGGTCAAGATGGCGAAGCGCAAGCAACATAACGCCCGGCATCACCCGCCGCGCACTCAACCTCGAAACCATCCAAGCTCACAATGAGAGGCCCGCTGACTAGCGGTCGGTTGCATGCCGTTGTTAGGCGGCGACGTTTAGCGATTCTTTCGCTTGGG
>JBHENC010000137.1:0-285 GCA_046262295.1 Pyrinomonadaceae bacterium | reverse complement strand
AAATCTGCAGCAAATGACTGCCGATGTAAAACTCAACATGCCCTTCTCCCTCAATCCTATCACCTTCAGCAAACACGAACCTCTTAGCCTCAACATTAGGCCAATTCTCTTTGAAATAAGTGCGGACGTTGTATAAGCGACGCCGATTAAGATCGCGGGAGCTTTCACCTTTGCCAAGACGCGCAACTATGAACAGACGCTCATTGCTTGAGCGCAAGATATTTGCCAGATTATCGAATGAAGCAGCATTCACCTCGCAAGCACTAGGATTACCCTCTACAACAT
>JBHENC010000136.1:0-642 GCA_046262295.1 Pyrinomonadaceae bacterium | reverse complement strand
GTATCCGGAGTCCGACATTCGCTCGATCAACACCGTTCTCGACATCCCGATCACCGGCAAAAAACAGGAGACACCGATCCCGCTCCGCACGGTGGCCAAATTCTCGCGTGGCACCGCCTACTCCGAGGTGAACCACCTCGATATCACCCGCGTAACCGACGTTTTCGTAAACGTGCGCGGGCGCGATGTCGGCTCGGTGGCGGCGGAGATCGACGGCTTCATCGGCAAGATCAGAAACGACCACGCGCAGGTGCCGGAGGGCTACATCGTTCAGTTCCGCTCGTTTCTCGATCCGTTCATCGTCATGTTCGCGGTGCCGCTCGGGTTGATCGGCGTTGCGTGGATGCTGTTTCTCACGCGCACGTCGATGAGCATTCAATCGATGATGGGCATCATCATGATGGTCGGAATCGTGGTGAGTTTCAGCGTGCTGATGGTCGATTTCGCGAACCGTATCCTCGGCGAAGCGGCGGAGAAAAAGGAACGCAAGACCCCGCGGGACGCGATCGTGGAAGCGGCCGGGATTCGCCTGCGTCCGATTTTGATGACCGGCATTGCGGCGGTGCTCGGCCTGACGCCGATGGCGCTTTTCGGCGGCGCGAATATCCCGCTCGCGCGCGCCGTCGTCGGCGGGATCATGGC
>JBHENC010000135.1:0-643 GCA_046262295.1 Pyrinomonadaceae bacterium | reverse complement strand
GGCTTCGCTCAGGATTGCCGTGCCAGCCTGACGCCGGTGTAGGGTTTCCTGAGTTCACCCGGTTTTTCAACCACAGTCACCTGTGGAAGCTGCAACATTGACCGTCACAGCCGAATGCTCTGCCATTGAGCTACTGCGGAAAATGCGCCACACATTTTCGAATCGCGTGTGACGCGGAAATTTTTATAGCAAAGGCTCGGCGGAGCGTCAAGCAGCGGCGCGTCTCGGACGGCGCAGCGCGGGAGGTTGATGAGGGCGGGATTCGGCAATAGGGCGCGAGATTCCAACCATGCGCGCGGTTAAACATTGACGCGGAGGGCTTGGCTGGCTAAAATGCAAATGGCGTCTGCTCCGGGCGATAATTTTCCGGCGACGCTGCCCACAGCCCGCGATCACGCCACGATTTCCGCGCTCTCGCCTAGCGTAGAAGCTAAATCAATTAAAGTTTAGATTTAACCCCCGCATTTCCACCCGAAGCTTGACCGATTCCGGCGACAACGCTGTCGCATACTGCATATGCCAATCAAAATTGACGATCTTTTACGCGCCGCTGCCAGCCTTGGCGCGTCCGACCTGCACATCAAAGCCGGTTCGCATCCTTTCGCCCGCGTCGGCGGCGAATTGAAGCCCCTCATGGACACGC
>JBHENC010000134.1:339-646 GCA_046262295.1 Pyrinomonadaceae bacterium | reverse complement strand
CACATCGTCGAACCGCATGAATTCTTACGCGAAGAAGAACCGGAACTCGTCGGCGCATGAAAGTGATCGGCAAAGGGCGCGTCACCACCGAATACGCGCGGAAGTATGAGCGCGTCGAACGCGAGCGGCGCTATCTCTTGCGCGGCTTGCCGCCCGGCCTGAGCCTTACAAACGAGCACGCGCAGATTACAGACAACTACATTACGGGCACGCGGCTGCGGCTGCGTAAATCGCGTTGGGTCGCTAAAAATGAGTGGACGTTGAAACTAACGCAGAAACACACGCCCGCCCCGCCAGATTTTTCGCA
>JBHENC010000134.1:0-229 GCA_046262295.1 Pyrinomonadaceae bacterium | reverse complement strand
GATGAAGAGATGTTGAATTTCCCTGTGCCCGCTTTTGCCGTCGCGGACGTGTCAAATGATGAGATGTTTACGGGCTGGAGCTTAGTGGCGCTGTCAGCCGTCGAGTTGCGCGCGGCGATGAAGAAATTTCGATTAACGTAGGTGCAAGAGTTATCCTTGCACCTACAACTTATTTGTGCGGTGCGCTTACCATTTGATGCTGCCTTCTTTGGTGGTGTCTATGTTGGTC
>JBHENC010000133.1:0-659 GCA_046262295.1 Pyrinomonadaceae bacterium | reverse complement strand
CATGAGCAGCGAGACGCGGCCCGAGAGGATCTCCTCCAGGTGGCGCATGCGGTCGATCGAGCGCTCGAGGATCGTCACCTGCGCGCCGAGACCGAGCGCGATGACCGCCGCGTTGTAGCCGACGATGCCGCCGCCGATGATGACGACGAGGCCGGGCGCGACCCCCGCCACACCACCGAGCAGCAGACCGCGGCCCCCCAGCGGCTTCTCGAGGAAGTACGCGCCGGCCTGGGCCGCGAGGCGGCCCGCCACCTCACTCATCGGCGCGAGCAGCGGCAGCTGTCGGTGCTCCGTCTCGACGGTCTCGTAGGCGACCGCCGTCACGCCGCTGTCGATCAGCGCGCGGGTGAGCGAGCCGCTGCTTCTTGGACCCGAACCAGGGCGGTTCGCCGGCCAGCGCGTTCTCCGCGGCTCGCTCCGGGCGGCGTGTGGCCGGGATGACGGCGTCGACGCGCGCGTCGCTGAGCGCCCACTTGAGCAGTGCCTGCGGCCACGACTCGACGCCGAGTGGCCGGAGCGGCTCGAGTCATCGCCGGCAAGCGGCCGGCGGAATAGTGCACACGATCCGGGTGGTCGCATGGCGATCACGGCCACGCCGAGCTCCTCGGCGAGGGCAGGAGTCGCCGCTCGCACTCGCGCTCGAGCGGGTTGAGCGGGAT
>JBHENC010000132.1:412-663 GCA_046262295.1 Pyrinomonadaceae bacterium | reverse complement strand
GCGCGCACCCCGAGTACGTCACGCGGCTCGCCGCGTTGCAAGTCCCACCCTTCCGCGCGTGGGTCGATAACTTCTCGCTCCGCCAGCTCGCGCGCAGCTGGTACATGCTCTTCTTCCAACTGCCGCGCCTGCCGGAGTGGTGGATCGGCGCGAACGACTTCGCGCGGCTCGCCGCGATGTTTAAATCAACTTCGCGCCGCGGCACGTTCACGGACGCCGACGTGGAACTCTACAAGGAGGCGCTGAAGAGG
>JBHENC010000132.1:0-271 GCA_046262295.1 Pyrinomonadaceae bacterium | reverse complement strand
CTCGTCAGCGTGCCGACGCTCTTCGTCTACGGCGAGCGCGACGCCTTCGTCGTGCCCGAAACTGTCAGCGACGTGCGCTCTTACGTCGCTGCGCCGTACCGCGAGGTGCGGCTCGCGCGCGCGGGCCACTGGGTGCAGCAGGAGTACCCGAACGAGGTGAACGCCGCCCTGCTCAGTTTCCTGAAGGAAGATGAGGCGGAAGAGGGTGGGGACAAGGGGAAAGGGGAAGGGGAAAAGGAATAAGGGATCATCCGTCTTTCCCCTTTTGCCC
>JBHENC010000131.1:281-680 GCA_046262295.1 Pyrinomonadaceae bacterium | reverse complement strand
GAGTAATGGAAAGCCCACTACTCCAAGACTCCAACACTCCAGCACTCCAGTCGCCGAAACCTGGGAGACGCTGCGCTATTCGACCGATTACGGAGATGCGGAAAGCAATTTCTCCTTAGGCGAACTGACCCCAAAGCATTTCTCCTTCAACAGTCATCTGGGCGCGTGTCCCGCCTGTCACGGCCTTGGGACGCAGGAAGTGGTGGACGCGGACCTGATGATCTCCGATCCCACCAAGTCGATCGCGGAGGGCGCGATTGTGCCGTGGCGCCGCGGCACGAAACGGATGCAGGCGTACTACCGGAGCCTGCAAACCGCGCTCGTGAAGCATTTCGGCGTGGATGAGTTCCTGCCGTTCACCGATTTGCCGGACACGTTCAAAAAAGCGCTGATTCACGG
>JBHENC010000131.1:0-253 GCA_046262295.1 Pyrinomonadaceae bacterium | reverse complement strand
ATACTCACCGAACAGCAGCGAAAGATCACAACCGATGTGCTGCACGAAATCGAATCGCGGCTGCAGTTTCTGCTCGAGGTTGGCCTCGGATATCTCACGCTAAACCGCGAGAGCGGCACCCTTTCCGGCGGCGAAGCCCAACGCATCCGCCTCGCGACGCAAATCGGTTCCGGTCTCGCCGGGGTGCTTTACGTGCTGGACGAGCCCAGCATCGGTTTGCATCAGCGGGATAACGCGCGCCTCCTCACCACCC
>JBHENC010000130.1:0-685 GCA_046262295.1 Pyrinomonadaceae bacterium | reverse complement strand
GCACGTACCCTTCTTCGCGCCGCAGGCTCGTCCAGAATGCGACGTCGATCAGCGTTTCGAGCGCGTCCACGTCCGGCGGGGCCGCCACCACCGCACCGGACCGCGCGAGATCGGCCCGCACCTGACCGTCCGGCCCCACGACCGCCGCCGTCTGCAGGTGCCGCACGAAATGATCCCGGACGCGCTCGGCCACCGAGCGGCCCGCCGGGTAGGCGCCGTACGTCATAATGCAATTATGTCAGCACGACGGTTGATCCTCGCGAGCCTCGGCCTGATCGGCATCGTCGCGCTGCTGGCGGCGATGGTGGGCTACACCCGCCGTTCACCGCCGTCGACATCGACGGCCGCCCGATCGCCACGGCGGCGCTCCGCGGCAAGGTCGTCATCATCAATTTCTGGGCGACGTGGTGTCCGCCGTGCCGCGAGGAGATCCCCGATCTCGTCGCGCTGCAGACCAAGTACAAGGACCAGCTCCAGATCATCGGCATCTCGCAGGACTCGGGCAGCGTCGAAGACGTCCGCCAGTTCGCCAAGGCGCACGGGATGAACTACCCGACGGTCATGAGCACGCCGGAAATCGAAAAGCTGTTCCCCGGGGTGTACGCGCTGCCGACGACCTTCATTCTGGATCGCGAAGGTCGTCTCGCGCAGCGGCACATCGGTTTGCTCAACGCGTCGCGCACCG
>JBHENC010000129.1:442-686 GCA_046262295.1 Pyrinomonadaceae bacterium | reverse complement strand
CGGTGTGGTGGAGCAGCAGGAGCGGGACGCCGGGGAGCGTTCCGGTCAGCAGGCTCTCGACCGAGGGCTCGGTCGCGCCGAGGACGGCGATGCTGCAGCCGTCGCAGCTCATCCCGGCGAGCCAGAAGACGTGGACGCGCTCGAACGGGCCGAGCTTGGTGATGCCACGCGGGGCGATGGCCGCGCGCACGTACTGCTCCTGCGAGGCGCCCGCGACGTTGCCGGTCTCCTCCCAGTGCGGAGC
>JBHENC010000129.1:0-330 GCA_046262295.1 Pyrinomonadaceae bacterium | reverse complement strand
ATGTCGAGCAGGTTCACCTCGTTCTCGACGCCGAGAAGCGCGCTTGCGACGCCTCGCACGGAGGCGTGGGCCGAGCAGAGTCAGCCGGTGCCAGCATGATCCACGCGGGTCATGTGCACGAGCATCACGCCGTCTGGCGCAGTGACGGCGTACTGCTCGCGGAAGTCCTTGAACTCCGGCTTGAGCACGCGTTGCTTTCGGCCTGCGTCGTCCGTGACCTCGTCAGCCGCGTTGCGCGGGACCCGCGGCGGATCGCGCAGCACGTCGTGGTCGACGCCAAGCGCCACCCCGAGGTTCGGATTGGGATCCCCGTCGATCGCGAGCACCTGC
>JBHENC010000128.1:429-688 GCA_046262295.1 Pyrinomonadaceae bacterium | reverse complement strand
CTCCCGTATCGCTCACGGGCGGGAAAGTATCGGTCGGGCGCGAGGGCGTAGCATCAGCCAACGGGATGGTCGAAGCGAGCGGCGAAACGGGAAGTTCCGTCGGCGCATCGTTTCTCATCGGCGCACCGCATTGACGACAAAAACGCGCGTCAAGCGTAGCGGTCGCAAGGCAACTCGGACATTGCTTAGTTGTCATAATTTCAACTCTTCATTATCGCGGCGCGCGATTGCGGGCGCGCTCTTTTCCTCGTGCGAACGA
>JBHENC010000128.1:0-261 GCA_046262295.1 Pyrinomonadaceae bacterium | reverse complement strand
GCGTAACGCAAACGGAGCGTAAATCACCTCGCGCGCCGACGCCTCATCTCTTCGCTTCATTGGCAGATGTCAGATGTCAGATGTCAGATGTTAGTAAATGTCTTTGACTGATATCTAACATCCAGCATCTGACATCTGCTTTTCTCACCCGATCAAAAAATGTAAAGTCGTTTCGCCTAAACGCAACCGGTCGCCGCTCTCCAAAACGCGCGGTTGCAGGGGGGCAAGCTTCACCTGCTCGTTGACGACCGTGCCGTTGAC
>JBHENC010000127.1:347-692 GCA_046262295.1 Pyrinomonadaceae bacterium | reverse complement strand
GGTTAGCTCAAGATTCACGATGCTTCTCCTCCATACGCTTGAAGAACTCCTTCGTTGCTTCCACGCCTATATATCCACTCTCCTCAGCCTTCTTAACTAGGTCAGCCAAAATTGTATTGCCGGATGCAATCGGAAGATACTCAAATGTACCTTCCTCCATTTCTTCAAGCATAATAAAAGCTTCGTATAACACTGCCCTAAGCGTATCTTGAGCATTTCCATTGCTGTTTACACTCTGCTGGTAATCTCTAGCAGCGTTAGCAAGACGCCCGTAGAATTCAATCTTTGACGTTCCATCAATCAGACCGTTGAAGGCATCACGAAGGCGATTAAACAGCCAGCCGA
>JBHENC010000127.1:0-251 GCA_046262295.1 Pyrinomonadaceae bacterium | reverse complement strand
CAACCATTTTATCCCTAAAGTAAGATTGATTCAACAGAATACGCCCAACGCCCGAATTAACCGGGCGCGCATTCAATGTATCAAGCATCCAATCTTGCGAATGAAAGCAACGCTATTCGCGCTCCGGTTGAATGAGTTGTTATGTTGCCCGTTAGTAAGACCACGCTACTCTCCTGTTTTAGATAATCACAACTTCGACTTCAGGATATTTATCAAGCAATGGTCTAAGAACAGAACAATCTTTCGTGCAT
>JBHENC010000126.1:411-693 GCA_046262295.1 Pyrinomonadaceae bacterium | reverse complement strand
CACCTCTAGGGAGATATATTTTAGTCGGTCTGTGTTTCGCCCTCACTGCCTTGTAGAAGAAAACCACTGCCAGAGGCAGTGGATTGATTCTCTATTCAATGGACGTGAGGGCGAAACAGCGACTTTCTTCTTTGTTACGTTGTCCGTATTGACGCTGTTTTGCCCCACGTCATCTCCGCCGTTCGACGGCTTTGTTTGAAACCGACGTATAATTTTGTTAAGAAAGTTCGAGCGGAATTATCGAGAATTTTGATGCCAACCAATTTATGCCGACTTGTTTCG
>JBHENC010000126.1:0-401 GCA_046262295.1 Pyrinomonadaceae bacterium | reverse complement strand
ATGCCGAAGCAATCTTTAATTCGTATGCTCAGGATGAAATAGTCACGCGCTATTTGATTTGGCAACCTCATAAAAATATCCAGGAAACAGAAGACTTTCTTGCTAGTTGCGTTGCTGCTTGGGAAAAAGATACTCGGTTTTCTTATATCGTTACCGTTAAAGAAATCGATGAAATCGCAGGTATGATTGAAATTCGTTTAAATGGTTTCAAAGCTGATGTCGGTTACGTCTTATCGCCGCAATTTTGGGGAAAAGGTTTGGCTACTGAAGCGTTAAACAGTTTTGTTAATTGGGCATTGAGCCAGACCTCAGTTTACCGAATATCGGCATTGTGTGATGTGGAGAATATAGCTTCGGCGCGAGTTCTTGAAAAAACGGGAATGCAGCGCGAAGGATTATTG
>JBHENC010000125.1:382-697 GCA_046262295.1 Pyrinomonadaceae bacterium | reverse complement strand
GAGCACCCCTTACACGGAAGTGTGACGGGCCCCACTACGACTCATAACATCTCCGGCCCCGGCACCGTGGATTTTATGATGTATACTGGGGGTGCGAATCCTGTTAGTAGGAGGCCTGCTTTTGGTTCTTCCGCCAGCGGACGACTCCTGACCGTTACCTTCACGCCGCAGTCGCAGCCGTAGCAGATAGATCAAGTCTCGACACCACGCGCCGCAGTCAGTGATTTTCCCCGACTGCGGCGCGTGGTGCTGAGTCGCCTGCCGGAAACATTCAAGCTCATCACGGAGAAGGAAGGTGAAAGCCGTACTACCAAA
>JBHENC010000125.1:0-266 GCA_046262295.1 Pyrinomonadaceae bacterium | reverse complement strand
TGATGACGAGACCGCTGCTAAATTTTACAAGGTCAGCATGAACTTCATTTACTTAATGAATATTTACGCGGCGAGCATTAAGATGGGGGCGGCGAGCCAGATACTCCGTCTTTGCCAAAAGACATGATCGGGGTCATTAACGGTTCAAAGCAACTCAAGCATATTTTCTCGAACAGCGTTGAGGATTTTCCGAATGCCGCTAACTTGAGCGAGCTGCAAAAGTATATGGCGGATTTAAAGCGGATGTCAGCGTTATACAGGAAACG
>JBHENC010000124.1:0-698 GCA_046262295.1 Pyrinomonadaceae bacterium | reverse complement strand
GCGGTATCTCATCGATGCGAACCTTGCGAATAATGCGGCCAACTTTTGTCGTTCGCTCGTCACCTTTACTGGCCCAAACTGGTCCCGATGCCTCCGCGTCAACTTTCATAGAACGAAACTTCATAAGCACAAAGTGGCGCCCGTTTTTGCCGACGCGCTCCTGCTTGTAAAACACTGATCCCCTCGACTCAATCTTAATTAGAACTGCCGTCACCACGACGATTGGTAGGGAAAGAATGGCTGCGATCAAAGCCACTAACCGGTGTACACCGTTGCGCTAGGTTGCCTGACCCGACAATTAGAATCCGTTCACCAAAATCGGGATGCCCAAGAAACCAATGAATCGAGATTCGCCAGCTGACCATTAACGTGAGCGCCAGCGGAAGAGCGATCAGCGAGATGCTGCGACCCAGCATTAATTGTGGATACGCATAGAATGCGAGGGCGAGCGCTACCCAAGCCAAGCCGAGCGCCTGCACCAGCCGCAAGACCAGCTCGTGGCGATCATGCATTACGATAAAATCGTATAGGTCAAAAAGATAGAACGCTGCCAGGCAGAACATAGTCGCAAATGCAGCCTTGAAATAACCATGCTTCTCGATTAGTTCATAGGGAGCACCGTCCACCCCCACACGTAAATAGACGGCACCAATAATCACACAGAACATTAGGGCCGCCTCGGCAAGCAGCAGCAATAC
>JBHENC010000123.1:439-699 GCA_046262295.1 Pyrinomonadaceae bacterium | reverse complement strand
GCCCGTAGGCGTACCGCCCCCGCACGATGAAGGTGGCCGAGGTGATTCCCGCCTCGCCGCCGGGCGAGACCTCCTCGACCTCGACGTCGAAGCCCCGGCGCTCGGCCCATCGCAGGTACATCCGCAGCAGCATCTCCGCCCAGTCCTGCGAGTCGGTGCCCCCGGCCCCGGAGTGGACCTCGCAGACCGCGTCGCGTTCGTCGTGCTCGCCCGTGTACAACGACCGCAGCTCGAGGGCGTCGAGGTCGGCCACGAGCGAA
>JBHENC010000123.1:0-360 GCA_046262295.1 Pyrinomonadaceae bacterium | reverse complement strand
CCCCCGCCGGACAGGACCCGCCCCACCGGGGGCGGAACCAGCTCACCGACCGTGACAGAGCTTGAACTTCTTGCCCGAACCGCACCAACAAGGCTGATTCCGTCCGAGCTTCTCGTGGTCACCCTTCACGACTGTGACCGGCGCCGCGTCCTCCGCCGCCACCTCGGCCGGCAGCTCCTCGCCGGTGTCCGCCGCCTGGCGCGCCGCCGCCTGGACGACCCCCGCAGTGCCCTGCACCGGGTCCTCGGCCGCGGTGTACTGCACGTTGCGGACCTCGGGCTCGGCCGGCTGGTCCACCACCACGTCCAGGTGCATCACGTACTTGACGAAGTCGTCGGCCACGGCCTCGACCATCTGGGT
>JBHENC010000122.1:0-700 GCA_046262295.1 Pyrinomonadaceae bacterium | reverse complement strand
GGCATGTATGGAGTAATACTGAGTAGTTATACTTTTACAAAAATACAATAAAAATCAGGTTATAATACTTAGTAGCACTCAGTGAATATTAGCTGAATATATCTGGCAGTCATGAGGTCAGGGGTTCGATCCCCCTCGACTCCACCATTAAATTCAATAGTTTAGGGCAACCAAAAAGGTTGTCCTTTTCGTTTTGTGTGCCTATTGTGTGCCAAACTCTTAAAACATCCTATAATAGTCTCAAAAACGAAATCTTATGATTAGTGTTTGTACTATAAAATATTTCTTACCCGAAATTTTGTAACGAAAAGTATCTGAAAATATCCATGTGAGTTAGAAAAAAGAGGCGGGAGAAACCGCCTCAGAAATCCTTGTCAAACTGGAAAACAAACTTTATTAGTTTGCTTGAACCGCTTCGATAATTGAAAACGGTGATTTAGTGGGAACAATTCGCGTCAAGCGAAAACCCGCTCTCTTGAGTAGTTCGTTGTACTCTTCTGCCGTTCGTTCTGTACCTCCCGGCGAAACTAGCATTTCAAGGTCGAGCAATTTGCTGTAATGCGGCTCGTTTCCTTCTGGCACAACTGCTTCGACAATCAGAACTTTCCCGTTACCATTCATTGCCGCATGAATATTTTTCAAAATTGTAACACAGCGCTCATCATCCCAATCGTGAATGATATGCTTCATTATATATGCG
>JBHENC010000121.1:465-703 GCA_046262295.1 Pyrinomonadaceae bacterium | reverse complement strand
CGCAAGGGCTTGCCGGCAACGTGGAGTGGTTCGCTGCCGCCATGAGCGTCGCGGCGTTCATCGCGCTTTATAGGTTCAAGGCCGAGGTACTCTGGGTCGTGCTCGCGGGCGGGCTGATCGGTCTTGGGAAGACTATGCTGTTGAGATAATTGGAAATAATGAAGAAAGTCGCCGGTCTTTTATGACAGTGGGGAAATTCAGATAGAAGTAAAGCAGAGTTACGATACTGGCTCAACAA
>JBHENC010000121.1:0-251 GCA_046262295.1 Pyrinomonadaceae bacterium | reverse complement strand
GACTGACTTCGCCAGTCCTAACAGTTGCAGTACGCGGATGCCCCACCAGTTGAAATCAACCTCATACCACTTCAGACCGTGACGGGCTGAGGTTGGGTACATGTGGTGATTGTTGTGCCAGCCTTCGCCGAAAGTAAGCAGGGCTACCCACCAACTGTTCCGCGAGTCTTCATTAGTGTCGAAGCGTCGTGTTCCCCACAAGTGAGTGGCTGAGTTGACGAGCCAGGTGGCTTGCAAGCCCAGCGTCACGC
>JBHENC010000120.1:461-703 GCA_046262295.1 Pyrinomonadaceae bacterium | reverse complement strand
AGCTGGCGCAGGAGCTCCTTCTGCTTGACCCCGAAGCGCTGCTCCTCGTCGACGATCAGGAGGCCGAGGTCATCCGGGCGCACGTCGCGCGAGAGCAGGCGATGCGTGCCGATGAGTACGTCGACCTTGCCGGCCGTGAAGTCGCGCAGGGCGGCGTTCACCTCGCGCTGGGAGCGGAAGCGCGAGGCCATCTCGATCCGGAACGGGTAGTCGCGCAACCGCTCGGCGAACGTTCCGAGGTG
>JBHENC010000120.1:0-243 GCA_046262295.1 Pyrinomonadaceae bacterium | reverse complement strand
CCTCGGCGCCGACGTAGCGCGAGATCTTGTCGAGCTGGTCTGAGGGAACCAGCACGCGGTCGCCACCCTGGTACTCGAGCTGGAGGTAGTCGCGCGTCACCCCGGCCACCGTGCGCGTGTCGAAGCCGGTGAAGCGCGCGATGCCGTGATCTGAGTGGACGACCGCGTCGCCCGAGCGCAGGTCGGTGAACGAGCGGATCGCGCTGCCGCCGCCGGCCGCCCGGGGGCCGGCCTCTCGAGGGC
>JBHENC010000119.1:0-703 GCA_046262295.1 Pyrinomonadaceae bacterium | reverse complement strand
GTGTAAATATCGCGGAGATGGTTTCTGGAGAGTAGGGTGAGACCATGTACGGTACCGAATTCACCATCTGCGCCCGCCGCAAGTGGATCGAGCTTTATGCTACAACAACTATTGGGAAGATTCTTAACCGTCATGGACTGAATCGACTTCGCACCGGTCGAACGCCGCGCGAGCCAAAGCTATATAGCCGCGACGTACCCGGCGAGCGTGTGCAGATGGACACTGTGAAGATCGCCTCTGGTCTGTTCCCGTTCATAGCTCTAGATGATTGCACGCGGATGCGCGTGCTTGCGCTCTACCCGCGACGCACGGCGCACAACGCCGTACGCTTCCTCAAAGAATATGTGGGAAGAGTTCCCGTTTCTTATCCAGCCTATCCAGACAAATCGTGGCGGTGAGTTCTTCGGCATACCATTCCAACGCGCGCTGATGGATCGGGCCGTTAAATTCCGACCATCCGTCCCTACTCACCACACTTAAATGGAAAAGTAGAACGCTCGCAACGAACCGACCGAGTTGAGTTTTACGCCACAGTTGAGAGGGATGACCCTAAGATGAAAAGTAAACTCAAAGAGTGGCAGCACTTCTATAACCGGACACGTCCGCACGGAGCACACAATGGTAAGTGAACTGCACCCTTGACTGAGACAAAAAGTTAAGCCACTACTCATTTGAAAGAGGAGGCTTAACATGGTTCTCAAAC
>JBHENC010000118.1:466-706 GCA_046262295.1 Pyrinomonadaceae bacterium | reverse complement strand
GTTTCCGAGCGCCCGGATCGCGGCCTCGTGATGGCTCAGGCAGGCGTCCTTCATGAGCGCGAGCGCCGCAGCGGTCATCTGCGGCGTCACGTTCGGATTGCCGTCGCGGTCGCCGCCGATCCAGGAGCCGAAGCTCAGCAGCGCCGGCACCGGCACGTCGAACTCCGGGTACGTCTCGCGGATCGTCGACTCCAGATCGCGGTAGACCTCGGGCACGACCTCGGCGAGCGTGGAGCTGAA
>JBHENC010000118.1:0-370 GCA_046262295.1 Pyrinomonadaceae bacterium | reverse complement strand
CGAGCCGCACCTCCGCCTCGCGCAGCGTCTCGTCGAGCTCCTCGGCCGTGGTGCCGTCCTCGGCGAGCTGCTCGATCGCGGCGTGCAGCGACCCGCGGCGAGGCTCGGGCTGCGCGTCGAGGGTGCGGATGCGGCGCACGCGGCTGAGATCCTCGGCGAGGTTCATGAGCTGAAACCAGCGCGTGAGCATGCGGATGAGCAAGGCGATCTGCGTGAGATCGAGGCCCGCGACGAGCTGCGCGAGCTGGTCGGCCGCCCCCGGTTCGCCGCTGCGTGACCGTTCGCCGAGCTCGATCGCCTGGCGGTGCAGCTCGAGCGCCTCGGGACCCTCCACGGCGCAGATGTCCTCGTCGAGGACGCCCCCGAGCAG
>JBHENC010000117.1:395-706 GCA_046262295.1 Pyrinomonadaceae bacterium | reverse complement strand
GACGATGGCACTCTGCTTCAGGGCAACTCTTCCTCTCCCGGTGAGTCCTCAGCCACCTTGATTCTGCCTGCCGCACGCGCAAGCGATGGGTTGCCGACGCAGATGCTCCAAGGTGAAACAGCACAGGCTAAAGAGGTTACTTCGTCCATTGTCAAGGCCAGGGATTCGGAGACGGGAAAGCTAAGGGCGGTAAGTGACGTTCACACGGCATCGAGCGCGGAATATCTTGTCGGCGAATTCAAACGTCATAAGCGCGGTGCGATTATTCTGAGCGCCCTTGTCGCAGTCATCATCGCGGGCATCGGGTACGG
>JBHENC010000117.1:0-241 GCA_046262295.1 Pyrinomonadaceae bacterium | reverse complement strand
TCGCGCCCGCAGCCGTTTTCTACGCCGACACTATGACCTTCTCGCCCGACGGCAATTACGTTTACTACAACATCAACTCGCACGATTACCCGGATCGCGCTCTCTTCCAAGTGTCGACGCTCGGCGGCACGCCGAAAAAGCTACTGGGAAATGTGACAGCCGCTCCCATCACTTTTTCTCCAGACGGCAAGCTGTTCGCTTTCATAAGGGTGGTGCAGGGCAAAGAGTCTGCGTTGATGAT
>JBHENC010000116.1:467-707 GCA_046262295.1 Pyrinomonadaceae bacterium | reverse complement strand
ACCCAAATCTCGCCCATATGCGAAACGTCAAACAAGCCCGAATGCGTCCGGGTACGCAAATGCTCGGCAATCACGCCCGAATACTGCACGGGCATATCCCAGCCGCCGAAATCAACCATCTTCCCGCCCAATTCCCGATGAATTTTATTGAGCGGCGTTTTCTTCAGATTTTCCATAGATTTATTTGAAATCGCGTAAAGAAAAAACTAACACTCGCCGCTTGCGAGCGTCAAGAATGAA
>JBHENC010000116.1:0-314 GCA_046262295.1 Pyrinomonadaceae bacterium | reverse complement strand
CGAGTTCAAACAAACCTATCGGGCGCATAGCCGATTCTTCCCCTATATTCCATTTGGTTATGGCAATAGTCTAGCCGGCTTGTTCGAGCGCTTCGAGCAGCTTGAGGCTTTCGTCTCGAAACGGGTCTGAAAGAAGTATTCGTCCCGAGGAAGCGAGATTGGACTCGAAAATCCGGCGCAGATATGGATGCATATCTTCTCCATAAATGATGTCCGAACCGAAAATCCACTCGTATTGTTCGGCGTCGTTCCAATCAGTCCAATCTACAATGCGCTGCTCGATGGTATGGACATCATTTAACTCGATATTGCGC
>JBHENC010000115.1:380-708 GCA_046262295.1 Pyrinomonadaceae bacterium | reverse complement strand
AGACAACGTCGACACGTTCGCGTTGCAGTTGCTCGACAGCTTCCTCCCGGGTACCAGCCTCTAGCACCCGATAACCGTCAGCGAACGCCCAGCGGAGCCCGCTTCGCACAGCCGGGTCGTCATCTACTATGAGAATCGTCATTTTTGGCTGAGCTTGCTCGGTCATAATGTCGAGGGCGTTAGTCTACTGCAAGCAAGGAACTGCTGGCCGTGGAGGCCAGATGAGAATGCTTTCTATCCCAGACGACCTGGGACGACGTGCTCGATCTTTACTGGAAAAAGAGAGAGGGCAACACCCGAAGCGCTATCGAAAATAGCAGCCCGTTAT
>JBHENC010000115.1:0-297 GCA_046262295.1 Pyrinomonadaceae bacterium | reverse complement strand
GCCTATGCCTTTGGGTTTAGTCGTGGCAAACGGACGGAAGAGCCGCGTTCGCTGAAACTCCGCGGTCATCCCCGGACCCGTGTCGCAAACGCTGAAAGAGACAAACCCTTCTTCCGCTGGGCCCCCGGTGACGCTCAACCGGCCTTTCCCTGTGCCCATCGCTTCGAGCGCGTTGAGGACCAGATTCTCTAGAACCTTCTCTATCCTCTCATCATCGGCGACGGCAACAAGCGATGAAGGTAGCTGAATCTCGATCTTGTGCAATGCAGCGGCAGGGTCGGCCATGCGCGTCAGAGC
>JBHENC010000114.1:469-711 GCA_046262295.1 Pyrinomonadaceae bacterium | reverse complement strand
GGTCAGGATGGTGCGTGCGTTCAAAGCGAGACCGACCGTCGCCGGATCCGCCTGCAGTCCCTTGTACCGGAATGCGAGGCTGCGGGGCACGACACGCAGGCCGGGCAGTTGCGAGAGGCTGTTGATGATGCTTTCGGTGATGCCGTCCGTCAGGTAGTCTGCTTCGGTCTCGCCGAAGGTGTTCACGAAGGGCAGCACCGCCAGCGAGCGCATCCGGGCGCGTCGGCGTGTGACCGTCGTGT
>JBHENC010000114.1:0-347 GCA_046262295.1 Pyrinomonadaceae bacterium | reverse complement strand
CGGTCGCCAGCGCGCGAAGCGCCATCGCAACGTCGTGCGCGCTTTCGAAGCGTCGCGCGGAATCGCTGGCCACCATCCGGGCGAGGATCGGAGGAAGCTCTCTCGGCGCCAGCGGGTCGAGCGCCGCCAGGTCCGGAGTGCCAAGCAGGACCTGCGCGATCACTTCCTGCGGCGTCGAGCCGTGGAACAGGCGCCGGCCGGTCAGCATCTCGTACAGCACGCACCCGAGGGCAAAGATGTCGCTGCGACCGTCGACGCGTTCACCGTGTATCTGCTCCGGCGACATGTACCCGAATGTCCCCAGCACGGTGCCGCTGACCGTCTGCGCCCTGGTCATGACCTCGGGA
>JBHENC010000113.1:0-711 GCA_046262295.1 Pyrinomonadaceae bacterium | reverse complement strand
CTTTCAGCATAAGTGGCTGGAAACACCGGCACCTTTTGCCGAGCAACTTGCCGATGCATACTCCAGCGCTCCGGGCAGTAGCTGATTAGAGGACGGTTATCATCTGATATTCGAAAGGATGGAGAAGTCATGAGCCTGCCTCGTTTCGTGCTCGTCGCGACGGCGCTCTTTCTGCACTTATGTTTGCCGGTGCATGCCGCCCTCAATACTCTGGGGGGGACCGGCGGCCAAGCACGCAAACCTAACTTCTCCACGCCGGAGCAGCTCCAGGAAGATATTAACGCGTCCCCCTGCAAGGGGAACTCGGAGCGTCTGAAGGCCTTCGGGTAATTTGTGAGGTGCTTGTAAATCGTTGATAGGGAAGAAGGCGGCGGTCGGAATCGAACCGACGAATAAAGGTTTTGCAGACCTCTGCCTTACCACTTGCTACGCCGCCGTAAAAAGGTTGAAGTCGGAACGCTGAGCGCGGAACTAAAAGCGTTTTCAGTTCGTCGTTCTGCGTTCCGACTTCAGCACTTCAAAGCGGGAGACGAGATTTGAACTCGCGACTTCGACCTTGGCAAGGTCGCACTCTACCACTGAGTTACTCCCGCGGGCGTGGAGAAATTTTACAGATTCGGTCGTGCTTGTCAAGCGGACGCTCAAACGAGCGGGAAGTGAAGGCTCGAAGAGTGGTGTGTGGAGGCCGGATTGTATGGACGTGGGCATTTC
>JBHENC010000112.1:0-712 GCA_046262295.1 Pyrinomonadaceae bacterium | reverse complement strand
GTCTTCAGCCGGATGATGCGGCTGCTCGCCACGCACGGCAACGCCCTGCGCTCAAGCTCCCACGCCTTCCTGATGAGCACGCACCGCGCCTTCCCCCCTTACGTCCGCGCGGACGAGGCGCAGCCGTTCCTGCGCGGTTGAGCTTGGTGCTCTCCTCCCATATGCGAAGACCGATATTGCGTCTGGGCATAACGGTATTAGCCTCTCAACTTTTGCTCCCGGTAGTCTTGGCGCAATCTGCGCCAACTTCGGAGCAGGTTAAGCGGCGTCGTGCGGAGGCGGCCGCCGATCTGTTCATCGAGAGATTCCACGAGACGTTGGATTTCGGCGTTACGTTTGACAAGTTCGCTGTAACTGTTCAGGTGGCAGACCTCTAGATTAGCTTCCCTTACTTCTTCCTACAGATGCTCATTTCGTTTTAGCAGGCCAAAAGCCGTGACAGGCTCTGGCATCGGAGGGCGGGCATGATGATTGTATCTCGTAGAGGTGATGGATCGTCGCCGCGACCACCTCGACTCCCTGCTCGGAGATAGCTCTGATCTCCGACTTCCTTAACACGGCGCTCCTGGACTCCATCTGTGATGTCTAAGTGGAAAGGGCCGAACTCGTAAAAATGTTGGCAGGCTTGTTTATGGTCTCTTTAATGAAGAGATAAGACCATGCCAGCCGACTCCTCAGCGTGTAAGCTTCGGGGCCGCCATCTCTTCTTAAC
>JBHENC010000111.1:475-712 GCA_046262295.1 Pyrinomonadaceae bacterium | reverse complement strand
CTGGTAACTTCAATCATAAGCCCTTGAAGATATCGGTCTCGCGCCCAAGGGCGCGCCTAACAACGGCATGCACCAGACCGCGAATAGCGTTCATCTCATGCGCGAGGCTCGTCGCTCTCGGCGTTGCGTGCGCGGCGGGTGATGCCGGGCGTTAGGCGGCACCGAATACGTCTAGTCCGCCACTCTGGCCACAGACATTACGAACGATCTTGCGAGGTAGCTATGCTTGTGTTAGTT
>JBHENC010000111.1:0-346 GCA_046262295.1 Pyrinomonadaceae bacterium | reverse complement strand
CTCGATCACGGCTGGACCAACCCGACCACGCGTGCCGCGGTAGAGGAACTGGTGCGAGGTGCGCGCCAGCTCGAAGCGCTGCCGGCGGAAGAGCTGGGCCGTTTGTTCTTCGGAAGCAGCAGCACGGGAGTACGCCCAGCCCTCGCCGAGGCGATGGGCGTGCCGTCGGCGGAGATCGCATTAGTACGCAATGCTACGGAAGCGCTGAACACAGTTCTGCTTGGGCTTCCGCTTAACACTGGCGACGAGATCGTCTGCTCGGCACACGACTACTTCGCGATGCTCGATGCACTGGAGCAACGTCGAGCACGCGACGGTGTCGTGCTGCGCATGATTAGACCACCGA
>JBHENC010000110.1:477-718 GCA_046262295.1 Pyrinomonadaceae bacterium | reverse complement strand
AGCAGGGGGTTCACGAGCCCGCGACGCGCCGCGCCGGCGAGCATCAGCATCTCCGCGATCGAGACCGGCACGGTGTTCGGGTAGCCCAGCACGGTCATGGCCGCCGAGTCGCCGACGAGCACTACGTCCACGCCGGCGGCCTCCGCCACCTGGGCGCTCGGGTAGTCGAAGGCGGTGACCATGGCGATCGGCTCGCCGAGCGCCTTCTTCTCGCCGAGGGTGGCCAGCGTGACCGCCGGCC
>JBHENC010000110.1:0-233 GCA_046262295.1 Pyrinomonadaceae bacterium | reverse complement strand
CGAGCCGCGCGGCCGCTCCGTTGATGCGCATCTCGCCCGCCCCGCGCTCGCCGGCGATCGTGTAGGTCTCGAAGCGGGCGCCGTTGTCGATGTCGAGGACGTGCACGAGCTCGTGCTCGAGCATGTCGGCGGCCTCGAGCAGCTCGCGGTCGACGGTGATCGAGCCGACGTAGTGGAGATCGCTGCCGGTGACGCGAGCGCGGTGGATCTTCGACTTGAGCATGGTCCGGATC
>JBHENC010000109.1:404-719 GCA_046262295.1 Pyrinomonadaceae bacterium | reverse complement strand
ATCTACGTCGCACTCGGCGTGCCTGAAATCTGGCGCTACGACGGGCAGCAACTGACCGTACATCTGCTTGAACAGGACACTTACGTCGCCGCGACGAACAGCCGGGCGTTGCCGATGCTGAGCGGGGGGCTTCTCACCGCTCTGCTGACGCGCCTTCGAGAAGAAGGCGATCTGCAGGCGGCGCTGGCCTTCGACGAATGGCTGCGAACGCGGCAGCCGTGAGTCTTTACGCGCGCACCTACTCATATCTGAGCGCCACACCTGGATCAACCTTCGTCGCGCGATGGGCCGGGATGTAGCAGGCCAGCAGGGCGA
>JBHENC010000109.1:0-254 GCA_046262295.1 Pyrinomonadaceae bacterium | reverse complement strand
CTCGTGAGCACACGCGTTAAGGCGAAAGCGCCGACAAGGCCGACGCCGACGCCTATGAGCGTGAGAAGCATTCCCTGGCCCACCACCAGCTTGAGCACGTCACCGGGTTGCGCGCCGAGCGCGATGCGGATGCCGATCTCGTGCGTGCGTTGTGTGACCGTATAAGCCATCACGCTGTAGATGCCGATGCTCGCCAGGATGAGCGAGACTCCGGCAAAACTGCCGAGCAACAGCGCGTTGAAGCGCGGTTGGGC
>JBHENC010000108.1:458-720 GCA_046262295.1 Pyrinomonadaceae bacterium | reverse complement strand
GCGTCGAGAAGCCACTCGCGGGCGCTGCGGGCGTTGGTGAGGGTCTCGAGGGTACCGAAGGTCTTCGAGCACACGATGAACAACGTCTCCTCGGGGTCGAGGCCGAGCAGCGACTCGTAGATGTCGGTGCCGTCCACGTTGGAGACGAACCGGAAGGTGAGGTCGCGCTGGGAGTACGCCTTCAGCGCCTCGTGCGCCATGTGGGGCCCGAGGTCGGAACCGCCGATACCGATGTTGACGATGTTGCGGATGCGCTTGCCCG
>JBHENC010000108.1:0-253 GCA_046262295.1 Pyrinomonadaceae bacterium | reverse complement strand
CCACGTGGAGCACGGCCCGGTCCTCGGTGACGTTGATCTTGTCGCCCCGGAACATGGCCTCGATGCGGTCGCGCAGGCCGGCCCGCTCGGCCAGGGCCACGAGGAGGCCGATGGTCTCGCCGGTCAGCCGGTTCTTCGAGTAGTCGAGGTAGACCCCGTCGGCCTCGGCGGCCAGCGTCGTGCCCCTCTCGGCGTCGGCGTCGAACAGGGCGCGCAGATGGACGTCGCCCAGGTCCTGGAAGTGGGCGGCGAG
>JBHENC010000107.1:0-720 GCA_046262295.1 Pyrinomonadaceae bacterium | reverse complement strand
AGAGGAGGTTGCGCGCTACTCGCAAGCGAAGCACGCCGTCGGTTGCGCTTCCGGTTCGGACGCGCTCCTGCTCGCGCTGATGGCTCTCGACATCAAAGCGGGCGATGAAGTGATCACGACGCCGTTCAGTTTCTTCGCCACCGCCAGTTCGATCACGCGAACGGGGGCGCGTCCCGTCTTCGTGGACATCGAACCGCGCACCTACAATCTCGATCCGTCGCTCCTTGAAGCCGCGATCACCGAACGCACGCGCGCCATCATGCCCGTGCATCTCTACGGCCAGTGCGTTGAGATGGACGCCCTTCTGGAAATCGCCGCGCGCCACGAGTTGCCCGTCATCGAAGATGCGGCGCAGGCCATCGGCGCGGAGGACGCCGGAAGACGCGCCGGATCGCTCGGACTCATCGGCTGTTTTAGTTTCTACCCGACGAAGAACCTCGGCTCGATGCGTTGCAGGCGGCAATCTTGCGCGTCAAACTGCCGCATCTCGACGGTTGGTCGCAAGGCCGACGCGAGCGAGCAGAGACGTATTCGCTGCTCTTGACGAACGCGCATCTCGCATTCGATTTGCGCGCGCCCTTCATCCGCGAAAACACCCGGCACATCTTTCACCAATTCGTCGTGCGCGTGCCCCTTCATCGCGATGCGCTCATCGAGCATTTGAAGACACACGGCGTCGGCGTCAAAATTTACTACCCCGTGCCGCTGCATTTGCAGGAG
>JBHENC010000106.1:455-725 GCA_046262295.1 Pyrinomonadaceae bacterium | reverse complement strand
CTTCTAATAAACGCCATCGGCATGAGGCGGAAAAAGATGTGCCGACGCTCTACAATCGCTTCGTCTCAGCGATCCCCCAACCCCTGGAAAGTTTATTCAACTGGCTGATTCAGAAAACAGATTTACAGAACGCCTCGCGCGTTCGTTCAAGTCAAGGATTGAAAGTGCATTGCTATGGCAAACTTGCTGTCGCCTGTTTATTGCTCACTTTCTACTCCTGATTCGCATAAGCTATTTTTCGCGACGAGGGTATCCACATTTTAGCTAAAA
>JBHENC010000106.1:0-259 GCA_046262295.1 Pyrinomonadaceae bacterium | reverse complement strand
TCTCATCTATATGAACATACGGGAGCGCACGGTGGTAGGGGGAAATGTACCTACGCTTCGATTCTTCGTCCAACTCCTCCAGCAACTTAATCGCGTCATTTTTAGACCCCCATATGACATGCCAATACGCCAGCAATAACCTGTATAAAATATTGCCCTCGGCCATCCTTTCACCCTTCTCTATTTCTTCGCGAGCTTTATCAGGCTCCCCCCTGTATATGCAGACTAAAACCCGGATGTAATACGCAGCATCTATGTC
>JBHENC010000105.1:418-725 GCA_046262295.1 Pyrinomonadaceae bacterium | reverse complement strand
AATCTGAGGAGGTGTGACAAGTTGGCGGAGAGGCCGCTCGCGCCAAACCCTATCCCATTCAGCCCTGTCTTCGTCAGGATTCATTCGCGGTGCTCCACATAGACAGCTAACGCCCGAATTAACGCGCCGCCCCACACAACAAGCATGAGAGAGCCGCTTCAGAGCGGTCGCGTTCAATGAGATGTTAGACCGCCCTCAAGGGACGGCCTGACCAACTCACCGGGGCGGGCCGTCGCTCTCAGGCGGTGCTAACGCCCGGCATCACCCGCGCCCCTATTCAACGTACATGAGAGGCACGCTGAAGGGG
>JBHENC010000105.1:0-408 GCA_046262295.1 Pyrinomonadaceae bacterium | reverse complement strand
TTCTCGCCATTCATTAGCACACGATACTTGTTCATAGATTCCCCAAAAGTAGAAGCCTAACGCCGGGGATAACCCGCGAGCGCACGCAACGTACATGTCAGACTCGCTCCCCGCGAGTCGGGTTCATCCCCTTGTTAGACCGGCTCTGCGCGGCGGGATGAAACCTTCATGTTCACAGCCCGCCGCTTCCAGCCGGTGCTAACGCCCGGCATCACCCGCCGCGACGGGCGATTGAATTGCGGGCGCCTAGCGGATGAAATCAACGCTGTTCGCGGTCGGGTGCATGCCGTTGTTAGGCGCGGCGTAAAATTAATGCTTCACCCGATAGGAATCATCTTCGCCTCTAATCACTTGATCCTCTATATCAAACGGTACTGACGGAATCGCATACCGCCAATCAACTTCTTT
>JBHENC010000104.1:0-726 GCA_046262295.1 Pyrinomonadaceae bacterium | reverse complement strand
GAGCGTTCCAGTTCGCTCCCGCTTCTTGCGCGCATACAAATTCCGACGCTCATCATCCACGCCGAAGATGATCCGTTTATCCCTTTCGACTCGCTGCGCCACCCGTCCGTCGGCGCGAATCCAGCTATCATCATGCTCGCGCCCAGGCACGGCGGCCACGTCGGCTTCGTCGGCGATGGTAAGACTTCCGGCGAGGATCGCTTCTGGGCCGAAAACCGTCTCATTGAGTTTTGCCAACGAATCGAAAAAAGGGATGATGGATGAGAAGGAACAATTCAACCTCTGAAATGCTTTCTTATTCACCGCTCATCACTTCATCCTTCGCTGTTCTTGACGTGTTGCCGTGCGTCGCCATAATCTTGAAGGACAGTTTTATCGCCACAGACTGAAACGGAGAGGTCAGCGTCAAGTTGCTCGCCATCGTGGTGATCGTTTTTGTCAACGGTTTTTTCGTCGCGGCGGAATTCGCGCTCGTCGGCGTGCGCCGCTCGCGCATCGAAACTTTAGCGGAGGACGGCGACCGGCGGGCGATCCGCCTTCTCCGCCTGCTAGACAATCTCAATGCTTACCTCTCCGCCTCGCAACTCGGTATCACGCTCGCCTCGCTCGCGCTCGCTATCATCGGCGAACCGACCATCGCGGCCTTGCTCGAAGTTCCGCTGCACCGCCTGCACATCCCCGAATACGCCCTGCACGCCATCGCCTTCATCATCGCCTATTCGATCC
>JBHENC010000103.1:0-727 GCA_046262295.1 Pyrinomonadaceae bacterium | reverse complement strand
CAGCACGACCATGTCGGAACGCTCGGCGCACTCGGCGACGAGTCGTTCGAGCAGCTCCGCGTCGTCCGCGGCGAACGGCAGGCGCTCGACCGTCGCGTTCGCGGCCTCGGCGTAGCCGGCGAGCGAGTAGCTGTTCGAGTCGCGTATCTGGTCCGGGCCGGGCCGCTCTTCGACGGGGACGAGTTCGGTGCCCGTCGCCAGCACCGAGACGCGCGGGCGCGCGCCGACTCTGACGCGCGCGCACCCGAACGACGCGAGCGCGGCCAGACTCGCCGCGTTCAGACGCTCGCCCGCGCGCAGCACGATCTCGCCCCGCGCGATCTCGCTCGCGCGCCGGCTGACGAACTGCCCCGGCTCCGTCCCCCTGTCGATCTCGACGCACGCGCCTCCGTCCAGCTCGCGCGTCACCTCGACCTGCTGCACGCCGTCCGCGCCTGCGGGAAGCGGCGCGCCCGTCATGATGCGCACGGCCTCGCCCGCACGCAGCGTGCCCCGCCAGCCGCGCCCGGCCGCCGCCTCGCCGACGATCTTCAGACGGACGGGCGCGCCGCCGCGCGTGTCCTCCGAGCGCACGGCGTAGCCGTCCATCAGCGCGCGGTCGAAGGGCGGCAAGTCCGTGTCCGCCCGCACGTCTTCGGCGAGCACGCGGCCCCGCGCCCCCGCGAGCGCGACCGCTTCGGGCGGCAGCCGCTCCGTGTTCTCTTCGACGATGCGGATCGCTTCGGTG
>JBHENC010000102.1:0-729 GCA_046262295.1 Pyrinomonadaceae bacterium | reverse complement strand
ACATAACAGGCCGCCGTCAGTTGTCGGCACGGCACCGCTGGGCATCGAGCGCGGCAGTTTTCGGACGGGCGATCTGCTGGCGACGCAGGTTTCCGCCCGCGATGCGCGTGCGACCGGCGGCGGATCGTTTGATCCGCACTCGTAAGCCAGGCCGGGTTCGCGTATGATTCTCTTTGTTAGCAGTTCAGTGGCCTAAAAATAGAAGGGGAAGAAATCATGTCGGCTTTTATTAAAACATTCGGACGGTGGGGCGGCATCTTAACGGTGATTCTGCTTCTGGTGACGCTCTTGCGGCAACTAATCGCGCTGGTCAGTTTTCTGCTGGTCGCCATTAAAGTTTTGGTGGTCGTCGCTTTCATCGGCCTGATGTTGCTGATTGTCTTCACAATGCTTCGTGGTCGCGCCCGCCGTCGCCGCGATCTGGAAGATATCTAACGACACAATTTCCCCGCTTCCCTGCTCGATTACACACTATGCGCGCCTTGTTGAGTAACTCAATTCAACAAGGCGCGAAGTGTTATGCGTACCGCGTAAAATCACTCAAGCGCGCTTGCCCGCCGGTTGCAATCTATGGCTTCGTATGATAGTTTGCCCACTTTTTAAGGCAGCAATCAACGCGCATCCATAGCGGTGAGCGACGTTGACGATTACTTAAGCGGCAACGTGTGAGGCTGTCTTTATCCAGGATAGGTTCATTTATCAAGCCCCCAATTTAGGTTTGAAGCGCAG
>JBHENC010000101.1:418-730 GCA_046262295.1 Pyrinomonadaceae bacterium | reverse complement strand
CAACGCGGGCGAATCAATTAAAGACGTGCCGACGCCGCGCAGCAGAATATCCGTGAACTCCCGCGCCGCGCGCTCATTCGAGATGTCTAGAAGGTTGCGCGTGCGGTCGAATAGATTATTGACCATCGAGTGATTGACAATCATGCCAGTAAAGGCGCGCGACGCTATTAACGGTTCCATCTCGCGTATCGCGCCCGCCTTCTGCCGCTCGCGTATGTAGCTGCAAAGGAAGTTCGCCATCTCGCGCACGTTGCGATCCCAGAACATTTGGAATAGCTGGTGCGATTCGAGCGCGGAATGCAGCAGCAACCG
>JBHENC010000101.1:0-274 GCA_046262295.1 Pyrinomonadaceae bacterium | reverse complement strand
TCAAAGACGGCGCGATCATCGCCCCGCGCGATTGCCGCAGATAGAGTCCGGCGAATTTCAGCCATGTCCCCCGCGCACGCTTTGCGGTCAAGGATGGCGGAGTAGAGTTCTTCTTTAGTGGCGAAGTGGCGAAAGATAATCGCTTCGGAGACGCCCGCCGCGCGCGCAATTTCGCGCGTCGTCGTACCGCGAAAACCGCGCTCAGAAAAGACGGTCATCGCGACCTTCACGATCTGCTGCCGCCTCTCATCACCTGCCATGCGCGATACGGACG
>JBHENC010000100.1:488-731 GCA_046262295.1 Pyrinomonadaceae bacterium | reverse complement strand
GGTTTAGGCGAAGGCATCAAACAAATTCCCTTGACGATTGCCCAGATTGATGTCGGTGTTTTGTTCGTTTTGGGAATTACATCAGTTGGCGTTTACGGAATTGCGCTTGCCGGTTGGTCTTCAAACTCGAAATATTCTTTGATGGGCGGACTTCGTTCGTCGGCGCAGTTGATTTCTTACGAATTGGCAATGGGCGCGTCGGTCATCGGCGTTGTAATTCTTGCCGGAACGCTTGATTTGAAC
>JBHENC010000100.1:0-241 GCA_046262295.1 Pyrinomonadaceae bacterium | reverse complement strand
ATTTACCCGAAGCCGAAACCGAGCTTGTCGCCGGATTTCATACCGAATATTCGGCGTTAAAATTCGCGCTCTTTTTTATGGGCGAATACGTTAATATGTTCACCGTGTCGGTGATGTGCGCGACGCTCTTTTTGGGCGGCTGGTATATTCCGGGTTTAGGTCGGTTCGGACTTTGGTTTGCAAGCAGCTTCGGTTATTCATGGTTTGTCGTGGGCGCAGTCGGTTATGCGCTTTTGAGCGT
>JBHENC010000099.1:385-737 GCA_046262295.1 Pyrinomonadaceae bacterium | reverse complement strand
ATTGCTATTCCGATTCATAGCACCGCTCAATTAATTACTGTTCTCATTTGAGTTTTCTTGCTGGTTGACGCGAACCGCGCCGCGCATGTTAACATCTGCACCGTTCGGTACGCTCCCGTAGCTCAGTGGATAGAGCATCTGCCTTCTAAGCAGAGGGTCGCACGTTCGAGCCGTGCCGGGAGCACTTAATTTTTGCATTGCCACGATTTCACTTACTTCAAGATCGTGTTTGCCGGCGTTATTCGCGACCAATATCCTCGCGCACGCTTGTCAGAAAACGATAAGCTCCGTTAACATAATCCGCGCACCGCGACGATTGAAAAGATACGGCGGTTAAAGCTTAGTTGTTTAA
>JBHENC010000099.1:0-303 GCA_046262295.1 Pyrinomonadaceae bacterium | reverse complement strand
CAAACGCTTGTCCATATCATGTTGCGCTCTTTAACGCAGCTTCATCCGTCTCGCTAATCTCGAAAATTTTATGTAGGTTGGCGAGTCTCATCAGCCCCTGAATGTGCGACGGGACAGCGGCAAGCCGTAGCGTTGCACCGTGGCGCGTTGCGGTCACGAGACAGGTTACTAATTCCCCCAATCCTGAACTATCCGCGCGTCGGCACTCAGACATATTGATTACAAATGAACGACTGCCCGCCGCGAGCCGCGCGCGCACGCGCTCCAGCAAAAGCTCCATGCCGCCCCCGACCGTTAATTCCC
>JBHENC010000098.1:498-738 GCA_046262295.1 Pyrinomonadaceae bacterium | reverse complement strand
ACACGGCGATCAGCGAGGGACAGCACGACCACTTCGCGCGGCAGGAAGAAGAACGGCGCGTCCGCGAAAATGAGACCCCGCCCGCCGCGCCGCAAACAGAGGCCGAACGCATCGCGCAGTTGATGGAAGAGGTGCGCGAAAAGGTGGCAAAGAAAAAAGCGAAGGCCGCCAAACGCAACGCGCCGCCGGAAGCCGCGTCAAAAAGCGTGCGCACGCCACAGGCTGCTACTAAGAAATCGG
>JBHENC010000098.1:0-312 GCA_046262295.1 Pyrinomonadaceae bacterium | reverse complement strand
AAGACCGCTGCAAAAAAGAGCGCCGTTAAACCAACTCCCGCGAAAAAAAGCGCGGCCAAAAAGGGAAGCGGAAAAGTTGCCCGAAAGAGCGCGGCGCGTTCGGCTGGCAAGCGAAACAGCGCGCGATAGTTAAGGGACAATCATTAAGGAGAATGCACAGTGGAACAGCATGATGAAGGCAAAAAGGAGACGGCGGGCGGCGCGGCGCGGCCCCTAACCTTCCCCGTCATGCGCATCGACCAGATCCTCGAGGAGCGGCGGCCCTGCTTCTCGTTCGAGTTCTTCCCCCCGCGGGACGACGCCGGCATGGCG
>JBHENC010000097.1:0-739 GCA_046262295.1 Pyrinomonadaceae bacterium | reverse complement strand
GAACAGGACGGCGTGCGCTTTCTCGTCGCGCCGCTCGGCGGGCAAAAGACGGGTTCTTTCCTGGATCAACGCGAAAATCGCCTCGCCGCACGCGCACACGCGCACGGGCGCGCGCTCGATTGCTTTACCTTCAACGGCGCGTTCGCGCTGCATCTCGCGCACGCTTGCGAAAGCGTCGTCGGGCTGGATATTTCGGCGGAGGCGGTCGCGCAGGCGACGCGTAATGCGAAGTTAAACGGCGCAAGCAATGTCGAATTCCGCGAAGCCAACGTCTTCGATGCCTTGCGCGAAATGGAGGCGGCGGGCGAGCGGTTCGATACCCGGGAACGTGACGGCCTTCGATACGATACCATCGTGCTCGATCCACCGGCGTTCGCCAAGAATCGCGCGAGCGTCCGCGCGGCCTTGCGCGGCTACAAAGAGATCAACTTGCGCGCGATGAAGCTCTTGAATCCGAATGGTCTGCTCATTACCTGCACCTGCTCTTATCACATGAGCGAGAGCGACTTTCTGGAAATCATCGCCGACGCTGCGAGAGACGCGCGCCGCCGCGTCCAACTCTTAGAGAAGAGAACGCAATCGCGTGATCATCCCATCCTCTTCGGCGTGCCGGAGACTTACTATTTGAAGTGCGTCATCACGCGAATGCTCGATTGAAGTTGAGTTGAAGAGATAGAAATCAAAGCCCGTGCTTCCGATTCAAAAGAAGCACGGGCTTTGATTTCTACGCTTGAAATAT
>JBHENC010000096.1:0-748 GCA_046262295.1 Pyrinomonadaceae bacterium | reverse complement strand
GTTCTTGATCCCCGCTCACCCCATCTGCGGAACGGTCTTGACATCGTGCCCTACCAAATCTTTAGTTAAGCGCCGGTCGATACATTCGTCCAGAAGAAGCTTCACCTTAGGCCACCATCTTCACGATTTGTTCTTCCGCTTCTTCCAGAAATGCGACTACCTGCTCTTTGGTAACGGTGGGGAAGCCCTCTAAAAAATCGTCGATGGATTCCCCTGCTTTGAGGTAGTCTAATAGCGTCTGGACAGGCACTCTAGTCTTAGCGAATACCGGAGTCCCGCCCATAACGTCGGGTGATGCGGTGATGATTGGCTCTTTCATGACGGTATGGTATCTAAACGAGCTTCTGCTAATCAAGGGCGGCATCTAACAACGGCATGCACCCGACCGCGAATAGCGCGGCTTTCATCCGCAAGACTTGGATGGATTCGGGGTCGAATGCGCGGCGGGTGATGCCGGGCGTTAGACCACCCTCTTTGTGCCATAACTGACCCATTGATCCCAGACGATATTAACCGCCGCATCTGGGTTGAGTCCTGCGCTAAACAAAACTTTCCACGAGTCAACAGGTACACCTTTCAACCCACACCTGAATTGTGCGATGTGCCTTGCTTCCCGATACCACCTGCTCCACGACATTGCGCGCTCCGCGTCCTCGTCGAGTACGGGAGGTCTAACAACCCATCTGAGGTGTACGAGTCAAGTGATTTCTTCATCTCAAGCCGGATGATTCGCCGCATAGTTAAGCAA
>JBHENC010000095.1:479-756 GCA_046262295.1 Pyrinomonadaceae bacterium | reverse complement strand
GCCTACTGATGGGTGCGGTCACAAACATGCGTCCCGACCTGTTCAAAGCGGTCGTCACTTATGTCCCCTTCGTTGATGTTATCAACACAATGATGGACAAGACGCTGCCTTTAACCGTCGGCGAGTATCTCGAATGGGGCAACCCGAACGAGAAAGAGGCTTACGCCTATATGAAGTCATATTCGCCTTATGACAATCTTGAGGCGAAAGCGTATCCAACAATACTTGTCAAGACCTCGCTCAACGATAGTCAGGTGATGTACTGGGAACCAGCCAA
>JBHENC010000095.1:0-282 GCA_046262295.1 Pyrinomonadaceae bacterium | reverse complement strand
GAGACACAAAAGAGAGGTGCGCCCACCGTTCGACTTGAACGGTGGGCGCACCTCTCTTTTGAGATTGTTAATTGTCGGAAACAGTCGCGCCCGATCTCCAGAAGACGATCTCATACCGGGCGGAAACTAAGAACCATCGCGCCTGATGACTCAGGCTTCGCTGAGACGATAAGTGTCCCGCCGCCTGTCGGCAGGCGTGAGCGTGCGGAGGTGTTCCGCGTAAAGCCTGCGGTCGTTGTCGCTCATCTCCAGGATGCGCACGCCGACGAGATAGCCTTCATC
>JBHENC010000094.1:468-758 GCA_046262295.1 Pyrinomonadaceae bacterium | reverse complement strand
CCTAAAGGTCGATAACATTTCTAGGTCAGCCGCCGCCCAAGCGCGTCATTCCACCTGACCACCCGATAGCATTTCTCTCAAGATGCTTCCTTGCGGCGAGAGTTGAATGCTGCTCGCGGGCGGCAGGTGAAGCGGAGCGTCATGCACCGCCGCTCAAACAAATAGGCCCCTATTTTTACTGTAGTGGTCCCCAAAAACTGGACAGTAGATTCAGACAAAAATACAGTTCAAGAGGAGACCACGATGACCAAAAATAGAACCTACAAACCGCACCTCAAAGCCCAGGTTGT
>JBHENC010000094.1:0-253 GCA_046262295.1 Pyrinomonadaceae bacterium | reverse complement strand
CGCGAACTACTTTGCTGACGAAGCGCAGCTTTTCGAGCAGCCGGATGACGTAGCCTGACGGGTCGATCTCCCACCAGTGGTGTGTATGTAGGGCGGCGCGCGGGTGCGCGTGATGATTGTTGTGCCAGCCTTCGCCGAGCGCCCACAACCCGACCCACCACACGTTGCCGCTCCGCTCTCGCGTCTGATGCGGCCTGCTGCCCCAGCGGTGACACACGCTGTTGACACACCACGTCGCGTGCCAGACGAAAAC
>JBHENC010000093.1:506-761 GCA_046262295.1 Pyrinomonadaceae bacterium | reverse complement strand
ACATCAATGAGCGCTTGGATGTCGTCGCCGCCGTTCGTTTCCTCATCTTCGTTCGCGCCGACTTCAGATTGCTGCTGCCGTTCGCGGCGCGAGCGGTCGAACGAGCGGTGCCACGGGATCGGAACAAAAGAGAGCAGGCGGTAAAATGGTTGGAAGGCAGAGAGGAGCACCAGCAAAGTCTTTTCCGGATTGCGGAGAGCGACCAGGCGCGGCACGACTTGCCGGAAAAGAAGCGCAATTACGATCCCGATGAGA
>JBHENC010000093.1:0-234 GCA_046262295.1 Pyrinomonadaceae bacterium | reverse complement strand
CAAACACGTTATACCTATTTCGATCTCCATGGTTCTTTCAGGGGAGGGATTATATACCGAGGCGGCGACGAAGGCGGAGTTCCAGGCGGTTCATCCGACCATTATCAGTTTCGTGATCGTAGCCGCACAGATGCAGCAAGCCGTGAAGGATCAACTGGCCCACTTCTCTGTCTATGTCAAGACTGTTCTCAGCGGCTTGCCTTGATGCTTGTTCAACCGAGATCACCACATCTC
>JBHENC010000092.1:479-766 GCA_046262295.1 Pyrinomonadaceae bacterium | reverse complement strand
GCGTATGACGGTGGGAAGGGAGTGATTCTTTTTATGAGTAAAGTTAATGAATCTCGCTACCACACCGGCGATACCGTGTGCGACGCGCTGCGTTTCCTGAGTGATGCGTCCTACGCCATCTTGCCGCGCGACGTGGCTTATAAGATCGCGGAATTGGAAAAGAACATTTTGGGCGGCGTGCGCTGGATCGCCGACAAGAAGATCGGCTGGATTGACGAAGCCTTAAGCGGCGGCGACCGCTTGCGCGAGGAATGGCAACGGCGTTATGACCGTCCGCCGGAACCGCA
>JBHENC010000092.1:0-297 GCA_046262295.1 Pyrinomonadaceae bacterium | reverse complement strand
CACGCTGGGGCCGCTCATCCACAACACGCAGGAGATACAACGCCTCGAATCGCACGGTGTGGCGACGATTGATGCGCCGTCGGACGTGGAAGGCGAGGTGACGGCGGTGATTCGCGCGCACGGCGTCACGCCCGGAGTGCAGCGCGAACTCGAAGGCCGCGCTGCTAAAGTCGTTGATGCGACGTGCCCATTTGTGACCAAAGTACAGAAGTTGGCGGAGCGCGCCGCCGAAGAGGGACGCGATGTGGTGGTCGTCGGCAACCCGGATCACCCGGAGATGATCGGCGTCGTCGGCTA
>JBHENC010000091.1:0-768 GCA_046262295.1 Pyrinomonadaceae bacterium | reverse complement strand
AAAGAACTATTTGGGCTTCTTAAGTTTTGTCAGCGCACTTGTTTGGTTACGCTGAGAAATGTAAACACAACCTAGTGAAGTACAGCATTATGAGATTACTACTACCGAAGAAGGAGAAGGGCAAGAGGTGAATGCTTGGCATATATTAGAAAATCTATTCCCCTTAGGTATTGTTAAATCCCCCGTAGTTGTTGAAGGTGCTAAAGAGCGGGAGCTTACGGATATTTTTTGCTATTACGAATGGGGATTGTTCTTGATCGAATCGAAATCACTCTCTGTTTACGCTACCGAACAAACTAGAACCCTCGAGCGAAAAATTCAGATATTACAAAAACACATAAGAAAGGCTCTATCGCAGCTTCGAGGTGCGTTGAATTCCATAAGGAAAGGCTATCCCATTAAAACAACAACCGGACAGGTGGTAAAATTCAACCATGATATTCCCCCTCATTGCATTATATTAGTTACAGAGCTACTGCAATTTGGAGAATGGGATGACATTGTTGATGAGTGCCTAGAGTTAGTGCGCGAGTTTACTGTTATGATACATATTTTAGATGTTAGGGAGTTGGTGGCTCTAGCGGCCTTCAGCAAGACCAAAGTAGCATTTGACTACAATCTGATGGAGCGATTCCGGCACTTTGTGGAGAAGAGAAGCCCTTTTATCAGAGGTGTTCCTAAACCCGGTGCAGCCTAACAACCCATCTGAGGTGTACGAGTCAAGTGATTTCTTCATCTCAAGCCGGATGATTCGCCGCATAGTTAAGC
>JBHENC010000090.1:413-771 GCA_046262295.1 Pyrinomonadaceae bacterium | reverse complement strand
GCCCCACGCGGTGCCCGCAATGTCCATGTGGACCCATGGGAGGCCGCCGGCAAACTCCTTCAGAAACATCGCCGCCGTGATCGCGCCGGCCGGCCGGCCGCCGGAGTTGATCAGATCTGCGATCTCGCTTCGAAGCTGCTCGGCGTACTCGTCGAAGAGCGGCATCGGCCAGCAGCGATCGCCGGCCCGTGCGGCCACTCCCCGCACGTGCTCGACCCAGGCGTCGGGGGCGCCGAAGAGGCCCGTGGTGATCTTGCCGAGCGCGACGACGCAGGCGCCCGTGAGCGTGGCGACGTCGACGAGATGGGTCGCGCCGAGCTGCTGCGCGTACCAGAGCGCGTCGCCCAGGATCAACCGG
>JBHENC010000090.1:0-233 GCA_046262295.1 Pyrinomonadaceae bacterium | reverse complement strand
CAGCGAGATCGCGCGCATCGCCGCGATCACGGCGGCGCCACCCGCCATATCGTCCTTCATCCGCTCCATGCCGTCGGCTGGTTTGATTGAGATGCCGCCCGTATCGAACGTGATGCCTTTGCCGATCAGGCCGAGGACCGGCGACGCCGGCGCACCCGCGGGCGTGTGTCGCAGCACGATCAGCCGCGGCGGCTCCGCGCTGCCGCGAGCGACGCCGAGCAGCAGGCCCATGC
>JBHENC010000089.1:0-771 GCA_046262295.1 Pyrinomonadaceae bacterium | reverse complement strand
AATATAATCTTCACCAATCTTCCCTTCAAGTTTGAAGCAGATAATTCTTCCTCAGCCTCGCGCCTCGCCAATGGCGTCTTCGGCACAGGCGATGCGACACTCAATCTCACTTCATTCAGCGGCACACTGCGCTTCACCGGCACGTTGCCATCTCGCCGCAAGTAAAATTCTCCTTCCACAAGCAGGCGCACGCCGCCTGAAAAAATTCCTGCCACAAATTCAAGCCGCGTGGTGTTCCTACATTAAGACAGCAAGCACCGTTTCAGCTGACGCGCGATGATAGACCTGTCGCAACTCCTATTTGCCCGGAACATTTTCGTTCGTACCACTCGCTTGGATGCCGGAATGAAACTGCAAAAGAACATTGCGATGTACATGAAAAGCTCAATTTCTCTCGTCGGCCTGTTAATAACCGCCAGCGTGTTGATCTTTCCATCTCTCTCGGTAGCACGGCGAAGGCGCAGGAATATTTTGCCGAAGCGGAGGCTCAATGTCGGCGCGACAACGGCCAACTCTGGGGCGTATCGCTATGTAGCCCGCTTCTGTTCGTTGATAGAGCCACGCGCCGGATTGTGGCAAATCAGAAAGATGCGCAAGGCCAACTGACCGAAGAAGGAAAAGTTTTTAGCGGAAGTTTGCCCGAAGACGTGAACATTGCGAACACGGCGGGCAACTGGGCGGGCGTTGTGTGGGCGATGTTTATTTGGCCGCTGCCTGAAGACAAATACACTCGCACCGCTCTGCTGGCGCACGAATCGTGGCATCGCGTGC
>JBHENC010000088.1:530-772 GCA_046262295.1 Pyrinomonadaceae bacterium | reverse complement strand
ACCGCAGGACGCGCCGCCCCGTTTGCAAGAGATACTCGACCGCGCGCTCGCCAAAGACCCGAAGGATCGTTATCAACGCATCGCCGAAATGCGCGATGACCTGCGCGCCGTCAAACGCGAACTGACAGCAGGGGGCGTGAGCCAGCCCGACACGACCGATGAATTCGAGCCGGTCGCGCCGCGTCATCAAACGGGCAGCACTTCTTTCGGTCGTACCTTTCGTCGCTGGCTACGCAACATCA
>JBHENC010000088.1:0-282 GCA_046262295.1 Pyrinomonadaceae bacterium | reverse complement strand
CGCGATTCTTCCCTTCCGCAACCTGAGCGGCGACAAAGAAGTCAGTTTCTACGAATTCTCGCTCGCCGATGCGGTGATCACCGAACTCGCGCGCCTGCGTTCGCTGGTCGTGCGCCCGTCGTCTCTGATCGTGAAGTATCAGGGGCAAGACCGAGACCCGCGCGAAATCGGCGAGGAGTTGAGCGTCGGCGCGGTGCTCGCCGCGAGCTTCCTGCGTGCCGGCGATAAGCTGAGAGTCAACGCGCAACTGCTCGACGTGGCCTCCGGCGATCTACTCTGGAC
>JBHENC010000087.1:430-777 GCA_046262295.1 Pyrinomonadaceae bacterium | reverse complement strand
CGTCGAGGCCGCGGGGGGCTTGATGGTGCAGGTCATGCCGGGCGCTGACGAGCGGACAATCGCGGCGGTCGAATCATCCGTCAGCCGCGCGCCGCACACGACGAAGCTCATCCGCGAAGGCGCGACACCCGCGGAGATGCTTCGCGCGGCTCTGGGCGACGTACCCTTCGAGGTGCTCGAAGAGCGCCCCGTCACCTTCGCCTGTCCATGCTCTTACGAGCGGGCTGTGTCGCTCATCTCTTCGATTGACCGGGCGGAGCTGAGAGCAATGCTCAGCGAAGACAGAGGCGCGGCGCTTACCTGTCACTTCTGCAACGAGACGTACCGCATTGATGAGCCTTCGCTCT
>JBHENC010000087.1:0-243 GCA_046262295.1 Pyrinomonadaceae bacterium | reverse complement strand
GCCTCTTCGCTTTTTCCAGAACCTGTTAGTGCCCTTCCCTACTTCGCCGAAGAGCTGCTTGAGGAGAGGAGGTCGTAGTTGCCGGCCTCGCGGTTGTGCGTGTCGAGCATGCCCATCACATCCGAGGTCTCTTCGAGCATCTGCTTGGTCATCGCGATGGAGTCCGAGAGCTGTTCAAAGTCGAGCGAAGAGACGCGCTCGGGCGTCGGCAGCGTGACCACCTGATCGTTGACGAGGCCGAAG
>JBHENC010000086.1:372-777 GCA_046262295.1 Pyrinomonadaceae bacterium | reverse complement strand
AGATTGGAGACACCATGCCGGCTCTCGCGGGAAAGCATTTACCTGAGAATTTGAGCGATCAGCCCTTCGAGGCGATATTGGTCGAGTTAAAAGCCAAACCAGTAAAGAGCAGGCGAAGCGGGAGGCCGTAAGATAGCTAGTTCAGGCAGGATACGGAGCACGGAGAAAACTACACTGAAATGATCCGCGCCTTCGTCCTCTCGGCTGAGTATCAAGCGCGGCTCGCCCGCTAGAGTTTGCCCTCGCCGTGACGCGGTGTGGGTGTTCGGAAAGGCTCTAGTAGAAATGCTAGGGCCTTTCTCTTTTCTCCGCGGCGCGCCGGTTCTGCCGCCTCGTGCTGAGTTCTCGACCCGAACTTAGCAAAATCTGCTTGACTTCCAACACAGTATCTTGCAGCTGACGGCG
>JBHENC010000086.1:0-362 GCA_046262295.1 Pyrinomonadaceae bacterium | reverse complement strand
GAGTCCGGCTCCCGCTGAAGGTATGTGCGGTAGCACCACTCGACGAACGCCTCGTTGTAGGTGCGTGTGCCCCTTAGGTTCTCGGCCAGCCGCGGCTCTCTGGTGATGAACTCGCCGGAGTAGAAGAAGGCGCGCGATACATCAAGCTGCTTACGGTCAATGCACTGCGCGTCTCCGCCACATTGAAGAATCTGGACTGACCAGAAGGCCCACCCGCTTTCATCCGGCTCGCGGTTGAGGAAGTCCAGATAATGCTGGCGCACGAAGTGTGCAACGGCTTCGATGAGACTACGCACTCGGGTGCGCGTGGTGACGTACAGATCAGCGCCCCCGAAGCCGCCCGGCCGGAGCGACGTGAAGTA
>JBHENC010000085.1:484-784 GCA_046262295.1 Pyrinomonadaceae bacterium | reverse complement strand
GCGGTAGATGGTCGTTTCAATCTCGGGCGGCAGACGCTGCCGTTCGAGGCCGCCGCCGTGGAAGTCCACCACGATCCCGCTCCGCTCCGACCATTTCTCCGTGTAATTCTGAAGCGCGGTCTGGAGGCCGAGGTCGTCGAGGGCGGCGGGGCGCAACTCCCACGCGAGGTGATGCACCTCATCCACGAGCTGGCCGGCGAGTTCCTGCAAGCTCTGTAGGTTGAGCCGCGCGGACTCCTGCTCCGACGCCAGCGGTTGCATCGTCTTGAGGCGCAGGATGATCGTGCTGAGGTACTGCCC
>JBHENC010000085.1:0-254 GCA_046262295.1 Pyrinomonadaceae bacterium | reverse complement strand
AGCACGATGGGGACGAGGATGGCCGCCGGGAGCAGGTGGCGCGCCATGTGGCCGCCGGTCGTGTCGCTCATGACGACCGACATCAGCCCGCTCTCCGGGCGGGCGAAAAGAATCGCCAGACTGAGCAGGATGAATGTGAACGCCGTGTGCAGAGCCATCCCCGTGTAGGCGGTGATGCCGTAAAGGAACGACACGTCGTAGATGTAGCCGACGAGCGCCATGAGGACGATGAGGAAGGCCGCGAGGGTCAGGAA
>JBHENC010000084.1:484-809 GCA_046262295.1 Pyrinomonadaceae bacterium | reverse complement strand
CCTGAGCGGGCTGGATGTCGATCAGTTGCAGTCAGCTTCCCGCGTGGCGCGCGAGCCGCATGCATGGAAGTATGAAGATCATATTGTTCAATTCGATATTGAGTTACCACCGCACGGCGTGGCGGCTATCACGGTCGAGTTTGCGTCGGAGCGGCACATCGGAGGCAGCGACAGGTGAAAGTGAAAGTTGATCAGCCATCGTTAAGTGATGAAGAGTTGGCCGAACTCCAAAAAAGCACGTTCGGGTATTTTTTGAAAGAGGCCAACCTTGAGAACGGGATGGTGCCTGATAGCACGCGAGAGGGCGCGCACGCCAGCATCACCG
>JBHENC010000084.1:0-356 GCA_046262295.1 Pyrinomonadaceae bacterium | reverse complement strand
AGATTCGCTCCCTTGCTTCCGCGCTCTACGCCCGCACCGACTGGCAATGGGCGCAGAACGGGGAACTCAAGGTATCGCACGGATGGAAGCCGGAAACGGGTTTCCTGAAGCACTGGTGGGAGGGCTACAGCGAAGCGCTCATCCTTTACGTGCTCGGTTTGGCATCACCGACGCACCCGCTCTCCGCAGAGAGTTATGCGGCGTGGGCTGAAGGCTATCAATGGAAGAAACTTTACGGTTCTGAATTTCTCTATGCCGGCCCACTGTTCATCCATCAACTCTCGCACGTCTGGATCGACTTCCGCGGCATTCAGGACGAGTACATGCGCGAGAAGGGTATCGACTATTTTGAGAAC
>JBHENC010000083.1:477-820 GCA_046262295.1 Pyrinomonadaceae bacterium | reverse complement strand
GTTAAGGAGTCGTCAGAGTCGCTTGACAAGTCGTTGGCATATCGTTAAGGTTCGTCATCTTTTCAGGAATTGATCTTTTAATCGATGTAGAGGCGCGACCTCCAAAAGTAGCCAGGCCGGAGAAGATGAAGGATTCGCTGATGGCTTGATGAAAGGGGTGGATCGCCGAAGCTCGTCAGGGTGACCTTCATCATTGATGGGTTGGTCGCTGCGGCTAAATCCGCAGGACTGTCACCGAAGGCTCAGATCGGTGGAGGGCTACGACTTGACGGGTATGCGGCGCGCTCGGCCTGAGCGCGCTCGCCTTTAGTTTCTTCCTAAAGAGGCCGGTCGTGAGCACACA
>JBHENC010000083.1:0-413 GCA_046262295.1 Pyrinomonadaceae bacterium | reverse complement strand
CCTTTTCGCTTTTGCGTGACGACCTTTGTGTGCCAGGAACTAACTGTTCTTCCGCTCGACCTTTTACCGATGAATTTATCGACTGTGGATGTTCGGCCAACAATCACGAAGTTCGGCGGCACGTCCGTCGAGGACGCGCGGGCCTTTGAACGCGTCAGAAGAATCGTTTATGACCAGAGAGCGGCGCGGCCTGTGGTTGTGGTCGTTTCGGCGATGAGCCGCGTCACTGATGCCCTGCTGAAGAGCGTCGTGCGGGCATCAGATGGCGATGCTGCTGAGGCCGCGCAGCTGCTCTCCGAGCATTTTGAGCGACACCTGAACGTCGCCCATGCTCTCCTGAGAGGAGAGTCCCGGGCCACCGCCGAGACGACTGTTGAAAGCGCGCGGCACGAGATCGCCGAGTTATTACGAGC
>JBHENC010000082.1:350-823 GCA_046262295.1 Pyrinomonadaceae bacterium | reverse complement strand
TGCAAAGGGACATCGGTGGCGGCGCACAGCCGCGCGATATTGCCCGTGTTCGGCGGAATCTCCGGCTCGACAAGCGCGACGCGAATCATGCTTTTCAGTTTCCGGTTTTAAGTTTCTAGTTTTAAGTTAAGGCCACACTCAGGGTTTACTAATTACTGAAAACTGACTACTGAAAACTTACCGCTTGTAATCATCTTCGAGACGCACGATGTCGTCTTCGCTGAGATAATCGCCGAGTTGCACTTCGATGAGAGTCATCAATCGAGCGGAACTATTGCCGAGCCGGTGGACTGTGCCGAGCGGAATATTCAGGTGCTCGCCTTGTTTAAGCTGCATCTCTCTCTCGCCGCACACCACGTCGGCGACGCCGGAGACGACGACCCAGTGTTCGGCGCGCCGCGCGTGCTTCTGCAGACTGAGCCGCGCGCCCGGCTCGACCTCGATTCTTTTAACTTTATAGCCGGGCTTCTCTT
>JBHENC010000082.1:0-299 GCA_046262295.1 Pyrinomonadaceae bacterium | reverse complement strand
CGAAGCACTTCGCCGTTCTATGTAAAGGCCATCGTTGAGCGGGCCGTAAGTCGCGTGCGCCTATGGAAGGTTGCTGTCTTGCTGCGTAAGGTTAAGTTACTTCTTTGCGCTCTTCTTTGCGCTCTTCTTTGCGCTCTTCTTTGCGCTCTTCTTCGCGCCACCCTTTGATGAACCCGAAGATTTTTTCGCTGTCGACTTCTTAGCTGCTTTTTTGGTTGCCATAGGTTGTTGCTGCTCCTTAATCAGTTAGTGCCGTGACCACAAGATACTGTACGTGATTCTTTCTTGTGGCCTAGCGT
>JBHENC010000081.1:538-827 GCA_046262295.1 Pyrinomonadaceae bacterium | reverse complement strand
CACAGGTTCTTTGTGCAGAATCAAGGCGATTGTCTCCATCGCGTTCGCGCCCTCAAACGCCGCTCTGCCAGAGAGCATTTCATACAGCAATAAGCCGAAACTAAAAATATCAGACCGCGCATCAACCGCTTTGCCCCGCGCTTGTTCGGGGGACATGTAGGTGGCTGTCCCGATGATCATTCCCGGACTCGTTCCCGCTTTGATTGCCGTCGCCGCTTCCGCATCAAGCAGTTCGGTTTTCTTTACGGTTAGTTTGGCGATGCCGAAATCGAGCAGTTTAGCCAAGCCG
>JBHENC010000081.1:0-272 GCA_046262295.1 Pyrinomonadaceae bacterium | reverse complement strand
CGCCTAAGACGCTCGCGCAAAGTTTCGCCTGCGACGTATTCGGCAGCGATGTAGTTTGTCTGTTCGGATTCGCCGATTTCATAAATCGTCAAGATGTTCGGATGATTCAAAGCCGAAGCCGCCTTTGCTTCCTGCACAAAGCGGCGCATTCGTTCCGCGTCCTGAGCGAACGTTGCGGGCAGGATTTTGAGCGCGACCTTGCGTTCAAGTCTGGTATCTTCCGCCAGAAACACTTCGCCCATCCCGCCCGCGCCGATTCCTCTGACGATGCG
>JBHENC010000080.1:0-828 GCA_046262295.1 Pyrinomonadaceae bacterium | reverse complement strand
AAGCTTTAGAGGTAGGCAGCGCGCCCGGCGAGTTTCTCGTCGAGTTAAATCGCCGACTCGGTTGCGTGCCTTACGGCGTGGAGTATTCAAAAGAGGGCGTTGAGGTGAACAGGGATGTGTTCAACGCGCATGGCATTGATCCGAACAATGTGATTCACGCGGATTTCTTTTCCGATGAGTTTCAGAACAAGCACCGAGAGTCGTTCGATCTGGTCGTTTCAAGAGGCTTCATCGAGCATTTCACAAATGTCGAAGAAGTCTTGGATAAGCATATTAACTTGCTGGCAAAAGACGGGTATTTAATTGTGACGATTCCAAATTTGAAGGGCATTAACTACTACTTGACGCGAATCTTCCACAAAGAGTTGATCGCCATTCACAACCTCGACATCATGGAGCGGGAAGCCTTTTCCCGTCTCTTCGATAAGCGGCGGCTGGCGAGTTTGTTTTGTGGCTACTACGGAGTGTTCAATTTTTATCTCTTCAACACAAAAGCGAATTCCGCGATGCGCCGCCCGCTCGACGTGTGTTTCAAAATACAGCCGGTGTTGAATGCAACTTTCCGTGTTCTCTTCCAAGACAAAGGTGTGGAGAATAGTTTATCAAGTCCATCCTTAATCTTTATCGGTAGAAAAATAGTCTAAGGGAACACTGACCAAAGCCTCGCAATGTGCGATCCCAGTATATGATTCTATCCGAGCATAAACACTAATTTAGAGTTTAAGGCGCGCCGGAAAAAACAATACCATTAATTGTCGCATTACTGTTTTGTAGCGAGGTGTCCACTAACAATGGATAGGTTGGCGTCAATCCGCTTGGATGGAAAGC
>JBHENC010000079.1:582-831 GCA_046262295.1 Pyrinomonadaceae bacterium | reverse complement strand
GGCCAGCCGCTGACCGGCCACACGAGCATCGTCGCCAGCGTGGCGTTCAGTCGCGACGGGCGGACATTGGCATCGGCCAGCGACGACAGCACGATCCGGCTGTGGGACGTGCGCAGCGGCCAGCCGCGTGGCACGCTGACCGGCCACACGAAATCTGTCGACAGCGTCGCGTTTAGTCGCGACGGGCGCATGCTGGCTTCGGGCAGCGTCGATGAGACGGTCCGGCTGTGGGACGTGCGCAGCCGCAGG
>JBHENC010000079.1:0-286 GCA_046262295.1 Pyrinomonadaceae bacterium | reverse complement strand
GGCATCCGCCAGCGACGACAGGACGATCCGGCTGTGGAACGTGCGCGTCCATCAACAGCTCGGCCAGCGGCTGACCGGTCACACCGGCGATGTCGTCGGCGTCGCGTTCAGCCCCGACGGGCGCACGCTGGCATCCGGCAGCAAGGACAGGACGATCGGGCTGTGGGACGCGCGCACGCGCAAGCTGCTCGGCAGGCTGCAGACCGGCCATGCCGGCGCCGTCCGCGTCGTCTTCAGCCCCGACGGGCGCATGCTGGCATCCGCCGGCGCGGACAGGACAATCAGG
>JBHENC010000078.1:0-840 GCA_046262295.1 Pyrinomonadaceae bacterium | reverse complement strand
ACATTGATGAGAGGCACGCTTCAGGAGCGTCGGATTGGATGAGTCGAAATGGTTGCGCCTATGGAGCAACCATTTCGACGAGCACAGATAAAACTTCCGTCTGCGTTTGCCTGCTAATTCCACCGAGTTTCTTGATTAAGCGCGTTTTATCAACTGTGCGAATCCGGTCAAGCACCACGTGCCCCTGTTTACCCTGAAATCTGCACTCCACTCTCGTCGGGTAAGTTGTGCCCTTCGATGTCATCGGCGCGACGATTACCGTTTTGATGGAACGATTCATTTCATCCGGGGAAATTACAAGGCAAGGGCGAGTCTTTTCTATCTCGCTGCCAATCGTAGGATCAAGGTTGGTGAGGTAAACGTCAAAGCGTTTGATTACCATTGCCACTCATCCTCATCCCATTGGGTTTGAGCAAGCAAAGCTTTATCGAGCAATTCATCGTCGCCGCGCTCTGCTATTGCACGAAATGCACTTTCCCAATCCTGTCGAGGTTGTTTAGCCGAGCGGATGATGATGCGATTATCCTCTGCCTCCAATTCAACATCTTCGGCAAGCTTGCTGCGTTCTAAAAGCAATTTCGGGATACGAATACCTTGCGAATTGCCTATTTTTACTATTCGAGCTTTCATGGCTACATTGTAATTACATACGATTTTATGGTCAAGATGGCGAAGTGCAAGCAACATAACGCCCGATTAACCTGGCGCGGGCGAACAGCACACAAGATTATGGCAAAGGCCAAGCATGAAAGCCATGCTATCCCGCGCTCCGGTTGAATGAGTTATAGGTTGACGAGGTTCATTTCTCCGGTTCATTTCATTAGACTTGAATTGCAGAAA
>JBHENC010000077.1:249-849 GCA_046262295.1 Pyrinomonadaceae bacterium | reverse complement strand
GATCCAGGCTGGTCAGATCCCGGACCTTGACACCTTGTCCAGGGTGCTGCAGGACCGCAGCGGTCTGCCGCGGCTGCAGGAGCTGCTGACATCTCAGTTCACCCGGCGATCCGGAGTGCTCCAGGCCCGCTCGGTGCTGGCTGCGCTCGATACGGTGGCGCGTTCCGCACCGCCCGGCGGGCGCCGGGCGACTCGTTTGCGTTACCAGCTGGAGCGCATCCGTTCGGGGGCGCCTGAGCTCACCGAGATCGACCTCGTTGATGAGCTGAGGTCCGGTGCCCTGCCGCGGAGCGAGCAGGAACGCCGGATGGCCGAGACGTTGCTCGGCGCGACGGGCACCGGACCACCGGCCAGGCTCGGGCTACCGGCCGACGCCGACGCCGACGAGGTGCGCCGGGCCGCCGCGCGGCAGTTGGCGCATTGGCAGCGCGCGGTGGCCCACCCGGCGTCCACGAAAGCCATGCGGGGCGTCGCTGAGGTACTGGTCCGGACCTGCGAGGAACTGCTGACCCAGGCCGGCCCGGAGCGATCGAGCGAATCACCAGTCGGGGGTGAAGCCTGATTCGAGTTCGGGGCCCTTCTTGCGCCAGGTGGGCTCCA
>JBHENC010000077.1:0-239 GCA_046262295.1 Pyrinomonadaceae bacterium | reverse complement strand
CGCATCGTGATCTGGACCAGCGACCGGACGATCGCGGAGTAGGTCTCGGTCGTCGACAACGGGAAGTCCGGAAGTGAATCCATGAAGGGGATGAACTTGTCCGGGAAGCCGGGCATGGTGCAGCCGATGCAGATACCACCCACGTTCGGACACCCGCCCACACCGTTGATCCAGCCGCGCTTGGGCACGTTGCACTTCACCACCTGTCCCGAGCAGCCGATCTTGGCCAGGCACAGCGG
>JBHENC010000076.1:553-853 GCA_046262295.1 Pyrinomonadaceae bacterium | reverse complement strand
GAGCTGATGAGATGATCCGCGCGCTCCAGTTCCGGCGGGCGGCGCGCTTCGTGAAAGGGAAGCGTCAAACGCAATGCGGCGATGCCGAAGCGATTGAGCAGGCGGCATAGTTCGACGTGGCTCGCTTCATCAGCGTTCCACTGCGGCAGCACCAACACGGCACGACGCGGCTTTTCAATTGTCGCGCCGTTCTCTTTTTTCGGCGCGAGCGCCGGAAAAAAACGCGCGTGGACGATGTTGTTTTCCGCCGAAGAAGTTTCAACGGCGCTCGTCCACGTCAGTTGATCGCCACTCAAGCGG
>JBHENC010000076.1:0-394 GCA_046262295.1 Pyrinomonadaceae bacterium | reverse complement strand
ACGCGAGCTTGCGTTCGCGCGCGCGAATAAAGCTTCCCAGCAAGTTTATTTACTGCCTCTCAAAAACGTAATGTCTCGAATCGGTTTGTTACTTATACCTTATCCTAAAAGCTACGCGCCTGCGAAATCAAGCACGCACGACAAATCTTTCATCTTGCGTTAAAGAGAAACGAATCGTCATCCGTTTTTAATCAACCGCGCCGCTCCTTCAGGCGTGCGATCAGGACGACTGCCGAGAGCAGCACTGTGATCGTTGCCGACACCAAACAGAACTCGCAGAAGGCGTGAAGCACAAAAGCTTGGATGCACAGCAATCCGATTGATGTTGCGAGCATGAGGGCGACGAGAAAGGAGAGCGGCGTGCGTGCGCCGATGTATCCGAAGATGATGAGTG
>JBHENC010000075.1:0-856 GCA_046262295.1 Pyrinomonadaceae bacterium | reverse complement strand
ACCTTCGCAGACTTGAACGGCGACGGCACGTTGGATGTAATCGTCGCCGCCGTTCCTTCTTTTGCGCTTGGTCTGGACGGACGCAACGGAGAGACGATCTGGCGCGCGGACGAGCAACCCGTACAAAAGAGTTCGGCGGCGAGTAGCAGCAGCGCAGGTTTCGGACGCATACTCGTGGCGACTCCGGTTAATGCCAACGCCGGGTTTATTATCGGCAGCGATCCGGCACGCACGGGTCTTCGCGCGGTTGAATTGCCGCGAGGAGCGATTAAAGTTGCGAACCGTTAAGAGTCGAAGTATAGCGCGCCAAGAGGATTTTGGGTGAGAAGAAAAAGATATGTTGTGGTTACTCTCCTGCGTGCTTTTGATTATCTGGCTGGCGATGGTGCTTTTCGGCAAGGGCGGCTTCGTTCATATTATACTGCTTTCCGCCGTGTCGCTCTTCGTTATCGAGTGGGTCGCTAAACGTCGCGCCGCTATGTAACCGCGCAATGGTTGCTTTGCAGTTTGCGGCACGGGGTTACAGAGACTGTCTTCAAAAGGCGGTCTCTAGTTTTTTGCAGTTAGGACAGTACGCGCTTTTTTGATAATTCGCGCATTGATTAAAAATCTTTTGCGGCTTGCGAAAGTTGCGCTCGAATCAACCCCAATCTCCCGGCAACAATAAGGGCGGCGAATGCATCCATCATTCATCCCATGCGCAAAGAAAAGAGAAACGCGCGTCTGGCGAATCCATTCACTCTTTCAGCGAAAGGGCGGTCTTTTATGAATCCCTACGGCTTACACGCGCGGCAGTTGCGCCTTGCTTTGCTGCCCGCGCTGCTGTTAACGCTAACTGTTTTGTGTCCGGCGCAAA
>JBHENC010000074.1:529-873 GCA_046262295.1 Pyrinomonadaceae bacterium | reverse complement strand
GATGATGCACTGGCTGCCAAAAATCCTCGCGCCCTCACTAATCAGCTCTGGTCGTTCAACGGCAGCAGTGTTGAGCGAAACTTTATCAGCACCGGCACGCAAGACCGCTTGGATGTCTTCGCTGGAGCTAAGGCCGCCCCCAACCGTCAAGGGTATAAAGACCTCATCAGCCACGCGGCGCACCAGGTCCATAATAATGGCCCGCTTGTCGGACGATGCGGTAATGTCCAGAAACGTCAACTCATCCGCGCCCTCCGCGTCATAGCTGCGCGCTTGTTCGACAGCGTCACCTGCGTCAACCAGCGAAACGAAGCGTATGCCCTTCACCACGCGGCCAAGGTCAA
>JBHENC010000074.1:0-332 GCA_046262295.1 Pyrinomonadaceae bacterium | reverse complement strand
CCGCGCGGGCGGACAAGTCCGCTTTCTAAACAATGCGAGGCTGTTGTGGCCCCCTTTATCATTGGTTCCAACATTGACTAGTTCCGGCGATGGCAAATGAGAATTGACAAATGAGAAATGGAAAATCAGGTGCTTCTGCTCTCAAATGGAAAGTCTATTCCCCCGCCTTACTATCAAATTTCCATCCGGGCAAAATTAGCAAGCAGCCGCAGTCCTGCCGCCTGGCTCTTCTCCGGATGAAACTGCACACCGCAGATATTTTCCTGGGCGACTACTGACGGATAAAGCCCACCGTACTCAGTCTCACCAACGACAACCGCACCGTCCTCAGC
>JBHENC010000073.1:593-875 GCA_046262295.1 Pyrinomonadaceae bacterium | reverse complement strand
CTGTACATGCCTTCCGAATCGGTCGTGACCGACTGGCCGTTGTCGAGATAAAGCCGCGCGCCCTGGACCGCGCGTTCTCCGCCGTCGAATTCATCGTTGCCGTTTCGGTCTTCAAAGACGCGCCCGATGATGATCTGGCGCGTGGAGAAGACGCCGCGAGTGATGCGGACGGTGGCGCGCGTCGGGTTGGTCGAGACGCGCTCGCCCGAAGCGTAAACGCCCGTCGCCGTCGCCGAGTTTGTTTGATCGCCTTCCTGCGCGTTGACGCCGATGCGGACGCGA
>JBHENC010000073.1:0-505 GCA_046262295.1 Pyrinomonadaceae bacterium | reverse complement strand
TTCGTTGCCGTTGACCTGCGGCTCAACGCTCTGTGGCAAGGCGGGCGGAATTGTTAGTTGTGCCGTGCCCGCCGCGTAATGGAATGATTGCGGCAAGAGATCGCGGACGACCACTTCGCGCAAGGTGGCTTGCGTCGTATTGCGCACTTCGATGCGATAGGAAACGATGTCGCCGATCTCTGCGCGCTGCTGTTCGGCGCTCTTGTTGATCTCAAGCGTCTGCACTTCAAAGAGCGGAATGTTGAGCGCAACGCTGGCGAGATTTTCGAGTTGAACGCTTGAGTCCGTGAGCGTGAAGCTGCCCCGTTCGGCGATAGGTTGTTCGTCGAGGGCGCGCACGGTGGCGTGGTAGAGACCGGCGACGGCGGCGGGGCGCACGCTGTATTCCAACATGCGCGAACGATAGCCGGGAGCGGTGACGTTGATGTAGTAAGTGGCGGGCGCGGCGAGTTGCGCCGGGGTCAGCGCGAAACTGAAGAGGCCGCCTTGCGCGGTGGTGTAAGGA
>JBHENC010000072.1:0-892 GCA_046262295.1 Pyrinomonadaceae bacterium | reverse complement strand
TTAAAGACGCAGCGCGAGCTTAACCCGAACAAACAAGATGACGTTCATCCGCCAAAGCTAAAAACATTGCGTGAAGTTGGCAAAGAGCGCAATGTTGAAGTCCCCCTACCAGATTTAGAACTCAACAATGAGTATCGCACTCTAGACTCACTAATCAAGTCGTCTCAGGTAGTTGTCGTAGGGCGCGTCACTAGCGAAGACGCATCGTTTAAGGGAGACAACCATATCATCACCACCTACGCGCTAGACATTCAGCGCGTGTTGAGAGACACCACGTCTGCTATGCCTGCGCTGCAAAACATCGCATCTCCAGCACCAGTGACATCACCCTTTACATTTTACCGAGACGGCGGTGAGGTAAAAGTCAACGGTCATCAAGTATCGGAAAAGTTGAAAGGTAGCGAGTTGTTAACGCCCGGCAATGACTATGTCCTCTTTTTGACATGGAGTCCGAATTTTGGTGCTTACCGCCTCGTTGCTGGCGCATCGGGGGCGTTCTTAATTAAGAACAATCTTCGTATTCATCCGCTCGGCTCCAAGCCGGAACTCAAGCTTAAACACGATGATACCGACTTGGATACTTTCATTGGTGAAGTGCTGAAGGTAAACAGCTAAATCTCTGGTCAACCTCATTCCTATTTCACGAGCCGACGCTTGACGAGTGGATACAGCAACAACCCTGAAATAGTTGCGTAATCTCCTGTAGCGTAAATCGCTCCAAGCTTGCATTGCAAAAGCAGAAATTCTAAAATTAAGCGTTCAATGTACAAAAGCGTACAGACGGCTTTTTTCTCTAATTTGTAAATTCGCGGCTCGCAAGTTTTCGGTTCGTTGGCGCAGGTTTTTCTTGCCGCCAACCTCACTCAATCAGTTACAAGGGACGTTACAATGC
>JBHENC010000071.1:662-893 GCA_046262295.1 Pyrinomonadaceae bacterium | reverse complement strand
GGAGAATGGCTGTGTGCTGCTCGGCGGTGAAACAGCCGAAATGCCCGATTTTTATGCTGAGGGCGAATATGATGTGGCCGGCTTTATCGTTGGTGTTGTTGACAAAGAAAAGATCATTGACGGCAAAGCGATCGCAGCCGGCGATGTTTTGCTGGCTCTCCCCTCAGTTGGGCTGCACACGAATGGGTACTCGCTCGCTCGCAAATTATTTTTCGAGGTCGCTGGCTACGA
>JBHENC010000071.1:0-526 GCA_046262295.1 Pyrinomonadaceae bacterium | reverse complement strand
GTAAACACACGGCTTGATGAGTTGGACGCGACGATTGGCGAAGCACTGTTGCGGCCGCACGTCAGTTACCTGAAACCGCTCGATGGGTTGCTTGATTCGGGAATGATAAAGGGACTGGCCCACATTACGGGCGGCGGGCTGACAGATAATATTCCCCGAATCCTGCCCCCCGGGACTGCGGTTGAAATCAAAAAAGGCAGTTGGCCCATACTTCCTATTTTTCAAATCATGCAGAAGCTTGGGAGCGTCACTGAAGCGGAGATGTATCGCACCTTCAACATGGGGGTGGGCATGGTCATCGTCACTTCGAAATCAGATGCCGGCGTCGTCAAGTCACACTTGCAACAACCGGGCGAACAAGTTTATGAAATCGGCCGCGTGGTTGAAGGCCAACGCGAAGTGTTTTTCGGTTGAATGCGACCCCACGTTGATCTCAATAGAGTCCCCACGAGTGATTGGGCCTCGATTTTATGATTCGCATCGGCATCCTAATCTCCGGGCGTGGTTCAAACATGCTGGCGCTGGC
>JBHENC010000070.1:554-904 GCA_046262295.1 Pyrinomonadaceae bacterium | reverse complement strand
CGCCAGATCGCCGCGGCCGTACAGGAGATGTGGGGCTCCGATGAGCTGCGCGCCGTCACGACCACCGTGCTCGACGAGGTCCGCGCCGGGCTCATCTACTTCAGCTCGACGCTTGCCGAGGTCGTGCCCGAGGTCTACCGCGACCTCGAATCGACGATCCGCGCGACGTACCCGGATGCGGATATCGATGTGCCGCCGCTGCTGAGCTTCGGCTCCTGGATCGGCGGCGACCGCGACGGCAACCCCAATGTCACGCCGCAGATGACCGCCTCGGCGCTGGCGCTCATGAAGGACTCCTGCCTGCGCCAGCACGAGGCGCGCATCAGGGCGCTAGCCGGCCGGATCACGTT
>JBHENC010000070.1:0-415 GCA_046262295.1 Pyrinomonadaceae bacterium | reverse complement strand
AGGGCGCGCTGCGCGACCAGAATGCGTCGTTCGTCGCGGAGGACGCGCTGCGCGACGTCATCCGCCAGGTCGAGGTGTTCGGCTTTCACTTCGCGCTGCTCGACGTGCGCGAGAACTCCACCGTCCACCGGGCGGCGCTGGACGAGATCCTGTCCGTGCTGGGCGTCGAGGAGGGGTACGCGGAGTTGCCCGAGGTCGAGCGCGCCGCGATCCTCACCCGCGAGATCGCCGACCGCCGGCCGCTGATCCCGCTCGACATCAGCGGCTTCAGCGCTGCAACACGCGAGGTCGTCGAGACGTTCCGGACGCTGTATGAGCTGCTGCGCGGCGCGCATCCGGGCACGATCGACTCCTACGTCGTCTCCAACACGACCTGCCCCTCGGACCTGCTCGAGGTGCTCCTGCTGATGAAGGA
>JBHENC010000069.1:0-905 GCA_046262295.1 Pyrinomonadaceae bacterium | reverse complement strand
TAATCAATATTGGCGACGAGAAGCTGCAAAGCGTCCGTGCGAAGCGCGACGGGCGCGGGAATCGTTTCGACGATCTGCTCGAAGAGCGGGCGCAGGCTGTTCGATTCATCCGTCAGACTTTTCTTCGCCACGCCTTCGCGCGATATCGCGTAAAGAATCGGGAACTCGATCTGCGCGTCGGTTGCGTCCAAGTCTAAGAACAGCTCGTAGATTTCGTCCACGACTTCCGTCGGGCGCGCGTCGTGACGGTCAATCTTATTAACGACGGCAATCGTCGGCAGACGCGCCTCCAGAGCTTTGCGCAGCACGAAGCGTGTTTGCGGCAAGCAGCCTTCCGCCGCGTCAACCAACAGCATCACGCCGTCCACCATCTTCAGCACGCGCTCCACCTCGCCACCGAAATCGGCGTGTCCCGGCGTGTCCAGGATATTGATCTTCACATCGCCGAAGCGCACGGCGGTGTTCTTCGCCATGATCGTGATGCCGCGCTCGCGCTCCAAATCCATAGAGTCCATCACGCGGTCTCTGACCTGCTCGTTATCACGGAACGTCCCCGATTGTTTGAGCATCGCGTCCACGAGCGTCGTCTTGCCGTGATCTACGTGCGCGATGATGGCGATGTTGCGTATCTCTTTTCTAGCTTCAGTCATGATTCTCCTGCACAGTGCGAATATCCGCTTTTGATCGTGTGATAAGCAAACGGTTATCTTATCACACAAGCGGCATGAAAGCGGAGAGGCCGGAGACGGTTGCGGACAGCAGGAGTTTAGGGGCCATTCTGAACGCTGAGGAGCGTTCGTGTCTCAAGCCGGACGATTAGCTTCCGTCCTCTGCGCGTTCATCTCGAGTGCGTTTGTTTGGCGCAGAGCTTCATAGAGGACGATGGCTACGGAAGTGGCGAGGTT
>JBHENC010000068.1:674-918 GCA_046262295.1 Pyrinomonadaceae bacterium | reverse complement strand
GTATCTAACCGGGCGGCGCGAATCCGCCCAACCTACGATTCAATAAAGCACCATGACAGACACGCTATCGCCGCTCCGGTTGAATGAGTTGTTCTATGAAAGGGCTGTCAAGAGAAAAATTCATCCTCGTCTGGCCGTCAATCCTCTGTTCCTTGGCAGCCAGCCCACAACCTTGCCCGAAGCTCTGCAAGCTACGCCGCTCATCTTCTTTAACTGCTGCCGCTTTTATTGGTTCGTTGTTGAG
>JBHENC010000068.1:0-472 GCA_046262295.1 Pyrinomonadaceae bacterium | reverse complement strand
ACTCTCTGTTCCACCTCGGACAACAACTCATGTGATACTCTCCCGCGAACCTTTTATCTCAACTCGATACTGACGGCTTCCTTCTATTTACCTCGTTGCGCGCTCGTGTCGCTTCGTGCGTCTCGCTTTACGCGACACCTATGCCGCTTGCTTCATCATTCTCTCTGCCTCGAACTGTTCGCCACGCTTCCAGATCGCTAAGGTGATCGCCGCCAGTTTGCGCGTTACCGTCAGCCGCGCCAGTGCTGGATCAATCCCCTGCGCGACTAATGCTTCATACTGCTGCTTGAACGGTTCACTCGCACACGCGCTCGTCGCTGCCGCTTTGAACACCCCTTTGAGCCGATGGTTGTGGTTCGTGTTCAACCCGCGGGTCGCCGGTGCGCGCTTCGTCTTCTGCATCTTGAGACCTTCGACTCGATACTCAGCACTGGTTCGCGTCACGACCGCCAGCCCGAGATAGGCCCAGAAC
>JBHENC010000067.1:652-924 GCA_046262295.1 Pyrinomonadaceae bacterium | reverse complement strand
GATCAAAGCGCAGCTCAAGCCGATCCTCGAGCGCATCAAAGGCATCAATCTCGACGTCGTGATGGATCAGTCGGTTTACGTCCGCGAAGCGATCCGCAATCTGCTGCAGGAGGCCGTGATCGGGTTCGTGCTCGCGGCGGCGATGGTCTTCATTTTTCTGCGCAGCGTCCGGCCGACGCTGAGGGAGCACCGGCTCACGCCTGGTCGGCCACGTCGTAGACGTCGGAAGCGGTGCTGGCCAGCAAGCGGTCGGCCATCTCCTGCTTCAGGAC
>JBHENC010000067.1:0-642 GCA_046262295.1 Pyrinomonadaceae bacterium | reverse complement strand
TGCTTCTCGCGCTGCCGCTCGCCGGTCTCGGCGCGTTCATCGGACTTTATTTCACGCACCAAACGATGAACGCGATGACGCTCGGCGGGATTGCCGTCGTGATTGGATTGCTGATCGACGAATCGATCGTCGTGCTCGAAAATACCGCGCGTCATCTACATCTCGGCGCGTCGCCGTTTGAGGCAGCACTTGTCGGCGCAGGCGAAGTGATGCGGCCGCTGACCATCGTCACGGTCACGATCTCGGTTGTCTTTTTTCCGATCATCTTTCTCACCGGCATCGGCAAGTTCCTGTTCACGCCCCTCGCAAAGGCGGTGATCTTCGCGATCTGCACGAGCCGGCTCCTCGCCGCCACGCTCGTGCCGGTTTGCGCTGCCAAATTTTTCAAAAGCACGCCCGCTGGCCGCGAAGAGTCGAAAGAAGAAGCCGGTTGGTTCGCGCGCGTTCGGGAACGTTACGTGCGCGGGCTCGAACGCGTGCTGCGGCTGCGATGGCTCCTCCTCGGCGGGACAGCCGCGGTGTTCATCGTTTCGATGCTGCTTTTCAAATTCATCGGCACCGAACTCTTCCCGCAGACCGATGCTGGCCAGTTCACGGTGAAGGTTCGCGGCACGACTGGACTACGCGTCGAAAAGACTGAAG
>JBHENC010000066.1:685-933 GCA_046262295.1 Pyrinomonadaceae bacterium | reverse complement strand
CATCAGGAGAGCGTTGGGGGAAGCGGAATGTTACAGAAATCGTCGAATAGTTTTGTCGCCGTATATTGCTATGCTATCTGTGTATAATCAACGCGCCGCCCAACAAATCAATGGACGTGAGGGCGAAACAGCGACTTTCTTATCGCGTTGTCCGTTGAATTCGGAGTTGCCTGGTGTAAGAAAATTGATGAATTCTTTATAAATGTCTTAAAGCCAAAGGTAAATCTTTGCTTAGAGAAGTCCCAAGT
>JBHENC010000066.1:301-597 GCA_046262295.1 Pyrinomonadaceae bacterium | reverse complement strand
CGAAAACGAATTTCGCGCAGAAGGCGAATCTCGCTCAATCTGAGCCAGCGCGTTTGCAAAAGTGGAACGAGATGCGGCTTTATGAAATGATTCATGAAGCGCGAAAAAATGCTGAAAAATTCATCTTGCACGACGGACCGCCGTATGCCAACGCGGATATTCATCTCGGCACTGCTTTGAACAAAATTCTAAAAGATTTTGTTATTAAATCACGCACAATGATGGGCTTTGACGCGCCGTTTGTGCCGGGCTACGATTGCCATGGTTTGCCGATTGAAACATACGTTGAAAAGAAG
>JBHENC010000066.1:0-291 GCA_046262295.1 Pyrinomonadaceae bacterium | reverse complement strand
AATTGAGTTTATTGCCAATTGCAACTTCATGCTAACATTTACTTTCTATGAACGTTTAACCAAACCACTGTAGAATTGAAATAAAATGAATTTGGCGCAAAAGGCTAACCTTGGACAATTTTAATCGAACCATTGTGGAACGACATAAAACACATTACTGAACAAAATGAATGAAACATTAGAGCTGAAGAAAACTGTAAATCTTCCCCGAACAGACTTTGCGCAGAAGGCTAACTTAGCGCAAAGCGAACCGGCGCGTTTAGAAAAATGGAATGAGATGCGGCTTTACGC
>JBHENC010000065.1:709-957 GCA_046262295.1 Pyrinomonadaceae bacterium | reverse complement strand
CCATCACGACCAGCGTCATCCCCCCCACCATCAACCTCGACGAGCCCGACCCCGCCTGCGATCTCGACTACACGCCGAACCGCGCGCGCGAGGCTGAGGTGCGCGTCGCGCTCTGCAACTGCATCGGCTTCGGCTCGAAGAACAGCGCGCTCGTCGTCGAGAAGGTGTGAAGAGCTGTCCGTTGTCCGTCGTCAGTGGTCAGTTGGTTAGCGCGTCCACTCAACTCGGACGCGCCGACCCGAGTCGTA
>JBHENC010000065.1:0-534 GCA_046262295.1 Pyrinomonadaceae bacterium | reverse complement strand
TTGAAGCGTTCGCTGTTCCCGGAGATCGCGCGCGCGCGTCTCGAAAGTTTTTCGCTGCTCGACGTGGGCGCGGGCTCGGGCTACCTGCTGCGCGTGGCGGCGCGCGAGGCGCGGGCGAAGAATCTGGCGGCGCGACTCACGGGTCTCGAACTCGACCCGCTCGCGGCGCGCGCGATCGCGGAAGAGTCGCGCGGGTTCCCGGAAATCGGGGCGGTGCGCGGCGACGCGACGCGGCTGCCGTTCGCGGACGGCTCGTTCGACTACGTCTGCTGCTCGCTCTTCACGCACCACTTCAGAGACGACGGCGTGATCTCGGTGCTCGGCGAGATGGCGCGCGTCGCGCGACGCAGCGTCTTCGTCATCGACCTGCATCGCCACGCGCTCGCCTATTTTCTCTACACGACCGTCGGCAAAATCTTCCTGCACAACCGACTCATACGCGAAGACGGCGCGCTCTCCATCCGCCGGAGTTTCCGACCCCGCGAGCTGCGCGAGCTGGCGGCGCGCGCGGGATTGAAAGAGATCGGGGTGCGT
>JBHENC010000064.1:513-971 GCA_046262295.1 Pyrinomonadaceae bacterium | reverse complement strand
TGGCGGAGTTGCGGGCTGAGGAACATGTGCCGCCGCGCCCGCGCCCGGAAGACAAGCGGGTCTGGGCGAGCGTCGAACACACGCCACAGGAGATCATCCGGCAGGCCTTTGATGAAGCGCTGCGCCGTGATCCTAAACAAACCAAACGCTGGTGTGCGCTGGTCGATGGCAGTCGTTATCAACTCAATATCCTGCGGCTGGTGGCGCGCGACTACCGGGTGGAACTGACCATCGTGCTCGATCTGATCCATGTCACGGAATATGTCTGGGGCGCGGCGTGGGCACTGTTTCGTGAGGGCGACCCCCAGGCAGAGGCGTGGGTCAGAAAGCGATTGTTGGAGATTCTGCGCGGACGCAGTTCGATGGTGGCCGCCGGGTTGCGCCGCAGCGCGACCTTGCGCGGCCTGAGCAAACAAGCGCGCGCGCCGCTCGACCGGTGTGCCAACTACTTGCTGAAG
>JBHENC010000064.1:0-386 GCA_046262295.1 Pyrinomonadaceae bacterium | reverse complement strand
CTGGTCAAAGATCGGATGGAGGTGACTGGCGCGCGCTGGGGACTGACCGGGGCTGAAGCCGTGCTGCGGTTGCGTAGCCTGCGGTCGAGTGGTGATTTTGATGAATACTGGGAATTTCATTTGCAACAGGAATATCATCGTCACCATACGCCGCGCTACGCTGAAGGAAAAGTTCCAATGCTACAGTCGGAAGCTGTGGCTGCTGGCAAAGGTATGCATCTGCAGTTGGTCAAATGATTCAACGGTGTCGTTCTAAAAGAGCCGCACCCAATTACTTTCCTGATGGTCTGCAAGTATTCCTGCTTAACTCTCCGATTCGACAACCGCGCATATCGTTCACTTGATCCGATCGAAGAGTGACCTAACAACTCTTTAATAGAGACTAC
>JBHENC010000063.1:0-975 GCA_046262295.1 Pyrinomonadaceae bacterium | reverse complement strand
CCGTCGGCGCTGCCACGAATTCGCCAGTGTAGTCGGGTACGAAAAGCGCGCGTTGTTTGGAAGTGTCGGCGGTAACATAAGCGACGCGCGTGCCGTCATCCGAAACCTGCACGGCGGTAATCGTCAAGGCATTCGTCGTTCCCTGCCCGCCTGTTTGTTGTGCGCCCACATTAGTATTACTACTACTGCCGCCACCTTCGCGTGTTAGTTGCACGAGCGCGGCCTGGTCAACATTTATGACAAAGAGATTTCCAGCCGATTGATAAAGGACGCGTTGATTGTCTGCGAGCCAGCGCGCAGCGATTTCCGGCGCGGCGGTGCGCGTCAAACGGCGCGGCGCGTTTGAAGAATCGTTGATGCCTGTGATGTACAGATCGCCGCTTCTGGAAAAGAGCAGGCGCTTCGAGTCGGGCGACCATTCGACGCCGCCCACCGATTGCTCGCGCGTAGATTGCGCCGCGTCGCGTTGCATCACGCGCTCTTCTTTGCGCTCGCCGCCCGTGCGCGCTTCGTCGCGCGTCGTTGACGTTGTGGCGGTTGTTGTCGCCGCGTTCGGGCGCGCATCCGGCGACTTGTCCACCGCGCGCGCTAAAAGACGCGGACGCTCGCCGCCGCTTGTTCGCACAACGTAGAGATCGCGCGGCTCGCGTCCACCCTCGCTCCATAAAAAGGCGGCCATCCTTCCGTCCGGCGAAATCTTTTCGCCTTCGGGACGCATTCCCGCAATCGAAGGCTCCGCCATTATCTCGCGCACCGTCAGCGTATCTTTATTGCTGTCCGTCTTCTCCTGCGCAAAAGTCGGCGTAACAATAATATTGCAGGCGAAAACGGCGATCAATGTGAGCGCGAAGCGTGTGCGTCTTTGTTTATGAATCAGCATGGTCTTTCGATTTGTGTGGTAAATTTTCCGCCTCGAACGAAACAGTTTGCGTCCAAAGGGGAGACGAACATGAGCGAACAGCGCGAGGATGATAC
>JBHENC010000062.1:636-979 GCA_046262295.1 Pyrinomonadaceae bacterium | reverse complement strand
CTTCTTCGTCGTGCGCCCGGTTAAGTTCAAGAGGCCGGACGGCATCCATTTGCTGACGCCTTTCGTCAAAGGCTCTCGAATGCCGACGGAGCGATCATGCCATGTATCGCGTGATTGCGCGCCGTGCTGTCCCTGATAATTTTCCGTCTGCTCCAGACAAAGCACGATGCCGCTGGCGATCTCCTTCCAGTCCTCTTGCTGTATGCCGCGCAAGACGAGCGGCAGCCCCGCCGTCCAATCTTCTTCGGGCGCACGCGCATCCTGTTCGGGGATCGTCAAATTATAGACGGGCGGGAACGGATGACCGCTAAATTCATCAACGATGCGCGCTTTAATATCCTTA
>JBHENC010000062.1:0-626 GCA_046262295.1 Pyrinomonadaceae bacterium | reverse complement strand
CCGGAAAAGGTTTGCCACCGTCAATTGTTCTTTCTGCATCAATTTTTACCTCAAAACATCATATAAATTTCGGCTTTATATCGAAATTAGCTTACACACACGCCGCGTTAATCACAACTGATGAAAGAACAGATATTTGATCCCATATATTGGATTTAGTCGAAAGGTAGTGGTTAAGTTTGAAATGATTGCAATAACAACACCCAGGCGACTATAATCATTTGGAGGTCTCGTTATGCAAGAAAACAACGATAAGCCCGTTTCGCCATTCATCTCAGAAGAATCGCAAGAAAAGGCTAAAGCTGCAATTGATGGCGCGTTTCGTGCCATTACCGAACATATCGGGCGCATGGCTGATAATATTGCGACGTTCAATAAAGAGCGGCAGGAAATGCAAGGGAGAATGAATCGTGGAATCAGAAGAACAAACGGGCGCATTGTATGACTTCCTTTATAGAGACTCCAACCGCATCGCTTCCTACTACGCGCAAGTCTTCGGTGGTCGCTTATCCTCAGTTGAAGAAATAGATACGACGCGCGACATAATAGACACGACCGGGCACGCGACAGTTGGTGTCGTGGGCGGCGATCTCAAAAGCAGCAAAGAAAATCAAGTAAGAATATAC
>JBHENC010000061.1:0-997 GCA_046262295.1 Pyrinomonadaceae bacterium | reverse complement strand
ACCGGCTGAGTTCGAGCAGTCGCTTTTAACTGTCAACCATCCTTAACTCTTTGTCTCATTCAGGGGTGCAGTTCAAACCATCCTTAACTCTTTGTCTCATTCAGGGGTGCAGTTCATACAACGCTTGATACGGTCTTCGTGATTCTTACAAAGCCCTGCATTGTCCACATCCGTTCACACCTGCGCACTACTGTTGATAGTCTGCCTTCCAGAAGAAAGTTCTCAAAGTTGAATTTACGACTAAAAACGGCATTCTTTATTGCTTATAGCAAATGGTACAAATATTGCTAGAAGCAGTCTCATAAATACCCGGGATGTGCGACAGCTTCGATTTTCTTGGGGAATACGAAATCTCTAAACCTTATCGGGTATTTATGAGACCTGCTTCTATCCAATAAGTTTCCATAGTGTCTAACAGAGATATTGGGAAAGATAAGGAGCCGTACCACGCCATGGAGAATCAGCAAAAAGACAAAAAGCAGGGGTTACTGTCGGACGGAACGCTTGTGGCACTCGCGTCGTCATATGCATATCTTCTAGCCTACAACTATGAACTAGGCTTCGGTAATCACTTTTGGATACCGATATATTTTGTGAATGTTAGCCTGACGAATGTTCTGTATTTTGCAGGGCTGGTTTTATTATTTTTGATCTCTATATATCAATTAGCAAACTTCGTATCATTGTACATTCAATCCCTCCCCCCTGTTTTGGCACGTACTTTATCCACATTTCTGCTAGTGACTTTACTCGTTGTTGTTATCCCAATTTGGCTAGTTGGACTGCGTTGGGAATACTTAGTGAACCCCTTGTTAATAGTTGTCTTGATGGGCTTTATTTTGTTCGTATATCCGCTTTTTACTCAGAGAGATAAGAAGGGCTACGTTAAGAAACTAATGGCTGAATTACAGCCTGCTGGGCAAGAATCTACTAATGAAGAAACGGCTAAGAAGGGCAATGCACTTCTTAGTGACCTCCTTGTACATCAGTATGGGCG
>JBHENC010000060.1:0-998 GCA_046262295.1 Pyrinomonadaceae bacterium | reverse complement strand
GCGGTAAATTATTGGGATGGACGAAGGCCGACATTAGATGCCCGTCGTAGCGTTTGCCGTGCGTATAAACACAACGGAATTCATTGGGTTTACGCAGATGCACGCAGGCAGGCAAGGCTTCGCGTTTCTCCATCAGTAATGCGCAGGCGTTAAGCGTTTGCGCCCCTTCGCGCGCCGTCTCTTTAGCACAAGCCGCCCGTTTTTAGTCGCCATGCGCGCCCGAAAGCCGTGCGTCTTGGCGCGCCGACGATTGTTCGGCTGAAATGTTCGCTTCGACATAGTTTACAGTTCTCCTCATAAGTAAAAAGTGAAAGAATAACTTGCGTGAGCTTAGCCTGTCAAGAAAACAGAGAGCCGAAAACCTGTCCGTAACTTGTTTACGTTTGAATTTCCTTCTGACAATAGAATTTTTTTTTAACTTTAAGATTCGTATACCTCTGTATTCAAATAGTCCATTAATCGCTTTCCCTTAGTATATCTACGAGAAAATATAGCCTTTAAACTGGCCACCAAAAAAAAATTTGATAACCTGTGGATTTCTCTTGCATTCGTGACTTTGGATATGCTAGTCTCCGCCCGTTTCCAATGCGAATTATCGCTGTAAGTCATTGATAATTAAAAACTTAAAGCATTACTTTAAGTTTACGAAAGTTTTCCACAAGCCTGTGGAAAAACCTGTGGAAAACTTTCCAAAATGAGCGTTGGATTTAAGTCAAGAGAGTGCGTTTTCAACATTTTCTGAGAAATGGGTGAAAGCAAAACTTGAAATTAGGTTTATATGGTTTTGTATTACTTCCAGACAGAAAAACAATCTGTGGCAACAGTGAGGACGGAGCGATTATGAGCACTGTCATTGAGCATCGAATTTGGAACGATATTCTCGGCGCGGTAGAGAAACGGCTTAACCGCCAGAGCTTCGAGACGTGGTTTCGCCCGATTCGGTTTGAGGGCTGCGACAATTCAGAGCAGGTGCTGCATTTGCGCGCGCCAAATCAGGT
>JBHENC010000059.1:0-1005 GCA_046262295.1 Pyrinomonadaceae bacterium | reverse complement strand
GAACATGACGTCAAGCGTGCGAAGGAGCTACTGTCCGCCGCCGGATATCCGAACGGGAAAGATTTCCCGCGCATACGCTTGCTCGTCAACCGCAACGACCAGCAACGCGCCGTCGCGCAGGCTGTCGCGGCGATGTGGCGAAATGCGCTGGGCATCGCAACCGACGTGATTGTTAAAGACTGGGAGGAGTACGAAACGGCGCTACGCGCGGGCGATTACGATGTGGCGCGGCGCGGCCTTGTCATGCAGACGCCGGATGAAACGATTAACCTTCGCGCGATGTTCGGCGTAGACGAAACGGCGTCGGGCATGGCGGGCGCACTTCTCGCTGACGCGGACGCCGATGGCGACCCGGCGGCTAACTCTTCGGGGGATACTACTGCGTCCGGCAGCACTCTGCCACAGCGCGCCAGAACTGCGTCTCCCGTTAAATCCGGCATCCGGCAAATCGCCACCGAAGCGCAGGCGTTGCGCGCGTTGCCCGCAGTTCCTTTATACTTCGCGTCCTCCTACGCTTTGATTAAACCCTACGTCAACGGTTTCGAGACGAACCCGCTGGATGCGCCGCTATTGAAGCGCGTGCAGATAGATACCTCCTGGCAAAACCGGCAGAGACGGCCAAACCTCTCTTACGCCAAACCTTGAGCTATATGTCGCGCCGCTCTGGTTGCGTAACTGAGCGCGAGCGGCGGCAAAAGAAGTTTCTTGCTCAAAGAAGCTTGCGCGTGCTAATTTGAAGCTCCCTTCCATTGGTTTAGGGCAACGGTGTTCTCCCCATGCGACATGACAGTTAAGTGTAGTAACGAGTAAACTTCAATTCCTAAAGTTCATTAAAGTGGTTGGTCAAACTTAAAGACTAGAACGGCGCAGTTTATAAAGCGGGCGGCGTAGATCGCTTGCCGGAGGCACAGTTTATGTCAAAGAATTGTTGGCAGCAGATTCGTCTCGGAACGGTGTTGATCGCCATTGCGCTTGTCGCCGCAGCCTGCACCGCTTCGGCCAAAA
>JBHENC010000058.1:699-1047 GCA_046262295.1 Pyrinomonadaceae bacterium | reverse complement strand
GATCCGAGGCGTCCGGTCAGTGCGGCCACGGCTCAATGCACCGCCCCGGCTGACCGATACGCGTTGCACATGGTTAGCTCCAGCCCGAAGTCCCCCGAGGCGGTCCCCGACCCGACCGATCTGCGCCTGCGTCGCCGCAGCGTCACGATCGGCATCGTCCTGAGCATCGTCGTATGCGCGGTCTCCTCGGGCTACTACCTCGCGACAGCCGACCGTCCCCATCGCACGCTCCTCCTGGCGCTGTCGATCGCCGCCGCCGTGGCCTCCGCGTGCCTGCCTCTGCTTCCGCTCCAGCGCATCCTGCGAAGCGGGAGAGCAGAGCTGTTCTTCCTGAGCTGGAGCGGCGGG
>JBHENC010000058.1:0-505 GCA_046262295.1 Pyrinomonadaceae bacterium | reverse complement strand
TCGCGCGTCTCGCGCGCCGATCCGCTGACCGGCTCGCTCAACCGGCGCGGCTTCGAGGAGCGCCTCGCCGCCGAGCTCAACCAGTCGAAGCGCACGGCACGGCCGCTCGGGCTGGTCCTCATCGACCTCGACGACTTCAAGCAGGTCAACGACACCAAGGGACACGCCGCCGGCGACGAGCTGCTGGCGTGGGTCGCCGAGACGACGCGCGGGGTCCTGCGACCCAGCGACGCCGTCGGGCGCGTCGGTGGCGACGAGTTCGCCCTCGTCCATCCTGCGTAAGCCGGGGCCGCTCACGGGCGAGGAGTACGCCGAGATGCGCGCCCACTCCAACCTCGGCGCCGACATGATCTCGCGCATCGACGGGCTGACGAGCATCGTGCCCTGGGTCCGCCACTCGCACGAGCACTGGGACGGAACCGGCTACCCGCAGGGCCTTCGAGAGGCCCGCATCCCCCTTCCCTCACGGATCCTCCTGGTCGCCGATGCGCTCGACGCCATGACC
>JBHENC010000057.1:0-1083 GCA_046262295.1 Pyrinomonadaceae bacterium | reverse complement strand
CCGTAAATCCGGCGGTGATCCAGTCGGCGGCGGTGGCCTCCATCGACTCGACGCTAGGGCATCCGCCGGACGGCTACTAAGTCACGCTTCTGCTCAAAGCGTGACCGTATGGAGGGCCGGGGGCCCGCGGCGCCGAGGGCCCCGGGCGAGACTCAGGCCCCGTCGCGGATCGCCAGGACCTCGATCAGCGCTCGGGCGCTGATCGGACAGAACTGGGACATCATTCGCTCCGCCAGCTCCGCGCGCGCCTCATCCTCGGACAACGCACGGCGATAGGGACGGTCGCTTCGCATCGCGTGGTAGGCGTCGCAGACGAACGTGATCCGGCTGACCAGCGGGATGGCCTCCCCCGCCAGCCCGTCGGGGTAACCGCAGCCATCCCAGCGCTCGTGCTCGGCGCGGAGCGCACGTTGGCGATCAGGCCCTCGCTCATGAGGGGGTGGCGCCGCATGATCCCCCACTCCTCGTCGCTGAGCGGCCCGGCCTTACGGAGGATGGCGTCCGGCACGCCGATCTTGCCGATGTCATGAAGGAGGGCGACGTGCTCGACGTCGGCCACCTCGCGCTCGCCGAGTTGCAGGTGGCGCGCAACCGCCACCGCGTGCTCGACCACCGCCCGCGAGTGATCGCCCGTGTAGGCGTCGCGGGCCTCGAGGGCGGCGACCAACGCGGCGGCCGCCGCTTGGCTCTCAAGGTTGTAGGCCCCCCGCTCGAGCTCCTGGAGCTTCGGCTCGCGGTAGCCGAGCGAGGGCTTGGGGTGGTAGAGCAAGGGGTTAGGGCCGACACTTTCTAGGCGGGTATGTTAGGGTACCCTAATTAGGTAGCCCTAATCCGATGAGGAAATGGATCGTTAGCAGCCGCCGCGCTATCGCTTGGGACGCTCGCCTGCGGCGAGGAGCATGGCGAGAAGAAGTCCTCCGGTCCCGCGCCGGCGGTCCGGCACCGGCGGGCCTGCCCGCGGGTGTGGCGGCCCAGTACCGGACGGTCGAGGAGGAGGTCTTTGGGCGGAGGACGGCGAGAAGCGGCAGGCCCGTGGCGGGTCGCCTACATCGTGAGCCGGCGGAGGGCTGGTTCGAGCACCGC
>JBHENC010000056.1:335-1155 GCA_046262295.1 Pyrinomonadaceae bacterium | reverse complement strand
CGCTGTGTCTGTTCGCGCGCTGGTCACCGTGCGTAACGTCGGACGCTCCGCCGGCAGTAGCGTCAGTCTTCGCATCACTTCCAGAGCGGAGATTAAATCGGCAACCGTCAACGACGCGGCGGCCACTTTCCGCGCGCAGCCCGAAGCGAAAGGCGCGTTGCAGCGCATCAGCGTTACGCCTGCCACGCCCATTGCGGCCAATGCCAACGCAATCGTTGCGTTAGACTATCGCCTGCCCGTCACGGACAACAGCGGCCTAGAGATGGTCTCGCCGCTCGGCACGGCGTTTCTGCCGCTGGCCTTCTGGTATCCGATGCTCACTTCGCGCGGCACGGACATAGCTCCATTTCGCTTAAACGTGAATGCCGGTGGCCACGGCGAAACAGTTGTTGCGTCCGGCGCGCAAGCCATAGGGCGCGCTTCCGGCAGCGCCACTTTCGAGCAGCCGCTTAACGCGCAGCCTTTTTTTCTGACGGGCGAATGGGACACGAGCGAAGGCGCGGGGGCGGCGCGCGGCATCAACGCTTATTTGCCGAAGGGCGCGACAAAAGATGAACGGGCGCAAGCCGATTCGCTGATTGCGCTCACGCAACAAGCGCGCGCGTTTTACGCCACTCTTTTCAACGGTGCGCCAGATGCTCCAGTGCGGCTCGTCGCCGTTCGGCGTGGCGCAGGCTTTAATAGTGGCGGGACGTTGTTGCTCGACGCGGCGGCTTTCAGGCGCGCGAAAACTGACTCCGCAACCGCCTTACAAATCGCCGAAACAGTTGCGCGGCTCTGGATCGGCGGCGCAACGTCCGTCCGGGGAGAAGGCGGCAGC
>JBHENC010000056.1:0-325 GCA_046262295.1 Pyrinomonadaceae bacterium | reverse complement strand
AAGCGGCAGAAGCGGAGAGAACGCGCGAGCATTTGGCTTACGCCGCCGTTGCGCGCCGTGATGCACCGCTTTCGCAGGCGACGCCGCTTGATCCTACTTATTTTGCCTCTGTCACAAACAAAGGCGCGATGATCTGGCGACTCGTTGACCGCGCTCTCGGTCACGAAGCTTTCATTCAAACGCTTCGCTCAATGGTGCAAACTAAACCGAGCGATGCCGCGCAGCCTTTGACGCTTCCCGCATTGCGCGCGGCCTTTGCCGAACGTGGCGGCGCTTCCGTCAAGATGATTCTGGATGTCGGACTCGATCAACCGACAGATACGGA
>JBHENC010000055.1:845-1180 GCA_046262295.1 Pyrinomonadaceae bacterium | reverse complement strand
ACTTCAGACCGTATCCCTGGATGCCGAGGTGAAATCGTTCGGACATGTATCAGCGACAACTGGCGCGGACATGGTGCGGGCCAATAACGGCGTTCCCGGTAGCGGCTTAGATGGCACCGGCATTGGCATCGCCGTCCTTGACTCCGGTATGGACACCGGCCACGTGTCGGGCCTGGACAAGAACAATCAAAGGCGCATCGGTTTCAGCCAGGACTTCACTGGCCAGGATCGAGTCGACGATCCTTTTGGTCACGGCACACACGTCGCTTCCATCGCGGCTGGTAATGGCCGCATGGCGAAAGGGGCGTACCTCGGCATTGCGCCGAATGCAAACA
>JBHENC010000055.1:476-733 GCA_046262295.1 Pyrinomonadaceae bacterium | reverse complement strand
TGGGCCAGAAGATTTATGGAGCGATCCACTCTCCCGGTATTGAGCCTTCGGCGCTCACAGTCGGTGCGAGCAACAGTTATGGAACAGTCTCTCGGGCTGATGATACGGTTACCACGTACAGTTCGCGCGGCCCGACGCGAAGTTTCTGGACTGACGACCTCGGCGTCAAGCACTACGATGACATGCTCAAGCCTGAGTTAGTCGCCCCGGGAAATAAGATGGTCTTTGCTGAGGCGGACAACAACCTGATCGTTACG
>JBHENC010000055.1:0-396 GCA_046262295.1 Pyrinomonadaceae bacterium | reverse complement strand
ACAATCGCAAGTATATGTATCTGAATGGTACTTCAATGGCGACCCCAGTCGTGGCTGGCGCGGCGGCTTTGATGCTGCAAGCCAATCCCACGCTGACACCCAACATGATCAAGTCGATCATGACGTACACGGCGCAAACACTGTCGGGTGCTAACAAATATGAGCAGGGCGCCGGCGAGCTTAATATCGAAGGCGCTGTCCGGCTCGCCCGCCTGGTGCGCACGGACCTTTCCGTGCTCCCCAATCTCGGCATGCCGCTCTTGACGACCACTGAATTGCCAACTCACCAGTCAACTATCGCTGGTTTCACATTCCCCTGGGCAGGAAAGATTAATCTGGGGAAAGGCTTGGCGAGCGGCACAGATCTCATAACCAGGTACCAGGGGATTTATGCGC
>JBHENC010000054.1:972-1207 GCA_046262295.1 Pyrinomonadaceae bacterium | reverse complement strand
CACCCGACGGCGCGTTCTACACAATGCTGGACGTCCATGGCTATGGATCGTCGCTGGAAGTTGCGGAAACATTTCTGGGCGCCGGAGTCGTAACCGTTCCGGGCAATGCCTTCGGCAGCCAAGCCGAAGGTTTTCTGCGCGTCTCGTTTTGCGCTGACTTGCCGGTGTTAACCGAAGGCGTTGCTCGGATCAAAGGGGCGCTGAAACATTGACGTTCGGTTCGCGGCTTTGCCGC
>JBHENC010000054.1:649-962 GCA_046262295.1 Pyrinomonadaceae bacterium | reverse complement strand
TTTCAGATCACCGCGCTGGCCGCTTCCGATCGATCGCAAGGAAAAAGTTTTGCCGAAGCTTGCACCTGGCGTCTTGCCGGCGAGATGCCCGAGTTTGTCCGATCACTTCCGGTGCAAGCGCCTGAGCCGACGCTCGATTGCGATCTGGTGTTTTCCAGTTTGCCTGGCGACATTGCACGGAAAACGGAGGGCGACTTTGCCGCGGCCGGTTATCCGGTAATTAGTAATTCCTCAGCTTTTCGGATGGACCATGATGTGCCGCTATTAATTCCGGAAATAAATCCGGAACATCTCGCACTACTCGACGCGCAAA
>JBHENC010000054.1:0-509 GCA_046262295.1 Pyrinomonadaceae bacterium | reverse complement strand
GCGCGGTAGCAACCACCATGCAGGCGTTATCAGGAGCCGGTTACCCCGGCGTCGCTTCATTAGCAATCAGCGACAACGTCCTGCCGTTTATCGAGAGCGAAGAAGAAAAGATCGAGCAGGAGACGTTGAAGATTCTGGGCAGAATGAACGGCGAGACGATTACAGAGGCGCCGATGAAGGTCAGCGCACAATGTCATCGTGTGAACGTATCCGACGGACATTTGGCCGCGGTGCGCGTAAAGCTAAACAGCGCAGCGAAAATTGATGAAGTGAAGCAAGCGTTTTCTTCGTTCAGCGCATTGCCGCAGGAGTTGAAACTTCATTCCGCACCGGAACAGGTAATCATTGTGCGTGAGGAAAGAGATCGGCCGCAGCCTCGCCTGGATCGCGATGCGGGCAATGGCATGAGCATCACCATCGGCCGGCTCCAGCCCGACAACGTGCTTGATTACCGCTTTGTCGCGCTAAGTCACAACACAATTCGCGGAGCCGCCGGCGCTGCCATTCTG
>JBHENC010000053.1:623-1237 GCA_046262295.1 Pyrinomonadaceae bacterium | reverse complement strand
CCTTAAGTAAGCGGGGAAAATCGCAGCGAACATAAAATGTCTAAATGGAGCGTGCCGCCAGCATACCCCAAACCCCATCTGGTGAAAAGATTTTTCGTCTTCACTTCTATTTACATTAGCAAGAGGTTAACTCCGGAGACATGGCAACCCGTGTCCTCTTGATCCGACGGCTTGTCAACAAATGCGCGGCAACTGCTCGCCGACCAGCATGTCCACGATGCGCGTGCCGCCGAATCCGGTGCGGAGGGCGACGATGCCCCGCGGCTCCGCCGTCACCTCGCCGATGATGCGCGCGACGAGCGCGTCGGCGACTCCCGCGGAGACGATGGCGACGAGCTTGCCCTCGTTCGCGACGTAAAGTGGCTCGAGCCCCAGAATCTCGCACGCGCCCCTCACCTCTTCGCGCACGGGGATGCGGTCTTCGCGAATCTCTATGCAAACCTCGGAGGCGAGCGCGATCTCGTTCAAGGTCGTCGCCACGCCGCCGCGCGTCGGGTCGCGCAGACAATGAACCGCGTCCAGCGACGCGACGCGCGAGGCCTCGTCCAACATGTCGCGGACGAGCGAGCCGAGCGGCGCGGTGTCGCTCTCGATCTCCGTCTCCAGTTCGAGCT
>JBHENC010000053.1:0-456 GCA_046262295.1 Pyrinomonadaceae bacterium | reverse complement strand
ACCCGCGCGCCCGAGGCGGAGAGCCGCACGGGCGACTCGATGACGCCGACGCCCGAAGTGTTGATGAAGAGTTTGTCCGCGCCGCCGCGCTGCACTACTTTGGTGTCGCCCGTGACGACTTGCACTCCCGCCTCGGCGGCGGCGTCGCGCATCGAGGCGAGCACGCGCCGCAAATCTTCGAGGGGGAAGCCTTCTTCGAGGATGAAGCCGGCGGAGAGGTAGAGCGGGCGCGCGCCGCTCACGGCGAGGTCGTTGACCGTGCCGTTCACCGCGAGCTCGCCGATCGACCCGCCCGGGAAGCGGATCGGCTTGACGACGAAGCTGTCTGTGGTCATCACGAGGCCGTCGGCCACGGACCCGGCGTCGCCCATGGCCGCGAGCGTCTCAGAGCCGAAGGCCGGGACGAACAGGCCCTCGATCATGCTCTGGGTGGCCTTGCCCCCGGCGCCGTGGGAC
>JBHENC010000052.1:0-1255 GCA_046262295.1 Pyrinomonadaceae bacterium | reverse complement strand
TCTGAAAATAGACTGTCCCTACAAGAAGCGCCGGAACAGTCATCATTATCAACGCATACCATCCATATGAGGTGGAGGAGGCACTGTTGCTCAACAAGAAAGCGAGAGCAGAAACGACACTAGAGCGGTTTCATAATCAGTGTACAGGGTAGCCACAATGAGCGAACCACGCGCGCACGTCCGCTTCCGTGATGGTCAGCAACGCTTCTTTGAGCGCGGCTTCCAACGCTTCGCGCGTTCTTGCTTTAGCTGCGCGCAAAGCGGTCTTGATCTTCGACCAGCACTGCTCTATCGGGTTGAAGTCGGGCGAGTAGGGCGGCAGGTACTCGACGCGCGCACCCTTCGCTTCAATCGCCTCGGCGACACCCGCCACCCGATGCGCGCTCAAGTTGTCCATCACCACGATGTCACCCTCGCGGAGCGTCGGGACAAGCATCTCGCGGACGTAAGCCAGAAAGACCTCACCATCTACTGCCCCGTTGACCGTCATCGGCGCACTGACCCCACCCATGCCGATGGCCGCCAGCATCGTCACGTTCTCACCGTAGTTCTGTGGCACGCCTTCGGCGACCCTCTGACCCGGTGCGGCACGCCCGAACAACCGTGTCAACGCCAAGTTGCTGCCCGATTCGTCCAAGAACTTCAGCCGCGTGACGAGCAAGTTGACCGCACGCTCTCGCCACTCGGCGCGCAACCCCGTCACCCGCTCACTGTCGCGCTCGCTGTGGTGGAGCGACTTTTTTTGCGCGGCAAGGCGAGGCGCTGCAACTCCGCGCACAGCGTCGCCAAACACACCACGGGCGCGCCGTGCGCGACGACCCGCGCACGCAACTCCGAGAGCGTGGCATCGGGCTGGCGGGCGACCTCTTGGCGCAGCACCGCTTCTGAAGCGTGCAAACTGCGAAGCCTTCCACCGCCATGCGCCAGTGCCGCGCAACTGCCCGTCTCGCGCCAGCGTCGCCACAGTTTAGCGACGAACGAGCCGCTGACAGAGAAGCGGTCGGCAATCTCGTCCTGCGTCTCTTCTTGCTCTTCTAAGGCGCGGACGATCTTCTCTCGGAGGTCTTGGGAGTATGGTCTCATGTACGCATCTTGAATCAATTTAGCTTGTACACGCAATCTGAAACCGCTCTAGGCAGGCGTAATTCTCGGTAATAAACAAGCGGCGGCGGCAAGCACGCGGTGAAGGGCGCGTTGACAGGCCGGTTCGGGCGTCGATAGAATGCACGGTCTAGCACTCTGGAGGGTTCTGCTC
>JBHENC010000051.1:421-1274 GCA_046262295.1 Pyrinomonadaceae bacterium | reverse complement strand
CCTCCCAGGCGGGTCCCTCCCCTCCGGCCACCCACCCCGCCTCCGTCTGGCGCTGCTCCCTCCTTCGGTTCTGGTGGGGGCGTGGGAATGAGGGACTTCACGGACGATCTGCGCGCTGAGCGGGAGCGGCTCTTGGAGCTGATTCATGCGCTGGACATCGACGGCAAGCGCCTTCGGCTCTCGGAGTTGGAGAAGAAGGCTTCGGATCCGGCGCTCTGGGACGACCCGGACGCGGCTCGGTCTGTCACCACCGAGCTGGCGCGGGTGACCGAGGACGTGGAGCTGGTCGACGGGTTGCTCGCACGGCTCTCCGACACCGAGGTGCTCTTTCAGCTGGGGCGGGACGAGGCGGACGACTCCGTGGAGCCGGAGCTGGAGGCGGCCCTCGCTTCGCTGGTGGCCGACCTCGACGCGCTCGAGCTGCGGTCGCTCTACACGGGCGAGCACGACGAGCGCGACGCCGTGTGCGAGGTGCACTCCGGGGCCGGGGGCACCGACTCGCAGGACTGGGCGGAGATGCTGCTGCGGATGTACCTGCGTTGGGCCGAGCGCCGCGGCTTCGAGGTGGAGGTCGAGGAGGTCTCGCCCGGCGGCGAGGCGGGCATCACCTCGGCCACCTTCATCGTGCGGGGCCGCTACGCCTACGGCCTGCTCTCGTCGGAGAAGGGCGTCCACCGCTTGGTGCGCATCTCGCCCTTCGACGCCCAGTCGCGTCGCCACACCGCGTTCGCGTCATTCGACGCCGTGCCCTTCTTCGAAGAGGTCAGCGCCGAGGTCGACATCGACGAACTGCCGGCCTTCCTGCGGCGGATGCTCGCCGGGCCGCTAGATCTGCCGCTGCCCCACCGCATGC
>JBHENC010000051.1:0-411 GCA_046262295.1 Pyrinomonadaceae bacterium | reverse complement strand
CCCACAGGCATCGTCGTCTCCTGCCAGAACCAGCGCAGCCAGCACCAGAACAAGGCCGTCGCCCTGCAGATCCTCGCCGCCAAGCTGGCCGACCGGGCCCGTGAGGAGCGGCGGGCCGAGCTCGAGGCCCTGGCCGGCGAGCAGCGGGAGGTGGCCTGGGGCAGCCAGATCCGGTCCTACTGGCTCCACCCCAACCAGCTGGTGAAGGACCTCCGCACCGCGCACGAGACCGGCAACATCGGTGCCGTCCTCGACGGCGAGCTCGACGACTTCATGGAGGCGTTCCTCCGCTGGCGCCGCCGCGCCGGCCGGGTGCCGGCCTGATCGCCGACGAAGCCGCGGGACGCACGATGTTTGCCGAGGCCGCCGCAACGCGCGTAGGCTCTCGAGTTGGCACGTGCTCTGTGAGCC
>JBHENC010000050.1:0-1274 GCA_046262295.1 Pyrinomonadaceae bacterium | reverse complement strand
TGAACTGCACCCCTGAATGAGACAAAGAGTTAAGGATGGTTGACAGTTAAAAGCGACTGCTCGAACTCAGCCGGTGGCACATAGCCGATGGCTGAATGAAGCCGCTTCTGATTATAAACCTCTTCGAGAAAATGCTTGATTGAAGTTCTGGCTTCCGCAAGCGTGTCGTAGTCAGACAGGTAAACTTCTTCGTATTTGAGCGTCCGCATGAACCGTTCACAGCGCGCGTTGTCATACGGGTTAGCCGTCCGGCTCATGCTGATCTGGATACCATGTTTGACAAGCAACTCGGTGTAATCTGCAGAGGCATATTGCACACCTCTGTCGGAATGATGCACTAAGCCGGGCTGAACTGCACGAGCAGCCACAGCCATCCGCAGAGCCTGAAGCGTCAGTGCCGCGTCGAGATAGCGTTCCAGTGCCCAACCAATCACGCGGCGGCTGAACGCATCCATGACGACTGCCAAGTAGACGAACTCGCGCGCCAGCCGAATGTAGGTGATGTCGGCGACCCATAGCTGATTGATTGAAGTGACAACCATTTGGCGCGCGAAGTTCGGATATATGGGTTGACTATGCCGCGAATCAGTCGTTAGAACAAAGGCGCGCTTTCTTCGCAGACACAGCAGATTATCTTCGCGCATCAGCCGTAACACGGCTTTGTGATTAACGGTGTATCCGCGCCTCTTGAGTTCCGCTGTAATGCGGCGATAGCCGTAGCACGGCATCTCTAAAGCGATGCGTTGAATCGCATCTCGTACCGCTGTTTCGGCTTCGACTGGCGCGTCCCACTTCCGATAAAGGGTGGCGCGCGAGATGCGGACGGCAGCGCAGGCTGGCGCAAGCGCCAGACCCCTCTTTGATGTCTCGGATGCAACCAGTTCGGTCACTTGCTTGACCCATTCCCGATCTTCGCGGCTGCGGCGCGCTCGTCGAGCAAGGCTAAGGCTTTTTTTAAGAGGTCGTTTTCCATCGTCAGCTTACCGACCATCCGCTCTAGTTCAGCGACACGCGCTTCGTCCGTGTAATGGTTGCCGCGCCCGGCAAAGGCTGTGTTCGGATACTGACGAAGTTGTTTGCGCCATTTGGCGATAGTGTTCGGGTTGAGCTGGTGTTCGCGCGAGACTTGCGCCATTGACTTGCCGGCATCTACCTTGCGGACAACTTGCAGCTTGAAGTCGCGGGTAAAGATGCGCCGTTTGAGAACCATGTTAAGCCTCCTCTTTCAAATGAGTAGTGGCTTAACTTTTTGTCTCAGTCAAGGGTGCAGTTCA
>JBHENC010000049.1:0-1362 GCA_046262295.1 Pyrinomonadaceae bacterium | reverse complement strand
GCTTTCCATCCAAGCGGATTGACGCCAACCTATCCATTGTTAGTGGACACCTCGCTACAAAACAGTAATGCGACAATAAGTAACGTCGTTATCTCTAGTGCTTCCAGCCCAGGCATCAAGACAGACAGAGCTATTTATCAAGAACCACCTTTGCCAGCACTACCAGCGGCGGGCGGCAAGTTTACAGATCCGGTGTTTGGCACTCAGATAATGCGCGTGACTGACCAAAACGATGGTGCTATTAATGGCACATTCTATTCTTACTGGCCTACTTTCAATTGCAATAACACGCGAATACTCGTAAAGCGGAGTAATGGTGACGCCGTATATAATTTTGATCCCATTACATTTACGCTTGGGACGACACGGCAGGTGCTTTCAACTACGTTTACAGCAGAGGGCGCGATCTGGAGCAGTAATGACCCCAACATACTGTATAGCGTCAGCTCCGGTAGTAGTCTTGCCGCTAAGCTGTGGAAGTTTGATGCTTCAACAGGCACATATATATCAATCAGAGACTTCACTGCCGACGTTCCGGCAGGTGATTTTTTCTTTCAGATGTCCAAGTCCGAAGACAACGATGTGTTCGCGTGGACGCGGTATCACCGTGACCCCAATGGACTCCATAATACTAAGGTCGGTTATATGGTCTATAGGGTTTCAACTAACAGTATTCTGCTAAATCAAACCCTTTCAACTATTGATGACCTTGATGAAGTTCAGATTGATAAATCCGGGCGCTGGCTGCTCGTAAAAGGCGAGGCCAGCCTTGCTGCGAATATAAGCAACTATATTCGTGATGGGCAAAACTCTTGGTCAAGGAATGGACTTGTAAAGGGAGATCCCGATAGAGCACCGATTGGTCATTCGGATAACGGTACCGGATACAATATCGGATTTGAGGTAGATGGTAGTAGTGGAGCGGATTACGGATATGTACGCAGAAACTTCAGCAGTCCGCATTCATCATTAGTCACAGTTCTCGACTTGCGTCCCGATTATTCGCAGAGTAGTCATAATTCGCTGCTTGCTACCAATGAATCGTGGATGTTAGTGGAAACCTATGCTGGCGCGTCGGTAGGCGATGGCTTATTTCATAGAGAATTGTTTCAAGTAAAGACTGATGGGAGCGGCAGTGTAAGAAGATTCTGCCACCATCGTTCAATCTATGGCTTGAATAATACCGATGCCTACTGGGATCAACCGCGCGCAAATATCAGCCGCGACGGGCAATTTGTTGCGTTCACATCGAATTGGAGCACAGCAAACGGCAGACGAGATATGTTCATCGTAAAAATCCCACCGGCAAGTAGTACAGGAATAACATGGGTGAATCAAGCGAATGTCACTGCGACGAGCAAC
>JBHENC010000048.1:931-1381 GCA_046262295.1 Pyrinomonadaceae bacterium | reverse complement strand
CGCCGACCCACCAGGAACAGCTTTTAACTCCGGATGTAAAGCGGGTGACGGACGCGGATGTTTACAGGGATGCGCGCCGTTTCTTTGAAACTGAATGCGACGGCGAAACGCTCGTCGAGCGAATGCAGGCGCTGGATGCGCAGTTGTATCTAGCCGGAGACATTCTGACGAAAGTAGATCGCGCGAGCATGGCCGTGTCGCTTGAAGTGCGCGCGCCGTTTCTGGATCATCGCGTTGCCGAATACGTCGCTGCGTTACCTTTGAACTATAAGCTGCGCGGGCGCACCTCGAAGTACATTCTAAAGCGGGCGGTGCGCGAGCTTGTGCCCGCATTCGTCGGCAGGCGCGGCAAAAAAGGATTCGGCGTGCCGGTCGCCGAATGGCTGAAGAAAACTTTGAGGCCGCTTGCGCGCGATCTGCTTGCGCCGGAGCGCCTGCGTCGTCACGGGC
>JBHENC010000048.1:484-921 GCA_046262295.1 Pyrinomonadaceae bacterium | reverse complement strand
GCATCGAAAATGTCGCCGCCACCGTTTAAGCTTAATGCGCGAGAACACTTGCCGAAGAACATGATGGATGAACGTCACATCGTTAAAGATGACGTGAGCGATATACGGCAAGCACACGAATCACTCGCTGCGTGGTGTCGCGCGCGCTCATACGCCGGACACGATCCGTTCGACGGATTGAACAGCCGTTTGTTTCAGTCCACGCCGCTCAAACACTCGCGCCTCATGCGTCTCGCATGGACGCAATTCTTCAAACGCTCGCCCGTTAATTTGCGTTTCCTTGCGGGCGTGCCTGTCCAGAGAAATAGCAAAGGAACGGCGCTCTTTGCGCTCGCGGCGCTCGCAGATTTTCGTCGCCATGGAACGAAAGAATCGGAACGAGAAGCGCGCGCGTTGCTCGATGATCTGCTGGCGGCGCGCGTTGAAGGCCGCTGGCA
>JBHENC010000048.1:0-239 GCA_046262295.1 Pyrinomonadaceae bacterium | reverse complement strand
GACGCGCGTTTTTAATGCGAGCCTGCTGGCGGCGGAAACGCTGGCGAGCGTTGCGGCTTTAACGAACGAAGAAGAGTTGCGCGAATGGGCTGTGCGAGGCGCGCGATATGTTGTGCGACGCCAGCGCGAAGACGGCTCGTGGAGCTATGGCGCGGATAATTATCAATCATGGGCTGATAATTTTCACACGGCTTTCGTGTTGACGAGCTTGACGCGGATTATGGAAGCTTGCGGCGAAG
>JBHENC010000047.1:1070-1426 GCA_046262295.1 Pyrinomonadaceae bacterium | reverse complement strand
CTCCGCACCTGCGGCCCACTCCTCGAATGCACCGGCGAACTTCCGGTTCGTCACGACGTGTACGCCGTCCAGATCCCGAAGCTCCGCGAGCCGGTCGAGGATGTACTCGATCGGCCGGCCCGCAAGCGGCAACAGCGGCTTGGCGATCGTTTGTGTGAGCGGGTACAGCCGGGTCGCGTAGCCGGCCGCCAGGATGATCGCGTTCACACCTGAACCGCCCGTGCGAGCGATTCCGCGTAGGGGGCGCGGTGCACGCCGTCCTCGGTGACGATGGCGGCGACGAGCGTTGCCGGCGTGACGTCGAACGCCGGGTTGCGGGCGGCAAAGCGCGAGGTGATCTCGCCGGCGTCCCGCTC
>JBHENC010000047.1:654-907 GCA_046262295.1 Pyrinomonadaceae bacterium | reverse complement strand
GGGATGCCCCGCCCCGACGGGGTCTCGAGGTCGACTGTCGAGCTCGGCGCAACGACGTAGAGCGGGAGCTCATGGTGCGCCGCGAGCACCGCCAGCGCATACGTGCCGATCTTGTTGGCGGTGTCGCCGTTCGCCGCGATCCGATCTGCTCCGGTGACGACGCAGTCCACCTCCCCCGCCGCCATCAGCGTCGCGGCAGCGGAGTCGGCGATCACCGTGTGCGGGAGGCCGAGCGCCTCCAGCTCCCAGGCGG
>JBHENC010000047.1:0-569 GCA_046262295.1 Pyrinomonadaceae bacterium | reverse complement strand
TGCGTGAGCGCCCGCGTACCCGGCGCGAACAGCTCGACCGCGTGCTCGGCCATGCGTCGACAGCGCTCCACCTCCTCGCGGTGGATCTCCCGCGCGCGCTCGGCCGGGTCGCCTTCCCAGGCGCGCATCTCCGACAGCGCCCAGACAAGGTTCGCCGCCGTCGGTCGCGCGGCGGCGAGGGTCTTCGCGGCGGCGTCGAGCTCCTCGCCGCGCAGGGCCGCCAGCGCGTATCCGTACGCAGCGGCGATCCCGATCGCGGGCGCGCCGCGAACGACCATGTCACGAATGGCCCTCGCCACCTCCGCCGCGCTCCGGCACTCGACCTCGACCTCCTCGTCGGGCAGGCGCCGCTGGTCGAGTAGGACGACGCGGTCGTCTTCCAGCCGAAGAATCCGCTCAGGCTCCAAGATCACGCGGCCGCGGCGGAACCACGACGGTTCCGCCGTCCATGATGGAGCTCAAGCCGGTGTCGTTGTCGGCGCCGGCCCTCCCAGGCGCTGACTAGCACTAGCGCGCGGATCGCGAAGGAGGAGGTCAGCGGGGGAACCATGGGTTCCGCCGCTCTGCTA
>JBHENC010000046.1:0-1449 GCA_046262295.1 Pyrinomonadaceae bacterium | reverse complement strand
GATCGTGAGCGAGTGCTCTTTGCGGATGACCCATGCGTCCACGGTTTCGTGCGCGCCGTCAACCAGCAACTGCTCTGTGCCGAGCGCATGTAACAACTGATAGGCGCGGTAAGTCGGCTTCGGGATGCCGTGCAAATTGAGCAAGCCGAAGCCGCCGTGAAACGGTATAGACGGAAAATAGTTCTCCTCGAAGATGTCTGAGAACGTCCAGAAGCTGTAGCCCTCAACGAGTCCGTTCGTCTCCAGCACGGTCTTGGCTAGAAAAGCGGCGGCATAAGGTTCGTCGTGCCGTGAATCACGTGGATTCGATGAGGCGTTCCACTCGGTGTAATAAACCGGCTTACCCCGCGCACGTCTGAACGTGTCCTGCGCCTGTTCGCGCAGGATGCTGCGCCGGCTGTTGGCTAACTGTGTTTCCGTATCGTCGCCTTCATTGCCCAGCGCGTCGGTCGGGTAATGATGCGTCGAGATGAAATCGGCGGGGAGTTTGTTCCTTTCGCAGTAGTCGAGAAATTCTTCGATCCACTCATTCTTCGCGGTCGCCGGGCCGCCGACCCGAAGCGCGGCATCAACATTCTTAATCGCTTCGGCGGCGTGGCGGTAAAGCTTGAAATAATCTTCCCGCGTGCCTGTCCAAAACTCTTTCAGGTTCGGCTCGTTCCACACCTCGAAGAACCATTCTTTTACTTCCGTTATGCCGTAACGCTCGACCCAATGCTTGACCAGCTTCCTCATCAGCGTCGCCCACTGCTTGTAATCTTTCGGCGGCGTGACGTTGGCATGATAGTGAAAGACCGTCTTATGCCCTGACGCCAGAGCTTCGGGCATGAAGCTCAGTTCGACAAAAGGTTTCATGCCGATGGAAAGTAGGAAGTCAAAGATTTGATCGGCGTTGAAGAACGAGTAGAGCAACTCGTCGCCGTGATTGATGAGCGTGCCCATGTCGTCCGAGAGCAAACCGTGAAAGCGCACGTATCGAAATCCCAATTCGTTGTGGCAGCGCCGCAGTTGCGCCTGCCAGTCGGCGCGCAGCGCGAGCGGCGCGTGACCGCTGCCGACCGTGTGCTCCCAGGAATGTGTGAGCGGTGTAGTAATTTCAGAAAGCCTGCACGTAAATTCCGGCACCGTTGTTCTAAACCTCCAAGACAACAAGCAAAGGGATTGCTGACGCGCAGCGTATTCTTCCGTCCCGTAGTGACTTTGTGAAAACAGCCCGGTGATTTATCGCTGGGTTTCTATCAACTGCCCTTGACTGGGCTGAAAGGAGAGACTTTTCATCGTTTCCTCTTCCACAACGCGGCGCAGGCCAGGCCGGCGGCTCCGGCGAGCGCAGGCCAACCGCGATTCATGTTGGTCCACAATTGCGGGCTGAAGGTGGACGCGCGATCATCGAAAATTCCATGCGCGCCGTGATCGCCCGCGACCGGCTCCCACCGATCCGTTCATCGG
>JBHENC010000045.1:0-1451 GCA_046262295.1 Pyrinomonadaceae bacterium | reverse complement strand
TCTTCTGCCATTGTTCATCGGATAAAGTAATGGGTAGCATTCAAAGAGCTTAACCTACAAATGTAAACAGAACCTAGTATTCTCAATACTTCCGAGCTATTTTCTGTTCGGCGTTGTCTGGAGCTTTATACGCTCGACTGAAATGTTGCCTTTGCCCAAATACATCCAGACAAGCAAGAATGATAATCGCACGACACCAGAACAATCATCGCCGGTCTTGAATTCACAAACAAATAATTCACCCGAATCAACTAATACTTCGCCCTCTCGCCCACAGAGCAATTCCGCTGTTGGTCAACTTGACACTCAAATGAGTGTTGCCGAACTTCGTGAGAGGCTAAATGAGATTAAGGCTATTGAGCGTGAATCCCGCCGAATGGTCGCGTTGCGTAACAACTGGGAGGAAGGTGTAGCAGAGTGCATGAGGATTATGAAAGAATTAAAGCCCAGAGCACGTGCTGCAACGACGGATTATAAACGGATGTTGAGTCCAGCGGGAATTGAAATTGCCGGTGCAGCTATGAGCCTCAATGTTTGTGTAAATTGTATTGAAAATGACGACGACACTGATTGTCGCATGGCGCGTGAATCAATAAACAAAGCCGAAAAGGAATTGAAAAAAGAGATGCGCCAAAAATAGAAAGCAAATGGGCGCGGAAGTATTACAGGCATAAGCCTATGACCTTTCATGCCGCGCCTAACAACTCATTCAACCGGAGCGCGAATAGCATTGCTTTCATGCGCGAGACTTGGCTTTATCGGCGGTTCGTCGCGCCCGGTTAATTCGGGCGTTAGGCTTCTACCCGTTTCAATGATTCGATTAGATCAGGTTATGAACATGAGGAAAGATGTGCAGTTTAAAATTGGAAAGGTCCTCACCAGAAAACAGATACATAAATTATTTGGAGGAGATGAAATTAGCTACTTGCCTCACGTAGAGGGTAGAATTGTATGCGGCTGCTTTGATACTAACCTTAATCCTTATGCTCCAGAGTTAGTGCCGTTTGGTGATGCCCCTAATGTGGTTAAATATGCTGAGTTACTTGTTCGGCAGAAAAACGCCATTCCAGTATTTCTAAAGCTTGCTTCTAATCAATGGGAGTATAGAGGGTATTACCGGCCAGTTAAAATCTCCAGAGAGCGGAAGTATTTAGACCCCTCTGTATGCGGAAGAGATGATGCCGTCGGTGTCCTTCTCTTGGAAGAAGTAGTTTCAGCCACGAATGAGAGAATCAAGCTTCCTGACATTGATTTAGGTACTATCAAAGGGCATGAAGGTTTAGCCAAGTTAGTCACACACCTGAAGCGCGAAAGAAACCCCAGCCTATCGAAAGCTAAGAAGCGAATTGTCTTTGAGGAGATGGGGCGCTTGATTTGTGAGGCTTGCGATTTTGATTTCTCTACAGTTCCCGATATTGGAGATGCTTGCTGTGAAGTGCATCATCTAAAGC
>JBHENC010000044.1:806-1469 GCA_046262295.1 Pyrinomonadaceae bacterium | reverse complement strand
GCGCAAGGGTTTTCGTCGCCGCGTGGTTGTGCTGCTGTCGCCCGTCGTGTTGATGAGTTTGATTGTCGTGGGCGCGCTTGGCGCGGCGGTGTTCTTTGCGGCGTCGCGTAATAATGCTGTGCGTGGCGGCGTGGCGGCGGCGGGCGCGGCATTGAATGAAACGGATGCGGGCGGCGTGAGTCCGGCGAAAGAAAGTTGGATGATTCGCGGGGCGTTGTCGGAAACGTGTACGTGCAGTGTGCCGTGTACCTGCAACTTCGGGCAGGGGCCGTCGCCGCATTCTTACTGCCGCGCGCTCTATTCCTACGACATACGCGAAGGGCATTACGGCGACATCGCGCTTAATGGGTTGCATTTCGGCGCGGCTGATTTACAGAGCGGGCAGACGATCTTCGTTGACGAGCGCGCCGACGCACGCCAGCGCGAAGCGTTGAAGATAATCGCCACGCGCGTGATCGAACACGCTTCGGCGGAAGAGAGCGCCGCGAAGTTGAAAGAGCTATCGCCGCGCGTGCGCTACGCCGCCGTCAAGCAGGAGTATAACGACCGGCACAATCTTTTGCAGGTGGCGGGGCTTGGCGAATTCGCCGCCGATTACATAATGGGACTAGACGATTCGCAGCCCGTCGTGGTGCGCAACAACACGACTTGGCGCATTAAGGA
>JBHENC010000044.1:0-796 GCA_046262295.1 Pyrinomonadaceae bacterium | reverse complement strand
CGTTAAGACCGGACGCGACGTGATTAATACGAAAGACACGAACAGCAATCAGGGGGAGTTCGAGTACACGGACAAAACGAATTTTGGCGGCTCCGAGCACTGGGGTTGCGGCGGCGGCAAAGCGGGTGCGTGCCACGGAATGGATAAGATGCACCATGAAGGCGGCACTGGTCATAGTGATGAGGGCGCGGAAAGCTGCCATCACTGATGCACGATTAATAAGCGCCGGATGGCGGCGAATGATATTATTGAGCGTCGGATAGTGGCTCGGTTTCGCCGTCTTAATCTGCAAAAGAATCTAACAAAATGGGGGTCGTTGAGTTTATGGGTTTATTCGACTTATTAGTTTTGTTGCTCATCGCGGGCGTGTGCGGCTCTTTGGGGCAGGCGATTAGCGGCTACTCACGTGGCGGATGTCTGACGGCCGTCGCGCTCGGCTTTATCGGCGCGCTGCTTGGCGCGTGGCTGGCGCGCTCGCTTGGTTTGCCCGAACTCTTTCCGGTTGTGATCGGCGGCACGCGCTTTCCGATTCTCTGGTCAATCATCGGCTCCGCGCTTTTCGTCGCCGTCATCAGCCTGCTCACCCGCCGCCGTCTTTAGCGAACCGGCACGGCGTTGGACGAACAGCCGCCGCGTCGGTTACACTCACACGAAGAGACCCGAAAAATCTTCCAATCAAATCGAACTAAGAAGCGCGTGCGTTTAAGAATTGCGACGCGCCTTGTCGGGTACGTTTCTCGTTTTATGACCGCTTCGATTAAATCGCCGAACTTGAAGCCACTCGCGCCGCCTGACT
>JBHENC010000043.1:0-1496 GCA_046262295.1 Pyrinomonadaceae bacterium | reverse complement strand
CCGCCGTTAGTCATTGCTGTTCCACGAAATAGGCCTCGCATGCTTGAATGGTGATTCTCAACAAACGCCATTCCGGCATGGAGGCCTATCGTGGCGCATCGTAACCAAGGACGGTTGTCTTGCCAAGTCGAGTCACTGCAACGCCAATTCGCGCAAGCGCCGGGCTTGCCATTCGCCGAGGTGCTCGCCGCCGAGCAGGTCGAGCAAGTCTTGGCAGCCGAGAACGTCGAGTTCGCGGAGCGGCTCTACACGCCGCTGGTCACCTTGTGGGTCTGGTTGACCCAAGTCGTCGATCCGGACCATTCGCTGCGGCAAGCCGTGGCGCGCTTGCTTGCTTGGCGTGTGGCCCGCGCCGAACCATCGTGTTCGTCCGATACCGGCGCCTACGCCAAAGCCCGGCAACGTTTGCCCGAGAACGTGCTTGCCGAACTCACGCGCCGCAGCGGCCGCGACCTGATGATGGAGGCGCCGGCGCCCTGGAGTTGGCATGGCCGCGATGTCAAGCTCGTCGACGGCTCGACCGCGTCGATGCCCGACACGCCCGCCAATCAAGCCGCCTATCCCCAAGCCGGCACGCAGAAAGCCGGCGTCGGCTTTCCCATCCTGCGCTTCGTGGTCTTATTCTCCTTGGCGGTCGGCAGCGTGCTTAACGCCGCCTATGGTCCCTACCAGGGCAAACGCACCGGCGAAACCGCGCTCTTGCGGCAACTGCACGACGACCTCGACGAAGGCGACGTCGTGCTCGGCGACCGCTATTTTTGCTCGTTTTTCGAGATCGCGCTCTTGCAAGAACGTCGCGTCGATGCGGTCCTGCGCCTGCATCAGCGCCGCCGCGCCGACTTCCGCCGCGGCCAACGTTTGGGCAAATGCGACCACCTCGTCACCTGGTACAAGCCCGAGCGTCCCGACTGGATGGACCAAGCCACCTACGAGCGCTTGCCCAAGACCTTGACCGTGCGCGAGCTGCGCGTGCATGCCCCCGTGAAACGCTTCCGCACGCGCGTCATCACGGCAGTCACGACGCTGCTCGATCCTGTCGATTTCCCCAAAGCTGACATCGCCGAGCTCTACCGTTGGCGCTGGCACGCCGAACTCGATCTGCGCTCTCTCAAGCAGACGCTGCAGATGGATGTGCTGCGCGGCAAGACGCCGGCGATCGTGCAGAAGGAGTTGTGGGCCCATCTGCTTGTCTACAACCTCATCCGCAAAGTGATGGTCCAAGCCGCCGCCAATCATGGTCTGGACCCACGCACACTCAGCTTCAAAGGCGCTGTGCAAACTCTCAACGCCTTCGCCTTGCCGCTGCTGACCTGCTCCGCCGCGAGTTTGCCGGCCGTCATCGCCGCTCTGCTTGAGGCCATAGTTCGCCACCGCGTCGGCAACCGTCCCGGCCGCTTCGAGCCACGCGCCCGCAAACGCCGCCCCAAGCCCTACCCGCTGCTAACTCGCCCGCGGGCCGAGGCCCGAACTCTTGAACTCAAGAAGGCTTGCGGGTA
>JBHENC010000042.1:0-1627 GCA_046262295.1 Pyrinomonadaceae bacterium | reverse complement strand
GAGCAGTTGTTTCCATGCTGTATCCTCCATAGCAAAAGTGATGGAAGAGACAGTAATCGACCCTATGGGGCCACGTCACGCCAAGCTGCCGAAAATGTCTTTAATCTAATCTCGTCAAGCAGCTTTGCCGCTGGTTCACTGTTATTCCGTCATCTGTAACTAACACTGCCCGCGAGAAATTGCCGTCGCGGTTTGCGCCGACGAGCCAGAGCTTGCTGTTGAAAATAATCGGAGAACCGCCCCATGTTCGTGCCATGTGGTCAGACGCCAGCGTCCAACTGATACCGTCGGCGGAAGACCAAACTTCGGTTCCAGCTCGTCCGTCTGTCGGCGTTCCATCAATAACGCCACCGCCAATCATCCAGATTCGATCCTTGAATACCACCATAGCACCCGCGTTGCGCGGGCTCCAGGCGGTTCTTTCTGCCACTCTCGTCCAATGCACTCCGTCCGACGAGTTCCACACATCGTTACAGCGGGTTGCAGTTGAATGAATAGACAAAACAGCTTTTAATGAAGCTATGGCAAGCTACTCATTAGACCTTCGAAAACGAATAGTTGATGCGGTCGAACGTGGAGTCGGCAGCAAGCGGAAAATCGCCAAGTTGTTCGGCGTCCACGAATCGTTCATCTACAAATTGCTGCGCCAAAAACGCGCGCGCGGTGACATCGCGCCGCTGCCACACGGCGGCGGGGCGAGCGCGAAATTGACCGAATCAGACCTGCTGACCTTAACCGACCTGGTGGCGGAAACGCCCGATGCGACGCTCGAAGAACTGTGCGCACAGCTGAAGAAGAGAGCGGGTGTCGAGGTCAGCCCAAGCACGATCTGTCGTGGCTTACAGGCGCTCGAGCTGACGGTAAAAAAAAAGACCCGGCTCGCCGCCGAAGCCGATCCGGTTGAACGCGCCGCCTTCCGCGCGACACAAAAAACACTTCCGCTTGAGCGTCTCATCTTCATTGACGAATTCGCCAGCAATATTGCGATGACGCGGACTCGGGCGCGTTCCCCGAAAGGCTTCCGCGCGGAGGTGGTTGAGCCGACGGGTCGCGGACAAAACGTTTCGACCATCGCCGCGATGGGGCTGCGCGGAGTCTGCGCTCCGATGATGATTGAAGGCGCGATCAACACCGAGGTCTTTGATCTGTACGTCGCGCAGCTGCTCGTCCCGGTCTTGCGCGGCGGCGACATTGTTTTGCTCGACAATGTGAAGTTTCATTACTCGGAGCGGGCCATCAGTTTGATTGAAGCTGCCGGAGCTAGGGTCTTGCATACTCCGACTTACTCGCCGGACTTCAATCCGATCGAGGAGTGCATTTCAAAGATCAAGGAGACCCTGCGCTCGCTCAAGGCTCGTACTAAGAGAAGACTTTACAATGCCCTGGCGAAAGCCATTGAGAAAGTTACCGCCGACGACATTCTTGGCTGGTTCAAGCATTGTGGTTATGCCTTCTCACTCAACTGAAATCCGCTGTAATAGCAGATGTCAGATGTCAGATGTTAGTCAAAGCTTTTTACTAACATCTGACATCTAACATCTGACATCTGCTTTTCATGGCGATCCGCACAGAGAGAGAGGTTCGGCAACGCGCCCCGCTATGGCTCGGAGGTCTGTTGGCGCTTAAC
>JBHENC010000041.1:0-1857 GCA_046262295.1 Pyrinomonadaceae bacterium | reverse complement strand
GCGCGAGACTGTTGGCCGTTGCGATAAAGAAAACTTTCGAGAGGTCGAAGGGCAGATCAAGGTAATGATCGCGGAAAGAATTGTTCTGCTGCGGGTCTAAAATCTCCAGCATCGCGGAGGCCGGATCGCCGCGAAAGTCCGCACCCATCTTGTCTATCTCGTCGAGCATCATCACGGGATTGTTCACACCCGCACGGCGAACTGATTGAATAATGCGCCCCGGCAACGCGCCGATATAAGTTCGACGATGCCCGCGCAACTCCGCTTCGTCGCGCACGCCGCCCAGAGATAAACGCTCGAACTCGCGTCCCAACGCACGCGCAATCGAACGGACTCTTCGCTTCGGGGCGCAGTTTGATGACGGCCAAGAATTCGAGGATGCGTTCCTTGATGTCTTCGAGGCCGTAATGGTCTTCGTCTAGAATGCGGCGGGCTTCCTTCAAATCGAGTTTGTCTTCGGTAGACTTTTTCCAGGGAAGTTCGAGCACGTATTCGAGATAAGTACGGATGACGTGGAAATCCGGCGCGGAGTTCGGCAGCTTCTCCATGCGCTTGAGTTCGCGTTCGGATTCTTTGCGCACATCGTCGGGCAAGTCTGCCGCGTCAAGACGCTCGCGCATCATTTCAGCTTCGGCACGCTCGCCGCCGTCATCGTCGCCCAACTCTTTTTGAATCGCTTTTAGTTGCTGGCGCAGAATGTAATCGCGTTGCGCTTTGTCCATCTCGCCCTGCGCGTCCGTTGCGATTTTCGTGCGCAGTTGCATAATCTCGATTTCGCGCGCGAGATAGGTGTAAGCGAGACGCAGAAGTTCATCAACCGTGTCGGCTTCGAGCATCTTCTGTTCGCGCTCGACGCCCAGGTTCAAGACCGAGCCGAGAAAATACGCGAGCTGCACGGGATTGTCTGCGCCAAGCACGGCAGCGCGCACTTCCTGCGGAACCTGCGGCAGCATTGCAAGCGCCTGTTGAATCAGCCCTTGCACGTTGCGCTTCGTCGCTTCGACTTCCTCCGCGTCTTTCGTTTCGAGGTGCGGAAGAATTTGCACACGCGCGCGCAAATGCGGCTGTTCCTGTTTCCATTCAAGGACGCGCACGCGCTCCGTGCCCTGCACGATCAAGTGCATCGCGTCCTCCGCTTCGGAGCGCATCATGCGTTTAATCATCACGAGCGTGCCGACTTCGTAAAGATCGCTTGCGGAAGCATCCGTGCCCGTCACGTTTTCGGTGCGGGCGCTGATGCAAGCAAGCAACTTCTCTTCGGTGGCGAGCGCGGATTCGACAGCGGTGACAGAGCGCGGACGCCCGACGGCGAGCGGCACGACTGTTTCGGGAAAGAGCGTCGTGTTGATTAAAGGCAGCACGCTAATCTCGAATGGCGGCGCGTTGTTGGCGCCGGGTTGTTCGAGTGTCGCGGCGGGTGTGGTTGCGTCGTTTTGCGTCTCTGTGTTTTCTGGATTTTCAGCCATGAGTCTAAAATAAAAATAGAGTTCGGAAATCCGAAAGCCAGAAAATCAGAATAAAGATCGTAAATCACTTCGCGTTTGATGGCGGCTCGCATTGCTGATTTTCAGCTAAGCTCTACCGAGCCGCACGAATCAAGCGTCGCTTTATTCCGACTCCTGACTTCCGACTCCCGACTTCTGTTTTCCTACTTCCCTTCTTCGCAATTCTCTTCGCTGCGCAAACGTATAATCAAAAGCCCGTCGCGGTAGTCCTGCGCCAGCCGCGCGCCCTCAATCGAGCAGGGAAAGCGCAGCGTTTTTTCAAAGCGGCTGTAAGTGATTTCGAGTTGATGGTAAGAGATGCCTTCTTCGTAGGAAGCATCGCGGCGGATTCCGGCGACGCGCAGAGTATTGC
>JBHENC010000040.1:0-1864 GCA_046262295.1 Pyrinomonadaceae bacterium | reverse complement strand
GGCCACTGCCGTCCGTGAGCCAGACGACTTGGCCGACGCCAGCAGGGGGCCACGTCTGAGAAGTGATGGGCCTTTCGGCTCCGTCTTCGACCTGCACGGCGACGACCGTCGACGCTGCCCCGCCGCTGGCCGGATCGTAATTAATAACGCCCGCCGCGATCAGTTTCCCGTCGGGCGACCACGATGGCCCGCTGCTGCCGAAAATGTTGGGTATCTTCCGCACGGCGACCTGCCTCTCGCCCGTCCCGTCGGAGTTCGCTACGACCAGCGCGCTTTCTCCCTGGCCTAACCTGGCACGAATGAATGCCAGCCGCGTTCCGTCCGGCGATAGGGAGACGGGCGAGGAGACGTTTTCCATCACCTTCCGCGAAGCGCCGCCGAGCAGATGGCCGCGTCCGACGCCTTGCCCGAAGTCGTCAGCCGCTGAAGCTTAGCGTTCCCGCCAACGTCGGATTTCTTTGCCTTGCCGAAAGACTTGTATAGCCAGATTCCAACTGCGGCGACCGCCAAAACCAGCACGCCGGCAACGACTACTGCCGCAAGCCGATGCTGTTTGATTCCGCTGACGATATATTCGGCACTTGAAGGATGCGTTGAAGGAGGCGTGGGCGAAAGACTGGTTGACGCCGCAGCCGCGCGTGAACGATCAAGCTCACTAATTGGTTGAGCACTCGAACCTGCACCCGGCGATGGTGGAAATGTCGTGTCGATGCCCGCGTCCGCTTGTAACTGACGTCGCACATCCTTCAACTCAATCGCCACGTCTTTGATTGTTTGATAGCGCTCTTCGGGATCTTTTGCGAGGCAGCGGCGGACAATCCTTTGCAGATCGTAAGGCGCATCGGGATTGAAGTTAGTCAGCGGCGCCGGCTGCTCACGAATGATTTTGTTGAGCGAATCAATTGCGTCTTTGCCTTCGAATGCTTTGCGGCGCGTGATTGCTTCGTAAAGGATGCAGCCAAACGAAAAGATGTCTGAACGATGATCGATCTCGTTGACTTTCCCTCCGGCCTGCTCAGGCGACATGTAGCCGACGGTTCCCAACACGGCGCCGGGAGTCGAGTGCTGCTGCATGAGTGCCGTCGCGACTTCACTCCTGCCGGCTTCATCGTTTAGAGGCGGGCTACTGCCCGCCACATCGCGCGGGCGGTAGCCCGCGCCTAAACCGGGTTCGAGAAGTTTCGCCAGGCCGAAATCGAGAATCTTCGCGTGCCCGTCACGCGTCACCATAATGTTGTCGGGTTTCAAATCACGATGCACAATTCCGGCGGCGTGAGCTTTCGCCAGGCCTTCCGCCACGTGCTGCAAATAACGAAGAAGTTTCGCTAAGTCAGTTTGCCGCTCGTGAATTAATTGCCTGAGCGTGAACCCGTCAATGAATTCCAGCGCAATGAAGCTGGTTCCATCGCTTTCATCGACTTCATAGATGTGTGCGATGTTCGGGTGATTCAGTGCGGCGGCGGCTTGAGCTTCCTGCTCGAACCGTCGCATGCGATCTTTATTCGCGGCTAAGTCCGCCGGCAGAACTTTCAGCGCCACCTTTCGGTGTAAACGACTGTCTTCGGCCAGATACACCTCGCCCATTCCGCCCTCGCCAATCTTTGAGCGGATTTCGTAGCGGCCGAGATTTGTGCCGACGTTAAGGGCCATGATTAGTGCTTCAAGCGCGATGGCAAAGCAAACCGTGAAGGTCGCCCAGCCACCGGATCAGAGTCCTACGTTCCGTACGAGAGCTGCAAATCTGGGATCAGGCGCACACGCACAAAGACAGGTTCCACCTTTATCAGAATGAGATATGGATGGTGTTCATCGTAAGCCTTTTGCAACCATGCGAACGCCTGATCATCTTCGCCCAGACCTAGGT
>JBHENC010000039.1:410-1870 GCA_046262295.1 Pyrinomonadaceae bacterium | reverse complement strand
CATCGAAACTGCCGAACAACTCGCGCGCCTGCAACTGCTCAATTGCACTTATGGTCAGGGTTATCTCTTCTCTCGCCCGCAAGACCCCGCCGAGATCGAACGCCGCCTGCGCCAGGGGCTGCACGCCGTCATCGCCAACCCGCTCACAGACGAACTGAATGTCGCCTGACTTGGCTCATGGCGATTGGTAATTGGGTACGGCTCAAGATCAAGTCACACACCACCGCAGGCATAGAGCGCACAGAGGATAGACAGAGGCTTCAAGTGGCATTCACACTCTCTGTGCTCCCTCCGTGCCCTCTCGTGTCTGCGGTGGTGCGTGCTTCGCCCTCATGCAAACGAAGCCCGCTTAGGCTACAATAACGACATCGTATTTTTCATCCTGGAGAAAATTCGCGCGATGGCAGACATCAAAATGTACACGACTACATGGTGCTCCGACTGCCGCCAGGCCAAACGTTTCTTGAACGAGCGCGGCATCGCTTATGAAGAAATCAACATCGAAGAATACGACGGAGCGGCGGCGCTGGTGATGAAACTCAACGGAGGCAAACGCAAAGTCCCGACCTTTGAAATTGACGGGCGCGCCTTCAACCTCTCGCCCTACGACGAGCGCAAACTGCGTGCGGAACTCAACAGGGAAGCGAAACGGTAAAAGCGATGGCAGCAAACATAAAACAGATCGAAACGCGGGGAGATTTGAGGCGCCGGGTGGCGCGCGCCGGGGGATTGAGTCTCGCGAAACGTCTGCTCAAACCGATCCCGTTTGTCGGCACTGTCGTCGCGCTCGGCTTCGCAGGGCATGAGATCAGAAAGAAGGGCTGGCGCAACGGCCTCCTCCACGTCGGCCTCGACATCATCCCCGTCGTCGGCACGGCCAAAGACGTCATCGAACTCTTCACAGGCGATCTGATTCCCGATAAAAACCCTAGGAAGGGCTAAGCCTCCCGACGCTTAAACTGTTTGCCTAAAGCGCAGAGCGAAAAATATTCCAAATCTAAAGGGCGTGCTTCAACTTTGAAGCACGCCCTTTAGATTTGGATCGCAAATTCCTAATGCGTCCCTTAACTCTGTTCCTTTGCCATCACGCGCGGGAGCGCGGTGAAGGGTTGCGCTCCCTCGTAGGCGTGGGCAAAGCGGAAGAGGGTGGATTCGCTCCAGTGGGGGCCGAGCAGTTGCATGCCGATAGGGAGACCGGCGGCGGAGAGGCCGCAGGGGACGGAGAGGCCGGGAATGCCCGCGAGGTTGGCCGTCACGGTATAAATGTCGTTTAAATACATTGCCAGCGGGTCGTCAGTTTTTTCGCCGAGAAGGAAAGCGGTCGTCGGCGAGGTCGGCGGCGGCGGCGAGATACTGACTCGCCTGCTCAACGCCGGCCGCACCGGCGCCGCCGCCGAGCTGGTCGGCGTCGGCACCGCGTCGATGGACATGACAATCGGCTATTTGAAGCAGCGCAAGCA
>JBHENC010000039.1:0-400 GCA_046262295.1 Pyrinomonadaceae bacterium | reverse complement strand
GAGGAGAGCACGTAGGTTCCGAGCATGATGCGGCGTTTGACCTCCGCGCCGAAGCCTTCCTCGCGGGTGCGTTGATACATCTCGCGGAGCGTGCGCGATTCTTCGGCGCGAAAGCCGTAACGCACGCCGTCGAAGCGCGCGAGATTGGAAGAGGCTTCGGCGGTGGCGATGATGTAATAAACCGCGATGGCATACTTGGCGTGCGGCAGTTCCACCTCCACCACCTCTGCGCCGAGCGAGCGATAGACTTCAATCGCCGCTTCCACGCTTTCACGCACGTCCGCGTCCAAGCCTTCACCGAACAGAGCGCGCGGCACGCCGATGCGTGCGCCGCGCATGTGGCCCGTCAACTCCGAGACGTAATCGGGCACATCAATGTCGGCGGTCGTCGCGTCGCGCG
>JBHENC010000038.1:1797-1904 GCA_046262295.1 Pyrinomonadaceae bacterium | reverse complement strand
TCTCATTGATTCGCGCCGAGCGAAAGTCACTCTGAAGTTGTTCGACCAGCGCATCGTCTTTGGTTAAGCCACGGAGACCCTCCGCGTGATGCCGGATTCAATAGTGG
>JBHENC010000038.1:1224-1691 GCA_046262295.1 Pyrinomonadaceae bacterium | reverse complement strand
CTACGACCGCAATCATCTCGCGCTGGATGCGACTAAGACCCGAAGGCCCGCGCATCAGGGTCTTATACAATTCGAAATGCGCTCGCAACGAAGGAGGATTCAGGCTGTGGATTTTAAGAATATTATCCACGCCGCCCCACGGTTCGGTCATCTGCCCGTACAACTCCTTCAGCGCGCCATCGGCTTCCGCTTCTTGAATGACTCTTATCCAGGCCATCTCTATGCTTCCCCTTTTATCAATCGAGAACCTTTATGCAACTTTACATCGAAGACATCGGGACGATGATAGTGACCCGAAACATCGAGCGTCATCTTTCCTTTATCGATCGCCGCCGAATCAAGTTCAGCGATCAGAATGGTCTCTTCGTCAAACACCGGCCCAGCGATGAAATGCCCGTCGGGTCCGACGACACAGCTTCCGCCGCGTAGCAGTAGCAACTCGTCACGTTTGCCGGTCGACTCAGAAG
>JBHENC010000038.1:483-1214 GCA_046262295.1 Pyrinomonadaceae bacterium | reverse complement strand
GATCAGACCTGCCGCCAGCACAAAGCATCTCGCCTCAAACGCATAATGGCGGCAGGCGAGCTGGTGCATCTCATCCACCTTCGGCCAGACGGCCACATGAATTTGCTCGCCCGAAACATGAAGCGCGTGTCTTGCGAGCGGCATCCAATGCTCCCAGCAAATTAAGCCGCCAACCCGTCCGGCAGGAGTATCGACCGCTTCGAGTCCGGCGCCATCGCCCTGGCCCCAGACTAGCCGCTCGGTGTATGTCGGTACGAGTTTGCGATGATGATTCAGAAGTTTTCCATCGGAGCCGAAGGTGAGCAGGCTATTGTAGAGTGTGCCGTTGCCTGGCCCACTGTCCACACGTTCGTTGATGCCAATCACAAGAGTCAAATTGAAGTCAGCAGCGACCTCAGCAAGCATCTTTGCTTCGCGACCGGACACGACGAGACTGTTTTGCCGCAGGCGCGCGAAGACTTCTTTGGTTGGCTCGTGATTCCACAATGCCGCTTCTGGACAATGGTCGAGCCAGGCAGGGTAGCCGGGAAGCCAGGTCTCGCCGAACGCTACGAGCTTGGCGCCCTTGCCCGCGGCCTCGCCAATCAAGGTGGTCGCTTTAGTAAGACTGGCTTCGAGGTCCATGAAGACCGGACTTGCCTGCACAACTCCAACCACAATCTGTTCTGACATCATTTCCCGTTTTGGTCCTTCATAACTTAAGTTCTTAGTCCCAACGCGCGCTCAAATGC
>JBHENC010000038.1:0-473 GCA_046262295.1 Pyrinomonadaceae bacterium | reverse complement strand
TTCCCGCCGCGACTGCGCCCACGTCACGGGCAACGACAGCACCTCGCCACTTCGTTTCGCATTGGCGAGATGGTCTAATGCCGCGCAAATAATTCGCCGTTGCAGTTCACGATGAAACGGCACGCCGAAGTGATGCCCCATCATAAACGGAACGAAGACCGCGCGCGGCGGCTTACAATGCTCCGTCACGTCGAGTGCGACTGTGATTGAGACCGTCGGGATTCCTTTTCGCTCGATGGCGCGCTGCACGAGCGCGACGGACTGGTGTCATATGGGTCAAGCCGGACACAACAGCGCCGCGTCCGCTCCGTTCGCAACCACCGCAGAGGCGATGTCTTCGGCCAACGTCGACTCAAACGTGAGTGGATCCATTTGATAACCAATGAACGAAAAGAAGTTTGGCGTGAGCGCGTCGATCACACCCTCCGCCGCAAGTTCCTGCAAACGCTCGATCGGGAAGATCACATTTAGAT
>JBHENC010000037.1:0-2018 GCA_046262295.1 Pyrinomonadaceae bacterium | reverse complement strand
GTCGAACACATGGCCGGTGACAAAGGCGTACGGCCAATCAATCTTCGTTTAGTACCTAACTGTACTTATTGTGATCCGGAAGTAGCGTCGGTTGGATTGACGGAAGCCAAGGCGAAGGAACAAGGCTACGACGTAAAGGTTGGCAAGTTTCCGTTTTCCGCTTCCGGCAAGGCGCGCATCCTTGGCGAGGAAGAAGGCTTTGTGAAGATCGTCGCCGACAAGCAGTATGACGAGATTTTGGGCGTACACATCATTGGACCACACGCGACTGAATTGATTGCCGAGGCTTGTGTGGCTATGCAACTCGAATCGACTGCCGAAGAATTAGGCAAGACGATGCACGCGCACCCAACAGTTTCCGAAGCCGTTATGGAAGCTGCCGAGGGCGTGCACGATTTAGCAGTGCATATTTAAATAGGACAGACATTCCTGTCTATTCCCGTTTCGCAAAAATGGAAAGTCCACCAAACAAAACTGGGCCGCGTTCTGAGGGTGACAAGAACCCACGGCGGCGTCATCGTCCGCGACCCGCGCCCTTTAAAATGCGGGTGAGCACCAAGTTTGCGCCGCGCCGTCCAACCGACGGGAAACCATTAGGATGTACAACCGAGACGTCGCTCAAACCCGAGCAGATGCTCGACCTTTATCGCTATCTGAAGTTGACGCGCCTGGTTGAAGAACGGCTTGTCAATTTATATCGCCAGACGAAAATTGTAGGCGGTGTCTTTCGTTCCCTCGGTCAGGAAGCGACTGCAGTTGGCAGCGCGTATGCGCTCGCGCCTCAGGATTTCGTGACCCCGTTGATACGCGATCTTGGCGCCGTGCTGGTTAAAGGAATTCGGCCGCGGGAAATTTTTGCGCAATACATGGCCAAGGCCTGGGGACCATCCGGCGGCCGCGACCTGAACATTCACTTCGGCGACATGGAAAAGGGTTTTATTGGCCCAATTTCGCACCTCGGCGACATGATTCCGGTGATGACCGGGGTCCTTCTCGCAGCGCGCATGCAAAAGAAACGCACAGTAGCCGTCGCTTACATTGGCGACGGCGGCATGAGCACGGGCGCATTTCATGAAGGCCTTAACTTCGCGGCTGTGCAGCGGCTGCCGCTCATCGTGATTGCCGAATACAATCACTACGCTTATTCCACGCCGACCAGTCTGCAAACCGCCGTTCGCGACCTGGCAGAGAAGGCCGCCAGTTATAACATTCCCGCGCACATCGTTGATGGCAACGACGTGATTGCCTGCTATGAAGTAACCAGACGGGCGGCGGACTTTGCGCGACGCGGAGGCGGCGCCATCCTGATTGAAGCAAAGACCTACCGGCGCAAGGGCCACGCTGAACATGATGACCAGCGTTATGTTCCATCCGGCGAAATTGAATGGTGGGAAAAGAACAACGATCCGCTTGATCGCTTTGAGCGGCATTTGTTGGCGCAGAAGATTGCGACGAAAGATAAGTTAGACGAAATTACCGCCGACGTGCTGCGCGAGATTGAAGAAGATTGCGCCTGGGCCGAGTCTTCGCCAATGCCCGATCCCGAACAAGCAGCTTACGGAGTTTTTGATAACAACATTGTGCCGCCGGCGCTGCGCCCCGAGTTTTTAAACAGTAGACAGGAGTCAGAAGACAGGAGCCAGTAGAAATCAACACGCTGAGGGAGCACACAATGGGAAATGATGAGCGCAAGATTTCAACCAACGCCGTGGATGACGAGGGCACAACTGAAACTGAAGGACGCACACTACTGAAACGCTTGCGTGACTCAGGGTTTGAGGGCAACGACGAAAAGTTGGCTGTTGCATTGGGACGGCCTATCGAAGAAATACAAGGATGGATGGGCGGAGCAGAGCCAGTCGATGACGACGTCGTCATGAAAGCGCGTGGGATTGCTAAGGAGCGCGGAATTCAAATCGAATAGTTGGGCTGCGAAATGAGTTTAGTGAAAACTTCGATTCTTGCTCTCATTATTGCATTGAGTGGGAGCCCCGCTTACGGACAAGACAAGCGAGTTG
>JBHENC010000036.1:0-2054 GCA_046262295.1 Pyrinomonadaceae bacterium | reverse complement strand
TTTCTGGAAGAGCACAACGCGCACGACAAAGTGCAGATGATCGCGGGCACTTCGATTGGCTCATGGAACGCGCTCTTTTGGCTGGCGGGACTCGTCAAAGGAGCGAACGGTGCGCCGGGCGCGCTCGAAAAGTGGTGGAGCAGCGTTGATGTTCAGGGACTCGTGCTGCCGGTCACTTACGTGCCGACGCGCCGCAACTATTTTCTCTCCAATAAGCCCTGGCAGGAAACTTTCGATATGATCTTCAGGGAGCCAGCCGTCGGAGGCGAGAATGCGCAGGCGCAGGAGAAGCCTTCGGAGGCCGGAAAGCAGCTTCTCTATCACGTCCGAAATCCGAGTGCGACGGACGCGATGCGCTTCTACTTCACGCGCTCGAATATCGAAAAGGCCAATCTGAGTTTCACCACCAACCGCCATGATTGGATAGCGTGACGGCGAACCTGCGCGACCGGGGATCGAGGGAAGCGGTCTCGAAAGATACCTACGACATCGCCGAAAACCTGAATCAGATACGCGAAGGCGTCTTCTGCTCGATGGACATTCCGCCGCTCTTTGAATATACCTCGATGAATAATGGTGTTTTTGAGGACGGCGGCGTGATTGATAATTTACCGATTCGCTTCGGGACTGAAATAGAAGAATGCGATCTGCTCTTTATCCTGCCGCTCAACGCAAGTTTTGAAACGGAAGTGAATCATCGCTCGGTCTTCAAGCGGCTGGCGCGCGTGATGGACATACGCCAGGGTGTGCTCGAAAGAAATTCCTTTAAGATGATCTATCTCTATAACGAACTCGCTTCGTTGCGCAAGCGGATCAGCGAACTCAACGCAAGTCTGCCACCTTTGAAGGAGGAATCGAACGGGCATCCCGACCTTAAAACGCTCGCGGAAAACAAAACGGGCGACCGCGCCCTCAAACGCATCCACGACGTTGTGCACGTCTTCTCCATCTGCCCGTCGCCGGAGTTGAAAATCACCACCACACAATTCTGGAAAACCAAAGAGGCCGGAGAATCATTCCAGTTTATGTATAAAGCCACGCGCAACGAACTGAAGAGATTCGACCGGATGGTTAATTCCAAAGAGATTCGCATGGCACTGGTCTGCCACGACGATTCGATTCATCACGGACAGTCGCTGGTCGAGGCTTCGACGGACGAAATGTCCGACAAGTGGATACGCAAAGTCGCCCCCGCCGACGGCTCTCCCGCGATGCCGTATCAAGTGAACTATTTCAAAGACTTTTAAGCTTCGCTTTTAAGCCGCCGCAAGTCTGCAATCTCTTTGCGCCGCACGGATCACGAACCGTTTATCATTGCCGGTTCCATATACCGCGCGGCGCTCTCTTTCTTCCATGCAGCCTTTCTCTGCGAAAGCATTCCCCGCGCAGTTGCAGCCCGCCACAGGAGTCTGTACTATCGCGCCCACACGCACCTTCTTTTATGAGCATTCACCCCACAGCCATCATCAGCCCGCGCGCAGAGATCGCGCCGGACGCACACATCGGCGCTTACGCCGTCATCGAGGAAGACGTTTCAATCGGCGCGGGCTGCGAGATCATGGCGCACGTCGTCATCAAGCGTTTTACTTCGCTTGGGCGTCGCAACCGTGTTTTCGAGCACGCAGTTTTAGGAGGCTGTCCGCAGGACGTGAAATTCAAAAACGAAAGAAGCCGCCTGATAATCGGCGACGATAATTTGATACGCGAGAGCGCGACGATTCATCGCGCGAGTGGCGAAGGTGAAGCCACACGCATCGGCTCGCGCAACTTCCTGATGATCGGCACGCACGTCGCACACAACTGCGTGATCGGCGACGACAACATTTTCGCCAACGGCGCGGCGCTCGCCGGTCACGTCACAGTTGAAGATCACGTCTTTCTATCATCGAACGTCGGCGCGCATCAGTTCGTGCGCTTCGGTCGCTACGCGATGACCGGCGGCAAATCCAAGATCGTGCAGGACGTGTTGCCCTTCTTCATCACGGACGGCAACCCGCCCCGCGTTCGCGGCATAAACTCCATCGGCCTGCACCGCGCGGGATTCACAACCGAAG
>JBHENC010000035.1:2065-2308 GCA_046262295.1 Pyrinomonadaceae bacterium | reverse complement strand
GCTTGTCGCCAACGAACGCGCTAACGAACCGCGAGAGTCGCTCGACGTAGTGCGGAAACGCCTTCAGAAACAAGGCAAGCTTGATGGCTGAAGCTCAGTACACGATCACCTTTGCTCGTAAGGAAGTTTTCGATGCATCTTCACCAAAGCGCTCCAACCCATTACCACTGCTGACCGAAGCAGCAGCTACGAAGACCGATGAGCGGCAAGTAGTGAAGATGACAGTTCACGGTCGCAAGCAGT
>JBHENC010000035.1:0-2055 GCA_046262295.1 Pyrinomonadaceae bacterium | reverse complement strand
CTATAAAGCAGTGACGAGATAAAGACAGGATGCAGGGGGCTCCGGTGATGGCGCGCTATATTCAGTGTCCGAAGTCCGATGTTCGAAGTCGAAACCATGATTGTCTTGAATTCGGACTTCAGACCCGACGACTTCGGACTTGCTTATCACTTATCACTCGTTACTTGTCACTGCTTTATGGAACCTGAACATTGGCAACAAATCAAACGGGTGCGGCTCTTTTAGAACGACACCAATTCGTTATTTGACAAGACGCAGATGAGCGCCTTTGCCAGCCTCCTTCGCTGGCAGTTGCGGCACTGGCACTTCACCCTTAGCGTAGCGCGCCGCGTGCTCTCGCGCGTACTCCTGCGCGAGGTGGAACTGCCAGTACTCGGCAAAGTCACCGCTCGCGCGCAGGCTGCGTAACCGCAGCACCGCTTCGGCTCCGGCCAGGCGCCACCGGGCGCCAGTCAGTTCCATCCGATCTTTGACCAGATACCGACACGCGCCTTCAATCACGCCGGTCGCAATCGGCAGCCCAGCGGCGAGGTATTCGTCATAGTGCAGATAGGCGCGATACTTCAGCAGGTAGTTGGCGCACTTGTCGAGTGGCGCACGCTCTTTCTCACTCAGGCCGCGCAAGGTCGCGCTGCGGCGCATCCCGGCCGCGACCTGCGAACTGTGCCCGCGCAGGATGTCCAGCAGCCGCGCGCTGACCCATGCTTCGGCTGCCGAATCACCTTCCTGATGCAGCGCCCAGGCGGCCTGCCAGAGGTACTCCGTCACGTGGATCAGATCGAGGACGATGGTCAGTTCCACGCCCCAGTCGGCGGCGGCCAGGTGCAGGTGGTCGAGTTGAAAGCGATTGCCATCCACCAGCGCGCACCAGCGTTTGCAGTGGCGTGGATCACGCCGCGTGGCTTCTGCAAAGGCTTGATCGATGATCGCTCCCGGCGGGTGCGCAAGACTCGCCCAGACACGCTTGTCTTCCGGGCGCGGGTGGGTAGCCGGCGGCGGTGCCGCGTCGGGTTGCAGTTCTTTGACGACCTCTTCCGGCGTGCGGACAAAGGGCGCGATGGTATAGACGGCGGCGACCGTCCCGATGCGTTTGGTGTGGGGCTTTTCGCCCTTGCTGCGGCGATGCGCGAGGCGTGGTTGGCGTGCTTCGGCGGCCTGTCGTGTCAGCTCCCGCAGATCGGCCTTCCGCATGGGAACGCCTTTGCCATCGCTCGACAGGACGAGAATTTCTCCGGTCGTGCGGATCTCTTGCGCAGTCGCCGCACGCTGCTGTTGATAATAGGCGTCGAAGTCAGTGGCGGCGCGCGTGACGAGTTGTTCGACCTGTCGTTTCGGGACGTGTGCGCCCGTCTGCGTCTGGAGCGCGGCGACAACTTCGTCAAAGGACTGCGCGGCAGCTAACTCGGCGGCGCGGCGGCGCACTGTGTGGGAGTAGCGTTCGGCAGGGAGGTTTAGTTCCGCATCCAGCGGATGCAAGCTGTCCAGACCATGCCCGCCGTAACCCGTGCGGGTGACGTGGACGGTCCCGAAGACGCTCTCCAACTCCCGCGTCTGCATCCGCTGATGCGTGTGCGCCTCGCCCGCCAAGTCGCGCACTGGTTGAGTTGCCGTGGCTGGTGCGCGCTCATCCAGGTGCGCCTGGAGCAAGCAGCGCAGCAGTTCACGCCCATCGGTTTCCAGGAGTTGTTCGAGTTGGCTGTGGGTCATGTGTTGAGTCTGCGGAGCGCGCAGACAGGCAACGAGTTGATCAAATTGTTCGTAAGCGGCCAGATAAGCCGACGGCAGCTCTGGCGCAGCAACAGGTAATGTGATAAGAGCAGTGACTGGCATCGTGAAGACTCCTCTGCGGGAGATATTGTGGTTCGCACTTCATATCTACCACAGAGCCCCCGCGATGCCACTGCCATCAACAGCCTGATCTGTTGTGTTCACTGCATTTCATCGTCGTCTGAAAAGAGCCGCACCCAAATGAAATGGCTGTCGTCTGGTATCTGATATTCTTCGTGGTCAGCTACTTTCTTCTGAAACAGATTTTCAGATTTAGCACCTACCATG
>JBHENC010000034.1:0-2404 GCA_046262295.1 Pyrinomonadaceae bacterium | reverse complement strand
CTCCATGCGCGTCAGTTCCCGGCGGACGGGCATCGAGAGGACTGCTTCGCCGCGTTCGAGCCTGACGATCTCGATGCCGAGCAGCCGCGCGTAATGAACCTGCGCGAACGCCGCGTGCAGCCGCGCGACATCTTCTCCGGGCAGTTGCGCCGCGCTCCTGATGTCTGGACACATTTGAAAAAGTATAGCGGTTTGCAATTTGACGCGACCTGCCCCTCCTCACTCAACCGCAAATTGCTATAAGAAGGCCGGAGAGGCTGTACCCTCTCCGGCCTTGCATATTCGGGAAGCCGCCGCCCCGCGAAGAACGGCGGGGCCGTAAGTTTTAACAAGGGACCCAGCCGTTACCGCCCGGGTCCGCGCAACAAACGTCGATGATCTCCGACTGCTGGTACGGCGAACTGCTCCCCGTGAAGTCCCTGCTGATGCCGTTACAGTCCACGTAGCGGCTGCCGACCTCCTGCGTGTAAGTCGCGTCGCTATAGTAAGTGATTTGGTACGAGTAGTACGCGGCCGAAGAACTGACCCTGCTCGACGGGATCAAAGCGGCCGTCAGGATCAGCGCCAGAGACGCCGCGAAAACAACTCGTCTCATTGCCCTGCGAAATCGGTTCATGGCTCCTCCTCTATGTGTGGTCTGGTGGCGACGTTAATCGCGCGGTAAGGTTGAGGCCCAGTCTACGCAGCCGGAGGCCGACTGTTACGCCCGGACGGCAGCTTACTCCTGTGGCTCGGCCGCAGTCAATTACAAAGAGCTATAAGCCAGTGGTCACGAGTTACACTCGTGTGAGAGCATTGGTTCTGCCATGAAACAGTGCTCTATGACCACACGCCTGCGCGAGTATATCAGCCTTGTTTTGCCCAACGCACACGGGCATCAACAGAAGGCTGTCTGTGATTTCGTGCTCGCCCTCATCTCTGTGCAGAGTTGCTGTCAGGCAACCCTCGCCAGATTCTTTGACAACTTTGAAGCTGCCTCCAAGCGAGTCTCGCGCCTGTTACACAACGCGCGTTTGCTGCCCGACGAGTTGGCGCACGCGCACGCCCGCGCCCTCTGCCAACAACTGCCGCTCGAAGGCTGCGTGCGAGTGTCGCTCGACTGGACGACGGAAGACTCGCAACATCTGTTGATTGCTTCGGTGCGGGTCGGGCGGCGCGCCGTCCCGCTTTATTGGCGCGCTTACCACGACTCCGAGTTGAGAGAGCGGATGACCCTCTACGAGCGAGAGTTCGTGCGTCTCCTCTTTAACGAAGTGCTCCGAGGAGTCGCGCGTCGCCGACTTCTGCTGACGGCAGACCGTTGGTTCGCCGACGTGGATCTGCTCGATGTGCTGGATGAGATGGGCATCTCCTACGTCATTCGCACGAAGTCGAACTACAAGGTGCGGATAGGCGAGGCATGGCGCAGACTTGATTCTTTGTCGTGGCGGGGCAATCAAAGACGACGCGCCTGGGGTCGGGTCTGGTACGCGGAGACTGACCCGCGCCGCGTCTTCCTCGCGCAATCGCGCGCACGTGACGCGAAAGGGAGATGGGGCGTCTGGCACTTGCTCTCGAATCGGCCCTTGTCGGCTTACGGGATGGCGGCGGAGTACGCCCGCCGCTTCACGTGCGAAGAAGGCTTCCGCGATGGCAAACGCCTGCTCGGTTTTGTGCGAACTCGCGTCGCCTGCATCAAGGCGTGGTCGCGCATGTTCCTGCTGGTGGCGCTCGCGCTCGCGGTGCTGACGCAACTCGGTTGCGCGCTGGTTCGGAACACGGCTGGCGCATGGTTGCTGCGCAGAGTGCGGTCGCGCCGAAATGTTCGCTCGGAGTTGAGCCTGGTGCGCAGCATCGTCGAGTTGCTGGCGCAGGGTGAGGACTTGTGGCGGTTGCTCGATCATCAATCTCGGCTTAACCTGGAGGCCGGTTTATAAATGTGTCCAGACTTCAGCGGGCTTATAGTTAGGTGATTATCTACTTGACTCAAATTCGGCAGTTTATCTCACTCTGCCGTTGAAAATAACTGGAGCATTCTAAGCCGCCTGTCAGGTAGGTGAGTCAAGTAGATAATTACCAAAAATAAGGTTAAGGCGCACCTCTAGTCTGCGTTTGCATCGGAACCTTTGAAGCTTCATGATTAGGCTGGAACTGTGTTTGAAGACAGCAATTATGGCGGTATGGCAAGACATCTGGAAGGGGGCACCGGCACGTCCCTCTATTGCGGGCGCGGAGGCTCATGTCTGGCGTGCGAACTTGAACCAGGAGTCTTCAAACATGAGGGCGCTGCACGCGACCTTATCGCCGGACGAGCAGGAACGTGCGTCCAAATTCCATTTTCAGAAAGACCAGCATCACTATATTGTTGCGCGCGGCGTGCTGAGAGACATACTCAGTCGTTATCTCGATATGTGCGCGCGAAGCG
>JBHENC010000033.1:260-2666 GCA_046262295.1 Pyrinomonadaceae bacterium | reverse complement strand
AAGCAGCAACGCCACGACGAAAGCGTCAACGCGCGGTACAAAGGACAATCATTCGAGTTGGAACTGAAGATTGACGTGAAAGGACAAGGAGCACGAGGCGCAGCGAAACTGGCCGCTCTGTTTCATCAAGCGCACACAGCGCGCTACGGCTACGCGCTTGAAGGAAACACTATCGAACTGGTCAGCGCGCGCCTGCGTTCAACCGGCATTGTCGAACGATTGAAGGATGAACAAGTTTCGTCTCGCCGCAAGCGAACAACGACTGCAAAAACAAAGGTGCGGCTCGCGCCCCACGCAACCGCGCCGGTGTACTTCACCGCAGAAGAAGGTCGCCGTCCGCGCCGAGTTGCTGTTTACCAACGTGAAGATTTGTCGTCTGGGGCAGAGCTTCGCCTGCCCTGCATCATCACCGAATACTCTTCGACAACGTTGATCCCACCCGGTTCGGCGCGCGTCACGGTGGACCAGCGCGGAAACTTGATCATCGACTTATGAGCATCCTTGAGACCGTGTACTCGGTCAACAACGTGCCGATCCGCCTCACCTAAGAAAGGTGGGAACATATCTTAGCCAGCCACCCGGAGCTTTCTTATAGCGACATGAACACGATCCTTGATGCGGTTGAAGACCCGGAGTATATTTTGCCAGGCTATGGTGCAACACTTGTTGCAGTTGTGGTGTTAGTACTACAACGAGACTTTGATCTTTGATAACCTCACGCCACCCAAAGAGGACGTGAGGAGATGAAAACAGCTCAGAAATCTAACCCAAGCAATCGTATGGTGGCTCCACCCAGCGGGCAAAGAGCCAATGGCAACCTTGCTCCGCGTGAGGTGGCGCGCTTGGCCGCAGAACTGGCCGCTTATCACGCCGGGTATGCCGATTTGTACCAGCGGCGTGAACAACGCGAGTGGGCCGAGTTCTACTTGCACGGGCAGTTGTCCGATCTGGAACGCAAGACTGTCGAGCCGATGGTCCTGGCGCTGAAAGGACCCGATCCGGCAGCCGTTCGCTCCGGGCAGCAGTTTCTCGGTGACGGCGCTTGGGATGATGCGGCCCTGCTCACACGCCGGGAAGAACTGGTAGCGGCAGACCTCGGCCAATCGGACGGCGTGCTGATCTGTGACGGCAGCGGCTTCCCCAAGCAAGGCAAGTACTCGGTCGGCGTGGCGCGGCAGTATTGCGGGGCCGTGGGCAAGATCGCCAACTGTCAGCAGGGTGTCTTTACGCTCTACGTGAGCAGCCGCGGGTACACCTTCGTGGACCGGCGCTTGTATATGCCGGAGAAGTGGTTCGGGGAAGAGTATGCCGAGCGACGCCAGCGCGGCGGCGTGCCTGAAGAGTGGCGCTTCCAGACGGAGCCGGAGTTGGCGCTTGAGATGCTGCGCGGCGTGGTCGCGCGCGGCGTCTTGCCGTTTCGTTGGGTGGCGGCAGATGAACATTATGGGATGAATCCGGACTTTCTTGATGGCGTCGCGGCTGTGGGCAAATATTACTTTGCCGAAGTGCCGGTCTCGACCATGGTCTGGGTGGGGAAAGTTGAGGTCATCGCGCCGGGTCAGGGCCGGATGGGCCGCCCACGCAGCGGGGCGACGGTCGCCCCTGGCACGCCGCCGCCGCAAGAAGTCCGCCAGATTGCTGCCGCGTTGCCGGCGCGCGCGTGGCGACGCTACGCGATCAAGGAAGGGAGCAAAGGACCGATTCAAGCCGAGTTTGCTTTCGTGCGCGCCACGAGCAAGCGCGGGCGTCGTCCCGGCCACGAGGTGTGGGTCGTCTTCCGTCGCGGACTGGAAGCAGGGGCCGAGATCAAATGCTACTTGAGCAACGCACCCGCCAACTGTGCGCGCACGGAGCTGGCACGAATGAGCGGCATGCGCTGGCCCGTCGAGACGGCGCTGGAAGAAGCCAAGAGCGAGTTGGGGATGGATCATTACGAGACCCGGACTTGGCGTGGCTGGCATCACCAGATGACGTTGACCTTCCTGGCGCATCATTTTCTGTTGCGGCTCCGCTTGAAGCTCAAAAAAAGTCTCCGGCGCTGACGCTTCAACAGGCGAGAGTGCTGATTGACCATGCGTGGCGGCGTGAGCGATTGACCATCGAGCAAGCCGTAGAGATAGTTCGTTACCGGCAAGAGCGCAACTATGCAGCGTATTGCTCGCATCGCAAACGAACTGTCAGGGCTCACAGAACACGGCGTAAAAAGCCGAAATGACTAAAGTTTCGTTGTAGTACTAAGTACTCGTGCAAAAGTTTTCAGGTGTAATCAAAGGCTCGGGACCTATAACCACTGCTTTTAACTACTGCTTCACGGCAATTCTTTATGCCGCAGAATTTTTGCTTAGGTACTTACATCGTTACCTCAGTGAGTTTGATTTTAGGTTCAACCATCGAAGAATTGAAGAC
>JBHENC010000033.1:0-250 GCA_046262295.1 Pyrinomonadaceae bacterium | reverse complement strand
TCGTTGTAGTACTAAGCAGATGAAAGGAGGCCACCATGCACAGCAGCGGAGCTCCCAATAGAGTGGAGTCACAGGAAGAGCGAGAGCGCCAGCAAGAAGCTGAGCTAAAGATAGTTGAACAAGCGCGAGCCGAGTCGCGGGAGGAAGTAGCGGCCCTGGAGGAGATGAAGGAGCATGCGCGGGCAGCGTTTCTCATTGGCGCAGCTGCAACGGAGGAAGATTTTGAGCGCTGCTGGCCGGAGCTACGTAA
>JBHENC010000032.1:446-2775 GCA_046262295.1 Pyrinomonadaceae bacterium | reverse complement strand
ACCGGAGACAGCGCTATTAGTCATCGTAGACAATTTTACTGCTTTGATGCGATTGGGTGCTCATCCGCTAATACTTTGATTTTGGAAACTGTGTGTTTACAACAATTAGCCAGATGCGTGGAGAGCTTGACAGTCGCTCGGCGCGACGGCGGAAAGGCGCAGGATGCCGCTCACAACGCGTAAGTCTTTTGTTTACAAGGCGCCTTAAAAGTAGCCCAGCCGTTTTCGTCAGCCTAGCAATGGTCAAATTCATAATCAATGTATTAGCGGGTGAGTACCTGCGAATCAAGGGTAGAAAATTAAGTGGATTGAAAATAAAGGACTTACGAGATCAGCTTTGGTGCTTTTACGGTAGTGTCGCCTGCAAGTGATTGATTCTTCGTCCATGATTTTAACCCTTGATTCCTCATGGTTCGCGTGATTGAAATTCAGTTTTCGAGAATGTTGGGAGTAGCTTCGTGAATGCTCGCGAAGAGAGTCCCAACAGACTCAAGATGTGTTTTTGCGTATTCGACAGCGCCGTCAAGTGCCAATAAGTTTCACCTGTTACCGTCAAGCATGAGAGCGTCACGCCGCGAAAAGCGCGGAGTATCATTTCGGTTGTCGGGCTATCGGTTTGGCGTCCGGGTTGTCCCGCGTAGATGCCAGAGAGCTTCTGGCCTTGTTCTTTGAGATTGCGTCTGGCAACGAATTGCGCCAGCACCAGCACGCGCAGCGCGATGGTCAGCAAGAGGATCAAGCCAACCACGCGATGTTCGTATTGCAAATAGGATGGCGTCAGCGACAACGGGCAGCCTTTCAAACGCCCAAAGCATTGCTCAACCAAGTACTGCTCGCGATAGGCCCAGACGGCTTGCTCCAACGATAGTTCGTTGGCCGGTTGATTGGTGGCGTAAACACGCCAGCCCATGCGGTCGATCGCGTGTGCCACGGCGTGCTGCTCAACCGTGCTCTGGACGGCGAAGTGCTCGAGCTTCACGGTTGTCGCCGGGCGGTCGCCGTAACGACGTTTGGTTCGTGCTTGCACTTGACGTTTGACCTCGACGCGCAAGTATTCGCCGACGCGATGCGCGGCGGCGATCACAGAGGCAGCCTCTTGGGCTTGTTCGATACTGCGCCAAAGCGGCTTGCCCTGCTTACGTTCGTTGAGAGCTGTGATCTCCTTTTGGGCACGGTTGATGCGCTCGCGCAGTGACTTCTCCTGGCTCTTGGCGAAGCTCACGCTACGCACCACAAGTCGCCGCTCGTCCCAGCAATGGACCGTTCCCGCTAGGTCTTTCCCGCTCACGCGAGCGGTGTATACAAAGCCGCCGGCAATCGGTTCTTCTTTCGTGCTCGGCTTGGAGTTCGATCCGTGCTCCGGCGGCGTGAAAACTTTCTGAAGCGCTTGTTGGCCGCCAAAGACCGGCTCGAGCAGTTGCTCCAGTTCCGCGGCGGGCATCTGCAAGGCCGAGAGCGGACACAGGTAGTAATCCTTGTGCGCCACGATCTGGGCGCGCGTGGCGAGCGCCGCCATCTTGCAATCGCCGATGTAGGTCAGTCCGCTACGCCCGATACTTTGGCGGACTTTTTGGATTTCCGGCACGTAGAGCGGATCATCGGCGGAATTGCCTGCCACCACCGCCGTCGTGAGCGGCAATCCAAGCGGATCGAGCACCGACAACGGAATCTTCAATTGTGGCAGGTCGGGCCGATGATCTTTACTATAGCCCAACTGGAACATGCCCTCGGGGGTGACATAAGCCGAGGCGGTCGTCGTATCAATCCGCACGCTGCGGGGCTGTAAATCGTAGACGCGAATCACCGTGCGGTTGAGAGCGACTTCAAACGAGTTCCAGTTTTCGCCGACGCTCAGGTAATCAAGCCCGGTCGCTAACCGATCGTCAGTGCAATCGCGCGGCTCGACCTCGCAGCCCAAACAGCGCGAGAGCGTAGCCTGATGTTGTGCGACCCAGGGCTCGGCCTGATTGAGCCGGTGATCGGCTTGCGAAAGGATGAAACACAGCCAGATGACACACATCTGGCCTAAACTCAATCCCGTTCGATTGCCATTGGTCGGGAAGTGCTTGTCTATCAATTCGGCCACACGCATCTTCAACAGAAGCGCAATGATGACCGGGATATCGTCAACTCGCTCGTGGATAGCAATGATCTTGGGGCCCATTCCGCGAGCATAGATCAATTTTCAAAATCGCGTAAAAATTCGCGCGAACCATGAGTTATAATTTAAGATTGGATGGATTCCTAACAATATTATTTGGTAATACTGAAGCCGGTATTTCTGTTTGGCCGGTTTGGCCCAACAAGCTGATTATCGAATGATATTAGG
>JBHENC010000032.1:0-314 GCA_046262295.1 Pyrinomonadaceae bacterium | reverse complement strand
TCTTTGTGCACTGGCATAGCGCCGGGCCTCTCTGTCATCCAGGATGATGAGCTCAGCATTAAGCTCTTGAGCTGCGATGATGGCTTCACTTTCACCCTGATCCAACCCTTTAGCTAGTAACTGCGTTACAGCTTGCTGGTCAGTAACCTTGTGACGGATGATCCAGGGAGCAGATTGGACTTCCTTTGATCCCGGTCGGCCAACGCCGGTGACTACTACTTCTTGGTAGACAGCTTCAGGAATGTGAATCTTTCCGTACAAAGCATCGAACAGATCAAAGAGGCCGATGGCTGCGAGCCCGATGAGGGGAGAGG
>JBHENC010000031.1:0-3131 GCA_046262295.1 Pyrinomonadaceae bacterium | reverse complement strand
GCACCATTGTCAGTGCGATCAAGACAATGACAAGCAGACTGAGCCACGCGGCTCTTCGACCCATGAAAGGAGTTGTGTTGGCAGTTACCATTGATGCGTACTTTGTATCTGGAGTCTAAGTAGTTCAACTAAATCGTGCCGGCAATTATCGCATGAGGTTAACAAGGGTTGCTTGGCAGCGTCCCTGAGCATTCCGAATGTGCAATAGACTTCGCGAACATACAAAGCATCAACTTATCTTTCGTTATTTTCCGGCACGCTTGAGATGCATATAAAAAGCCATCCGTCTTTATTCAATCATCTATTCGCCTCGTGGTGGTACGCAGCCATTTTTCATTCCGGGCGTGGCCTGGGGGACAGCGATGGCGGCCGGTTTGTGCTGCCCCACTCAGAAGGCCGGTCGCCCATTTGGAGCCAGAGCGTCCCGCCACGCGCAATCTCCGCGTGAGTGAGATAAGCCCGCGTCAGGGGTCGGCCGTTTAATAGTGCAGCTTGCACATATTTGTTTGTCGACGACGCGGCTGGTGCTGCGATCGTGAATCTTCGGCCGCGGCCGAGGTCGATTGCGGCGCGGGTGAAAAGCGGACTGCCTATATAGTAAAAATCTTGTCCCGCATTGGGGTAAAGTCCGATTGCGTTCCACACATACCACGAGGACATCGTGCCTGAGTCATCGTTTCCCGGTAGTCCAGCACGCCCCGTGTGATATTCCCGCTCCATCAGCCGGCGAACCTGCGCCTGCGTTCTGTCCGGGCGGCCAGCATGGATGTAGAGAAAGGCTGCGAGCAAGTCCGGTTCGTTGCCGTGAGTATACAGACCTTCAGGACGCGATGCTTCGCCGTCTTTAACATCCCCAAAGAATACGTCAAGCCATTTGACGAACGCTTCATCTCCGCCGACCTTATTGATCAGGCCCTGCGTGTCGTGGGGGACGTAGGTCGAGTATTGATAGCCAGAGCCTTCGTAATAAGGCGCGCTCATCCAGATGAAGTTCGGATAGTCGAGCATGTAGAGCTTGGTTCTGTCGAAAGGTGTCAGCCAACTACCGTCCGCCGTGCGCGGTCGAATCGATCTCGTCTGCGCGTCCCACAGGTTCAACCAGTTTCGTGAGCGTGCAAGGTATTTGTGATAGTCGGCCGGCTTGCCCAAACCTCTCGCAACTTGCGCGAGACAGAAATCGTTGTACGCATATTCCACCGTACGCGAGGCCGAACGCTCGTGCGCCATGCTCAGATAGCCGCGCGCTTTGTACTCGCTTACCTCGCGGCCCTCGTAAAAGGGGCGCGGGCTGTCAACTTCGGCGTTCTTAACCATCGCCTCAAAAGCCTTTTGATAATCAATTCCTGGCAAGCCTTTAACAAACGCGTCCGCGACGAGCACGTCGGCGTTGGACCCTCCCTGCGTCATGCCGTTCGCGCCAGCAATACGCGCGTCGGGCAGCCAGCCGGTGTGCCTGTAAGTGTCAATGAGCGAGCGCACCATGTCGCGTTGGCGAGCGGGCTGAAGCAGCGTCATCAGCGGGTGCAGCGTTCGGAACGTGTCCCAAATGGCGTAGTAGTCTTCGTAGTGCGGCTCACGCGACGGCCACCAGGCGTTCTCGCCGGTCAGATCGTGCGGCATGTAGTGTGAGCGGTAGAGCGCGGTGTAGAAGATGCGGCGCTGGTCTTCGTTGCCGCCGTCGACTTTTATTTTCGCTAGCACCTGCGACCAACTCGCGGCAGCGCGACGACGAATCTCGTCAAAGCCGGCCGCGCCGGTCTCGCTGGCAATGTTTGAGCCTGCTTTCTCAGGGCTTACGAAAGAGACGCCGATCTTAATTCCGACCGCGCGGTCGCGAGTTGTGTCAAAAGTGACGAAGGCTCCTGCTGCTGACTGTTCACCTGAGACAGTGCTCATGCCTTTGTAAACTTCGTCGCCGCGCCAGGTGCCGTAGGCCTTGAACGGACGCGAGAATTCGGCGGCGAAGTGGAGCGTATATGGCGTAGGATTCCAGCCACCAATGAAATTACCGCTGCCTTCTATGCGGTTGGGGGCGATGATGTGCGCCCGCGTGCCGATCGGTCGTTGTCGTCGGCCGCTGCCGCCGCCCGTAAAGACGACCGAACCCGCGTCGAGCAAGAGATGTGACTCACTTGCCGGCGGAAAAGTGTAGCGATGCACGGCAACGAGGCGCGTTGTTGTCAACTCGACTTTCACGTTCTGCTTTGTCAGCGTCACGCTGTAATAGCCTGGTTCAGCCGTCTCATCCTCTTTCGACGAAGCTAAACCTTTGGGGTTGACTGCTCCCACTTGGGGCGTGATGCGAAAGTTGCCGTACTTACTTTCGCCTCCTGTGCCGGACACGTGCGTCTGCGAAAAGCCAATAATGGGTTTGTCGGATTCGTAGCCGGAGGTATCCCAGTGGTTTGGGTCTGGGTTTGGGATAGTGTCTGGGCTGGGGTTGGCGAAGCCAAACGGCACCGCTGCGCCAGGCACAGTGTTGCCGCCCGCGTCTACCCCGATGAACGGGTCAACATAAGAGACCAATTGCCGCGCATTGCGATTTTGTGCCGGGACGGTGCTTTGAGGGAAAAAGAGGAGGCACAATAGCACCTTTGTGAGCCCCCTAAAGTTTTGTCGCCCGTTACGGTTCACTTCCGTCACCTGGGTCTGAGGTACGCGAACTATCTTATGGTTCATCCTATCTTTTCGAAGATGATGTGATAGAGGTCGAAGTTAAGAGCGGTGGCTCTACTGTTCTTTCCGATCAACTTGAACATCACGTGGTTATCGCCCTCTTTCAACTCCAGCTCCGCCAGCGGCAACACCGGACTCTTGCGCCGCTCAGGCGCGTAAAGATCTACCAATTTGCCGACACCGACTTCGTTCAGAAATATCTGCACCATTGCTTGCGTGGGACCCTCGATCGCTTCAATCGATACGCGATATTTTCCGGCGGCCGGCATTTCACAAATGAATGAGATGTAGTGGGCTCCGAATACCTCGCGATCTGTCGCTTGCATTGACAGGTGTCGCAGTTGCTCGTCGCCAACCTTATCGTCTCGCTTCAACAGGACGGCGTTGGACCATGAGAAGGCATGAATCGGTGTGGTCCAACCGGGCGTGAAAACTATCCTATCGGGATCGTGAAC
>JBHENC010000030.1:2841-3216 GCA_046262295.1 Pyrinomonadaceae bacterium | reverse complement strand
CTACAACAATCGCACGCAAATTTTAGCTGCGCTTGAATTCGCCTGCCTCGACATACTCGGTCAGAAGTGGAATGTTCCCGTTTCCGAAATCCTGGGCGGGCGTCTGCAAGAGCGCGTGCCATTCGCGTCATATCTCTTCTTCCGCTACCCGAACCCGAAAACGGGCGCGGGCGAAGTGCGAACCATCGAGCAGCTAGTCGCGCACGCGCGCGAGTTGAAAGAGCGGTACGGCTTCACATCGCACAAACTAAAGGGGGGCGTCTTTCCGCCCGAATACGAGTTGGAGTGTTACCGCGCGCTCGCCGCGGAATTGGACGGGGATCGTTTTCGCTTCGACCCGAACGCGGTCTGGTCAACGGAGCAGGCGATCTGGTT
>JBHENC010000030.1:287-2831 GCA_046262295.1 Pyrinomonadaceae bacterium | reverse complement strand
GCGAACGCGCTCGACACGGCGGTGGATGTAATCCTGCTCGATACGACGTTCTGGGGTGGCATCCGCCAGTGCATCAAAGCGGCGGGCGTGTGCGAGACGTTTGGGCTTGGCGTCGCCGTCCACTCATCGGGCGAGTTAGGCGTTCAACTCGCGACGATGCTGCACCTCGGCGCGGTCATCCCGAATCTCTCTTTCGCCGCCGACGCACACTATCACCACCTCGTTGACGATATTATCGAGGCCGGCAAGTTCAAATATGAAAACGGCGCAATTAAAGTTCCGACCGCGCCCGGTCTGGGCATTAAATTGAACCGCGACAAGTTGGCTGAATACAGTGAGCTTTATCAACGACTGGGTTCATATCCTTATGACCAAGACCCCTTGCGTCCGGGTTGGACGCCGCTTGTGCCGAACAATCGCTGGGCTGACCCGGCGAATAGCAGAACACCGGAAATTCCTTTCTGATGCGGACGACAAACGGTTGATGATTAAACATGACGATTAAGCAAATTGATGGTGCGACTTCCAGGGACGGCGACGGTGGAGCGCGTGATGCGCGCGAACTGCGGCGCGACGTTGATGAAGTGATAACAGCGACATTCGTCACGGATGTGCATACGCACCTCTACGCTCCGCAATTCGGTGAATTGGCTCTGCGGGGCATTGACGAGCTATTGAATTATCACTACCTCATCGCCGAACTGTTTCGCGCATCAAGCGTGACGCCCGAAGCGTTCTGGCAATTAAACAGACCGGCACAAACCGATTTGATCTGGCAGAAGTTGTTCGTCGAGCAGACGCCGCTTTCAGAAGCGACGCGCGGAGTGATTGCGGTTCTCTCCACGCTCGGACTGGACACGCGGGCGACTGACTTGCGCGAGGCGCGCGAGTTCTTTCGCGCCCAACATGCGGCTGATTATCTTGAGCGGGTGCTGAAACTCGCGCGCGTGAGCGACATTGTGATGACCAATGATCCGCTTGATGAGATCGAAGCGCGCGTTTGGGAGAGCGGGGTGGAAATTGATGCGCGGTTTCACGCGGCGCTCAGGCTCGACAGAATTTTGAACGGTTGGTCTGACGCCGCGCCCAAGATGAACGCGCAAGGGTATCAAGTGCAAGCTGAGATTGACGAACGCACGATCAGCGAGACGCGGCGCTTTCTCAACGATTGGATCGCGCGCATGAAGCCATTGTACTTAGGCGTTTCACTGCCAGATGATTTCGCCTATCCGGAGGAGACTCCGCGCGCTCGCCTTCTGCGCGATACAGTGTTGCCAACGTGCCGCGAGCACGATTTGTCGCTTGCACTAATGATCGGTGTCAAACGCAGAGTCAATCCGGCTTTGCGCGTGGCTGGCGACGGAGTTGGTCGCGCTGACGTAAGCGTGGTCGCTCGCCTGTGCGCTGAAAACACGGGCGTGCGTTTTCTCGCCACTTTTCTTTCGCGCGAGAATCAGCACGAGCTATGCGTCGCCGCGAGAAAGTTCAGCAACTTGATGCCGTTCGGCTGCTGGTGGTTTTTGAATAACACTTCGATCATCTCCGAAATTACGCGCGAGCGCTTTGAGATGTTAGGCACGAGTTTCATCCCGCAACATTCAGACGCGCGCGTGCTAGACCAGTTGATTTATAAGTGGGCGCACACGCGTCTTGTCATAGCCGACGCGCTTTATGACTCTTACGCGGGACTCTTGCGCGACGGTCGCGCGGTCACGCGCAGTGAGATCGAGCGCGACGTGGGAAAGCTCTTCTCCAGCAACTTCCGCCAGTGGGTAGGACTAGATGAAACTCAAAAAGTCGTACCCGGCGTGATCGTGCAGATGGCATAACATTCAATGAATGCAGCAACGACGAAGGCAGAAAATATTACTGATTTGACGGGTCGCGTCGCGGTCGTCACCGGCGGAACTTCGGGGCTGGGGCGCGCCATCGCCATCGGTCTGGCGCTCTCCGGCGCGCACGTCGTGCCGGCAGGTCGCCGCGAAGAATTAGTCGAAGAAGTCTGCGCCGAAGTCGAAGCGTGCGGGCGCGCGACTCTGCGGCAGGCGGTGGACGTGGCCGAGCGCGCATCAATTGACGCGCTGCGCGACGCGGCAATGAAGCGTTTTGGCGGAGTGGATATTCTCGTCAACGCAGCCGGGCGCACGGCGCGGCGTGCCACCAGCGAAGTTAATGAGGCGGAGTGGGCGGCGATCATGGACACGAATTTGACGGGCACTTTGCGCGCCTGCCAGTCGTTTTACGAACCACTCAGACAGAGCGGGCGCGGGCGCATCGTCAATATCGCCTCGCTCGCCTCCTTCGTCGCGTTTCACGAAGTCGCCGCTTACGGCGCGTCGAAGGCGGGCGTCGTCGCCCTGACGAGAAGCCTGGGCGGGGAGTGGGCGCGCGACCACATTAACGTCAACGCGATTGTGCCGGGCGTTTTTCCGACGGAACTCAATGCGAAGTTTCTCGATGGCACGGAGCGCGGGCGCGAGCTTTTGCTGCGCACGCCGATGCGCCGTTTCGGTCGCGCGGAAGAACTAATCGGCGCGGCTGTGT
>JBHENC010000030.1:0-231 GCA_046262295.1 Pyrinomonadaceae bacterium | reverse complement strand
AAAATCCGGCGGAGGTCATTAAAAGAAGGAGAGCTTCATGTCAGAGTCAGGCAAACCGGCGGGCGCGGGAGTAACGGAGCAGGTCGGGCTGAGCAAGTCGTTGGCCGATGTCTCTCCGCCGCAAGCGGCGGGCGCGAGCGCGACGGGGGCGTTTGCTGCTGTCGTGAGCGAGGGGGGAAGCGGCACGCGCGTCGGGCGTTTTCGTTGGTTGATTTGCGCGCTGCTCTTCTT
>JBHENC010000029.1:328-3418 GCA_046262295.1 Pyrinomonadaceae bacterium | reverse complement strand
TCTTGTTATGGACCGTCGGCAACGAGATGCTCTTGCGCGACGGCAAGAACTTGGAGAAGTGGAAACAACTTTCTGAAGTCGTCAAACAGACGCGCCGCCTCGATCCACATCGTCCGGTCGTCGCCGATTCGACTTATCAACGAGAAGCCGATTTCTACAACGAGACGCTCAAGCCGAACAACATTGACGACGGCGACGTTGACGACATACATCGTTATCGGGGCTGGTACAGTGATTGACACAGTTGCGGACATCAAAGATCTGACGCCGAACCGCCCGCTCATCGGGCAGGAGATGTCCACAGGCTATCCAGACCTCGACACGGGGCTACCTGTATTGCGCTACACGAGAGATTTACTGACGCCGCAGGCGTGGGTGGGGCAGGACGCTTACCCCGGCAGCGATCCGGCGGTCTTTCTCGAATACAATCGCGCCGTGACTAAGCGCTGGGCGGAGCAGTTGCGCTTCCAACGCAGTGACCGGACGGCGGGCTTCATGCTTTTCTCCGCCGAGTGTTGGTTTGCGCACAGCTACGATGCGCGCCTCGTCGCGCCGTATCCCGTGTATGAAGCGGTGCGTGATGCGTGGTCGCCCGTCGGCTTGGCGTTAGAGACGGGGCGGCGACGCTTCTACGCGAGCGAAGAGGTTGAGACCGCCGCTTTCATCACGAACGACGACGAGCAGTTCCGCGATCTACGTGGGTTGACGCTGCGCGCGGCTTTCGTTAATGAACGAACGGGAAAAGAAGTGGCTGCAACTGATGCCATCAAGATCGAGAGTCTTCCTTACTACGCGACGCTGCGTCAGCCGTTGCGCCTGCGCGTGCCGGAGATGAAAGAAGCGCGCCTCAACCTGAGTCTCGTCTTGCGACTCACTGACAGCACAGGAGAGGTCAGCCGCACGCTCGATAGAGTCGAAGTTTTCGCTAAACCTGTTCAGCTCGCCGCGCCGTTGGCGAACAGCCGCGCGGCGACGCTTTCGCTCGGAGAGGAATTGCGGCAGTTCATCAACGAGGCGCGAGTCTTTCAAAATGTTTCGGATGAGATGCCGGCAAATGCAGAAGCCTCTCTCGCCGTCCTGCTCATTGGCGGCGGAGACGCGCTGAAAGGTTTGGGGCGGGGCGGGCGCGTGCGTGAATTACTCGAACGGGGCGCAACGGCGATTCTGTTTTCGCCGGGCAAGGGCGTTGTAGATTTGTTCCCGAACGACGTGTTAAGCGTCAAGAATGTAGCGGGCGAATACGCTGACTATGCGCCGTCCGCCGGAACGAAATTGACGGCAGGGTTGCGTGCGATGGACATCAGGTGGTGGGGAAGAAAAGATGACTGGCGCGTCTTCGTCGCCAGCAGCGCGCATCGCCTGAAGTCGAAAGGTACGGCGCGCGAACTCATCCGGTTCATTCCAGCACACGGCTACATTCCGGCGGAACGTGTGCCGGAGCAATATCTGACCGTGCTGTTTGAGATTCCGGTCGGACTCGGTCGCGTGTGGGTCTGCGACCTCGACATGGAAGAATCCGTTGCAGTTGATCCGGCGGCGCGTTCGCTCATGCTCAATCTCTTACGCGCTGCCGCAGATTCTTCGTCAACGAAAAATCTGCCCGTTGTCCCGTCGCATCAAGAGAGCATGGCTGTGAGACGCAAATCAATTACGAAGTAGTGAGGTGCGTGAAGGAAAGCAAAGCCGAATGCTGCGTTCGAGTATCACCGTTTTCGTTCTTATTCTTAGTTGGCAAACCACCAACGCGCAGGAATTTATTCCGCTCTGGGATAAAGCCATGATGCCCAATTCCCGGGACCTCAAGCTCGAAGATAAAATTGAGAATGAGCGGATTTCTCAGGTTGGCATTCCGGGGATGTACGCCTTCTTCCCTGCCTTGCAGGAGAACAAAGGAGGGGCGGTCGTGATCTGTCCTGGCGGCGGGTACAGTCATCTCGCTTACGTCATCAGCGGAACGCAGTTAGCCAAGTGGTTCAACTCGATGGGCGTGAGCGCATTCGTACTGAAGTACCGCTTGCCAACTTCGCCTGACTTGAAAGAGAGACAACTCGCGCCTTTGCAGGACGCGCAACGCGCGCTGCGAATCGTTCGTGCAAATGCCGAACAATGGGGTATCAAGCCGGACAAGATCGGAGTTATGGGAACCTCTGCGGGCGGTCACCTTGCCGCTACGCTCGGAACCGGCACGGAAGATGTTTCAGCAATCGGCGACGCTCTGGATAAAGTCCCTTTCAATCCGAATTTTATGATTCTCGTTTCACCGGTCATCAGCATGGGAATCTACGCCCATGCCGGAAGCCACAAAAATCTTCTGGGCGCAAATCCTGCAAAAGATTTGATTGAAAAATATTCTGCGGAACTGCAAGTGAAATCTACTACGCCGCCGGCATTCATCGTTCACGCTTTTGATGACAAAGGGGTCAGCGTTCGCAACAGTCTGTTGTTTTACGAGGCGCTGTTGAACAAAAACGTTGCGGCGAGTATTCACATTTTTCCGCAGGGGGGGCACGCCATCGCGCTGCGGAACAATCCCGGCTCGACCGGGCAATGGACGAATCTTTGTGAAATGTGGCTCGTGGAAATGGGCTTTATTCCGGCGATTAAGAAGTAACTGAAGTGACTTAATGAGATCAATTTCGCCCATCTGTTTGAAGAAAGGCAGACGCCGATGCAGGAACGTGAAGAGAAGATTTCTTGCCGCCATCATCTGCGCGCTCCTGAGTGGCTTTCTGTACGAGAGTGCGACAGCGCAGGAATGGTCGCCGCCGGTGCGCGGCTCGTGGGTGAGGGACGGAGCGGCGCAAGCGGGTGATGTAGTTTTAGTCGACCGAAAGGCAGGCTGTGAAATCATCGTTTTGGAAACAGAACACTCCGCCGTCAAACTATCGCAAGACGTGGATTCGACGCGAAACTAAGCCTTCAAATTTGCTTTACGACTGCATGATCGGCGATGCAACTCTCTTTCAACGAACGGACATGGTTGAGGCCGGATGGAGTGTGGTTGAACCAATCATAGACGTCTGGAAGGCACTGCCGCCCAGGAGCTTTCCAAACTACGCCGCTGGAACCTGGGGACCAAAGGAATCAGAT
>JBHENC010000029.1:0-318 GCA_046262295.1 Pyrinomonadaceae bacterium | reverse complement strand
TCCGCGGTCAAACAGGCCGCCGCTTTTCTCGCTGCCGACATCGAGAAGATCAGCGGCTTCAAATCGCAGGTTGTCTCAACACCAAGCGGGCGGCGCGTTGCCATTCACTTAGTGACTTTAGGCAACGGAGATGTTCCCGAACAAATTGCACAAGCCAAACTGCGCGATCAATGGGAAGCCTCTCATATTCTCACCAGCGAGAACACAGTCTGGCTTGTCGGCGCAAACTTCCGTGGGACGGCGTTCGCCGCGTACACGTTGAGCGAGCGACTAGGCATTGATCCGCTCTATCATTGGACGGGTTACACGCCTGACAAG
>JBHENC010000028.1:0-3584 GCA_046262295.1 Pyrinomonadaceae bacterium | reverse complement strand
GTACACACCGCACTCTTACCTCGCCTTCGAGTGCATAGAGTGGTATCTCTTCCGCAGTGCAGCGCGGCATACGATAAGGACAGCGCGGCGCGAAATGACAACCTGGCGGAAGCTGAGTCGGGCTGGGAACTGTCCCTTCAATTGTTTCCAGGCGTTCGGCTTTACCGGCGGCCGCTGTAGTAAGTTTCGGAACGGATCGCAGCAATCCTTCAGTGTAGGGGTGTCGCGGTCGCGCGAACAATTCTTCAACCGGCGACTCTTCAACAATGCGGCCGGTGTACATAACCGCCACTCGATCAGCAACTTCAGCTACGACACCGAGATCGTGTGTTATTAGAAGTACTGCGAGCTCGCGATTCTTTCTCAGCTCATTTAACAACTCGAGAATCTGCGCTTGAATGGTGACATCCAATGCCGTCGTCGGTTCATCCGCAATCAGGAGTTTTGGATCACAGGCCAACGCCATCGCAATCATTACGCGCTGGCGCATGCCGCCGGAGAGTTGATGCGGATAATCGTCGATGCGTCGTGCTGGATCGGGAATGGAGACTTCGCGCATCGCTTCGATGGCGCCTTCGCGGGCTGCTTTGCGCGAAAGTTTGCGGTGCAGGCGCAAGGCTTCGGCAATCTGTTCGCCAACCGTGAAAACAGGATTCAGCGACGTCATTGGATCCTGAAAGATCATCGCAATGTCGTCGCCGCGAATGGCGCGCATATCACTGTCTGACAGTTTCAACAAGTTTCTGCCATCAAAACTAATGTCGCCGCCCACAATCTTTCCGGGCGGCGCGATCAGGCGCATTACGGAAAGCGCAGTTATTGACTTGCCGCAGCCGGATTCGCCAACCAGGCCCAGCAACTCGCCCTTGTCTATGTAAAAACTTACGTCGTCGACCGCGCGCACCAAACCCGCGCGCGTGGGAAAGTGCGTTTGCAGACTATTTACTTCGAGCAGGTGCGCCATGTTCAGACCGTTGATGTTTCCTTGTATTCGCCCCAAACGGTGCGCAGTCGGTTGCTAATCTCGCCCACAGTTGCGTGAGCTTCCACGCTTTCTAGAATGAGAGGCAATAGATTTTCACTGCCGCTTGCTGCTGTTTCCAACTTCGCGAGTGCGGTTTCAACCGCCGCAGCATCCCGCTGCTCGCGCACCGCGCGTAGGCGTTCGATTTGCTGTTGCTCGATCGCGGGGTTGACGTGCAGCGTTTTCACTTTTGACTCTTCGCTGCTTTGAAATCGGTTCACGCCGACGACAATCGAGTCCTCTTTTTCAATCGCGCGCTGATAGCGATATGCCGATTCCTGAATTTCCTTTTGTACATAACCCGTTTCGATCGCGCGCAGCATGCCCCCCATCGCATCGATTCTTTCCAGATAGTTCGAAGCGCGGGCTTCGATCTCACGCGTCAACTGCTCGATCGCGTAAGAACCAGCCAGCGGATCGGCCGTGTCGGCGACGCCTGATTCGTAGGTAATCACCTGCTGAGTTCGTAAAGCGAGTCGCGCTGATTCCTCAGTCGGCAAAGCCAACGCTTCATCCATTGCATTGGTATGCAGCGACTGCGTGCCGCCGAGCACGGCCGCCAGCGCTTGAATCGTAGTTCGCACGACATTCACTTCGGGTTGTTGCGCAGTCAAAGATGAGCCGGCCGTTTGCGTATGAAAACGCAGCATCTGCGAGCGTGCGTCGCGCGCCTTAAAGCGGTCGCGCATGATGCGCGCCCACAGCCGTCGCGCGGCACGAAACTTTGCGATCTCTTCCAGCAGGTTGTTGTGCGCGTTAAAGAAGAATGAAATCCGCGGCGCGAAGTCATCGATCTCGAGGCCAGCTTGCAACGCCGCTTCTACATAGGTGATACCGTCGGCGAGTGTAAAGGCAACTTCCTGAACTGCGGTCGAGCCTGCCTCACGAATGTGATAACCACTGATCGAGATCGTATTCCAATTCGGCACCTGGTGCGCACAAAATGCGAACGTGTCGATAACCAAACGCAGCGATGGCGCCGGCGGGTAAATGTAAGTGCCGCGCGCGATGTACTCCTTGAGAATATCGTTTTGCAGCGTGCCTTTGACCTTCTCAAACGGAACGTTTTGCCGCCGCGCCACGGCCAGGTACAGAGCCAACAGGATGGCCGCGGTGGAGTTGATGGTCATGGAAGTTGAGACGCTGTCGAGCGGAATGCCGTCAAACAAACGCTGCATGTCGTCAAGCGAATCGATCGCCACGCCGACTTTTCCGACTTCGCCGGCGGAGAGCGGATCGTCTGAGTCTAGCCCTATTTGTGTCGGCAGATCGAAAGCGACGGAAAGACCAGTGGTGCCCTGGGCCAGCAGGTATTTGTAACGCGCGTTTGATTCCTCGGCTGTGGCATAGCCGGCGTACTGCCGCATGGTCCACAAACGGCCGCGATACATGTTTGAATAAATGCCGCGTGTGTAGGGAAATTTGCCGGGAGCGTTCAGATCCTTCTCATACTCGACCGGTTCGGTGTTCGCAGGATCGAAGGCCGGGGGCAGATCGATTCCTGAGGAAGTTTCAAAACGCTTACGGCGTTCAGCGTGTGTTTTGGTCGGCATGTCGCTGTATCGAGTCCGGAAAGCGTAACATAAGTTTAGCTAGTCATCGCCACTCAGTGCAGAACCCGAGCGGTCGCGACCGGATGTTGGCGCTCAACTCTGTCTGACAATTACAAATGTTTTCGTTTAACGTTGCTTGTAACATCCGGTCGCTAGGGCTCGCGGTTCCGCAAACTTTGCTCTTCTAGTGAACGAGCCTTTATTAGTTATAGTGGAATCAACGAACATGGACGCAGTAATCGTTACAAAGCGTGGGGCAGATCGCATTCGCCGCGGCCACCTTTGGATCTACCGCAGCGATCTGGTAGAGACGCATGAGGCCTCGGGCGGATCGATCGTTCGTGTGCAGGATGAGCACCGCAATTTCATTGGCCAGGCTTTTTACAGCGATAGCTCGCAAATAGCGCTGCGCTTCTTAACGACGTCGGACAAAGCAATCGATAGCGATTGGTGGCGGACGCGCATTCGAGAGGCGGCGGCACGGCGATTTGTTAGCCAGGAGACAAATGCCTATCGCGTGATCTACTCGGAAGGTGATTTGCTTCCCTCTGTGATTGTCGATCGCTACGGCGATGTGTTGGTTCTACAAACACTGTCACAGGGATCGGAAGCAATCAAGCCGGTGCTAGTGGAATTGCTGACAGAAGAATTCAAGCCCCGCGCAATCATTGAGCGCAATGACGTGCGCGTGCGACAGCATGAAGGATTGGAGTTATTGACGGGCACGCTTTTTGGTGAGGCCCCTGAAGAGTTTGAAATTCTTCAGGACGGCGTTCGTTTCCTCGTGGCACCTCTATCCGGTCAGAAGACGGGATCGTTCCTCGACCAGCGCGAGAATCGTCTTGCCGCTCGGAAAGTAGCGCATGGGCGCGCGCTCGACTGTTTCACTTTCAATGGCGCCTTCGCGCTACAACTCGCCGGCGCTTGCGACAGCGTAATTGGAATCGACATCTCGGCTGACGCAATTGCAGCCGGCGAACGCAATGCGCAAATCAACAACATCACAA
>JBHENC010000027.1:3518-4037 GCA_046262295.1 Pyrinomonadaceae bacterium | reverse complement strand
GATCAACATAACTGGAAACCACTGGCGCGGCAACGCTACGGTCTACAAAGGGCACGATACGATCCATCGAACCATTTTTTCTAAGACGCAAATGAGCATCGAATCCACAGTGATCCGAAGCATCGCTCCCGGCGTAGTCGTAGCTGTGGCGACAATGAAATTTGGCCCTGTTACTGCGCCAACCGGAGAACAGATTCCGGAGTTGAAGACCAGAGGGTCGTTCACCTTGGTAAAAACCGACGACACCTGGATCATCGCGCACTTTCACAACACGTCTGTAGACCCAATTGCGGAACAACACGATCCTGTGACCTGGGACGATACTGGGTTCCTGCCCGGCAAGCCGCCTACCTGATCATGAGTGCGGACCAACAAGGCGCTCCGCGTTAAAACAAAGTTGCGCGAAATAAAACGGCGTACCTTCGGATAATGAAGCGGCTAACAATTCAATGGACGTGAGGGCGAAACAGCTACTTTGTTATCACGTTGTCTGTTAAACTTTAGCTTGCGCGTATTTGG
>JBHENC010000027.1:0-3508 GCA_046262295.1 Pyrinomonadaceae bacterium | reverse complement strand
CGGATTGCTCCGATAGCTATCACGACTGTTACCTGAAAGTCTTTAAGCTGATCCAGCGCCGCGATAAGACAATGGCGAGCGCATTCAATGATCAACGCCGCTCAAGTGCATTTATCCTACTTGCTAATATTAACGCCGAGGGGCTGTTGACCGAGGAAGAGTTGGCGCAGTTTAGTTCAGAGATGCGCGAAGCTCTCGAAGTAATCGATCGGATCCGCCGGCGTCTAACATGGCGTTCCAACGGACTCGCCGCGTCGCTTTGGTCGGCCGCTCGCTTCGCTCGCTCGGCTCGCCGCTGAACGCCCAACCGTTGGGCGGCTTCACTTCAGAGATCAATTTAAAAGAGTTGCGCTCGCTGAGACTCCGCGCATGTCTGAGATTTTGGTTGGTTTTAGAGCGCACCTGAAATATAGTCCCGACTATATTATCAACGTCGTAGGGTAAGCACCGAATGTCTACTGGAAGCCATGAGAGAGATGAGAAAGAATCTTCCGCCTTTTCAGAGGGCGAGAATAAGGCGCGCGCCGGAACTTCGGCTGACGAGAAGACTCTACTGCGAACACCCACACCTGCCGCCGACCAGCCGCCGATCTCTAATGAGAAATTAAAAGACCCGACGCGCAATTTCGCCGCTTCTAGCGAAGCGCAAACCGCGCTCCAAAACGCGCCCGACACCGAGCCGACCAAAATTTTCTCTGATAAAGAAACTGATAAAGAGACGGACGAAACGGAAATTGAAGCAGCCGACGCGCCGCTGGACGCGCCAAACGAAAACGCTCTCCGCCCAAGCCGCTGGCGGTTCGCGCTCGTGTGTTTGTTGTTCGTCAATATGTTTATTTTTGCGGGAATAAATATTTACGAAGCATTCTTGATTCAGTCTATCGCGCCGTATTTTGCTGAACGACAGGGCGACAACAGAGTAATTGTTCGTGTCAGTCAAGGTTTTGAAAACGAGCTTCAAGTCGGTGATGAGTTGGTTAGCATTAGCGAAATAGAAACAAATCCCACTGCAAGGCAACTAGATTATTTACCATTGCTCGAAAATCCGGGCGAACGTCTGACAGTCATCGTGCGGCGCAACGGGCAAGTGAGCGAAGTTGAAACAGTTTCTGTGTCGCCGCGTTTAAGTTTTTACTTTAACCGGGTTCTCTTTACACTTCTCTTTCCGGCGATGTTCGGTGTCACTGGACTATTGATTTTCCTGCTTAAACCGAATGCTAAACAAGCGTTACTGTTGGCATTAAGTTTCGCCTTAATTTTCGCTTCGGGATCGCTGTTAGCTTTGAATGATTTGCCGCCCATTCTGCTCGTCGTCAAAGTCATCGGTCTTCTGTTTAATATGCTTTCCGCGCCGCTTTTCTTGCATTTCTGTCTTGTTTTTCCCGAACGCTCAACGCTGCTGCGTCGCTTTCCGAAACTCGAACGCCTGATTTATCTGCCATATCTTCTCATTATTCTGCCGATTAGCGTGGTGCTTAATCTTCAATTCGCCGGATATTCAACGCTGACAGCCCTCTCTGCTATAGCGTTTCTTGTTGATATCGAAAACTATACAGTCGATCTGTATGCTTTAGTCGGTTTGCTAGTGTTGATTTTCACCTATCGTCAGTTTAGCGATCTTGCCCGCCGAAAATTGCGTGTAATCCTCGTTGGTTTGTTGTGCGCTTCATCGCCAATCTTGCTGACCGATGTTGTATTAAAGCCAATGCTTGGGGCTTTTGAGATACTGAATCCGTGGCAAGAATGGATGCCAATTATTACGTTTGTGCCGTTATTGTTAGTTCCGCCCGTGTTTGCTTACGCGATTGTGCGGCACAAAGTCATTCCCGTTTCGTTTGTCATCCGGCGCGGTCTGCAATATCTGCTTGCCAAAAACGCGCTGCGGCTGTTACTCATTTTGCCGATTTTGGGAATCGTATGGAATATTGCGGCGAATCCGAACCGCACCTTGAGCGAGATTCTGCTAAACAATTCGTTCGCGTTTTATTCGTTTCTCGCGCTTGCCGCCGGATTCTTTTTGCTGATGCGTTCGCGTTTCAGCGATTGGATTGACCGCCGATTTTTCCGCGAGCAATACAATCAAGAGCGCGTCTTGCACGAGCTTATCGAAGATGTGAAAGACTCGGATTCGATGTCGAAACTCTCGCGCCTCGTCAGCAATCGCATCCAATCTGCTCTGCATCCGACGAGCGTTTACCTTTTCTACGAAGACAAACACGAAAGCGATTTCAGCGTCGGCTACACGACGAGCCAAAACTCGGACGATTTGAAACTCGCCGCCGATTCGCCTTTGCTTCGTTTTATGCAAACACAGCACGGCGCGATTGAGTTTCCATTACGCAACGCGGACAGTTTGCCGCGACGCGAACGCGATTGGCTGCAAGGGCTACGCGCGGATTTGCTCGTCCCGATGCACGGCACGGACGGCAAACTCGCCGGGTTCTTCTCGCTCGGCGGCAAGAAATCCGAAATCCCCTACACGCAACGCGACCGCGAGCTTTTGGAAACCCTCGCCAATCAAATCGCGCTCGTGCAGGAAAATCTGAGCTTGAAAGACCGCGTGCGCCACGAACAGAAAATCAAAATCGAAGTCCTCTCGCGCTTTGACGAAGGCAACATCAACCTTTTGAAAGAATGCCCGCGCTGCGGCAAATGCTTTGACCGCACGGTTAACAAATGTAATGAGGACGGCGCGGAATTGACTTTCACTCTGCCCGTCGAGCGCACGATTGAGAATCGCTATCGCCTCGAAAGACTCATCGGCAAAGGCGGCATGGGCGCGGTCTATGAAGCGACCGACACGCGCATCAATCGCACGGTCGCCGTCAAAATTGTGAGCGGCGCGATGTTCGGCAACCGCGACGCGCTCCGCCGCTTTGAACGCGAAGCGCAGACCGCCGGGCGCTTGCAACATCCGAACATCATCACCGTGTTTGATTACGGCGTCTTGTCAACCGAAGGCGCGTTTCTCGTGATGGAACTCTTTCGGGGCGACAGTTTGAGACAGATTTTAGAGCGCGAAGGAAAACTCGATGCGAGGACAGTCGTCGCTTGGTTCGGTCAGGTTCTGGACGGCGTGGAAGCCGCGCACAGACAGGGCATCATCCACCGCGATTTGAAGCCCGATAACATTCTCGTCTCGCGGGGCGAAAACGGCGAAGCGCGTTTGTGCATTTTGGATTTCGGGTTGGCGCGGCTCAACGAACAAGAGTTCGCCGCGCAAAGCGGGACCGTGCCGGGAACGATCATGGGAACATTCGGCTATATGCCACCCGAACAATTGCGCGGCGAAAAGACGGACGAAAGAAGTGATTTGTTTGCGGTCGGTGTGATGATTTATGAAGCCCTGCACGGCGAAAAGCTGTTTCGCGGAAATAGCTACCAAGAGCTTATGCGGGCGATGACGAACGACGAATTTCTCTCTGAACTTGATAGCCGCTTGACGGAGTTTTTCGAGAAGAGCTTGGCACAAGAACCGGCAGCGCGTTTCGCTTCCGCTGGGGAGATG
>JBHENC010000026.1:0-4622 GCA_046262295.1 Pyrinomonadaceae bacterium | reverse complement strand
CGGGTAGAAGCGCGGGCGCCGGGTGGCCGCCGCGCCGAGGATCACGCGGCTTCATCTTTCTTGCAACTTCATCTTTCCTGTAGCGCGGCGAGCGTGTTTGACAGCGATTGAAAAATAGGTCGCCCATCGCTCGAACCGAGCATCTCTTCGCAGGCGCGTTCCGGGTGCGGCATCAGTCCCATAACGTTGCGCTCCCGGTTGCAGATGCCGGCTACGGAGTCGCGCGAACCGTTCGGGTTCGCCGCTTCGGTCAATTCTCCGTTTTCGTTACAGTAACGAAAGACGATGCGGTCTTCGCGTTTGAGTTCGGCGAACGTCGCGTCGTCGCAGACGTAGTTGCCTTCGGCATGCGCGATCGGCAGACGAAGCACCTGGCCAGGACGCAGCTCGCTCGTGAAAGGCGTGGCAGCAGTTTCGGCGCGCACCGAGACGTGTGCGCAGGTGAAGTGTAGGTCTTGGTTGCGGATCAGCGCGCCGGGCAGGAGTTTAGCTTCGCAAAGAATCTGAAAGCCGTTGCAGATGCCAAGCACAAAACCGCCGCGCTGGGCAAACTCGCCGACCGAGTTCATCACCGGCGAGAAGCGCGCGAGCGCCCCGGCGCGCAGGTAGTCGCCATAGGAAAAGCCGCCCGGGATCACCAGCGCGTCATAGCCGCGCAAATCCGTGTCGCGGTGCCAAACGAAATCGACCGGTTGGCCGACGTGCTTCGAGAGCACGTGGTAGGCATCATGATCGCAATTAGAACCCGGGAAAATAACAACGCCGAATTTCACTTCTCAATCTCCACACGGTAATCTTCAATAACAGGATTCGCGAGAACCTCACGCGCGATACGCTCGACCGCTTCTTCCACACCCCGCTCGTCAAGCGCGTCGTCGAGCGCGATCTCGAAATACTTACCCTGCCGCACGTCCGCGACCCCCTCGAACCCGAGCAGCTCCACCGATTGCCGGATGGCTTTCCCCTGCGGGTCAAGGACGCCCGGCTTAAGCGTAACGTAAACTTTTGCTTTCATAACCGATAAGTAAATAGTGACGAGTGGCAAGTGACAAGTAAGAACATGGGTGCCGCTTTATCTTGTCACTGTTTACTCGTCACTTGTCACTCCTTTCCTGAAGACTCGGGCGAAGACGCGGTCGACGTTTCGCAGGTAGGTTTCGGGCGAGAAGACGCGTTCGACTTCTTCCGGTGAAAGGCGCGCGCGGATCTCTTTGTCCGCGGAGATGCGTGTGCGAAAGTCGCCGCCCGCCGGTCCTTCTTCCCAAACTTTCATGGCGTTGCGCTGCACCCATTCGTAAGCAGTTTCGCGCTGGACGCCGCTCTTGGTCAAAGCGAGCAGCAGTTGGCCGCTGAAGACGAGGCCGCCGGTCGCGTCAATGTTCGCGCGCATGCGTTCCGGGTAGACGACCAGATCGGCGAAGAGTGATGTGGCTTTAGCTAACATGTAGTCGACGGCGATAGACGAATCCGGCAGGATGACGCGCTCGGCTGACGAATGTGAGATGTCGCGTTCGTGCCAGAGGGCGATCGATTCAAGGCCGGCCAGGGCGTTCCCGCGCACGACGCGCGCCAAGCCGCAGATGCGTTCCGAGAGAATCGGATTGCGTTTGTGCGGCATCGCGCTTGATCCCTTCTGGCCCAAGCGAAAACGCTCTTCGGCTTCGCGCACTTCGGTGCGTTGCCAGTGGCGAACCTGCAGGGCGAACTTATCGAGCGAGGAAGCGATGATGGCAAGGACGGTGAGGTACTCGGCATAGGTGTCGCGCTGGATGATCTGCGTTGACACGGGCGCGGCCGCGAGGCCTAAGCGCGCGCAGACGCGCTCCTCAACTACGGGGTCAAGGTGGGCAAACGCGCCGACCGCGCCGCTGATCTTGCCGACCGTGACATTCGCGCGGGCGCGCGCGAGTCGCTCACAATTGCGGCGCATCTCGTCGTACCACAAGGCGAACGTCAACCCGAAGGAGGTCGGTTCAGCATGGACGCCGTGCGTGCGGCCGATCTGCGGCGTCGCCTGAAACTCGAAGGCGCGCTGCTGGAAGACATCCATCAGCGCTTCCGCTTTTTCGAGCAGCAGACCGCACGCGTCGCGCAGCAGCAAAGCGTTAGCCGTGTCGACAACGTCCGAGGACGTCAACCCGTAGTGAACGAAGCGCGCCGCTTCACCGATCTGCTCGGCGAGCGCGGTGGTGAACGCGATAACGTCGTGGTTCGTCGTCCGCTCGATTTCGTTGATACGCTCAACGGTAAAGCGCGCGCGCGTCCTTATCTGTTCGAGCGCGTCCGAAGGGATCGTGCCCATCTCGGCGTGAACTTCGCAGACGGCCAGTTCGACGTCGAGCCATTTCTGAAACTTGTTCTGCTCGGACCAGAGCCGATCCATCTCGGGCAGTGTGTAGCGTGGAATCATAAGCGATCACACATCCTTCGGATGCACAACGGTGATCCCAGAAAATCTGTTGAAGTCTGTGCTATTAAATGTCAGCAGGTTGGTTATGCCGTGAGCCAGCATGACGGCGACAAGGCGCGTGTCATGCACCTGCACGCCGGAGACGCCGGCAGAGACAACGAGCCGTCGCCAGTGGATGTAAATAGCTGGCGTGTCCATCAAAAAAGGGAAAAACGTTTCTAGCTGCCCGGCCTCTGCGTCTGCCTGTGCCGGAGACATGCCAAAGCCATTGTTGGCTACAGGGCGTGTGAGCACATTCCAAAATTCGATAACGTTTTGGCCGGTGATGTGGAGCGTCGCTCCCTTGTGCACAAGAATTTCGATAGCACTTCAGGCCACTGCGTACTGGGGATCGAGCGGACGCGCCCGACGCAGCAGAACGTTCGTGTCCACGAGGTACAACATCAACCTCGCTCTCCGTACATGCTTTCGCGGCTGATAGCTTCATCCGACAGAAGTGGTAGCGTCGGATCGTGGCTGTCCATCCACGCATTGAACGCTTGCAACCATTCTTCCTTGGTAGCTGTAGCCCAAAACGGCAGCTCCTCCTGCGCGGCAGACAGCAGCCGTTCCTCTAACACCATCCGGGCGTAGTCGGCGGCGGCAACTCCTTCTCGGGCGGCCGCTTGGTGTAACCGGCTCTCCAGTTCGGGCGGCATGTCAATCGTCAGTGGCATCGTTCTACCTCCTAGATCGGTTTTCAATTCAGTTTATGGAATAACCGCAGAACTTGAACCATTCGCGAGCATCAGATTCTGTGATCGTCGCGAGTGCTTCTTTGATCGCTTGGACCAGCGCGTCGTAAGTTCTCGCTTTTGCGCGTCGCAAATAAGTCTTGATCTTTGACCAGCAGCGCTCAATCGGGTTGTAGTCTGGCGAATAAGGTGAGAGGTACTCCACCCGGGCGCCGCGTGCGGCAACCAAATCATCAACTCCTTCGACTTTGTGCGACGAGAGATTGTCCATGATCAGAATGTCACCCGGGCGCAGTGTTGGCCCCAGCACTTGGTCAAGATACAGCTTGAAGATTTCACCGCCCGCGCGCGCCTTCCAACACCCACGGGGCTTGCAACCCATGCACTCCGAGGACTCCCATCAGGGTGAAGTTGCTAGCGTAGTCTGACGGGATATATTCGACCACTCGCGCGCCGGGGACGGCGCGTCCATAGCGGCGCGTCAGATTTAGTAACGTGCCCGTTTCATCAAGGAATTTCAGCTTTCCAGCCAGCCAATCGGCGGCGCGAACGCGAAACTCTTCCCGCTCTTTCTGTACTTCCGGGCGTTGCTGCTCATCCGGCTGATGAGACTTTTTTTTCGCCCCAGGTCGAAGCGTTGCAGTGCGCGACACATGGTCGCCGCGCTGACTGACAATTTCGTCGCGGACTCGATCCTTTCTCGCAGCTCAGCAAGGGTCGCGTCCGGTTGAGCGGCAACCAACTCACGGAGCTTCTGTTCATGAGCTTCGAGCAGGCGTTGCTGCCCTCCACCGCGCGGGAGAGCCGCTGAACTGCCGGTCGCGCGCCAGCGTTGCAAGAGCTTCTCGATAAAGGAGCGGCTGGCACCGAACTCGTTAGCGATTTCCTGCTGCGTGTAGTCAGGATGATTCTCAAAGAAGAATATAATTCTTTCGCGGAGGTCATCAGAATATTGGATCATATCAAAAGGATGACCTATGACCGTCCATACAATCAAGTGAAAACCGATCTAAAGCGATGACGAACGAGGTGTCGACGAAGATCCTACCGTGCATTCTCTTCCTCTAGGTCATACAAGTTTGCCCGCGTCGAGAAATCCGGCGGAGCTGAAATCTTTATCCGTCGCAACTCGGCCATGACACTTTGATCCGATTCATCCGCCTGCTCGTTTCTCTCTCCAAAATCCTTGATAATACCGTGGAGTTCTTCCAAATACTTTTCCGGCACTTTCTGGATTTCGGCAACCACATCTTCTCTAGTAACCATAAGGTCAACTCCTTTCACGTCGGAAAACACCTTAGCTTTATTATCTTTGAGAAATGATCTTCCCTCCGCTGAGGTACAAGTCTATGTAGCGGCGAAGTCCTCCGGCCGATTAATTCTGTGGACAAGAATTGTTGCCGACATTCGGAGTTAAGGAAGCAAGTCGCGCACGGCGAGGCGGGCTACTTCGTTCCCCTCGATGACAAGCGGCACCT
>JBHENC010000025.1:4358-4659 GCA_046262295.1 Pyrinomonadaceae bacterium | reverse complement strand
GGCCGTGAGGGGACAACTCTCTAAGTAGACTTTCCCCCGACTCAGGCCGGGAGCACGTCGGCGACCGTGGGGACGTGCTCCCGAAATAAACCATCGCCTTGCACCTGCACCCCTGAACCCTTCGCAGGATAATCTCTGGCACCATGCGCCAGCGAATCGTACCTGAATGAATCGAATGAGGTGAAGTCGGCGCTCTTTTCCGACCTGGGCACGTTGCGCACGGCGAAGGCCGAATTCGCCAAATGGACCGAGGAGAAACGGTAGGAACTAAGTTATCAGGGCAGAGGTTCAAACTTCAGCG
>JBHENC010000025.1:495-4348 GCA_046262295.1 Pyrinomonadaceae bacterium | reverse complement strand
AGGGAGGAAAGGTTGGAGCTCCGGCACTAGAGCTGCAACTGTTGACCGCGGTTTCATGATTGTCTCCTCAAACTTTCCTGGGATAGACGCGGACAGGCCAGAGATATTCTGACGAATGGTATATGGCGAGACCGACTGTAGTGTCACAAGGCGGTTTCGGTAAACGACGAGCCAACGCCCTTGGACCATTCACAATCTCAGATTGAGTTGCTGCAATACGGGACTAGCGCCGTACCAATCAATCACATTCATGCAGCCATAGTCCTGTGCTAGCCGGAGCCAGTTTCGCATCGGTATTTCCAACGCTCTGCCTATGATCGCGCGACAGACTCCGCCGTGGGCTATCAGCGCAATCTCACCGTTTGGATGAACGATCAGCCACTGTTCCAGAGCAGTTTGTATCCGTGCGATAATTGGCCTCAAGACCTCGTGGTGGGGGCATTTTCTCGCGTAGTCCAAGCCTCCGAATAGACGAGGGCCGAGTCGGGCTACAGGGTAGTCGGTGCTGAGATGAGAACCTTACAGGTCATTTTGCCGATTTGTAGGAAATGGCCCAGGAGATAGCCCAGGTAGGAGTCTCCTCAGCAACGCACCAGGCAGCTGTTAGATGACATTCTCATTTCTGCGCCGTCTCTATCAACCGCCCAAGCGAGGCTTATTGCGCTCTAAAGCGACGCGAGCCAGTGTGGCCAGAATGCGCAGACTTGCAAGGAAGACGCCCCGAAATGTTCCCGAGACTTTCGATTCACCTCCGACACGCCTTCGATGATTCACAGGGACCTCAAGCACCCGCAGATTTGCGCGCGCGGCGCGCATTTGCATCTCCAAATTCCAACCATAGGTCTCTTCGCGCATTCCCAGTTGGTCCAGCGCTTCACGGCGAATCGCGCGGAAGGGACACATGTCCGTGTAACGCACGCCGTAAAGCAGGCGCAGCAGCAAGCCGGTGCTTCGACCGGCGAAAAGTTGGTGTAAGTTCATGCTGCCGGGTTCGCGTTCGCCTCTGGCGCGTGAACCGATAACAAAGTCATGGGTTCCTGCGGCGATTGGCTGGACGAGTCTTTCCATAAGTTCAGGACAGTCGCTTCCATCCCCATCGAGGAAGACCACAATCTCGCAATCGGTTCTGACGGCACCCACGCCGGCCTGACAAGCGCGACCGTATCCGCGTCGCGGTTCCGAGACGACCAGCGCGCCGGCTTCCATGGCGCGTTCTGCCGTAAGATCGGTGCTGCCGTTGTCAACGACGATCACTTCGCTTGCGATATCACGAGGCACCGCGCGCACTACGCCGGCAATCGGGTCTTCTTCATTTAGCGCCGGAATTACGACCGAGATCCGTGTCCTGGGTGAAGCTTCGCTGCCAGGGCCGCTGCTCGTCTTAAAATTATCCGGACGGCGCACTTTCTCGACATCGATTGATTCGCTCATGCGTGGTCTTCTTGCCTGGTATTGACCTTATGCACGATGCCTTTGGTCCGCAAAAGACTTTCAGCTTCCGCGAAGTACTCACGCACATCCGTCTGCGTGCGAATCCAATCAAGATAACGTCCGATCCCCGGAGCCAGATCCACTTGCGGCTCATATCCAACGGATCTAATGCGACTCGTTTCAGATGTGAGGTGGCGCATTTCGCCGGGACGATACTCGCCCCAGGCAACCGGTTCGATCCGAATCTCGAGTGCATCAGACATCAAGTGCGCTATTTCTCGAATCGTCGTGGCCTTTCCGCTGCCGACGTTGACGGGCAAACCGTCAAGCTCGTCAGTCGTCGCCGCAAGCAAATTGGCGCGAGCGATGTCTTCGACGAAGCTGAAGTCGCGCGTCTGATTGCCGTCTTCATAAAGCACCGGCGGAAGGTTATTCAAGAGGCGCGTGCAAAAGATGGCGATTACGCCCGTGTATGGATTGAAGATTGATTGGCGAGGGCCGTAGGTACAGGAGTATCGCAGCGCTACTGTCGGAATCCCTGTCTGCTTTCCCCACGTTAGGACCAATCGCTCCTGGTCAACTTTGGTGATCGCGTAAACGGTTTCGCCCCCGATGGGTGCGTATTCGGGCGTCGGCGCTGGCGTTGTAACGGCATGACAATGCGGGCAGTGAATCTCGAAATCTCCGGCGCGGAGTTGTTCGACCGATCGAACGGAAGGAAAGATCAGGCCGTGCTCAGGACAATGTGCGGCGCCCTCGCTGTAGACGGCCTGCGACGAGGCAACGACGATTTTCTTGACGGGCAGATTCTCTTCGCGGATGACCTCCAGCATTTGCGCCGTGCCGAAGCTGTTCACCTGAACGTACTTGGCTATCTCCGGCATGTATCCGCCGTAGGCCGCCTGATGAAAGACGACATCAATGTCTGCGAGTGCGGCGGTTATGGCGGCGCGATCGCGAATATCAGCTTCGAAGAACTCAGCGGCTTCCGGTATCCATGCAGGCTTGCCGTTGCGATGTGTGTTTGGCTCGAGGTTGTCGAGGATGCGCACCTTCCAGCCTTCGCTGAGAAGGAGATCAGCCACGTGGGACCCGATCAGTCCCGCTCCGCCGGTGACCAGGGCACGTTTGTTGTTAGATCCAACCTTCACGTTTTAATCCCTTCACTCGGAACGAGCGCTGCCAAAGCGGCGCCGGCGCTGGATATGGTTTTCATACCGGCTCTCTTTCCAGGAGATGACGCAAACCGCCACGCGCGCGATCTCTTCGAGCGCGCTGAAAAAGCGCAATCAAGCCCAGCATCGCAAACGGTAGATAAATGATCGTATCGAGGAGCAGCAGCTGATCTCGCCCCGCCGGAAGCCACAATTTGTAGAGCACAAAGCACGCTGTAGTTAAGTAAAAGAACGGTAAGCGCGGCAGGAGACAGGTGAAAGCTACCAGCCAGGCAAAGTACCAGGCGTAATGTGGTGATAGCAGAACAACGAACGTGGCAGCAATAACTAAAGCCCGCCCGATGTAACTGCCGTCATTCTGTTCCCGCTTCCAAAAGGACCAAAGCGCGATTAGGCCAAGCGCGAGAATCGCGAAAATCAAATAGCCAATGCTTGGTACTTTCGCTTCGCCAAGCGCCCGTCGAGCGAGACTCAGCAGATAAAACTGTGTGCCGTTTTGCAGTCCTTCCTCCCGGGCGTATCCCGGCAAGAATCCCAGCACGCCCTTCACTCCGACACTTAAGTACGGCAGGTAAGCGATCATTATCGTCAGTCCGAAAGCCAACGGCATCTTCCATCCCCGGCGACGATACAATGCCGGCAGCAGGATTACGGGAAACAACTTGATCAGCGTCGCGCCGGCCAATGCCGCGCCGGCAACCGCATCCCAACGCCGCCGCCGCGCAAGCAAAGCAAGCACCACGAAAGCAATGGCGGCCACCTCGACATGCCCGCTGCCGGCAATCTCCCACACGAGCAGTGGATGCCATGCGTATATGAGTACACGTTGGCGCGGCAAATTGAAAGAAGTCAGCAACTGAAGCAAAGCCCAAATCGCCAGCGCTTCAAAACCAAGCATCACTACTTTCATCCATGTCACGTGCTCGCTCACACGCGTGGCCAGAAAATATATTATCTGCGCGCCGGGCGGATAAATCGTGGGGGCGTAATCGCGCCGGTTAATCTTCGGATAGATCTTTTGATCGCGCAGTGGAGCCAGGGCTCCGTCAGCGGGAATGTAGCGGTAAGGATTGACTCCAGTCGCCTGCACGCGCCCGTCCCAGACGTAACGATAGATGTCATCGGAAAGATACGGCGGCGCGAATAGAATGCTCAGCCGAAAGAGCGCCGCAAAGACAATAACGAGCACTAACGTCGAACGTGACGAGCGGGCGTGAAAAATTATCCAGACAGCGAGGAGATAAATG
>JBHENC010000025.1:0-485 GCA_046262295.1 Pyrinomonadaceae bacterium | reverse complement strand
AATGAGTGACTGGCTCAGTGCAACTTTGATGAACCACTCAATGTCGTCCCCGCCCTTCGCGCGCAGGCTAACTCTGTAGAGCATAAGCGACCCACCGCCAAGCACGATCAGCAAGGAGCGGATCCACTTCAAGGGTCTGCCGCTAAACTGCAGGGTGCGAAAACGAGCGGTTGGAAAGATTTGGGCCATATCGTAGTAAACTTCTTTATCGCTTGTTCCAGAGTCCCCTTGGCGCTTTCCAGCAATCGACGGGAGCCGAAAGGATCACAGAAGCCACGGTATCGCGCCAGCGGCAACAAGGACTTCCTGGACGCACCTTGCTCGTCTTCAAATCAACGTAAATACATCTTCCAGCTTCTTCTTCTCAATATCAGGCACTACGGCTGCTTCATCCGGAAAACCTACTACCAGGAGGAGGAACGGAGTTTCATTCTTCGGCCTGGCCAGTATCTCGTTCAAGAACTTCATCGGACTTGGCGTATGTG
>JBHENC010000024.1:2345-4699 GCA_046262295.1 Pyrinomonadaceae bacterium | reverse complement strand
AACGAAGCGCGCGAGCCGCCATCCGGCAGTCGGGACAGATGCAGGCGGAGGACGACGCTCGCGACAAACTCGACGTATTCTTCGGCGCTACCGAAGGATGTCGGCGCAGGCTCTAAACTCGTTCGGATGTCTGTAAAGCCCGCGGCGCGTAACCGCTCCGCCGTAACCGCATCATCGGCGTACTCCTTCGGCTCTCGCCATCCGGCGAAGTATCGATCATAGGGCGCACTTGCCGTTAGCCCCAAAACGCGACGGTGGAATCGCATGAGGTTGCCCGCGCCGCCGCACTGCGCGATGAGCCACCCTCCCGGCTTGAGGCTCTCAAACAAGCTGCGGAACAGCCGCGGGTGATCTGTCACCCAGTGGAAAGCGGCGGTGCTGAAGATGCCGTCCGCCGCCCGCTCGCAGGGGAGCCATGCCAGATCGGCGCGGACGAACCGGGCGCGCGAACCGAAGCGCAAGCTGAGGTGCTCGCTCGCGGCCCGGAGCATGTTCTGCGATTTGTCTACGGCAAGCACACACCCGCTGGGCAGACGCTCGATCAGTTTGGCAGTCAGCCGCCCCGTACCGCAGCCGGCATCTAAAACCGTTTCGTCGCCGCGCAGCACGACGCGATCGAGCACTCGTTCGCCCCACGCTACTTGCGGCGCGGAGATGCGGTGGTAACGCTCGGCATCCCATTCGGCAGGGTTTTCCCACAAGGAGTGTGTGCCGTGCTGGTTCATCCTTCGTCCCCGTTTGATGACTTCCCGGTCGCACGATCTACCGTTTGCCTTTACCAGAAAACTTCTCGCTCTAGATTTTACACGCTCGCCGGCGCATCCCCAACGAACACCTGGTTGTGCCCACCTTTGTGGAACGTGACATATTCCGCGACGTTTAACTCCGCACAGGGGCTGTATCAGTAGTGAAGGTGCGGCTAAATCGCGGCACCAAGCGATTGATAACGCCAAAAGATTATTCGAGGCTACACAAGGAGATTCTATGAACAAGACAAGGTATGCGTTTATGACTGCGCTCGTGCTGATCGCCGGGTTGGCAGGTGGGGCCGTGTCCGGCGGGTTCTCCGCCGTGCTCCCCGCCCGAGCACAGCGGGTTGATAGGTCAAGTGGAACTGTCTCGAACAGATGGGAGTACTGCTCGATTACGCGGGCGGCCGTCGGGCAGGGCAGGGGCGGACTCTACTGGATCAGCTATTTCCGCGAGGGCGGAGTGCAGGTGGTAGAGGTTGAAGAGCAGGCGACCGAGCGGGGCGGTCCGGCGAAGGCAATCGCCAAGCTGGGAGAGGAGGGTTGGGAGATGGTCGGGCAGGGCCCGCTTGAAATCAGGCAGGGAGGATTCAACGCGCTGTACTTCAAGCGTCCGAAGCCATAGCCGAGCGGCAGGCCGGAGGTCGAACAAGTTGGCGGCCTCGACCTGCTCGTTAACCCCGCGTTGATTATTGAAATCTTGTCACCTTCCACCGAAGCCTTTGACCGGGGTGACAAGTTCACTTTCTATAAATCCATTCCGAGTTTCGGCGAGTACCTGCTCGTCGCGCAGCACCGCCCGCATGTGACGCAGCTTGTGCGCGGGGACAAAGGCTTATGGACGCACGCCGAATTCAACGCTCTGACGGACGTTGTGCAATGCGCTTCCGCCCCTTGCCGCCTGGCTTTGCAAGAAGTCTACCGCGACGTCGAGTTTGATCCGGCCAGTCCGCCTGGTCCTCGTTGATGACGGCGACGATGCTTTTCTCTTCCGCACGGTTCATGTCTTCGCCGCCCTTCTCATCTTTCCGGCACGGTCGTGTCGGCATACTTTCTTCTTGACGAGATTGCTCCGGCTGGTATCGAATAGTTAACGCCGCTGCGAAGCGCGATGTGTAGGCGCAACACGACGTAATTAATTTATCAACTTCGGGAGGTCTGCATGGATCAGAACATTAAAGTCGAAATGGATGCCTCGCGCGTGTGCGAAGAAATCGTCAGAAGACGCAAAGAACTACTGATTATGCAATTCGAGCAGCGAGAGATGCTTGAGGCATTATTCAACTGATGCTCGCCGGTTACGTCGCAGCTTTCGAGAGACTCCGCAGCGACACGAGTCGCGCCCGTTGGTCGTCTCTAACCAAGTATCGCGCGCCGCACAAACCGCTTCTACTGTTAGCCGTTCTTGATTCTATCTCGCAAGGCATAATCAAAAACAACTTAATCGAACTCACGCCCGATTTGTGCGAGACGTTTACGCTTTACTGGGCGCGGTTGATGCCGCCCGACAAGCGCGGCGACATTTCGATGCCGTTCTTTCACTTGACTGTTGTTTCGCAGATTTTTGAATGAACGGGCGTGACCATACTAGCCACGCCCGACGAC
>JBHENC010000024.1:0-2335 GCA_046262295.1 Pyrinomonadaceae bacterium | reverse complement strand
CCCTAGAAGGTGCGCTCACAGCCTACGCCTCGCGCTCCTCGAACAGCTTCCCTTGCAGCCGCTCTTGGTCACGCTCCTGCTTCTCCTGCCACCGCACGTACTGGCGAATCTGCTCTTCGTTGACGCCCACCGTGCTGACGCAGTAACCCCGCCCCCACAAGTGGCGCCCCCAGTAACTGCGCCCTAACCGCTCATACTCCCGGAACAGTCGCGTCGCCAACTTCCCTTTCAAATACCCCAGCACCTCTGACACCGCATACTTCGGCGGGATCCATGCCACGAGGTGGATGTGATCGGCTTGCACGTTCAACTCCAAGACCTCCACTCCGTCCTTCTGCCGCACTAATTGATAAATCTGCTGTCGCGTGTACTCCGCCACCCCATCCTTGAGTATCCGGTAGCGGTACTTTGGACAAAAGACCACGTGATATTTACACTCGTAGAGTGTATGCGAGAGTTTCCTGAATCTCTTGCTCATGATGTATCTCCTTAGTGGTTTGGCACCTTCTAGGGAGATCCATCTTAATTCCTCGGACGGTCGAACCTTTTCCCTGCACCACTGCCAGAGGCAGTGGTTTCAACTGCTGAATGAACGGGCGTGACCATACTAGCCACGCCCGACGACTTCTCGTTAGATTATAGGGTGTCAAATCCAAATCTCCGGAGGTCGTGATGCCGCAGTTTAACATGCTCTTTGAATCTTTCAGCAGCGTCTTTACCGCTCCGAGTTTCCTTCACTTTCAGGCTTTGATCTTGAGCCTGTGGGCGTTGCCTCTCGTCACCAGCGGGCCACTGAGTCTGTCGCGTATCTGGCTTGCGAGTCGCACCTCCGAGCATTGGGACGCCCTGCTGCGGTTTGTTCGTTCCTATGCTTGGGAGGCCGACGAGTTGGCGAGAGGTCTGACGCTTTTTGTTCTGGCGCAGGTCAAACATCGGCTCCCCATAGACAGTTCCGGTCGCCGCATCTTGCTTATCGGCGTGGATGAAACTGGTGATGATCATCACACGGCGCGACGCATGTTCGGTGTCAGCAAACACTACAACGCAAGCGCTAAGGCGGGGCAGAGCAAATATCGCATCGGTCATTGTTGGGTGACGCTCTCGATCTTGATCGATGTTCATGCGGAGTACGTGCGCAGCCTTGCCATCAACATTGCCCTGTACATCGCCAAAAAGAGTTGCCAGGCTGAAGTATACAAATCGAAGCGCGAGTTAGCCACAGAGATGTTGGACAAGCTCTGTGAGTGGGTAGGTCAGGACTATGAAATCGCTGTTGTTGGCGACCGCTATTACGCGTGTCGGGAGTGGATCGCCGAACAAAGAAGCAAGCAGCGGCGGGTGGTCACGCGCCTTCGTGCTGATGCCAACTTGTACGAACTGGCGGCTGAGCCAAAGAAGAAAAAGCGCGGACGCAAGAGAATCTACGGGGCGAAGATTTCACTCAAGCACCGAGCGCGCTTTCTCCACAAGTTCGAGCCGGAGTGTGACGTGCAAGTTTATGGGCGGGTGCATCGCGTGAGGCTGCGCAAGATAGTGTGTCGGTGGCGCGGACTTAAAGACCCCGTCGCGGTCGTGATCGTGACAGGCATCGGGAAGAAGCCCTTTTACTTGCTCGACACCGACATCGAAGCGACCGCCGCGCAGACTTTATACTTCTATGCCGCACGCCACGCAGTCGAGCAAGGGTATGAAGACCTCAAATGTGATGGTGGCTTGGGGCAATATCGAGGCCGCACGGAGTTGGGCGTGCGTCGCTTTGCGCTGCTGGCAGTGACGGCTCATACAGTGCTGCGGATGATCGAACTGGTGCCTGAACTGCGCCGCCACTTGCCACAAGTTGCAGAGCCGTGGCGCGAGCAGAAGTCGCACATGACGCTGGGACAAATCAGGTTAGCCGTGCACCAATTGCTGCTTGGTGAGTATGCGCGAACAGGGAATTTCTTCCATGTCGGCCAGCAGGTTGAAGATGAAGAAAATTGTCAAAGAACTGAAACGGGCTTGAAAAAGGCTGCATGACCTTAAATTTTTAGCGAAACAACAGTTAAATCAAGATGCACCTGATTTATCTTGATTTGGAAATGACTTTCGATGAATGGCACGTCAAAGCATTTGCCGTTGTAGGTCACGATCAGCGAGTATTCTTTGATGTCTTTTTTGAACCTCTCCAGGTTCTGATTCTTCACATAGTGACGGACTGATTTTCCATCGTAAATGGCAATTGTCGTGATGGAGTCCCCATATCCCAAGCCTGTTGTTTCAATATCGAGGTAGGCGATTGACGCTCTAAACTCAGGAAACAAGCGCCAATGTTGATTCGATGCAAGCAGCTCTGCAA
>JBHENC010000023.1:545-16031 GCA_046262295.1 Pyrinomonadaceae bacterium | reverse complement strand
CTGCGCCCCTGCGCTTCTATCAAATTAGCGGCTTGCTTCGCAATCCAACGATCTTTTGTTGAATGGCTGATGAACACCAAGTAACCTTTTTTAGCCGGAGGCCTCTTTACCATGAGGGACTATCGCCTAAATGTTTGAAAGCTTTTAGTGAGCAACAACGAGCAGTGCAGAAAAGACAATCTCTTAACAATCAAAACTCCACCATTTCGTTCTGTGCTTAGAGTGTTGAAATTTCTTCATCCGTGCCATCGTTGGCTTCGATGATCGTCTGGCATTGCGCGTCGTAGCGGGCGGTGGGGAGTGCTTCGAGGCGGCGTTCGTCAATCGGTTTGCCGCAGCGCGCGCAAGTCCCGTAAGTGCCTTCGTCAATCCTGAGCAATGCTTGATCTATGTCGGCGACCATTTGCGATTCGCGTTCGCCGAGACGAAAGGCTAGTTCCTGATTATGGTCTTGCAGAGACATATCAACGCTGTCTTTGACGCCGTCGTCCGCCGCCGCGTATTCGAGTGCGTCGGCCTGACCATCGCGCACGCTCTCTGTGTGCTGTTGTAACTGCTCCTGAAGTAGGCTGCGAAAGTGTTCTAATTTTTTTGCTTCCATCGTAGTCTTCACTCGATCCCTCTTCCCTCACGTACGCGACACGAAGCGCGCCCGTCCGCAAGCTGTAAATTACGAATTGATTGAAGGCGAAGTATAAGCGCACGCTCTCGTGAAGCGCAACGAGAGCGTGCGCTTCACAAGAGCGAATCGGACGAGCGGGCTAAAAGAGGAAGCGTGCGCCGAATTGAAACTGCCTGCCGGGATCGGAATTGGAGCGACCCGCAAGCGGCGCGAGAAACGTCGGCAAAGGCGTCTGGCCGCTTCCGTAAATGTTGTTGACCCTGATGAGATTCGAGTGGTTGAAGAGATTGAACGCTTCGGCGCGCAGTTCGAGCCGCGTCTTTTCCGTCAGCGCGAATCGCTTGGCGAGCGACGTATCGAAGCTCGCCTGCATCGGCGCGCGAAACGAATTGCGTCCAAAGTTTGCCGGACGATCCACTCTATAGCCATCGCCGTTATCGTCGTTGCCGGTTAATGGATTAACGGGCAGCCCGGACGCGAGCGTGGCAACGAAAGAGAGTTGCGAGTTGAAAGGCATCTCGGCGAGGCCGTGCGCGACGAAGCGATGACGCTGGTGAAAATCGCTCGGGGCGCGTTCCAGATTTTCGCTGACGCCGAAGTTGTTCGGGATGCCGGTGTCCGCTTCGCCGAAGAACATAGAGTTGTTGAGCGCGGATGAATAAACGTAGTGCGCTTCGACTTGATAGCGATTAGCGAAGCGGCGCAGCAGTCCAAGGTCAATCGCGTCGTAGTTGCTGGAGGCTGTGTTTTCGATGAAATCAATTTTGTTGACTTTGACGCCGCCGTAAGATGTGAACGGGCGCGTGCGGCGCGTCGGCGTGATCGCGTTGATGTCGTTGACGCGCATTTGCTTGAGCGTGCGCGAATGAATCGCGTCGAGCGTCGCCGTCCAATCGCCGACGAGCTTGCGCTGCACGCCGAGCGAGAACTGCATATTGTACGGATTGAGAAGTTTCGCGCCGGGCAAATAAATGTAATCGCGCGTTTCAGCCGCGCCAGCAGGAAGCGTCGCCAGCGTGTTGGGAAACACGGGCGCGCCCGGCGATGTGACGGAATTTCTCACGCTCGGCTGTGCATACGTGAACCTGTAAGTTCGGATCGCGGCGTTAACGCCTTCGAGCAGAAAGCGGCGCGTGATGTACATATAATATTGATCGTAGAAGACGCCTGCGCCGCCGCGCAGGATTGTTTTGCCGTCGCCCGCGACATCGAGCGCGAAGCCCACGCGCGGCGCGAAGTTGTTGCGGTCATTCGTGATGGATTGATATTCGTAACGAAGCCCCAGATTTGCCGTCAGACGCGGCAGCACGCGCCAGTTGTCCTGCACGAAAGCGGACGCGAGAGTTTGGCCGTAACGCACAGCACCCGTGCCGAATCTTTGCGTGTAGTCGAGGAGCACGCTCGGTATAACCGTCGGCTGTCCGGGCTGTTGCTTGGCGGGCGCGAAGCGATATTCGCCGAAGGCCGTGTAGCTGAAATCGCGCACTTTCTGGCGCGCGTAATCGCCGCCCATCTTGATGTCGTGTCGCCCGCGTTGCATAGCGATTTGATCCGCTACCTGCCACGTCTGCAAGCGCACAAAGGAATATGTAGAGTTGCCTTCGGTGCTGTAATTCGGGCGCGTGACAGTGATCTGCGGGGCAAGCGGCGTGCTCGCGCTCGGGACGGCATTGATGTAACTCACGCGCAGTTCGTTGACAGCGGAGTTGCCCCAGACTGTGCGATCCGTGAACTGCGTGCCGACGCTCTGCGCTTTGCTGAGCGAGGCGGCGCTCGGTTGCGTGAAGCCGCTGACGCGATCGTTCGGATTATCATTCGTATTGCGATTGCCGTTTAGCCGCAGCGTCGCGGAGTGTGTGTTGCTGAAAGTGTAATCGAAGCGCGCGAGGCCGAGCGTGTCGCGGAAATGGCCTGTGTAAACAAGCGAGGAAGGCGATTGCACGAACGCGCCGCGATTTTGCCGTGTGCGCTCAAGATTCAAGAAGAATGTCGCGCGCGTGTTCGGGACGGGGCCGCCGAGCGAGCCGCCGAACTGTTCCAACTCGTTCGGGACATGAAGCGTGGAGACGGGCGGCGCGGCCTGTATGCCGCTCGGACGCGCGAAGAGAAAACCTTCGCCGTGAAAATCGTTTGTGCCTGCCTTCGTCGTTGTGCTGATGATGCCTGCCGAAGAGTTGCCATACTCCGCCGCGTATTGATTGGTCAACACTTTGAACTCCTGCACAGAGGAGAGCGGAATCTGTTGCTGTGGGGCGTTGGCGAAAACCGAATCGTAGTTGGTGTTGCCGTCCAGCTTATAGTAGGTGTGACGGAATGAGTTGGCGTTGATCGAAAGCCTGCTCGCGCCTGCGCCGTCGCCGCCAAGCCCCGATGTGTTGCGCACGTGCGGATTAAGCAGCGCGAAGCGATTGACGCTGCGCCCATTCGACGGCAACTCCGCCAAACGTCGCGCATTGACGGCTTGGCTGACTTCCGGCGCATCGCTCACCAGAAGCGACGCATCGCTTGTCGTGACGGAGACGGATTCGGCGACGCCGCGTATGGCGAGCACGGCATCGAGCGTCGCGGTTTCGCCGGAGACGAGCGCGGCAGTGTTGATCGTGCGATCCAGAAAACCCTCGGCGCGAAAAACGACTTCGTAATCCTGCGCCGGGGTCAAGCCGGACAAAACGTACTGCCCTTCGCCGTCTGTCATCGTCATACGTTCGATGCCGAGCGACTTGCTGCGCGCCTCCACACGCACCGCCGCCAAACGCTCGCCAGAGCCTTCGGCCGTCGCCACGCCGCGCATCCCTGCCGTCAACTCCGTCTGCGCCGCCGCGCTGTTTTGAAGAAGTAGCAGGCAAGCAAGTGAGAATACCGTTAGGCAAATACCCCTTGCCAGACACTTCGATGAAGAAAAACTGAGCATACTCTATATCCTTTCAAGATTAGCCGCACGAGACGACATCGAAAACCAATCGGCTCCAATATGGCTTTGGCAGCACAAACATAAATTCCTTTATTGTTTTACCCCGCACGTAAAACTCACCAAACAACTAATGCGGAGGCACAGTGCCAATGCTGCGCAACGGAAACAGTTTGAATTAATTGCATAAGCGCAAAACAGAGATGATATTGCCGGAAATGAATTTGAAAATCAATTTCAAGAAGAAGAGAAATAACAGATATGAAGAATGAATGTCAAGCACGTGTTTAAGAGCCGTATTCGCTTGCCTCGGATTCGGTGTCGACGAAATATAGCAAGCTTGACGGCATCATCACTTTCGATTATGGTATTCGTCTCTTCTTGAAATTGAAATCTAATTTCATTATCTTAATTTGTTAAGGAGTCGAATTTATGAGGGCAGCACGAGTTGTATGCTTATTGATTACTATTTTCGGAGGTGCTGCGAGCTATGCGCAAACAACGCCCGCCGGTGCGCAGAATATTACCCCTGCCGGGAGCCAAAGTCTTTCCGCAACGAATGGCAGCCAGCAGGCTACCGGACAAAAAGAGGTCGAGCGATTACAGAGTGAAGTCGAACAGTTGCGCACCGAACTGAATCGCCTGCGTTCGGTTGTCGAAAGGGATTTGAAAGATCGCAACCCCCTTGCCACGCAAACTGCTCAACCGCCCGTCACAGACGCTTTACCGGTCAGCGATAAGACGACAGGCGGAACATCGCCACGAAATGCGGCGGCGCAGGTTAGCCCGCAATCAACGTCAGCGCCGGAGAATCGCCGCATTGCGGTGGCGACGAAAGCGCAGGGCGGCGATTTGTCCGGCGCGGGCAATCTGCTGCGGACGGATCGCTTGACGATTGGCGGCTACGGTGATTTCCAGTTTCGCCAATCTGCAATCAGCGAACGCGCGGACGGCGGCGGCACGCCTACGTTTCAAAACACCCGATTGGTTTTAGGCATCGCGGCTGTGCTCGCGGAGAAGCAGAATATAGTTTTTAATTCAGAGATCGAATACGAGTTTGGCTCGAAGGAAATAGATGTCGAGCAGGCGTATATCGAATGGAAAGCGCGCCCGGAATTCGCCCTGCGCGGCGGCATCATCGTGCCCGCCATCGGGCGCTTCAATGTTTATCACGATTCGTACTTGAACTTAACGACGATTCGCCCGCTCATCAATCAGTTCATCGTGCCGACGGCTTACAGAGACACGGGCATCGGCATACGCGGGCGTTTCAAGTTGCCGCGCAAAATGAAGTTTAGCTACGAAGCCGACTTGGTTAACGGGCTGCTCGGCACAAACGACGACGACGAGCCGACGCCTTTCTCGCGCCTGCTGGGGCAATCGTCCGCCGCAGAGCCGGGCGCAGTTGCTTTCCAAGATCAGAATCGCAACAAAGCTTTCGTCGGGCGCGTGGGACTCTCGCCCGTCGCCGGATTAGAGTTCGGCGCGTCTGTTTATAACGGCAAGTTTAATAAGTTCGGCGAAGCGCCGCAGTCTGCTACCATCCTCTTTTTCGACGGCTCGTACAATCGCGGTTCCTTGACCATCAACGGCGAATACGGACGCTCGAACATCGTCGGCGGCGGCATTCCGCGCAGAAGTCCAGCGCCGCCCGTTGCCAACCCGAATGATCCAAACAGCATCACAGAGCTTGCGGAGTTCGTCGCCGCGCGTTCTCCCGGACAGGACGGTTTTTATATTGAAGGCGCGTACAGGTTCAAGCCGCGTTTCGTGGCCGCGAAGTTCGACGAAGGCGGCTACATCGCGCCCGTCGTGCGCTACGAAGCGGTGCGGCTTGATCGCACGATTCCGAACTTTTATCTCAATCGTTCGCGCATCACAGTCGGCTTAAATCTGGCTCCTTCTTCGAGCGTGATTCTCAAGACAAATTATCTGTTCAATCATACATATGGGCCTGTGCCGCGTGTTTTTTCAAGCATCGGCGAATCGCTCTTTGGTGAAAGCCCGCTGCCGCATCGTGATTACGGGCGCAACGGTTTTACGGGATCAGTAGCTTACGTTTTTTAAGTGAATCAAACTTCGATGAAACAAAGGGTGAAAACGCTTGTGCTGCTTACGGCGCTCTCTGCGATGGCGAGCGTGATGTACGCGGCGAGACCCGCGACGCTTGCAAAGCCCGCCTTCATGGATCGCTACAACCGCGACCCGTACTCGAAGCCGGAACTACACGGCAAATGTTCTGTCTGCCACATCAATCATCCCGGCGGCGAGCGCAACGATTTCGGCGAAGCCTTCGAGGACGCGGGCTTTCGCATCACTCCGCAGATGCGCGCCAAATTTTCGGAATTATTCGAGAGTAAGCCGCGCGACATGGAGAACTTGGACACACCGCAACAACCATAACGCGCAGTCCTTGCTATGTCACGAAGCCCTTGCCGGATGAATTATTGAAAGTTTATCCGGCAAGGGCTTCGTCTGTTAAAGGCGTTGGTTCAATCGCCGCAGAGGATGGCGGCGGCGAGCAGCGGGATCATCAATTCGTGATGGCCTGTGATGGCGTAGCCGCGTCCCGCGCCGTCTGCTACGGGGCGACGCACGACATTTGTCAGCGGGCGATAAGCTTGGATGAAATCGAAGTTGGCGGTCGTGAAATCTTCGAGCGGGAAGCCAAGATTGCGCACGAGCGTGACGGTCTTCAAAAAAAGTTCCGGCAGCACGATGGCGGAACCGATGTTCAAATAAACGCCGCCGCCGTCCATGCGTCGCACGAGTTCCGCGAGCAGGCGAAAATCGGTATGCGTCGTCGCGCCGATGCTCGCGCCGTTTGCCGTTTTGTGAAAATGCGTGATGTCCGCACCGATTGCGACGTGCGCGGTGAAGGGAACACGCGCTTTATATGCTTCGCATAGCAAAGAGACTTCTGCGTGCGGCGGATTCAAGGCGACGAGCGCGCGTCCCGTCGCTTCGCCCAGACCGATTCCGTCACGCGCGCCTTCCTGAGCCGCACTATTTAGCAGCGCGCCCGTCTCTTCCGCGCCGCCGAACGCGCCCGCGCCGAGCGTCGCGTCAACATCTTCGGAAGTCGAACCAACAAGCGCAATCTCCGCATCATGAATTAGCACGGAACCGTTCGCCGCAATCGCGCTCACAAAACCCCGCTGCATCAAATCAATGATGACAGGCGCGAGGCCAGTCTTGACAACGTGCCCGCCGATGCCCCAGATAACCGGCTTGCGAAGCTCACGCGCATGGCGTATCTGCGCGGCCACTTCGCGCAAACTGCGGACGGCGAGAATGTTCGGCAGCGAATCGAGAAAATCAACGAGCGATGCACCTTCTTCAACAGGCCGCGCGAAATCCTCCGACGCTACCTTGCTCGAACGCGACGCAAGCGGATACGTCCTGACATCCTCCAAACCAAGCGGGCGCACATCGTCTTCGTAGATTGACACAGGCTTTCTTAGTGCTCCCTCCGTAGCTTCAACGCTCGGAGATTAACGTGAGATTAGCAACGCCGGTGTAGTCCCCGATGTTATGCGTAATTAGCGGAATAGCGTAATGCAGCGCGGTTGCGGCCACCCACGCATCGGCGCTGGCGATAGGCCGTCCGGCGCGGCGCGCGCTGTCGGTCGCTTCCGCCCAATGGATACACATAGCTTCGTCAAATGGAGCGAGAACGAAACGCTTCAGATGAGTCCGCATTGCTTCGCGCCGTAGCGTGCTCCAACTGCGTTCCAGCGTCCATCGCTCGAGTTCGGCGCGTGTCATCGGCGAGATAATAAGTAGATGCCCTGAGAGGTGCGGATGATAGAGAGCGGCGCGTGTGTCGCCCTTGAAAAGAAAAGAGACAACATCGGTGTCTACCACAACCGCCACTAGGCGCGCTCCTCTGCGGCTTCGATGTGTCGCCGCGCGCGTGTGATATTGATGAAGTCGTCAACAGTTTCGTTTTCGGGCCAGAAGTCGCCGCGCAGAGCGTCGGGATCTGTAACCGGCGTCACGCCCTGTTGCGCGGCGAGATGTTCAACTTCAGCACGAGCTTCCGCTTCTTGATAGTCCGGTACTGCATTTGAACTTATGTTGCTTCGCGTCATGGTAACTCCTACATAAAAGCCTACTCCATCAGTTTGGCACAGGGAAGTATATCACGCGATTTTTTTGGTGCGTTCGCGTTGGCGGGTGGCATGGCCGTTGAGGAGTGGGCGGAGGGCTTGGCCGGTGTAGGATTTTTTGGCGCGGGCGACTTCTTCGGGCGTTCCAGCGGCGACGAGGCGTCCGCCGTGCGCGCCTCCTTCGGGGCCGAGGTCTATGATGTGGTCGGCGGATTTGATGACATCCAGATTGTGTTCGATGACGAGCACGGTGTTGCCTAAGGAGGCGAGGCGTTGGAGCACGTCTAGGAGTTTGTGTACGTCCGCGAAGTGGAGGCCGGTGGTTGGCTCGTCCAAAATATAAATGGTGCGCCCCGTTGCGCGTTTCGAGAGTTCTTTGGCGAGCTTGATGCGTTGGGCTTCGCCGCCGGAAAGGGTCGTCGCGGATTGGCCGAGCTTGATGTAGCCGAGTCCGACATCGAGCAAGGTTTGCAGCTTCGGTTTGATCTGCGGAATGTTTTCGAGAAGCGGGAGAGCTTCTTCAACGGTCGCGTCTAAAAGCTCCGCGATGGATTTGCCCTTGTACTTGACGGACAAGGTTTCGCGGTTGTAACGCGCGCCGCGACAGACATCGCAGAGCACGTAAACGTCCGGCAGGAAATTCATTTCGATGCGCTTAAGCCCATCGCCCTCGCAGGCTTCGCAGCGTCCGCCTTTGACGTTGAAGGAGAATCGTCCGGGTTTGTAGCCGCGCTCGCGTGATTCGGGCAGCATCGCGTAGAGTTCGCGTATCGGCGTGAAGAGTCCTGTATAGGTTGCGGGATTCGAGCGCGGCGTGCGGCCAATCGGCGATTGGTCTATCTCGATTACTTTGTCAATGTGTTCGAGTCCGTCTATCGCGGTGTATGCGCCGGGTTCGGCGAGCGAGCCGTAGAGATGGCGCGCGAGGGCACGATAAAGTATGTCATCAACGAGCGTGGATTTGCCGGAGCCGGAGACGCCCGTTACGACCGTCAGCAGGCCGAGCGGAAACGTCACGTCAACGTCTTTCAGATTGTGTTCGCGTGCGCCGCGAATGGTAATCGCTTTGCCGTTCGCCGCGCGTCGCTGGCCGGGCACAGCGATTTCCTGCGCGCCGGAAATGTAAAGTCCCGTGACGGAGTTCGGATTGCGTGCGACTTCTTCGGGCGTGCCCGCTGCGACGAGTTCGCCGCCGTGCGTGCCCGCACCGGGGCCTAAGTCTACGACGTAATCGGCGCGGCGAATCGTTTCCTCATCGTGTTCGACGACGAGCACGGTGTTGCCCAAATCGCGCAGGGCGCAGAGAGTTTCAAGCAGCTTTTGATTGTCGCGCGGATGCAGGCCGATGGATGGTTCGTCTAAAACATAAAGCACGCCGCGCAGTTGCGAGCCGATCTGCGTGGCAAGTCGTATGCGCTGGCCTTCGCCGCCGGAGAGCGTGGCGGAAGAACGATTAAGCGTCAAGTAACCTAAGCCTACTTTGGCGAGAAAGCGCAGGCGATCTTTGATCTCGCGCAAGACCAAACCGGCGATCTGTTCTTCGCGTGCGCTTAATTTAATTTTGTCGAAAGCGGCGACGGTCTCTTCGATGGGAAGCTCGACGTAATCAGCAATGCCGCGCTCGCCCAAACGGACGGCGAGGGATTCGGGTTGCAGACGGCGGCCATGACATTCGGGGCAGGTGACGGGCGAAACTAATTCTTCGAGCGCGAGCCGTACCTTTTCCGAAGGTGCATCATTCATACGCTCGCGCAAGTGTCGCACCGCGCCCTTCCAATCGCTTTGATATGTATACTGTCCCTGCCGAAAAGTTATCTGCCCGTCCAAGCCGTGAAAGAAAGCATCGCGCACTGGCTTTGATAGTTCGCTGAAACTCGTGCTCGCGTCCGCTTTGAAATGTTCGATAACGGCGAGCAATGCGCTACGCAAGTAAGCCGAACCCTGACGATCTGCTGCGCCCATGAATTGCACTTTGTCGGCGCGTTCGGTGGCGTCGGCGACGAGCTTCGCGGGATCAACTTCCAAAACCGTGCCGAGTCCGTGACAGCGTTTGCACGCGCCGTAAGCGGAGTTGAAGGAAAAGCTGCGCGGTTCGAGCGGCGGGATGTTGATGCCGCAATTAACGCAGGCCATGCGTTCGGAATAAAGTTTCTCTTCGCCGTCAACGATGGCGACGAGCACCGCGCCGTTCGTCAGCTTCAAAGCCGTGCGGACGGATTCCGACAGACGATCATGTATGCCCGGCTTGATAAGCAGGCGGTCAACGACGGCCTCTATCGTGTGGTTGCGTCGCTTGTCGAGCTTGATCTCTTCATCGAGCGATAGCATTTCGTTATCCACACGCGCCCGCAAAAAACCATCCTTCGCAAGTTTCTCTAGCTCTTTCTTAAACTCGCCTTTGCGCCCACGCACAATGGGCGCGAGGATCATCACGCGCTCGCCTTCAGGCAACGCGAGCACATTCTGCACAATCTGTTCGACACTCTGCCGCGTGATCTGCGCGCCGCAGATGTGGCAGTGCGGCTGGCCTACGGAAGAGAAGAGCAGGCGCAGGTAGTCATAAACTTCCGTAACCGTGCCGACGGTCGAACGCGGGCTGCGCGAGACTGTTTTCTGTTCGATAGAGATGGCGGGCGAAAGTCCGTCAACCGAATCAACGTCGGGCTTTTCGAGTTGATCCAAGAATTGACGCGCGTAAGCCGAGAGCGATTCGACGTAGCGGCGTTGGCCTTCGGCGTAAATCGTGTCGAAGGCGAGCGACGATTTGCCGCTGCCGGAAAGACCCGTGATGACGGTCAAACGGTCACGCGGTATCTCTACGTCTATATTTTTAAGATTGTGTTGGCGCGCCCCGCGCACGGTGATTTGTTTGATTGCCATAGTGCGAAGATTCATGCGCCGCCGCTACGGTTGAAAACAGCAGTGAGCGCAGAACCACCAATTGTAACCGAGCGTGGTAACTTGTCGCAAGCGAGATACGGCGGACGATGAGATAAGGCGGGCGATTGGTGCGTTCGGCTTGAATCTGGCAGTCCAAATATAACCACCGGCGACGTTATTTGAAGCGGGAAAATGAAACTTGATTGTTATTTGCAATTATGCTCCTTGCAACTGGGGGCTAATATAGTGCATCATATTTGGCAGTGATTCCTTCTCTCGCGCATCAACGGTGGTGCGCTCCCCGCTTTATAACAAGCGACGGCGTTTAGTGGATAGTTCGAGAGCAGGCCGATTTCAACTTTCAGAAGCCGCTCTCTTTGAGCATCCGAACGCAAGCCTTCGCTGCTACCGTTACATCGAAGCCACTTCAATTCGCAAGCTTCTCTCTACATTCCTACAGAGGAAAGGTACATCTATATGTCTATGAAACTTTACGTCGGTAACCTCTCATTTCAAACTTCAAACGAAGATTTGCAACAACTGTTTTCGCAAGCCGGAACGGTCGAATCCGCATCCGTTGTGGAAGACCGCGAAACAGGACGTTCGCGCGGCTTCGGCTTCGTCGAAATGTCTTCCAAAGAGGAAGGCGAGGCAGCCATTCAGCAGTTTAATGAAAAAGAGGTTAACGGCCGCAGCCTGACTGTGAACGAAGCCAAACCGCGCGAGAATCGCAGCGGCGGTGGCGGTCGTGGCGGTTACGGCGGTGGTGGCGGCGGTGGACGCGGCGGCTACGGCGGCGGCGGTGATCGTGGCGGCTACGGCGGCGGGCGATAAATTATTCATCCCGCCGGTAAGCACTCACCTTAACCGGGACTCTCAGCACCAAAACGCCTCCGGCAATTAGAAAAAGCCGGAGGCGTTTTGAAATTCTCAGTATCGAACACGCCGCAGAAATCAACGCGCGCGGCGCGCAAAGGAAATCAATGAACTTTTCTGAACTGGGACTGCAACCTGCGCTCGTGCGCGGCTGCGAGTCTCTTGGATATACCGAACCGACGCCGATTCAAAATCAGGCGATTCCCATCGTACTAAGCGGCTCCGACTTGATAGGCTGCGCCGAAACCGGCACGGGCAAGACCGCCGCTTTTCTTCTTCCCATAATTCAAAGAATAATGGAAAGCCCGCGCCCCGGCGTCCGTGTGCTCGTGCTTGCGCCGACGCGCGAACTCGTCTCGCAGATTGCAGAGAGCTACGCGCAACTCGCTCCGAAGAAAGCTCCGCGCTGCGTGAGCATCATCGGCGGCGCGGCGCTTTCACGGCAGTGCGAAACACTCCGACGCGGTGCAGGCTTAATCGTCGCCACTCCCGGACGCCTGCTCGATCATATCGAACGCGGCTCCGTTAATCTCTCAACCGTCGAAGTCCTTGTGCTCGACGAAGCCGACCGTATGCTGGACATGGGCTTTCTGCCAGCTATCCGCAAAATCTTGACGAAAGTTCCGGTCAAGCGACAGACACTGCTTTTTTCAGCGACGATGTCGAGTGCAATTGAAAAGATTGCGCGTTCGACGATGAACAACCCGAAACTCGTCGAAGTAAGCACACGCGGAAGTGCCGCCGTAAATGTCGAGCAGACGTTTTATCCGGTCGCATCGGAATCTAAAACAGCACTCCTGCTTGATCTGCTCGAACGTGAACGCTTCGAGCGTGTGCTGGTCTTTACGCGCACACGACGCGGAGCCGAGAGGCTTTCGCATATCCTTGAAGCACGTGAGCATAGGGTGAATCGCATTCACGCAGACCGTTCACAGTCGCAACGCGAAGCCGCCTTACGCGCCTTCAAAACAGGCCAGACGCGCGTGCTCGTCGCAACGGATATTGCCGCGCGCGGTATTGACGTTGATTCGGTCTCGCACGTTATCAACTACGATGTGCCAGCTGCGCCGGAGGATTACGTGCATCGCATCGGGCGCACCGGACGCGCGGGAAATATGGGGCGCGCCATTACGCTCGTCACGCCCGTCGAAGAACTATCGGTGCGCGCCATCGAACGCCTGACGGGACAAACGGCGGAACGCATTTTGTTGCCATCTTTCGGCGGCGTTAAAAACATTGTGAGCAGCAGTAAATTGCCTCCGACACAGATGCGCGGAAACGGCAACAGCGGGCGTCGCTCGTTCCGGCCACGTCGCGCCAGCAGATAACTCTTCAGTTTGAGTTTTCAGGCTAAACCTCAAGTGCTGCGATTTTAAGTTGAACCTCCACACAAAAATCGCAGCACTGCTTTATCGCGCGAAGCTTCATCAGCGCGGCGCAGTCAGATCGCCGGACTCTTCACCGGTAAACCTTAAATAAAGAGCGCGTGTGCTTTCTACCATAAGACGATGTGTGACGGCGACGGCTGTCGAAACATCGTCTTGACACCTCTGTGCCGCCAACCTACACTTCAATCGCAACAACTGTTTTTATAAATTAACGAATCCAATGCAGTGCGGGCGCAACTGTTTTTGAGGAGCACGAAGGCTTTTGAATCTTCCGAACGCATTAACGCTGTCGCGCATCTTCGTCGTGCCGCTGCTGGTAGTAGTGCTGCTCACGCCGTTCTCCGAAGAATGGCTCGGCGTGCAAAGACATCTGCTGGGCGTTACGCTTTTTCTCGCCGCCGCCTTCACTGATTTTCTGGATGGACACATCGCACGACGCCGCGATCAAGTCTCGCGCTTAGGCAAACTACTCGATCCCATCGCAGATAAATTACTGATTTCCGCCGCCTTGATTTCGCTGGTGGAGAACCGGCTTGCGCCCGCGTGGGCGGTGGTGATTATCGTCGGGCGCGAGTTTGCCGTCTCCGGCCTGCGCTCGATAGCGGCGGCGGACGGCGTCATTATCGCCGCCTCGAAGATGGGCAAGTTGAAGATGCTCGCGCAGGTGGTAGCCGTCGCGCTGTTGATTGTTTCGAGCGCGAAGGGCGCGCCGCCGGTGAGAAACTTCGGGCGCGCTTTCCCTGCGATTCAGTTCTGGACTGTCCCGGAGTTGCGTGCGGCGCTGCGACACTTCTTCGGTAGCGGCGCGACGACCGGCACGGACTGGCAGGTGCTACTGTATTCATCAGGCCGCGCGATGCTCTGGGTGGTAGTGCTTTCGGCGTGCCTCTCTATGTATGAATACTTTCGTGACTTTTACAGAGCCGTGATGGATCGCGCGTCGGTAGAAAAAGAAACGGCACGCGCCGTCGCAGAAAATGGCGGGCGCGTGCCGAAAACGCAAACCGATAAAGTGTCTGCGTGAATCCGATTGCTAAATTACTGAAGCTCGACGAAATCGCCCGTGTGTACTTCCTGTGCGACGCGCGTAATAACTGCGGTGGCGGTGCGTTGCTGTACGCCCAAGATGACGAGTTCGCCGACGACTTTGCGCGGAACGGGCGGACGACGGCTTTTGACGTCGGGCGTTGACACGGTCGGGCCATATATTCCGTTGTTGTTAGGGTCTTTGACGCGCTGCGCCTGATTGGAAAATTTGCCGCCCTTGAAGCGGTCGCTCTCAAAACCGCCGGTCGCCACCGTGACAATCTCTTCATCACGAAAGCGCGTGATGTTGCCCGTGCCCGCCGGACGAAAGACTGTAAAGTAATCGCCGGGCTTGATGTTGTCTTCCGTGCCGAGGTCTATGTAAACAATCTCGTTCGGCGCAACCGCTTCACGTCCATCGCGCGCGAGCACAAGGCGTCCGGTTTGTTTGCCGCTCGGATCACGAAAGCGGTCAAGCTGCGCCTCCGCGCGTTGCGGCCGTGCGGCGCGAAGCGGTGCAGGCCTGAGCAGATCACCGAGCAGCATCGTCTCGCAGGACGTGATTACCTGCGCCACAGAGACGCGATTTTTAACATCCGTCACGCGCAGCACGCCCAGCTCCTGCGTGTAGACGCCCAGATAACCTTTCTTTCTCGTCAGCTTTGTCGAGAATTGCCCGTGCGGACGGATCACCGTGAATTCCTGACCGACTTTGACGCCAGCCTGCGAACCCGCATTGATGAACACGATGTCGCCCTGTCCATAAGTATGCTGTTCCTGCTCCTCTTCGCCGCCGACAATCTCCATGTTGTTCGGGGCGGGCGCATATTGAATAAAGCCGCCGCAGTAAAGCTCTGTGTTTTTGGCGGCGGGCGCGGGCGCTTTGTCTTCAGGCAGGATGACAAGCGGGCGTGGCGGTTGCGGTGGTGACGGCGCACTCTGAGGCGCATTGACGAGCGTTTGCGCGCCCGCAACGCTGGCCGCCCCGCATGCGAAAACGAGCAGCGACGTTGTCAAACTGCGGCGAAAAACATTCTTGATGAGCACAATCAATCTCCTTGAAAAGGCTGGATAATCGCTACGAAACTTTGCCGGGCGATGAACTTTCACTTCCGACGCCAAAACCGAGTAAGCTTTCGTGGCGGGCGATGTCTGAACGGGATAAATGAGAACGACAAGCACGCATCGGACGCTTTCGTGCGCCGCTTGCGAGCATCTATCATCCTACCGCGACGCGCGTGCCCGGTCAATAAAAATCTTTTAATATAGTTAAACACGCTGAAAGAAATGTCTACGCTGTCAGCGACTTGCGTTTTGGTAAAACGGTTGTTATCATCTGCGTTTTGTCGGAAGACGCTTCAGTGTGTCCGTAGCAAGCCGGCGTAGCTCAGGGGTAGAGCGGCAGTTTTGTAAACTGCGGGTCGGGGGTTCAAATCCCTCCGCCGGCTCCACCGCTTTTTGAATAATTAAGCAGGGGTGGTCGAGCGGTTAATGGCACCGGGCTGTAAACCCGGCGGGTTAACACCCTACGCAGGTTCAAATCCTGCCCCCTGCACCAGAGAAGATAAGTAGGAAATAGGAAGGATGAAGTAAGAAGGCCTTCTTATCTGTCTTTAACTTCTGCCTTCCTATTTCCTACTTTAGTTCGCGGGAGTAGCTCAGTTGGTAGAGCGT
>JBHENC010000023.1:0-535 GCA_046262295.1 Pyrinomonadaceae bacterium | reverse complement strand
CGAGTTCGAGCCTCGTCTCCCGCTCCAATGATTTTTCGAGCTTTTGCGTATATGTCTGAATGCCCTCTTGCTTAGTAATTGCAAGCGCAGTGCTCTTTGTTAAGCAGATGTCCGTTGGGTTATAGTAATTTCTACGGAGAATTACTAATGCCATATAAAAATGCGAAAGACAGGCGTGAATATGCTCGCTCCTATGGCAGGGAATATTACCAACGTAACCGCGAGCATTTGCTTGCTAAACAAGGCGAAAAGAACAAGCGGGCGCGGGAGAGGCAGCGACAGTGGCTGAGTGACTATAAGAAAAGCCTGTCTTGCGTTCGATGTGGAGAAACACATCCGGCTAGGTTACAGTTTCCCCACCGCAACCGGGAAGAGAAAGAGTTCGAGATTGCGCTATACACTGCGCTTGGGTTCAGTAAAGCGCGTCTGCTGGCGGAAATAGAAAAGTGCGATGTGGTTTGTGCGAATTGCCATGCTAAAGAGCATTGGTCTCATTTGTATGAAGAGGCTTCCGTAGCTCAGTGGTAGAGCGCAT
>JBHENC010000022.1:0-27240 GCA_046262295.1 Pyrinomonadaceae bacterium | reverse complement strand
ATTGTCGCATTACTGTTTTGTAGCGAGGTGTCCACTAACAATGGATAGGTTGGCGTCAATCCGCTTGGATGGAAAGCCGTCCCATTTTTGTAGTACTTAATACTTCCGTTTTCTACGGCGACACGAAATACGTCACCGGTTATATATGGTATATCCTTTTTCCATGTACCGTTTTCGCGTACCTCAGCCGAGCCAGCACCGTTTAGAGATATTGCAAAATCAATATCAGCAGAACTCGTGTCCGTGTTTCCGTTGCTCAGACCACTAGTGCGTAAAGTATTTGTTTCAGAAACTGTGAACTCCATGTAGCCATTACCCGATGGAATAGTTTGCTGAGAGGTAGCTCCGGCGTCCGAGCACCAGTCGCAGCCACTGGTTTTTTGTAACGAGTTGCCTGTCCCGATGGCAGTGACATTTACTTTATTAATCCATATTACAGCTTGAGCGGAACTTTGCGCGCTGCCCACCCTGATAAAAATCCCCGTAGCTAAAACACAAAGCAGGGTCACTGAAAACAGCACTCCGTACTCATTAATTGTAAATTGACTTTCTTTGATGTTTCCTGCTCTGTGCTTTCTCATCTTCGTATTCTCCTATTGACTGACAACCTTCGGAAATAATTAATGTTCGTTAAAGTTCAACAGGAGTAGGACTCTTTGAGGAGTGAGACTCTTGTTACTTAAAAACATAAGATGCCGGTAATCTACACTGTTCTTCTAAAGGTATCAAGACATTTAAGGGACTGTCTAAATCAGAAGTAGATGATAGGCAAAGGCAGCTTTGAGAACTCAAATATAAAGTGTTGTCGTCAAAGCGCGCTTAAATCCATCTTCGATTGCTCGCTGTTCGCTAGCTGCCCGGATTTAGTCACTCTGGATGTTCCGCTTTTATCTTTTTACTTTTAACTTCATTTTGTGCCAAACTCCGCCGCGAAAACCTGCAACGCGCGGACGACCACAAGCAGCTATTTCATCGCGCGCTCGGAAAGCCTCGCCGGTGCTTTCTAAGGTGAAGCAGTTTGCATCTTCGTTGATGATTTCAATTCACGAACGGAAAGGAGAGATGGTGGCATCTCAACTACTCAAAACCAAAAGCCCTGATTTGTTGATGCGTGAGGCGGACGCGCCCGAACGCCGTATGAAGCGTTCGCTGACGGCGTTCGATCTGACGGCGCTCGGCATCGGCGCGATTATCGGCTCCGGTATCTTTGCGCTGACGGGCACGGCTGCCGCCGGGCAAACCTTTGAAACGCCGATCGAAACGCCCGTCATCAATTATCTGAGCGCGTTCTGGACGGGCGCGGCGGTGCATCTGGGGCGTCCCGGAGCAGGCCCTGCCATCGTCATCTCGTTTATCATCGCCGCCATCGCCTGCGGATTCGCCGCCTTGTGCTATGCCGAACTCGCCTCGATGATTCCCGTTTCCGGCAGCGCCTACACCTACTCCTACGCGACACTCGGCGAATTGATCGCGTGGGTTATCGGCTGGGATTTGATTCTCGAATACGCTGTCGGCAACATGGCTGTCGCGGCAAGCTGGTCTGGCTACTTCGTGAAGCTGCTGTATAGTCTGCTCGGCCTCAAGCTTCCACTCTGGATGATCGCCGACCCGAAGACCGCCGCCGCCGTGATCGAAAAAGGCGGCGACGCGCTTCAGTATTACTCTTCGACGACGCTGCCGGTCGTCGCAGGCCATTCCGTCGCCCTTAATCTTCCGGCCTTTTTTATCGTGATGCTGCTGACCGTGCTATTGGTTTACGGCATACAGGAGAGCGCGCGCGTTAATACGGCGGCGGTCATCATCAAGACGACCATCGTGATTTTCTTCATCGCCTTCGGAGCTTTTTATATCAACCCGACGAATTGGCGGCCGTTTGTGCCCAACGGCTTTACGGGCGTGATGAGCGGCGCGGCGATTGTCTTCTTTGCCTTCATTGGCTTCGACGCCGTCTCCACCACAGCGGAAGAAACACGCAACCCGCAACGCGATCTGCCCATCGGCATGATTGCCAGCCTCGTCGTGTGTACCTTGCTTTACGTGCTGGTCTCCGGCGTGCTGACGGGCATGAAAAATTACACCTCGTTTGTCAGCGATTCGGCGGCGATAGCGACTGCCGTAGAGGTTTCCGGTAAGCCCTGGGTGCAGGCGGTGGTGAGCGCGGGCGCGCTCGCCGGGATGACATCCGTGCTGCTCGTCTTTCAATTGGGGCAGCCGCGCATCTTTATGGCGATGGCGCGCGACGGGCTTCTGCCGCACTACTTTGCGAAGATTCATCCGCGCTTTCGCACGCCGCACGTCACAACGATCTGGACGGGCATCGTCGTCGGCCTTGTCGCAATGGTCAAAGACATCGGTTCGCTCGCCGACCTGACCAACATCGGGACGCTCTTCGCTTTTATACTCGTCTGTATCGGCGTGATTGCGATGCGCCGCACGGCTCCCGAACGCAAGCGCCCGTTTCGCGTGCCGCTCGTTCCGCTGCTGCCGATTACCGGCGCGCTGATGTGCTTTGCCCTGATGCTCAGTCTGCCGGTTCTGACATGGATCAGATTCTTCGTCTGGCTCGCCATCGGCTTAGCCATTTATTTCGGCTACGGCGTGCGCCACAGCCGCCTGCGTCACGGAGATGATTTAGGCGATACCGAAAGACTGCCGCCACCGGCGGCTTAACACGCAAGCCTTAGGCTGCATTTGAAGCGGCGCAGAAAACGGTTCGCGCTTCTCGGCAAAAGGGATTCTATGAATGCTCTACCGCTTATCATTGGCGCGCTGTGCGTAATGGCGATTGCCTATCGTTATTATTCGGCGTTCATCGCGGCGAAGGTGCTGGCGCTGGACGACGAACGAAGCGTGCCGTCGAAGACGATGTATGACGGGCACAACTATTATCCGACGAACAAGTGGGTGCTGTTCGGGCATCACTTCGCGGCGATTTCGGGCGCGGGGCCACTCGTGGGGCCGGTGCTTGCGGCGCAGTTCGGTTTTCTGCCGGGCTTTCTGTGGCTGGTGGTCGGCGTGTGTGTGGGCGGCGCGGTGCATGATTTTATGATTCTCGCGGCGAGCGTGAGAAGGCGCGGGAAATCGCTGGCGGAGATTGCGCGGGCGGAGATTAGTCCGCTGTCGGGCGTCGTCGCGGGCATTGCGATTCTCTTTATCGTCGTCATCGCGCTCGCCGGATTAGGGCTGGTCGTCGTCAACGCGCTCGCTGAATCGGCGTGGGGAACTTTTACAGTCGGCTTCACGATTCCGTTGGCACTGTTGATGGGGCTTTATATGTACCGCATACGTCCCGGACGGATTGGCGAAGCGAGCGCGCTCGGAGTGGCGGGGCTTCTTTTTGCGGTCTTTCTGGGCGGGCGCATCGCGGAATCGAGTTGGGCGGAGACGTTCACGTTCTCGCGCAACACGATCATCGTTTTGATGGCGTCTTACGGGTTCATCGCGTCGGTGTTGCCAGTGTGGATGCTTCTCTGCCCGCGCGATTACCTGTCGTCGTATTTGAAGATCGGGACAATCGCGTTTCTCATCATCGGCGTCATCGTCGTGCATCCACATTTGAATATGCCCGCGCTGACGCCGTTTGTCGCGGGCGGCGGCCCCGTCATTCCGGGCAAGCTTTACCCGTTCGTCTTTATCACGATTGCGTGCGGCGCGATCAGCGGTTTCCATGCCTTGATTTCATCCGGCACGACGCCGAAGATGATCGCCAAAGAGACGGACGCGCGTATGATCGGTTACGGCGCGATGCTGATGGAAGGCATCGTCGGCGTCGTCGCGCTCATCGCCGCGACGTCGCTTTTTCCCGGCGATTACTTTGCGATTAACACGGCGCAGAAAACTGACGCGCAACGCGCCGCTTACGTGCGCATGATTGACGAGCACGGCACGGCAAACTTTGATCTGCGCCCGCAGGAGATCGACCGCCTCGAAGCCGAATCCGGCGAAAAGAATCTTAGGGGAAGAACGGGCGGCGCGGTCACGCTCGCGCTCGGCATCGCAAAAATCTTCGACGCGATTCCCGGTCTTCGCGGGCTGATGAAATATTGGTATCACTTTGCGATTATGTTCGAGGCGCTCTTTATTCTGACGACGATTGATACGGGCACGCGCGTCGGGCGTTTTCTCGTCGGCGAGTTCGGCGGCAGAGTTTATAAAAAGCTGGATGAACCGACGTGGCTGCCCGGCTCGATTCTGACGACGGCAATTGTCGTCATCGCGTGGGCGGCGTTTATCTGGTCTGGCTCGATCTCGACGATCTGGCCGATGTTCGGCATCGCCAACCAACTGCTCGCATCGGTCGCGTTGTGTGTCGCAACGACGATCATTATCAACTCAGGTAAAGCGCGTTACGCATGGACGACGCTCGTGCCGCTTTCGTTTGTCGCCACGACGACGCTTGTCGCCGGTTGGCAATCCATCACGGACATCTTCTGGCCGCTCGCGCTAAAAAAGGAGACGCAGGCGCAGGGCTACATCAACGTCGCGCTGACAGTTATTTTGATGACGGCGGCAATCGTGATTCTCATTGATTCGATTCGCCGCTGGACGCGCGGAGGCAGGCAGTCGAAGCCTGTGGCGGACGGGAATTTTGTCGAAGCCGATGTGCTGCAAGCCTAGACGCGAGAGCCGGAGCGCGGGCTTCGCTTATCCGGTATTCATTTGCGAGATAGACAGTTCGCTTAAAAATCGGTGATAATACAGGTTTTTAGCGCGACTTGCCGAAAGCACTTACCACACGGAACACGCTTCCTGTGTGTTAAGAGTCTGCCCGGACATTACGCATCGGGGTGAGGCTCGCGCGCACGCTATCGAAAACACTTCCATTTCAGGAACCTAGAAAGGACACGTCTAATCGTGGAATTACTGCCGATCTTTATGATGAGCCTGCTGGCGCTTGGCGGCGCAGGCTTCGTCGTTTCATATTTTCTGAAGCACAACGTAGATGCACGGGCGAGCTTTGCCGGATTGTCCGCGCGCCGCTTGCCTATCTTGAGCGGCCGGTTTAATCGCACTGCGCTCGGTTTTGCGGCGAGCCTTGCCGCTTTCAGTTTCAGCGCGTCGGAGACTTTCGCGCAAACGCTCCGGGCTGTTCCAGAGCGTAAGCCGGGCGGTGAAGCCAATTTGGTCTTGCCAGACCTTTCGCAGGTCGCCTTTCTCGGCATCAACGGGCGCACATTGCTATTGATCGGTCTGGTCTTTTGCGCGCTCGGAATGGTGTTCGGTATGGCGATCTTCACGCAGTTGAAGAATCTTCCCGTTCATCGCACGATGCGCGAGATTTCCGAACTTATCTATGAGACCTGCAAAACTTATCTCATCACGCAGGGCAAATTCATACTCATCCTTGAAGCCTTCATTGCCGTCATCATCGTGCTTTACTTCGGCGTCCTCTCAGGCTTGGGCGCAGCGCGGGTCAGTATCATTTTAATCTTCAGTTTGATTGGCATCGGGGGCAGCTACGGCGTCGCATGGTTCGGCATTCGCGTCAACACGTTCGCCAACTCGCGCACGGCTTTTGCTAGTCTCGGCGGCAAGCCCTATCCAATCTACGCGATTCCGCTCAAGGCTGGCATGAGTATCGGCATGATGCTGATTAGCGTCGAACTGCTCATCATGCTCTGCATTCTTTTGTTCATTCCCGGCGACTACGCAGGCCCCTGCTTTATCGGTTTCGCCATCGGTGAATCTTTGGGTGCGGCGGCGCTTCGTATTGCGGGCGGCATCTTCACGAAGATCGCGGACATCGGCGCGGACTTGATGAAGATTGTCTTCAAGATTAAGGAAGACGACGCGCGCAATCCCGGCGTGATCGCGGATTGCACGGGCGATAACGCGGGCGATTCCGTCGGCCCATCGGCGGACGGCTTCGAGACTTACGGCGTGACGGGTGTCGCGCTCATCACGTTTATTCTGCTCGGCGTCGGCAATCCGACAGTGCAGGTGCAGCTGCTCGTCTGGATTTTCGTGATGCGCGTGATGATGATCGTCGCCAGCGCCTTGTCCTACTTTATCAACGAAGGAATGGCGAAAGCTCGCTACGGCAACGCTGATGAGATGAACTTCGAGAAGCCCTTGACCTCCCTTGTCTGGCTCACGTCGCTCGTCTCCGTTGCGTTGACCTACATCATCTCGTATCTGATGATCCCGACGCTTGGCGGCAACGACACATTGTGGTGGAAGCTGGCTTCGATTATTTCATGCGGCACACTTGCCGGTGCGATTATTCCCGAACTCGTCAAAGTCTTCACGTCAACCGAATCGCGCCACGTCAAGGAAGTGGTTACATCAAGTGAAGAAGGCGGCGCATCGCTCAACATTCTGTCAGGTTTAGTTGCCGGTAACTTCTCCGCTTACTGGATCGGCATCAGCATCGTCGGTTTGATGAGCATCGCTTACATGTTCAGCACAGGCGGCTTGGGCGCGTTAATGATTGCTCCCGCCGTGTTCGCTTTCGGCCTTGTCGCGTTCGGCTTTCTAGGCATGGGGCCTGTCACGATTGCCGTTGATTCCTACGGCCCTGTGACGGACAACGCGCAATCTGTTTACGAACTGTCTTTAATCGAACAAGTGCCCGGCATCGAAGCAGAACTCAAACGCGATTACAACGTCAACGCCAACTTCGAGCGCGCCAAGCATCTCTTGGAAGAGAACGACGGCGCGGGCAATACCTTCAAGGCGACGGCCAAGCCCGTGCTCATCGGCACGGCGGTCGTCGGCGCGACGACGCTGATCTTCTCGATCATCCAATCGCTGCGCATTGAAAAGATTGCGGAGGCGCTAACTGCCGGACTAACTCAAGCACAAGGGGATGCCGCGTTCTTTGAAAGCATCTCGCTGCTCAATCCGCTTTTCCTGCTCGGACTCGTCACCGGCGGCGCAATCATCTACTGGTTCACGGGCGCATCAACGCAGGCCGTGACGACGGGCGCATATCGCGCGGTGGAATTCATCAAGGCCAACATCAAGCTTGAGGGCATTGAGAAAGCGTCGGTTGAGGACAGTAAGAAGGTGGTGCAAATCTGCACGCAGTATGCGCAGAAAGGTATGTTCAATATCTTCCTGACAGTCTTCTTCTCAACGCTCGCCTTCGCCTTCGTTGATCCGTTCTTCTTCATCGGCTATCTCATCTCAATCGCCGTCTTTGGCCTTTATCAGGCAATCTTTATGGCGAATGCTGGCGGCGCGTGGGACAACGCGAAGAAGGTCGTCGAAGTGGAACTGAAAGCGAAGGGCACACCGCTGCACGATGCGACGGTGGTCGGCGACACAGTAGGCGATCCGTTCAAGGACACGTCGTCGGTGGCGCTCAATCCGATTATTAAGTTCACGACGCTCTTTGGTCTGCTCGCCGTCGAATTGGCCGTCAAGCTCACGAACGATGTTGGCCCGAACGCCAGCCACGTCTTGGCCGCAGCCTTCTTCATTCTTTCGACCTTCTTCGTCTGGCGCTCATTCTACGGAATGCGCATCGGCTCGGAGAGACCGCGAGATACTACTGTCAAACAGATAGAGATGTCGCGCATGAATGCTGACGGAGACTAAGCGAAAGTTAATCGGTAATGCCTGCCGGTTATTTTGAGAATTTAAGCGGCAGGCAGTTATCAAGAAGCGTTTAACGCAACCCAACGAAAGGGATTAAACCTGTGAACAGTTCATACGCCGGATCGCAAACATTGACGAGCGCCGTCTTCGCGCCGCTTGACCGCGCACGCTCCTTCGCGCTTATCGTCGCTTTTAGTTTACTGACGGCGCTTGCCGCGCAGATCGTCGTCCCCGTCCCGCCCGTCCCCGTCACCGCGCAGACCTTCGCGGTGCTCTTGACGGGCGCGCTGCTCGGCTCGCGTCTCGGCGCGCTCGCAATGGTCGCCTACTTGATTGAAGGCGCGAGCGGATTGCCATTCTTCTACGGCGGGCACGGCGGCGTGCAGCATCTTTTAGCGAGTCCGACGGCGGGCTATCTGTGGGCATATCCGGCGGCGGCGTTTCTCGTCGGGCGACTCGCGGAGCGCGGCTGGGATAAGCGTTACGCAACGGCGGCGGCGGCGATGGCTTTAGGCTCTGCGCTTATTTTATTGAGCGGCTGGGCGTGGCTCGCGCGTTTCACTTCCGTAACGGAAGCGTTTCAGTTCGGCGTCGTGCGCTTTCTCCCCGGCGACGCGATAAAGATTGCGCTCGCAGCGGCGGTGCTCCCGACGGGCTGGGCGTTGCTCAATCGCAAATCTTCGCGGACAGACTAAACAGCCGCTTGACCGAAAACCAAATAAGCCTCTGATTCGTTAACTCAATCAGAGGCTTTCCCTTTACCCTTCGCAAGTTAATTTTATTTTCGTTCGAGAGGAAGGCAGACTAATGGCGACAGAGGATATTGAAAAAGCCGTTGCGGAATATTTCGCCGCGTTGCGCGCGAATGATGAAGGATTGATTCAAACAGTCCACGCCTACTGGAATCTTGCCGCGTTGATGGCTCAATTACAGTAACAATCTTCATCAGCGCGACGAGATGCTGTCGAAGCTTAAAGCTAAATTTTTATGTATACACTCAAAGTCCGCTCGCACGAGCGCGAAGAGATGCTGGAAATCACGCGCGAAGTGCAGCAAAAGATTCAAGAGGCGGGCGTGCCTGAAGGCATCTGCGTGCTCTACGTGCAGCACACGACCGCCGGGCTGACCGTCAACGAAAACGCCGACCCGGATGTGCGACGCGATATGCTTCACGCCTTGCGCACGCTCATTCCGCAATACGGCATGGACTTTCGCCACGCCGAAGAAAACTCTGATGCGCATCTGAAAGCGAGCATCGTCGGCACGTCCGTCACAGTTCCCTTTCACGACGGCAAACTGCTTTTAGGACGCTGGCAGGGAATCTATCTTTGCGAGTTCGACGGTGCGCGTGAACGCCGTGTGATAATGATGCTGCGTTGATTGCCTCTCGCGTTGAAAGCGACGCGCGATTGTTCCGCATCCTGTAAATTTCATGTCTGCTCTAAACACAATGCGCGTTCACGTCGGCTGTCAGGGTTGGAACTACGACGATTGGATCACGAAGCCCGCGAGCGAGACGCGCGCTTTTTATCCGCAGGGCACGCGCGCCGCCGCGATGCTTGAAATTTATGCGCGCGTTTTTTCCAGCGTCGAAGTTGATTCGACCTTTTACGCCGTGCCCTCCGCCGCAACCGTTGACGGATGGGCGAAGCGCACGCCGCACGGCTTCACCTTTTCATTAAAACTCCCGCAGGCGATCACACACGAGCGCGCCTTCGGCAGCGGCAGCGTCTCGATCCTCGAAGAGTTTTGCGACCACGCGCGGCTGCTCGACGAAAAGCTCGGCGTCACCTTGATACAACTTCCGCCGCACTTCACATTAACGCCGGAGAACGCACGCGCGCTCGAAAAATTCTTGCCGCAACTGCCGCGCGATTTGCGTTTCAGCATAGAATTTCGCAGTCCCGATTGGATACATGAAAGCGTCTTAAAGATGTTAGCGAAGCATAACGTCGCGCTCGCGCTTGTCGAAGGCCAATGGATTGCGCGCGAAATTATGTGGCGCGTCGTCGAAGAACCGACCGCAGATTTCGCTTATGTGCGCTGGATGGGCGAACGCAATTTAACGCGCTTCGATATTGTGCAACGCCCGCAGAACGCAAACTTAAAAACATGGAGCGAGGCGATCCGGCTTTTGGGCGAGCGCACGCAAAACGTTTATGCATACTTCAGCAACTATTACGAAGGCCACGCGCCCGCGAGCGCGAATAAGTTAAAGCAACTGCTCGGGCAATCAATCGTTGATTCGTCGGAACTCGAAGACCAGCCGTCGCTTTTCTAAATTTCCCGCAAAAAGAATTTATTTATCAGCGTCGTCGGAGAGTTTCGTCATTATCTCCGTGAAGCGTTCGATGTTGGCGTGTGTGCGCTGCAAGGCGCGGCGGCTGTCAAGGTAGGCACTCCAATTTGGTGTTCCGGTGAGAGCTTTGACGGTGTCTTCGTCAAGCACTTGAGCCATCAGCGCAACGAGGTCGCCGGTGACGCGCGTATGATCGAGCAGCGATTCGATGATCGAATAGGCAAGACGCGCCGCTTCGAGGCCAAAGTTTTGGGGCGCGCTTTCGCCGGATGAAGTTGTAGGCTGTTCGCTCATGCGTATGTTTCAGCTTCGGGCAACATAATTATTCGTGCCAGCTTCCGCGCACGAACGGAAGCGCAGCGACGCGCCCCGTAATTACAGCGTGTGATTCATCGCCCCCGACAATCTCAACGGGCGTCTCCGGCGCGAGATAATCGTATTTGACGTAACCGAGGGCGATTGATTTATCGAGGCGCGGCGAAAACGTCTGCGACGTGATGCGCCCGATGTCTTTGCCGTCCGCCGATCTGATCTTGGCGTTAACCGGCGATAAGTCTTTCCGCTCGTCGAAAATTATTCCCGTGAGTTTTTTGGCGACGTGGCCGCGCCAGTGTATGCGGGCGATGATCTCTTGGCCTATGTAGCAGCCCTTCTGGTAGCTCACGGCGTCATCGGCCATCGCTTCGGTGACGACATTAGTTTCGTCCATGTCGCTGCCGAAACGTGGGATGCCAGCTTCTATGCGCAACATCTCGAAAGCCCCGTAACCGATGGGATGCGCGCCGCCGTCCTCGACTAAAGCATCCCACAGGGAGCGCGCATCTTTCGCTTCGACGAAAATATCAAAGCCGTCTTCGCCCGTGTGCGTCGCGCGAGCGATAATTAATCGATGCTCGCGCCATCCGATGTGAACGACGCTTTCGCGCGCGACGGAACTCGCCACATCGCCCAGCGAGTTTTTTACGACTTGCGCGGCGTGTGCGCCCTGCACGGACAGCAGCGCGGTTTCGTTTGCGATGTTCGAGACGCGAAAGTCTCCGGCGAGCGTGAAGCGTTCAACTGTTTTGAGGACGCGCTCGCTCGTCGCCGTGTCGGTGTCTATGAGGAATGAATCTTTAACACGCAGGATGCGCGCGGGCGCGACGAGCCGTCCCTGCGCATTCGGAAACGCGGCGCTCATACAGCTATTTTGACCCAGAGCTTTAACGTCGTTCGTGACGAGGCCGTTTAAGAATTGCACAGCCTCCGCGCCGCTGATTTTGACACGCCCGCGCGATGAGAGATCAATTAGCCCCGCCGTACCCGCATCGCCATCGCGCACGACGCTGTATTCCGCCGTAGCGTTACCGTAAAAAGCAGGCAGCAGCCAACCTTCGCGTTCGATGAAGCTTGCGCCCGCTTGTTCGTGCGCCTCGTGAAGCGGCGATTGACGGGAAACGATCTGTTCTACAACTTCGCTCATAACTTAAAAGAGATACCGGATGTCGGATGCCAGTTAATGGAACGATTTTTATCGGCATCTAATAATCTAATATCTGACATCCGGTATCTTTTCTCTTCACCGAATTATTTCAATTTTTCGAGTTCTGCGCGCAAGCGGTCATAGTCCGCCTTGTCGCCCGCTTTGAACGCCAGATTGCTGTAACGCACGACGCCCGCTTTGTCTATTAAAAAGATGGAGCGTTTATTAAAGCCGCTCGCTTCGTCGTAGACGCCGTAGACGCGGGCGGTTTTGTGGTCGTGATCGGAGAGCAACGGGAACTGAAGTTTATGAAACTTCGCCCATTCCTGATGCGAGAAAACGTAGTCGCCGCTGATGCCGAAGACCGCCGCATTGAGTTTTGAAAGCTCCGCGAACGTATCGCGCAGGGTACAGACTTCCTTTGTGCAACCGCCAGACCAGTCCGCCGGATAAAAAGCGAGGACGACGTTTTTGCCGCGCTGCGATGCGAGCGTGAATTGTTCTTCAGGTTTAAGGAAAGCTTTTCCTGAGTCGCATAAGGCAAGCGAAAGTCCGGCGCAGTTGTGCCGACTTCCGGCGCGGCGGCTGTCGCCGTAAGCGCGTCGCTTGCGCTGCCAAGATTACGCGCGTGGCTACGATGCGCGGTAAACATGGCGAGCGCAGTGATCGCGGCGATGATCGAAAGCGAAGCGATAATCGCCCGCATGGAATGACGTTTCATATAATTTTACAAACCTTTCCGTAGTGCTATTTGGTGATGGTGATTTCGCGCGTCGTCGAATTGTAATCGCCGTTGGCGACGACGTTACCGTCTTTGTCTATTAGTTCGAGCTTGACGGTGTGCTTGCCCGCCGTCCAGCCGGACAACCAGATCGGCGTCCAGTTATCTAAAGTTTTCGCCTCGCCGTTATCAATAGAGTAGCGCACGCGATAGTCGCCGCCGTCGGCTTGCAGCTTGGCGTTCGAGAGCCAGAAATCAATCATCACGGCGTCGGCGTCCGCATTCTTGTATTCGCCCTTCGGTCGGCTGTATGTCAGAAGCGGTTTCTTCGGGTCAACGTCGCTCGCGTGGCTCTCCGCCATGTCTTTGCCTTCGCGCGTCAGTGCAGGCGAAGCGGAAGCGTTGGCGTTGCTGTTAGAGTTACTTTTCGCGTTGCTGTTAGCATTCGCGTTTTCGTTGTCGGCCATTGTTTGGCCTGCGCCTGTGGTGGTCGGCTTCGAGGCATCGCCGCCGCCTTTGACTGTAAACGTCACCATCTGAAAATTGCCTTCGTTCTTGTAGCTCTCATGCCAGGGACGCGATGCGAAGACGCGCAAGGTGTGCTTACCTTCCGTGACATTGCGCAATTCAAAGGGCTGCCCGATGTCGTAATAGGCTTCGTAGGGCTGGTTGTCCAGAATAACGTGTATGTGATTGCCCATGCCCGTCGCAGGGTCTTTCATAGGCTTGTAGCCCTTGAGTTCGCCGCTCAAGTTAAGCATCACGGGAACAGTCGAGCCTGTGATCGTCGAGTTATCGCGCGGGCTGACAACGCGCAAAATGGGCTTGGCTTCATCCTGCTCGCCGCGCTGCGACATCTTGTCTTTGATCGCTTGCGGGCGTTCGACGATAGCGATGTTTTGTGTTGCAGGAGACGAAACAGCGGGCGGCGTGGCGTTTGTGGTCGCGGTCGTGTTGGCGTTGTCGGTGGATTGCTGCACGCAGCCTGCCAGACCGACAGCGGCGGCGAAAGCGAAGGCGGCGCACAAGCTTTTTAGTTTTCGAGACATGATTTTGTTTCTCCAAGCAATTGAGGGGTTAGATTCTGCGCGAGGTTTTACACAGGGGAAAAGCGAAATCGCAAAGCCTACAGTTGATCGTTCAAGCTTACAAAACCGGCAGAAGTCCCGTAGGGACGAAATGTTTATAGCTGGCGGGCATGATTCGATATTTCTTAGCTCCGTTAGGAGCGAAATGTGAAGATGCCGCTCCTAACGGAGCTTATTATCTTCAGACTACCGGATTCTATAAACATCTCGCTCCGATGGAGCTAACTGCTCAAAACAGCTTCTAATCGCTCTTAAGCTTGAAAGCGTTTGTTTACTTCTTCCCAATTGACGGTGTTCCACCACGCGGCCAGATATTCCGGGCGACGGTTCTGGTACTTCAGATAATAAGCGTGCTCCCAAACATCATTTCCGAGAATCGGCTGAAGACCGTCCGTCAGCGGATTGTCTTGATTGGCGGTCGAGATGATTTGCAGTTTGCCGCCCGCGTTCGAGCCGACGAGCCAGACCCAGCCGGAGCCGAAACGTTTGACGCCCGCATCGTTAAACTGCTCTTTGAATTTATCGAAGCCGCCGAATGTATCCTTAATCGCATCTTTGATTGCGCCGTCGGGTTCGCCGCCCGCCTTCGGAGCCATAATCTGCCAGAACATCGTGTGGTTGACGTGGCCGCCGCCGTTATTGCGCACCGCCGTGCGAATCGCTTCCGGCACGCTGTTCAAATCCTTTATCAAATCTTCCGCGCTCTTGCCCTGAAGCTCCGGCGCTTTTTCGAGCGCGGCGTTCAAGTTATTAACGTAAGCCGCGTGATGCTTGTCGTGATGCACCTGCATTGTCTGCGCGTCAATGTGTGGTTCGAGAGCCGCGTAGTCATATGGCAGCGGCGGTAGTTCGTGGGCCATCAATTTTCACTCCTCTGCAAAAGTTAAAAGTTTTCGTTTGTATTTCGATCATGCGCCCGGCGGCGTGCGCCCCATGAGCAACGCGATGATCGCAATGATGCTCAAAACGATCATCAATCCGCCCGGCATCATCTTGAAATTGCTCATCGCAGCGAGGCCGAACCGCGCCAGCAATAGAACGGCGACGATCAGCGCGAGCCACCAGCCGAGCGGGTATGAGCCGCCGCGCATCATCGCAACCGCTGAAGCGATCAGCAGCACGCCGGAAATGCTGCCCGCCGCCAGCGACGCGCGGCTATTCGCCTTCACATAGCCAATGACACCGCCCGCAAATACAAGCACGCCGTAAACGAGAATGATTAGAGCTGTCATAAATGTAGATGCCGGATGTTAGATGCCAGACGTTAGAGCGCCGGATTTTACTTTTGACTCAAGACTCTCGACTCCTGACTCTCGACTCAAGATTCCCGACTCTTCTCCTTATTCTGTCGGGCGTGGCCCCGCATCTATGCCACTCACGCTGGCTTGGCGGATCACTTTGATTTTCAGATCGTCTATCACGCGCACCTGACACGCGAGCCGCACGTTTTCGGCGAGTCCGGCTTCCAACGCGAGACGGTCACGTTCCCCGTCGCTAATCTCGCCCGGATCGCCCGCGAGCACTTCGACGCGGCACGTCGTGCATTTCGCGTTGCCGCCGCAGCGATGCAAAATGTCAATCCCCGCATCTTCTATTGCGAGCACAAGCTTGCGTCCCTGCTCCGCGTCAAACGACTGCACACCCGTAGCTGTCTCGGCTTCGATTACCGGCATAAGATTATCGCCCCCAGAAATGTTCTCAAGATAAAAGCGTACCGCGATATTACAACAAAAAGAGACGGCGCGCGAGTGGAAGCTTGCGCAACGGCCTCACCGAAATGTAGCCGTCGCCGCTCGCGTCGCACTATTCGCACGCCGTTTCTATTTTGCTATTAAAGTAACGGCTACTTACGCCGTGAAGGATGAGCCGCAGCCGCAGCCGCCGGTTGCGTTCGGATTGTTGAAGGTAAAGCCCGATCCCATCACGCCCGACACGTAGTTGATCTCGACTTCGTTCAAATACTGCGCGCTGAACATATCAACGAAGAGGCGTATGCCATGCACGTCAATGATGTTGTCGCCCTGACGCGATTCCTCTTCGATATTGAGGCTGTACTGAAAGCCGGAGCAGCCGCCCGGCACAACGCGGACGCGCAAACCGGATGTCTCCGGCAAGCCTTCTTCGCTCGACATGAATTTCTTGATCTCGACTGCCGCTGCTTCCGTCACGTTGAGCGTAAACGGAGGAGCCATTGTTGTTGTTGCAGACATGAAAGTGTTCTCCTAATAATTTGTAGATTTATCCGATTTTAGATTTACGAACGCCGATTTGCGATTGGATAAGCAGTGACGATTTCAAAACAGAAGTTCCGATCTCTTTTATTGCTACCAATTGAAAATCGCAAATCTAAAACCATAAATTACTTCAACGAGCTTTTCCCAGAACGACAAGCTCCGGCTTCAAAGCCTCTATCGAAACCTGCCGCGCGATTTCTTCCGCCACACTGCGAAACGCGCGCGCCTGCGGCGAATCGGGATGGCTGATAACCACCGGCACGCCCTTGTCTCCGCCCTCGCGCACTTCAATCCCGAGCGGCACAGAGCCTAGAAACGGCACGCCGTATTGATCCGCTAATCTTTGCCCGCCGCCCTCGCCGAAGATATTATAACGCACGCCCGTATCCGGCGCGACGAAGTAGCTCATATTCTCCACGACGCCCAAGATCGGCACAGACACCGTCTCGAACATACGCAGTGCGCGGCGCACATCGGCGAGCGCAACTTCCTGCGGCGTCGTCACCAACACCGCGCCCTGCACCGGCACAAGCTGCGCCAGACTCAACTGCACGTCGCCCGTGCCCGGCGGCATATCAACAATCAAATAATCGAGTTCGCCCCAGCGCACATCCTGCAAAAACTGTCGCACCAACCCGTGCAAAATCGGCCCCCGCACGATCATCGGCTCGTCGCCCGGCTTCAAGACGGCCATTGACATCAACTTCACGCCGAAGGCTTCAAGCGGCAACAGCTTGTTATCCTCCGCCTCCGGTATCGCGTTCGCCACGCCGAGCATCAGCGGCACGTTCGGCCCGTACACGTCCGCGTCCATGATGCCGACGCGCGCGCCGTTCAAGGCAAGCGACACGGCCATGTTGACCGCAACGGTTGATTTGCCGACGCCGCCTTTGCCCGACGAAACGGCGACGATGTTGCGCACGCCCGGCACTGTCAATTTCTCGCCGAAGCCTCTGCCCTTCGGCACTTCCGCGTCCATCGTCACATCCACCGCGCTGACGCCCGGAAGCGCCCCGACGAGTTCGCGCGCGGATTCCTGCATCTGCTCTTTCACGGGACACGCGGGCGTCGTTAGCACAATGCGAAAAGAAACGCTGCCGCCATCGATTTTTATATCCTTGATGAAGCCGAGCGTGACAATGTCTTTATGCAAGTCAGGGTCTTGGATTTTGCGCAGAGCGTCCAAAACGAGTTGTTCGGATAGTTGAGCCATAAGCTATTCGTAAAAGAGTCGAGCCTGAATCGTCAATGATTAAAAAGCGCTTTCGCCTTGCGACGGGCGAGTTTAGGATTTGCGCGCTTTCGGTTTCATCACTCTGTAAACGCAGTGTGTTGCGCCGCCCGCGATGCGCGATTCACGAAAGACTTCCGTCTCCAGAAGCCTTCTATAAACATCCAACTCGCGCTCGCACATTTGCCTGTAATCGCGCGCCACATCCACCAGCGGGCAATTCCACTCGCTCAACAGATACGAGCCGTCCGCGAGCTTTTCAACTTCCGCCTCGTAGCCGTTCTCACCCAGAAGTTCCGCCAGACGACGCACGCGCGCATCGAATTTTAGATTCGCTAACTGCGGGCGCAGGCGCTCGATCATCTCGTTAGCGCAACCGCAAAACACCGTGTTCAGCCCGCGCTCGCCCCACACCGCGCCAATCTGCTGCAACACGCTTTTCGCAAAAAGATCATAGCGTTTCGGAAACAGTTCTTCCGCCTTCGCCGTCAAACCGAAAACATGGCACGGACGCCCACGCATCCCGCGCTCCGCCACGTAATGCACGTAGCCGTCGCGTTCGAGCACATCCAGATGTTTTCGCACGCATTGCTTGGAAACGCCCAATTCCAACGCCAGATCATCCGCACTCACACTGCCGCGCGCGCGCAAAAGATTTACGATTCCCTCACGCGATGCGCCGAGCGTATTTGTCAGGCTTACAGACACGGCATAATATTAGTTTGACCACAATCCTTTTGTCAACCGGATGGTTGTTTTAATGGAAGGCTGCGCAAAAGTTGTTTTCCCGATGATTGATAAAGGCGACACGACAATTGAAGAGCATTTTCTGCGCCCGCGCAATGTCGGCGATTTGAAAGAGCTGGCAGGCGCGGTGCGCGGCGAAGCGTGCTCGCCCGTGTGCGGCGCGGTGGTTCAGTTGTCTTTGAAGATTGACGCGGATTCACGAAAAGTCGCCGCCGCGCAGTTCAAAGCCGCCGGATGCCGTTACCTGATCGCGTGCGCTTCGGCTTTAACCGAATGCATCGCGGGCGCGCAGATTGATGACGCCGCCGTTTTAACGGAACGCGGCATTGCCGCTTGCTTGCTTGATTTTCCGCCGGAGAGAATGCGTTGCGCCGCGCTCTGCCGTGAAGCTCTCGTCGCCAGCCTTGCGCGTTATCGCGCTATGGAAGCAAGCGCGCATGAAGAATGGAGCGGCGAAGAAGCACTCATCTGCACCTGTTTCGGCGTCGCCGAGAAAACAATCGAGCGTGTGATTCAAACGGGACGATTGAGCGAAGTACGCGAAGTCACGGCGGCCTGCAACGCGGGCGGCGGCTGCGGCTCATGCCAGCCGTTGATTCAAGACATCCTCGAAGATTGCAGGCGACACGCAAGCCTATGACGGCGACGAAATTTCAACGCGCCCGCAACTTAAATCATCGCTGCTGAGTAGTATCGCAGTAAAGGCTGGCAAAGAGAGTAAAACGAAACCACTATGATCTATCTGGACAATAACGCCACCACGCAGGTCGCGCCGGAAGTGCGCGAAGCGATGCTGCCGTATCTCACGGAGCTTTATGGCAATCCGTCCTCGGCCTACACCTTCGGGCGCGAGATGCGCAAGGCAGTCGAGCGTGCGCGCGAGCAGGTTGCGGAGCTTTTGGGCGCACGCGCACCGAGCGAAATCGTGTTCACTTCCGGCGGCTCGGAAGCTGACAACTGGGCGATTCGCGGCGCGCTTGCTTTGCAACCGGCCAAGCGGCATATCGTCACGACGCGAGTCGAACATGAAGCAGTTAGAAACTTGTGCGCGCAGTTGGAACGCGAAGGCTACGAAGTAACGTGGCTCGAGGTTGACGAGAAAGGCTTGCTCGATATGCAAGATTTGCGGGCGGCGCTTCGTAAAGATACGGGCGTTGTCTCCGTGATGCTGGCGAATAACGAAACGGGAGTGCTCTTTCCGGTCGAAGAGATAGGACGCATCGTGCGCGAGCATTCCGATGCGCTGTTTCACGTTGACGGCGTGCAGGCCGTCGGCAAAATTCCGATAAGTTTGCGCGATGCGGAGATTGATCTCTTCTCCGTCACCGGCCACAAATTCCATGCGCCGAAAGGCGTCGGCGCGCTCTACATACGCGACGGCGTGCAACTTCCGTCATTTATCATCGGCGGCGGTCAAGAGCGCGGCCTTCGTGCCGGAACGGAAGCCGTGCCGTATCTCGTCGCGCTCGGAGCCGCAAGCGAGTTGGCGAAAAACACGGACGCGGAAACGCACGCTTCGATACGTCGCTTGCGAGATACTTTGGAAGATGAAATTCTGCGCGACATTCCGAACGCGCGCCTTAATGGAACGAGCGACCGCGCGCGGCGTTTGCCGAACACATCGAACATCTCTTTCGCATACATTGACGGCGAAAGCATCCTCGCGCATCTGGACGCGAAAGGCATCTGCGTTTCGACCGGCTCGGCCTGCAATTCCGATCTGCACGAAGCCTCGCCCGTGTTGCGCGCAATGAACGTGCCGTATACTGTGGCGCAAGGCTCTATACGCTTTTCGCTCGGGCGTTATAATGTGGATCGAGACATAGCAGAAATGCTCGCCGTGCTGCCGGAAATCATTAATGGGCTGGCGCAACTGTCGCCTTACGAAAAGGAACTAAGCGATCTTAATGCGGCGCACAATCGTCGCTGACTCAACCTCTCAACAAGCTTTTGAAGGAGACTCACATGGCTTTTAAGTATCCGTATAAAATCCCGGCGTTGTTATGTTTGATACTTTCAATCTCTTTGGCCTCCACCGTAGTCTTTGCGCAATCCGCAGAGACTCAAGCAACGGAGAACACAACAACGCCGCCGCAAGCGGAGGCGCAGGAACGCGAGAAGAAGGCGCTTGCTTTGCTGGACAGCGTTATCACCGAGGCGCGTTCGTTTCGTCTCGCTGAAAATCGCATTCGTGTTCAGGCGGCAGCGGCAGATTCGTTGTGGCCGCGCGATGAAAAACGCGCCCGCGCTCTTTTTAAGGAAGCGATGAACGAGTTGGCCGAGATTATGCGCGCCATTGACGACACGGATCAGCAACAGTATTTAAGCCGGATTCAATATGTGCCGGAGTTGCGCATGGAACTTCTAAATACTATTGCGCAACGCGACACGTCTCTCGCGCTCGATTTTTTGCGTGCCACGCACCAGCCGCCGATGCCGCACACAGACCCGAACTACAGGCAGCCTGACCCGGATGCGCAACTTGAAATGACTCTTGCCAGCCGCATCTCGAACAATGATCCGAAGCGCGCCCTCGAAATCGCCCGCCAAGCTCTGGCGAAAGGCGTGTCGTATGAACTTCCCGGCCTTATTTCGCAATTGCAGGCGAAAGATAAAGGAGCGGCGCAAGCATTGATCAGCGATGTTGTGGAAAAGCTGCGCGCCGGTGATCTGTCAACCGATCAACAGGCTTTAGGCGTCGCCGTCAATTTACTGCAAATGAACGCGAGGCCGCGCATGGGCGTCGCTGCACCGCCCACTCAAGCGTTGTCATCCAACGGCGACAAAGCGACGCCTTTGCTAGATCAACGCGCCGCACAGGATTTGGTGAACTTGCTGGCGGAAGCGGCGTTAAAATCTTCGCCGCGTAATTACAATGCGCTGATGATGCTACGCCCGTTAATGCCGGAAATCGAAAAGTATGCGCCGCAACGCGCGACGGCGCTGCGCCGGAAAGTTAGCGAGTACAGCAAGACGCTCGATCCGCAAAGCAGCGTGTGGAGCGAATACCAGGAATTAATTCAGAAAGGCAATATTGACGGCTTGCTAGAGGCTGCCACCAAAGCGCCGCAGGAAATGCGTAATACGCTCTACGAACAGGCGGCACAGCAAGCTGCGGGCAAGGATGAGGTTGACCGCGCCCGTCAGATTCTCAACGAGAAGGTTGAGAACCCCGCACAACGCAAACGGATGATGGACAACCTTGACCGGCAAATAATGTGGCGCGACGCACAGCAAGGCAAGTTTGAACGTGCGCAGCAGACGCTCGCTAAATTACGCCCGGAAGAACGCGCCGGAATGCTCGTTCAATTTGCCAACACGCTGGCCGCAAAGGGCGACAAAAAACTCGCCGCGCAACTTCTACAGGAAGCGCAGGCACTCATCGGCAACCGCGCGGAAAACTACCAGCAGATGGGAACACAACTGCAAATAGCCGGTGCTTACGCGACGATTGAACCGGCACGCAGCTTTGAGATCATCGCGCCCGTGATAGATCAAATCAACGAACTGACAGTCGCTGCCGTTGCCTTCAACGGGTTCGAGAACGCCTATTTCAAAGACGGAGAACTTTTGCTGCAAGGCCAAAGCCAGTTAAGTAATACGATACAATCTTGTGAGCAACAGTTAGGTGCGCTCGCAGAAGCGGATTTCGACGCCGCCAAATCCACCGCAGATAAATTTCAACGCAGCGAAGCACGCATCATGGCGCGATTGCTTATCGCTCAAAGCATTTTGTCTGCGGGAAATGAAACACCGCAACAAGGCATCAGGAAAACCAATCGCAGCGTTAGCGGAAGAATAACTCTCCGACGCTAAGACACGCCTTCACGCGGTCTATTTCTCGGAAGACGTGACGGCTTCCTGCTGTTTTTTGAAAGCAGTTTCGCCGCCTGTCTCGCCCGCGTGAACGTCGCCGCTGTTGAAGGCCGGAACCGATGGCGAGTTGGAATTTGGCGTCGCGCTGTCGCCGCCGACGTGCTGTGTGGAATCGTCTGCAAACATTTCGTTCTCTTCGTCGCGCCGCCCGCGCAGTTCCGGCGTCTTCGCTTTCTCTTCACGGTTCTGATCCGGGTTGCCTGCAAAGCCCGTCTGCTGCCCGCGTCGTTTCGACGGAATGCCCGTCTTGTGTTGATCGTGTTCGCTGCTCATTTCGACTTCTCCTTAACTTTCTTCGATAAACAGTTGAATTCAGGCACGCGCGAAAGAAAGTCAGTTAAGCATGGCGCGCGGCTGTAAATTAAGCGGGCGAGTCCGGCGTTGAAGATTCCGGTGCCGAGTTTTCCGGCTCTGCGGCGCGTCGCCCGAACGACCATTTGAGCGCGAACGGCGCGGCAAGCGTTGTGATAATCACCATCCCGACGACCGCGCCGAACGTCGCCGCATTAATCACGGGTTCGCTGACGCCCTGTGCGTTCGGCAACACGAGCGTTGCGCCGATGCCCGCGAAGATTAATCCGACTTCGCCGCGCGGAATCATCCCGAAGCCGACGCTTAAGCGATTGATGCCTTTTTCAAACACGGCGAGCGAGCAAATCTGTTTGCCTATAATCGCGGCCACCGTCAACACAATCGTAAAGCCTAGCAGTTCAATTCGTGCGAATTGCCGCAGGTCAACCTTGAAGCCCATCAACACGAAAAAGATCGGCACAAGCAGCGCACTGACAGGTAGGAGCGCGCTCTCCAGATCGCTTTTATCGTAGTCCGGTACGGAATCGAAGTGCGCTTCTTCGAGCACCAGTCCGGCGGCAAACGCTCCGACAATCGGCGCAAGGCCGACTTTCGCCGCCGCCCACGCCAGCAAAAAACAGAACGCCACAGCCATCGCCAGCAGCACGCCGCGCCCCTGAAAGCGTCCGACGCCATGAAAGAGATGCGGCATAATGTGACGCCCGAAGGCAATCGCACCGATGAAAAAGATAAGCGACTTGAGCGCGATCCATCCGAAGTCCAACGCCGAAAGGCTTGCTCCCGTCGCCTGTGCTTTGATTGCGCCCGCCACCACCGCCAGCACCAGCAACCCCAGCACATCGTCTATCACCGCCGCGCCCATAATCACACGCGACTCGCGCGCTTGCAGTTTGCCCAAGTCCTTCAGCACACGCGCCGTGATGCCGACGCTCGTCGCGCAAAGTGTCGCACCGATAAAGATATGCGCGAGGCGAGGTTCGTCCGGCGTAAAGTATGCGGCCACCGCCCAGCCCAGAAAGAACGGAGCAATCACGCCCGCCAGCGCCACCAGAAGCGCAGACCAGCCGACCTTCAGCATCTCGCCTAAGTTTGATTCCAGCCCGACTTCAAAGAGCAGTAAGATAACGCCGATCTCCGCGAGCGCGGCGATGACTTCGTTTGTTTTGAGCGGCTCAAGCCCCGTGAATCCGACGAGCGCGAGATTGCCGACGACGATGCCGCCGATCAATTCGCCGAGCACCGCCGGTTGTCGAAACCGCTCGAAGATTTCGCCGCCGACTTTTGCAACGACGAGAATCAACGCGATGCTTAACAGCACCACAGGGTCAAGCCCGTGAGGTGCAGCCGCCGCATCGCCGTTTGCTTCGCCACCGCCCGCCGCCCAAATCCTTTGCGTCGTCCACAATAAGGCCGCGACAAAGACAGCGCCAAACGCTCCCGTGCGCACGATTTTCAGTTTCACGCTATGCCTCGCGCACGCGCATCGGTTCGGGTTCGTTTTGTCCCGGCAAAGATGACTCACCGCGCATACCATCGTTTGACGGCAATAACTGTTGTGGCGAGAGCGAAGGCGGCGGACTGCTGACGAGCTTTTCGAGCGTCGCTTCGAGCGCGTCGCTGATGCGCGTCGCGGGCACGATCTCCAACTCCTTCCGCACGTCTTCGGGTATCTCTTCGGTGTCGGGTTCGTTGCGCGCCGGAAGCACGATGCGGCGTATGCCTGCGCGATGCGCCGCCAGCACCTTTTCCTTAACGCCGCCGACCGGAAAGACGAGTCCCGACAAAGTTATCTCGCCGGTCATCGCCGTGTCGGAGCGCACGCGGCGTCCGGTGTAAAGCGACGCGAGCGCGGAGGCCATCGTCACGCCTGCAGAGGGGCCGTCTTTCGGAATCGCTCCGGCGGGCACGTGCAAATGCACGCCGTAGCTTTTGAACATCTCCGGCGAGATGCCGAACTCGCCTGCGTGCGCCCATAGATATGAGCGAGCGGCGCGCGCGGACTCCTGCATCACTTCACCGAGTTGTCCGGTCAATGTCAGCCCAGAGCCACCGGGCAGAAGCGTCGCTTCAATAAATAAAACTTCGCCTCCCATCTCCGTCCAAGCCATGCCCGTCGCCACGCCTGCGGGCAACTCCTTACGCGCTTCTTCAGGATAGAAACGCGGCGCGCCGAGAAGTTCCTTGACGTCCGGCGCATCAACGGTCATATGTTCTGTTTCGTTCTGCGCGATCTTCAGAGCAACTTTGCGCACAATGCTGCCGATGGTGCGTTCCATTTGCCGCACACCGGCTTCGCGCGTGTAACGTGTGGCAAGTAAAGTTATCGCGGCGTCCGTGATGTCGAACTGATTTTCGTCAAGCCCGTTCTCTTTAATTTGTCGCGGCACTAAATACTGTCTGGCAATGTGCAGTTTTTCGTGGTCGCTGTAACCGGCAAGTTGGATTATCTCCATGCGGTCACGAAGCGGCGCAGGAATCGGCGCGAGACTGTTGGCCGTTGCGATAAAGAAAACTTTCGAGAGATCGAAGGGCAGATCGAGATAGTGGTCGCGGAAAGAGTTGTTCTGCTGCGGATCTAAAATCTCCAGCATCGCGGAGGCCGGATCACCGCGATAATCCGCGCCCATCTTGTCTATCTCGTCTAACATCATCACCGGATTATTCACGCCCGCGCGCCGTATGGATTGAATAACGCGACCGGGCAACGCACCGATGTAGGTGCGGCGATGCCCGCGCAATTCTGCTTCGTCGCGCACGCCGCCCAAGCTAAGACGCTCGAACTCGCGCCCTAAAGAGCGCGCGATGGAACGCCCAAGGCTTGTTTTGCCGACACCCGGCGGGCCTACGAAACAGAGGATAGGGCTTTTCGCTTCGGGGCGCAGTTTGATGACGGCTAAGAATTCGAGTATGCGTTCCTTGATGTCTTCGAGGCCGTAATGGTCTTCGTCCAGAATGCGGCGCGCTTCCTTCAAATCCAATTTGTCTTCGGTGGATTTTTTCCAAGGGAGTTCGAGCACGTATTCGAGATAGGTGCGTATGACGTGAAAATCGGGCGCGGAGCTGGGCAGCTTTTCCATGCGCTTGAGTTCGCGTTCCGATTCTTTGCGCACGTCTTCAGGCAAGTCCGCCGCATCCAGACGCTCGCGCATCATTTCGGCTTCGGCGCGTTCGCCGCCGTCGTCGTCGCCAAGCTCTTTCTGAATCGCTTTCAACTGCTGGCGCAGGATGTAATCGCGTTGCGCTTTGTCCATCTCGCCCTGCGCGTCGGTTGCGATTTTGGTGCGCAGTTGCATGATCTCTATTTCGCGCGCGAGATATGTGTAAGCGAGACGCAAGAGTTCATCAACGGTGTCGGCTTCGAGCATTTTCTGTTCACGCTCGACGCCAAGATTCAAGACCGAGCCGAGAAAATACGCGAGTTGCACTGGGTTATCCGCACCGAGCACGGCGGCGCGCACTTCCGGCGGGACTTGCGGCAGCATCGCCAGAGCCTGTTGAATCAGCCCCTGTACGTTGCGCTTCGTCGCTTCAACTTCTTCCGCATCTTTCGTTTCGAGATGCGGCAGGATTTGCACGCGCGCACGCAAGTATGGTTGCTCCTGTTTCCATTCGAGGACGCGCACGCGCTCTGTGCCCTGCACGATCAAGTGCATCGCGTTCTCGGCTTCGGAACGCATCATGCGCTTAATCATCACGAGCGTGCCGACTTCATAAAGATCGCTTGGCGCGGCATCCGTGCCGGTCACGTTTTCCGTGCGCGCACTGATGCAGGCGAGCAGTTTCTCTTCGGTGGCGAGCGAGGCTTCGACCGCCGCGACCGAGCGCGGACGCCCGACGGCGAGCGGCACAACCGTTTCGGGAAAGAGCGTCGTGTTAATCAAAGGCAGCACGCTGATCTCAAACGGCTCTGCGCTGTTGGCGGCGATGCCCTGCGTTGCGGTGGCTTCCGTTTGCGTCTCTGTATTTTCTGTATTTTCAGGCATAGGTAAATGTTGAATGATTGGAAACAGAAGTCAGATTTTTCGAGTGACGAAGCGATAAAAAAGATGGCGTGCGTTTTGAGTTCTCCTCAAAGACTTGCGCTGCCGCCTCTTTGATTAGCGACCCCCTCCTGTGCTTGCTTCGTCCGCCCTTTCTTCGCAATTCTCTTCGCTGCGCAGGCGTATGATAAGCAGCCCGTCGCGGTAGTCCTGCGCAAGTTGTGCGCCTTCTATCGAGCAGGGAAAGCGCAAGCTTTTTTCAAAGCGACTGTACGTGATTTCGAGTTGGTGGTAAGTGAGACCTTCTTCGTAAGAAGCGTCGCGGCGAATACCGGCGACGCGCAACGTCTGGCCTTCGATCTCGATTACCAGATCGTCGGAGACGACGCCCGCCAAATCAATCTTGACGAGCCAGCCGTCCCGCGTCCTGTAAATATCAGCGGCCGGACTCCACTGCCGCTGACAGGACTGCGCACGGCGACCCATGCTCATCAAACGAAAATAACGCTCGACAGATTCAGCCATAAATAGTTTTAAGTTTTCAGTCTTTAGTTTTCGGAAAGCAGCTTTAGTTGCCGGTGAATATTGGTTAGCTCATGGCTTAAAACTGAAAACTAAAGACTGAAAACTATCTTCACCCAATCATCCAAAGATTTTGCTCCAGAAAGAAGCGCCGCTTGAAATCTCTTCGAGAGCGCCCGCGAGTTCGCGGTCTTCTTCCGTCTCCAAGGCGACATCCGCCATTGAGATAATGCCGCGCAAGCTGCCGTCGGCATCCACGACGGGAATGCGCCGTACCTGCTTGTCGCCCATCTTGCGTATTACGTCAATCACGCGATCATTCGGGCGCGCCGTATGAACGTCTGCGGTCATTATCTCTTCGGCGGGCACGGTGCGCGCATCGCTGCCTTCGGCGAGCGCGCGTACTACTATATCGCGGTCTGTGATAAGGCCGACGAGTTTGCCGTTATTGTCAACGCGGGCGCGCCCCGTTCGCGCGCCGTCGGCGATCTGTTCCGCCGCCGTCAACTCGCCGCCCGCACGTTCGACGACCGGAATCACGCCCGTGTCTTCATCGCGCATCATCTGCGCAACTTCCTGCAAAGAAGTGTCGCGCGTGGCAACCGTGACATCGCGCGTCATGATGTCGCGGCAACGCACGTGCGAACGCGAAGGGCCGCGCATTTCACGGCGTCCTTCGTAACCACCGCGCTCGTTACCACTGCGGCGTGCCCGATCATACTGCTCGCGTTCGTAAGCGTCTGCGCCGCGCCGGTAATCTTCTTCGTAGCCGCCGCCGCGCCCGCCGCCGTAATCGCGTTCTTCGTCGGCGCGTGAAGGAATTGGCGGGCGTCCATAGTTTACGCCGCCGCGATCATAATCGTTTGGCGGTTCGTCGCGGGCATTATCCTGCCTGCCGCCGCGCGTGCCGCTTCCATAATAAGGCCGTGTGTCGTCATCTCTATCGTAGCGATTCCTTGACATAAGTTTGCCTCCGTCACTTTAGTCTTCGCAGACGAGAAGCAGCGCCGCCCGCACGAGTGAAGAATCACAGAGCAAAGCGCGCCGCCGTATTTTGCTGTCTCAATCAGGGATTAACCTGCGCGGAATTATACTCGCTTTGCGCGAGATTGCCAGCGCATCGCTTTTGCCGGAGCACGCGCGCCCGCGAACGCTGATGATATAAAGCGGGCACCTCCTCCTGCGATGAGTCTTTGTTAGACTCAGTTGTGGATTATGCAATCGCT
>JBHENC010000021.1:0-28583 GCA_046262295.1 Pyrinomonadaceae bacterium | reverse complement strand
CTTTATTCAACGATATCGGTAACGGTGCCCGCGCCAACGGTTCTCCCGCCTTCACGAATAGCAAAGCGCAACCCCTTCTCCATCGCAATCGGCGCAATCAACTCGATGTTCATCGCCACATTATCCCCGGGCATCACCATCTCCACTCCTTCAGGCAAGGTCGCCACGCCCGTCACATCCGTCGTTCTGAAATAAAACTGCGGCCTGTATCCCGTAAAGAACGGCGTATGTCGCCCCCCCTCTTCCTTCGTCAACACATATGCTTCCGCCTTGAACTTCGTGTGCGGCGTAATCGTTCCCGGCTTCGAGATTACCTGACCCCGCTCAATGTCCTTGCGCTCCACGCCTCTCAAGAGCAGCCCGACGTTATCGCCAGCCACTCCTTCGTCCAATAACTTCTTGAACATCTCGACTCCCGTACAAACGGTCTGCCTCGTGTCGCGGATGCCGACGATCTCCACCGTCTCGTTGACCTTCACACGACCGCGCTCCACTCGTCCCGTCGCCACCGTGCCTCTGCCCTGAATCGTGAAGATGTCTTCGACAGGCATCAAAAAAGGCTTCTCGATGTCGCGCTCCGGCGTCGGAATATACGTGTCCACCTGATTCATCAACTCTTCGACGGTCGCTTCCCACTTCGCTTCGCCGTTTAATGCGCCCAAAGCCGAGCCTTTAATCACCGGAATATCATCGCCCGGAAACTCATATGCCGAAAGTAATTCTCTGACTTCGAGTTCAACTAATTCCAAAAGCTCTTCGTCGTCCACCGCATCCGCTTTGTTCATAAAGACGACCATCGCGGGCACGCCCACCTGCCGGGCTAACAGAATGTGCTCTCTGGTCTGCGGCATCGGGCCGTCGGTGGCGGCCACCACTAAAATCGCACCGTCCATCTGTGCGGCGCCCGTGATCATGTTCTTGACATAATCGGCATGGCCTGGGCAATCCACGTGCGCGTAATGGCGATTGGCCGTCTCGTATTCGACGTGCGCGGTCGCAATCGTGATCCCGCGCGCTTTCTCTTCCGGCGCATTATCAATCGAATCAAAGGCACGGACAGTGATCTTCGGATTATGTTTGGCTAACACTTTCGTGATCGCGGCCGTTAAAGTCGTCTTCCCGTGATCCACGTGCCCGATGGTTCCGATGTTGACGTGCGGCTTCGACCTGTCAAATTTCTCTTTGCTCATCTGTTTACCTCTCGCTCCTTATTCAAGCAAGCATTTTAAGCTGTTGGGCGAAGGATCGAAGTTAGAGCGCGTGTAACCGGCTTCATTACTTCTCTTTCGCCTACTACATTCTTTATTTTGCGACGCCCTGTACCTTTGCGATGACTTCCTCGGCGATATTCTTCGGCGCTTGATCATAACGCTCGAAGTGCATTGTCGAAGTAGCGCGTCCCTGCGTCGCAGAGCGCAAATCGGTGGTGTAGCCGAACATTTCCGAAAGCGGCACAAAGGCCGTGATGACCTGCGCTCCGCCGGTGCGCGGCTCCATCTTTTCGATCTGCCCGCGACGCCGATTCAAGTCGCCGTTGACCGCGCCCATATAATCTTCGGGCGTGACGACTTCGACGCGCATGATCGGCTCGAGCAATACGGGCTTGGCTTTCTTCACCGCGTCCTGAAACGCTAGCGATCCGGCGATGTGAAACGAACGCTCATCGGAGTCAACTTCGTGATACGAACCGAACACGAGATTGACCTTGATATCAACTAATTCATAACCGGCGAGATAACCACGCTCGAGCGCATCCTTGATGCCCTGTTCCGTCGGCTTGATAAACTCGCGCGGAATCGCGCCGCCGGTAATCTTGTTCTCGAAAACGAAACCTTCGCCCGGAGCCGGTTCGATCTCCAACTCGACGTGGCCGAATTGACCGCGACCGCCCGTCTGTTTCTTGAAGACTTCTTTGCCTGCCGCCGCCTGCGTGATCGTTTCGCGGTAAGCAACCTGCGGTTTGCCGACGTTGGCTTCGACGCCGAACTCGCGCTTCATGCGGTCAACGATAATTTCAAGGTGCAGCTCGCCCATTCCGGCAATGATCGTTTGCCCCGTTTCGTGATCCGTCGAAACATTAAAGGACGGGTCTTCCTGCGCGAGACGATTGAGGGCGACGCCCAATTTGTCTTGATCCTGTCGCGTCTTCGGTTCGACGGCGACGCGAATCACGGGCGCTGGAAAATCCATCGCTTCGAGAATCACGGGCTTGTTTTCGTCGCACACCGTATCGCCGGTAGTAACCTGCTTCATGCCGCCGATGGCGATAATTTCGCCGGCGCTTGCTTCTTCGATATCTTCGCGCTTGTTGGCGTGCATCAACATCAAACGCCCGACGCGCTCTTTGGAATCCTTAACGGGATTGTAAGCGTAAGAACCGGCCTTGATCGTGCCGCTGTAAATACGCACGAAGGAGAGTTGGCCGAGATGCTTGTCGCCCATGATCTTAAAGACAAGACCGCTGAAGGGCGCGGAGGCATCTGCCGGACGCGGTTCGGGTTCGCCTGTTTTCGGGTTGATACCGTCAACGGGCGGAATATCGAGCGGGCTGGGAAGAAAATCAACGACGGCGTCGAGTAATGTCTGCACGCCTTTGTTCTTAAAGGCGGAGCCTGTGACGACCGGCACGAGTTTCAAAGCGAGTGTGCCTTTACGCAAGCCTGCGCGAATCTCCGCTTCGGAAATCTCTTCGCCTTCGAGATACTTCAACATCAAATCGTCGTCAACGCTGGAGACGGCTTCGACCATCTTTTCGCGCGCGGCTTTGGCTTCATCCTGCATATTCGCCGGAATGTCCGTGACTTCGTACTCCGCGCCCTTCGTCTCGTCGTTCCAGATGAGAGCTTTCATCTTAACCAAATCCACGACGCCCTTGAGTTGGTCTTCAAGGCCAATCGGAATCTGAATTGCAATGGGATTCGCACCGAGCCGCGTGATGATGGATTCAAAAGAGCGGTCGAAGCTTGCGCCTGCGCGGTCGAGTTTGTTGATAAAGCAGATGCGCGGCACACCGTATTTGTCGGCCTGACGCCAGACGGTTTCCGATTGCGGTTCGACGCCCGCGACACCGTCAAACACGGCGACTGCGCCATCAAGCACGCGCAAAGAGCGTTCGACTTCCATTGTGAAGTCGACGTGGCCGGGCGTGTCTATAATATTAATGCGATATTCCGAGCCTTCGCGTTTCCAGAAACAGGTCGTCGCGGCGCTGGTGATAGTGATGCCGCGCTCTTGCTCCTGCTCCATCCAGTCCATCGTCGCCGTGCCTTCATGCACTTCGCCGATTTTGTGCGAAACGCCCGTGTAAAACAGAATACGCTCGGTCGTCGTCGTCTTACCGGCATCAATGTGCGCCATGATGCCGATATTGCGGAATTTGTTAAGGTCTTGCTTAGGCATAACTCACCATAGATGCTGGATGTTAGATGCTAGATATTAGTTAAGAACTAGCATCTAACATCCAGCATCTGACATCTGCTTTACTACCACTTATAATGCGCAAACGCTTTGTTGGCGTCGGCCATGCGGTGCGTGTCTTCCTTCTTTTTGACGGCGTTACCGCGATTGTTCGCCGCGTCGAGGAGTTCGCCCGCCAGACGATCAACCATTGTCTTCTCGCCGCGTCCGCGTGCGTACTGCACGATCCAGCGAATGGCGAGCGCGCCGCGCCGTTCCTGATGCACTTCGAGCGGCACTTGATATGTCGAACCGCCGACGCGCCTCGATTTGACTTCGACGGTCGGACGCACGTTTTCAATCGCGCGCTTAAAGACTTTCAAAGGTTCGTCACCGGCTTTATCGCCAATCTGCACGAGCGCCCTGTAAAAGATCGCTTCGGCGGTGGATTTCTTGCCGCCGAGCATCACTCCGTTGATGAATTTGGTCACCAGCGGGCTGCCGTAAACCGGATCGGGTAAAACTTCGCGTCGTTCCGCAACTCTTCGTCTTGGCATCTTTCAGTTCTCAGTTTTAAGTTTCGAGTTTTCAGCTTCGATCTTTTCAGTTTTCGCGGTCTTACCGCTTCGCATCTAAAAACTGAAAACCGAAAGCTGTAAACTATTAATTACTTCTTGCCGCCCTTGGCTGCGGCAGCGCCCGCCTTCGGACGTTTCGCGCCGTACTTGGAGCGTCCCTGTTTGCGATCCGCGACGCCGACGGAATCCAGCGTGCCGCGTATCACGTGATAGCGCACGCCCGGTAAATCTTTGACGCGCCCGCCGCGTATCAGCACAATCGAGTGTTCCTGCAAATTGTGGCCGACGCCCGGAATGTAGGTCGTCACTTCGATTCCGTTAGTTAAGCGAACGCGCGCGACTTTACGCAGTGCGGAATTCGGCTTCTTGGGCGTTTGGGTGTAAACGCGCGTACAGACGCCGCGCCGCTGCGGAGACTCCTGAAGCGCAGGGCTGGCCGTTTTATACTTGACGGCCTGACGGCCTTTACGAACAAGTTGATTGATTGTCGGCACTGCTGTTATTCCTCGGTTCAACTAAACGCCGCCCGTGCGGAGAGCGCAAAATGCGCCGCAACCTGCCTCTTTCCGAAACTTGTTCGGCAGTCAGCGCAAGCGGGCTGTCCTGAATATTCTTGATGTGATTAAAGGGATGTTCTGAATTACTAAAGCGGGTGTGGATGCTGGCTTCCCTTTTCGAGCCTAAACTTTTCTGTGGCGTCGCATAAAGTACGAATGAGCCTGTCCGAGCTGGCCTTTTCGCGTGCTACAACGCGGGATGCGTGCTTCAAATCCTGCGATTCAAAGCCGCGAGCGCGAGCATTTACGCCACAATATTTGTCAAACGGTCGCTGCTCACGCAAACAACCGGGCAACGCCTCCACACCGACAGAACCTGCTAAGCGTTGCACTCTCCGAATCAGACTGTTAGTCCGAAACGACAAACTATACGGATAGTGCGCGGCCTTGTCAAGCGCGTGGAAGCACATTCGGCGCGCAGGGTCGCAGCACAATAATTTTCCTTCAGCGAGCCAGCAAAAACAACTTGCGCTTTTGCGAAACCGTAGTATATTTAGCGCCTCCTTTGGTGAGAAAGCACGAATTGTCCTAAACAGGCAAAACGTGTTGAGCGGCGGGTAAGTGGGAACTCGCAGCTCTGGGTTGAGGGACAGAGGACGCCTTGTTGGTGGGAGAACAGGGCACAGAAAAGCGGCGAGTCGCCAAGACCCGCCGCTTTTCTGTGTCTGAATGTATCTACGCAAACTGAAAGCGTCAACGCAAAAGCGAAGCTCCCTTTACTGCGGTGCGGGCACGGGAAAACCGCTGGCAACACTTTCCGGCTCGCTGACACGCCTGACCAAAGCAATGTTTCGCGGGGCGCAACGCTGACACTACATTCCAAGCATCTGACACGCATTCCACTGCCCTGACACACCGGGAAAACCGCTGACGCGCGTGACCAATCACCTGACAGCGCAAACCAACCACATTTCACGCCGGGCGCGAAGGTTTCACCTGCGGAAAGCGGCTTTACGTCACGCGACTTTCGCGTAAACGTCCCTGAGCGATAGTTCGCAATTGATTGTTTCGAGTTTCAAAGTATCTTCCGCTCGATGCGCGTCGGAATAAAGCCACTGCCCCGCCGTTTGCCGCACATACCGCTCGATCCTGTAAGGCTCTTGCGCCACGAGCAAGTATTCCGCAAGAGATTCAATCTGCTGGTAGTGCTCAAACTTCTTGCCGCGATCATATGCTTCGGTGGAGTCGGAGAGAACTTCGATGAGCACTACTGGATTGAGAAGCAAATCCCTGTGATTATCGTCAAACAATTCCTCGCCGCACACAGCAACAACGTCAGGATAAGTGTGCAGCCCTGTCTTGCTAATCTTCACGCGCATATCGTTTTGGCAGACATTGCACGGACGATCTACGAATTGGCGATGGAGGGCGGCGAAGATATTCCCGGCAATCAGATTGTGCTGCCTGCTTGCGCCCGCCAGCGCAAACATCTCGCCCGCCAAATACTCGCTTCGGAACTCGGCCTTGCGTTCGATCTCCAAATATTCTTCCGGCGTGAGAAGTGTTTTAGATTGTGAAGACATAACGGAACGCTCCTTTCCCGGAAATCAGAGTTGAACAATCATACATCAAATTTATCGGGAGAAATCACAAATCATTTTAACGAGAATTTTGCGTTGAGGGCGGCGCGGGTCATGCCTGCAAACTCCGCGTCGTCTTGTATGGCCTCGTTTATTAAAGTTCTGGCGGCGACGCTTTCCGGTATTGGCGGATTGAGGTTGGCTATCGAGTAGAGTTCTCGTAAGCGTCTGTAAACTTCCAAACGTCGCTCATTCAACTTCTGGCGATTAAGGCCAAGAAGGTTGATTGTCACTTTGCCTTTAGGATTGCCGTTAAGGGGGTAAGCAATCTCTTCCCTGAAGGAAATGTATTCTTCGGGATTATCTGCTACCGGGTCTATGAAAAGAGGCTCCTCGTGATTGAGTTTGTCTTTGTGTGTCGCGGCACGGGCTTTCGGATTGCGTAGCGGGAAAAGATTCTTCTTGAAAAGCTGGTTACAGAGCGGGCAGGCTAAAAATAGGTTGCTCCATTCGTAAGCGAGCCAATAATAGCCGGGCTTTTGTAGAGAGTCGCCTTCGCTTTGACGGCTTCCACCTTTCGGGCGAAAGTGTTCCACGTCGCCGAAAGCGATGTGCGTTATCTTCGATTCGCAGAGAAAACATTTATCGTGCTGTGCTTTGATTAATTCATCTTTGACGGTTTTGTGCGCGTAGATTTTTGAATCGAAGTCGAACTTCTTTGCGCCGCTTTTGTAATCACGCGCAAAGCGGCTGTAGGCAACGCTATGCGCCCGCCTCTTAGATTTTCCTTTTGTTGTGAGGACAGCGGGAGGTTTCGGAGGTTTATTGACCCGAATCATGTGAGGTTCAGTATCCTTCGGCTTTGAGTCTGGCGGCGGCGCGGCGAATCACATCCATCGCTTCTATATCTTCCGGCGTTTCGCCTGTCGGAAGCTCCCCTATCTCCGCTTCTATCCTTTCCAGCTTCTCTTTGTCTCTCTTGGTGAGTCTTGCCTTCGAGAGAATCTTCGTGCGCTCTGCCAACAATTTATCCAGCTGCGGCGGGCGCGCGCTTTCCAATCCAAACAAATCGCTCGTCAAAACCTGATCCACACGCCAACCCTGTATTGCCTTCACGTTATTATCAATAACGACGTGATCGCCTTCGCGCCGTAACAGCACAATGTTAGCGTCCGTCGCCGCCTGCACGACAAGCGGGCTGTGCGCGGTGGCGATAAACTGCGTGTTAGGAAAACGCTCGCTCAGGAAACTCATCAAATTGCGTTGCCACTTCGGATGAAGATGCAAATCAATCTCGTCAACCAGCACAACGGCAGGCTCTGCCAAAGGGTTCGGACTGTCAGGATAACGATCAAACAAACGGCTCGCCAAATCCACCATCCAAGCAATCAGCGTTTTGTAACCCAAGCTCAAATCCTTAATCGAAACCCACCCGTAAGGCGTCTTCACTTCCACGCCCGGCTTCATCTGCTTTTCAGTGAGTCGGGCGAATCTAATATCTTCCACGTCTGGCAGTAGATTGACAAGCACATCTTTAATATCATCGCGCCGCTTTGCAGCACGTCTTTGAACATGAGACGGTTTGCTTGCAGCATAATCAGCTTGCAATAACCATTCTTCAGCATTCAACAGTTCTACGTTTTCAGAAAACAAACTAGCATAGGGATTATCTTCTGATTTCTCTGAAAGACTTGTTTCACCCATGCGACGTGACGCACCGTAACCAAAGCAAACGCAATTTGGGAGTTCTGTATAATCAGTTGCGGAAAAAAGCAAGCTTCCCTCTTTATCTTTACCCAAATGAAAATTACTTATCGTTTTACCTATCTGTCGTTTATTTAGCTTGCTGCTAACCGAAAAGGCGCCACTAAGATAAAAGAACTCAGCCTGATGCCTATAATAGTTCCAGTTAAGATACATTGGAGAATCTAAATATTTCGGATATACAACTTCGCGGCTTTTAATAAAATTTATCTTTGGGTCTTGAAGTGCCGGTTCATAACGACTTTTTAGAAATTCACTTAGTGCTGGATTCGCAGACGGCGCGAGCATTGCTAGGCTTTGAAGAATAGTTGTTTTTCCGACTCCATTATTCCCCAACATAACTGTCCATTGTGATGGGCGGCCTTCACCATCTGACAAATCAAGTGTTTGTTTAGAGCCAAAACACCGTACATTCTCAACTGTGAGCGACAGAAAGTACACAGGCGAAGAAGTTTTGACGTCCCTCTTGCTGCTAACCCGCGATTCAATTTCCAAACTGTTTTGCGCCATCGGAGTCAATCAAACTTTTGTGGTCAAGACGATAATGAAGAACATTACGGACAAGCGTGTGACCGTTAATGTAGCATAAAACTAAAGGCATGAATAAACGGAAGCGATCATATGATAAGGATAAACTATACGCGCCTTAGCCTTCGCGTAAGAGCGCGCGAAAGCCTGCCTGTTGAAAATGTTCGTCGGTGGTTAAGGCTTCCGATAGCGCGTGTTGACGCATTGCGATGAAAGAGGCGCAATCGGTTAAGCCCCAATTCTTGTCTGCGCGGTGGCGGTATAGCTCTAAAGCTTCGGATAAGAGTTGCGTTGAGAAAGCGACGACTTCGATGTACCGGCTGGATTGCAGTGTGTCTATTATTTGCGCGGCTTGCGCGCGAAACTTGATGGCGGCGAGGCCGTCGGCGATTTCGACGAGAATCAATTGGGTGGTAACGATAGGGCGATGCTCTAAGGCAAGTTTCTCCTACCACTGCACGGCCTGTTGATGCCATTGATCGCGTGTGTTGACTAAAGCATAAACGTAAGCCGTATCTAAGAAAACGGGCGTGAAGTTATTAGGCGTCGTCACCATGATCTTTTAGGCCGCCGTGTGCGTAAGAATGATGATTTGTCGCCAAGTCTGGGATTCCCATATCCGCCGCTTCGTTGAGAATTAAGGTGAGCGGGTAGGGCGTTTCATCCGAAGCGTTTACGTTATCGTCCCGGAGTTCGTCGGCGGGTTCTATCGTTATCCTCACGCGCGTGTCGGGCGCGAGATCAAGGGGTTCGGCGGGGCGTAGAACTTTGCCGTCGAAAATCGCGTCAAGTGTTTTGGTCATCATCGCACCTCGCAGGCGTTCGTTTATTTGTGAGTCACATCTTAGCTAATGAAGCGGCCTGCGACAACAGCGCGGGCGCGACAAATTGCGGTGTGTGGTGAAGGCGGGCGGGGCTAACAGCGGGGCGTTTAAGCGGCGCGATTGTTAGCCCTGCCGGAAAGTGTGTTGGGTTTAGGGTTGAACCGGATTCAGCGCGGGTAGAGTTGCCTACGCGCTCCGGCGGGTTGGTAGTGCCAGAGTTTTTGCAGGGAGTTTGCGCTGCCGTTGAAGTTGTCGCGGTCGCTACGCCGCCAGAGTCCTTTGACGGCGTGGCGTTGAGGGATGAGGCCGCCGTTTGTGTGAGGATGTTAAAAGGGCGCGCGAGATTATCGCGCGCCCTTTCATTACCTGCTGCAATCGGCGTCGGTGCGTGTTCTGATGGCGCCGAAGCGGAACTGATATTCCGCCGAAGTTAAGAAGGCGCAGACCATCGCGCGGTAATTACCCGGCACGCGATTGTTCACCACATCCAGCCAGAACTGATAACCGGCTTCTTCCGGGTCGCGCCGCAGGTAAGCGAAATACTGCATCAACACGAATGCCTGATTGTACTCGTTGCGACTGAACTCATCGTTGGCGACAACCTTCAAGAGCACGCTCTGGCGTGTTTCCCTGTCGGTCAGCAGCCCCAGTATCGCCGACGTTCGATCTTCCTGACTCGGCTTCACTCCGGCGTTGGCATAGAGAGCGTCAACATACTCCGATTGCAGCAGTTTATCGTAGGCGGCGTGGAACTCCGGGCGGTTAACCCACTCGGCGGCGAAAGCTTGCTTGCTGGCTTCCATGTTAGCTCCGCCCACCACTCGGTTGCGATCCATTGCAAACTGATCGAAACCCGGCCGCTGCCCGTAGCTGGCTTTGTAGAAACGGTAGACGAACGAGCCTGTATCCTGAAACTCCGGCTCGATAAAGAAGGCCGCCGACACATCAATGCGCCGTGCGTTGACGCATTTTGAATCGCTGCCGCAGTTGCTGATCTCCTGCGCCCAGTAATCGAGTCCGCCCTGATCCGGCTCGCGCCCAAGGAAATCCAGATATTGCTGGCGCACGAAGAACGGCGGCTCGTCAATCGGATTATTTTTACGATTATCGTCGTCCAGAATCGTCAGCACGACGCTGGCGGGCACGCCCGAAGCCGCGCCGATGGGATTCGAGAGCGTCAGCGTAAGAGTCTCGTCCGGCTCCGATATGGCGTCGTCAATAATCCGTACCTCGAAGCTCTTGCTGTTTTCGCCGACACCGAAACGCAGCGTGCCGGAGGTGGGAATGTAATCTACTCCGGCGATGGCCGTGCCGTTTGCTGTCGCATAGGCGATGGTCGCTTGGCTTTCCGTGTTGCCCGTGCGCGTGACGGTGATGCGCGCCCGCCCGCTATTCTCGACAACGCTGTATGCCGGAGCGCCGAATTGCACGCCAACCGGCGCAGCGACCGCGAAATTATCGAAGATGGCCGTGCCCGGATTGCCGACCGCACGGACTGTACCGGCGGAGAGTTCGGCAATCAGCGCCTTGACGCTCTTGGCAAGCGGCGACTTGGAACGCAGCGTCCAGATTCTGGCGTCGGGGCTGGTCTCGAAGTTCATCGTCTGCTCGACGGCCTCGTGGCGCAAACGCCAGTAACGATGCTCGACCGGATTGTAGGTGATGCCGGTAGTAAACTTCTGCCCGTTGATGCTGGTCTGGAAAAAGAGCGTCTGTGCGGTTCCCGTATCGCTAACTTGCGCAGAGTTTTTCCCGCCGCCGGAAAGAACATTTGCCGTTTCGTCTTTGCCTGTGACGAGGAAACGGTAAAAGTTGTTGCGGTCGTTGCCGAGCGAGAAGATTGTTTGCGAGCCGTCGCCGTTGGTCGTCTGCACAACCTCGATGGCAACGCTCGGCGTCGTCGTTAAATCAATCGCGTTGACGGAGACGATGCCGCCGAAACTTTCGCCGCTGACGCCACTTCGCGGGGTGATCTGCAAAGTCCCGTTCTGCTGCACAACGAGCACGAGCGGATCGAAATTCTGGGTGAGCGTTCCGATGGTGAACTTCGTCGGATCAATCTGGTCGCCGCTAAAGTCTTCGCTGAGATCGTCGGGCGGGCGCGGGGTTTGGAGCAGAGTGCTGTTGAAGTTGACGGTTTGATTACCGTTGAGGCGATTGAACGCACGGCTCGACGGACTGAAGTTATAGCTTCGATTCGAGACCGCCACCGTATAGGGCAGATTCGCCGCCAGCGCGGTAAAGGCATAGTTGCCGCTTTGATCCGTAAAGGTTGACGCGGAATTTGCGCCGCTTAAAGTGACGGCGATGCCGCTTACCCCTGCGCCGCTGCCCGCATCCGCCACACGCCCCGCGATTGAGAAAGTCTGGACGGGCGTCGGCGTCGGAACGGGCGTCGGTTCGGCGATAAACTGCGCGAGGACGAACGGACTCAAAGAATTCTGGCTGGAACAGACGGTTCTGCTGGCGAAGTCGTTGCGCGTCGTTCTATCCACCAGCACGCCGTTCTCGCCGTGCAACGCACGCAAGCGGGCGAATTGCGCCGGATCGGAGATGGATAAGACCTCGAAGCAGGTGGTGACTTGCCCGGAAAAGATGGCCGTTGTTGAAATCTCAAAGGCCGGAGTGTTGGCCGCCACAAAGCCGCCGGGTGGCGTGCCTGCCGCGCTCGGATTCATTGACGAGAGCGAGGTTATTCCGGCTTGAATAACATTGGCGAAGGTCAGGGTCGTCGGGCCAACCTGCGTGACGACGTTTGCTCCCGTAGGAGTCAGCGCCGAAACGCGCAGTGTCGCCGTAAAGCTCAAGGTTTGATTCGCGCTCAAGTTAGTGAAGCTACGGCTCGGCGGCGAGAAGGTAAAGTTTTGTTTCGACGGCGTGATGGTGTAAGAGCCTCCGGCCGCAACACTCTGGAAGCTGAAGCCTCCGTCGGCATTAGTGACGACCAGATTGGACGGCGTGCCACCGCTGAAAGATAGAGACACTCCGGCCACGCCGTTACCGACATCATCCACGACTTGCCCGCTCAGAGTGTAGACCGGCGTCGGACTCGGCGTTGGCGTCGGAGTAGGGGTCGGCGTCGGCTGAGCCTCCTGAATAGCATTAAAGGAACGTGAAACGCCAGGCGCGGCGGTGTAGTTGCTGTCGCCGGACTGCGCGGCGGCGACGGTGATTGTGCCTGCCCCGTTGATGGTCAGAGTGTTGCCGGAAACGGTCGCCGCGCCGGACACGATACGGAAAGCCACAGGAAGGCCGGACGAAGACGCGGCACTTAAATTAAACGGCGGGTCGCCGACTCTTTTATCGGCCAATGGATCGAACGTAATCGTCTGCGCCGCCTTGTTAACGCGCAGTGTGACCAAGCCGGTCGCCTCATTATAGTTATCCGTCGCCGCCGCCGTGACCGTTAAGGTTTGATCGCCCGCATTGAGCAGAGCGCCCGCCGCCGGTGTGTAAGTCAAAGCGCCGGGCGCTGTGCCGCCGCTCGCCCCTGTGACCGTCGCGTTCAATTGATCCGCACCGAGCGTCGTGCCGTAGGTAATCGAGGCCGGATTATTCCAAGAGATCGTTTGAACGCCTTTGATGATCGTCAGCGTGCCGTTATTGACGGTCTGGGTATAGTTCTTCAGCCTTCTGTCTGGGTCAACGAGTGTCGGCACGATTTGATAAGTTCCGACGGGGCTAATGGAAGTCGCGTTGGAATCAAAGGTCGCGGTGATATTGTCGCCGTTAGCGATGCCGTTGATCGTACCCGTGAAGGAAGGATTGGCTTCCCCGTAGCGGCGCTGCTTATCGTCGGCCGTGATGGTCAAAGGCGCTTTGACGATATTGATTTTGACCGTTTTATCGGCGTCTGTGTAGTTTATCGCATCATTTGGCGTGAAATGCACAGAGAGATTGTTGTTAAGCGCCGCATTAAGAATTGTCCCAGCTGGCGGATTGTAAACGAACGTGCCCGGTATGTTGGCCGTCGCGTTGAGCTGCTGGCTGCTGAGCGGCGTGCCGTAGAACTTATCGTTCGGCGGCATCCAATCAATCACCGGCGTCACTTTGTTAACGGTCAGCGTCGCTTCACCGGAGACCGCATTGCTGCCGCAAGCGTTGCTGAATACGGCGCGGTATTGCGTTCCGCTCTGTGCCGCACTCGGCGCGCGGATGGTTAAAGGCGAACCGTTGGCGTTCGGGATGTTCTCAAAGGAAGCATCCGGGGCAGGGGCTTTCTGTTGCCACTGTATGGAAGGCTGCGGAAGGCCGCTCGCGGTGGCGGTAAAGCTCGCATCTGCGCCGTAAGTGATTGTCTGGCTGACGGGCTGCCGTGTGATGCTGGTCGGCGAATTAACAGTCAGACCCGCCGCCGCAGGTGTGACTGTTCCGCACGCGCCGCTGACCACGACCAAATAGTTCCCTGTATCATTCGTGCTGGCGGATGCGATGCGGTAGGTACTGCTCGTCGCGCCGTTGATTTTGTTGTTGTTGCTGACGCTGTCTCTGTACCATTGATAGGTGAGATTCGAGCCGACCGCGCCGACTGAAAACGACACCGGCACGCCTTCACAAACAGTCTGGCTGGCGGGAGACGGCGGGCTGGTAATGGTCGTCGTCGGTTGGACGGTTAAGGATAATTGGTTAGAAATAATGGTCTGTCCAGTGCAACTGTTGACGCCCGTTATCTCGCAGGTATAGGCGGCGTTATCGCTCGTGCTGACGGATGAGATCGTATAAGTGATCGGTGATGTCGTGTTATTCCCCGCGTTGTTAACGGTGGCAGTGCCGGATGCGCCGACAATAATATTGCCGTTTTTCTTCCACTGATATGTGACGGTAGTATTTTTCGTAAATCCGTTGATGCTGCCCACTGTGAAGATGACGTTTGCGCCGGTGCAAGGGGTTTGGGTTTGCGTGCTGATTGAAACCGCACAGGAAGCGGAATTGGCATCGGTAAAGGATGTGACGGAAGTCAGGCCGGAAGTTGCGCCCGTCGCCGTCAGCGTATAAGACACATCCAGATCATGGGCTTCCGGCGCGTAGGTTGAATCGAGTATGTTGCCGTCGCCATCCGCCGCGACGGTTGAAGTGATGTCGTCGTGCAGCGGAATCTCGCGGTCTTCGTGAAGCACCAGCGTGACCATCTCACCCGGCGTCCATCCCGAACCCGTGATCGTTACGATTTCTCCCGGCGCATAATCCGTTTGATTCGTCGCAACGGTCACCGGAGGCGGCTCGATTGCCGTATCCTGAAGAGCAAGCCTGAAATCGCCCGCGCTTAATTTGCCAATCGCGTAGCTCTTACCGGCAGACGTTGACGCCGGAGAGGAGGCGCGCAGGCCTCGCGCAAAGAAGTTTTCGATAGAAGAATCGGCCGAGGAACTTTTAGAGAAACCGACGGCGATAATAGCGATGATTACGATAAAGAATCCGACTAATCGAAGGTGTGCGCTTAACAGGCGCGTGACAGGGAAGATTTGTCGAAGACGGTTCGGCGGGGGAATCATGCGGGGAACTCCTTTCAAATACGGGGAAGGATAGCTTGATCAAATTCGGGAGCGATCAAGAATCCTAGCAACTAGCGGCTTAGTTACTTCGTCATGTGGCTTTTCGATGGAAGGCGCAAGCGGCGTGATGCTTTCACGAAAAGCTTCAACCCTGGCAGGTTCTAAACACGAGGGATACTACTCTTGGATACTAAAAAATATACGCGGCACGGCCAGCGAGCGGTTTTTACAACATCAAGAGACGTAATAAATATCATACTTTTTCGTTTTAGCAAACTCTCCAGCGGCCGGATCAACGGCTCCGAATCGTTTCCAATTATTGACTCACTCAAATCGTTTTCAGCCGGTAGCGCTGAACATAAACCAAGCGCCCTGTCTACAGCAGGCGTGTGACCAGCGCGACGATGGCAATGACGATTAGCAATAACAGCAATCCGAGACAGCCGAGTATTTTCAGAAAAAACTTACGCCGCTCGCTTTTGCTTTGCTGAGACAGAGGGTTTTGCGGGAAATATGGCGGCGGCGTTGACGTGGACACTTTCGTTGACTCCTAAAAGGTAACGACCGGCAAATGCCCCTTTTGAGGATATTTGCCGGTCTTGTGTGTTCGCGCGGGAAAGAAGAGGACTACTCTTCCGTATCCGTCGCGGCGGTAGTAGCAGCACCAGCGTCTCCGCCCGCCGTCACCGCCGCACGGGTTACCGGAGCGGGCACGTCTACGCCGCCGAGTGTTTCCGGGAAATCCCTGTCGGCGCGATCATAGCCGTTACGGTCAGCGGTCTCATCGCGCTCGATGCTCACATTGCGGTAATACTCCATGCCCGTTCCGGCAGGAATCAGGCGTCCCATGATGACGTTCTCCTTCAGGCCGCGCAGGTGATCCACGCGCCCCGAAATAGCGGCTTCCGTAAGCACGCGCGTCGTCTCCTGAAACGATGCGGCGGAGATAAACGAATCGGTCGAAAGCGAGGCCTTGGTGATGCCGAGCAAGAGCGGTTCGGCCTGCGCGAGTTCGCCGTCAATGGCTCTCACACGCTCGTTTTCGTCCGAGAAGCGGAAGCGGTCAACCTGTTCGTCGAGCAGGAATTCCGTATCGCCGACTTCGCGTATCTTCACCCAGCGGAGCATCTGCCGGACAATCACTTCGATGTGCTTGTCGTTGATGTTCACACCTTGCAGACGATAGACCTCTTGAATTTCGTTGACGATGTATTCCTGCAAACGGTTCATTCCCAAAACGCGCAGAATATCGTGCGGATTCAAGGGGCCGTCCATCAGGGCTTCGCCCGCTTTGACGCGGTCGCCTTCCTGCACGTTGATGTGCGTGCCGCGCGGAATGTCGTATTCGCGTTGCTCGCCGTCTGCGCCCGTGATGATCAGTTTGCGTTTACCTTTGGCGATTGGCCCGAATTCAACCGTGCCGTCAATTTCCGACATGATCGCGGTTTCGCCCGGCCTGCGCGCCTCGAAGAGTTCGACGACGCGCGGCAAACCGCCCGTGATGTCTTTCGTCTTCGTGGTTTCGCGCGGTATCTTCGCAATGACATCGCCCGGCTCGACCACATCGCCGTCCATCACCATCAAGTTAGCGCGGACAGGCATCTGGTACGTTTTCAGGATTTTGCTGCCACCTTTGATTTCCAGACGCGGCTGCTTCTTCTCGTCCGGCGAATCCTTAACGACCTGCCGCGACTGCCCTGTGACTTCGTCAACCTCTTCGTCAACCGTCACGCCTTCCTTCAAGTCTTTGAAGTTAACCGTGCCTGCGACTTCCGTGAGAATCGCAAAAGTGTACGGGTCCCACACGGCGAGCGGCTGATCCTGCTTGACGCGCTGGCCTTCTTCAACCTGTATGTGCGCGCCGTAAACCATCTGGTAACGCGCCACTTCGCGCCCGCGCTCGTCCAAGATAATCAACGCGCCGTTGCGATTCATGGCGATGCGCTCGCCCTTGCGATTCTTGATAACGTGCAAATCAACATACTTGATTGTGCCGTCAACACGCGCTTCGTGCTTCGATGATTCTTCGAGACGCGCCGTGCCGCCGATGTGGAAGGTGCGCATCGTGAGCTGCGTGCCCGGCTCGCCGATTGATTGCGCGGCGATGACGCCGACCGCTTCGCCGATGTTGACAGGACGCCCCGTCGCCAGATTGCGCCCGTAACACTTGATACAACAGCCGCGACGAGATTCGCACGTCAGCACCGAGCGAATGCGCACGCGCTGTACGCCGGAGAGTTGAATTTCCGACGACAGGTCTTCGTCAATCTCCTCGCTGGTGGCGACGATCACGCGCCCTTCAACCGGGTCAATCACGTCGTCCAAGCTGGTGCGGCCAACGATGCGGTCGCGCAAAGATTCGATCTCTTCGCCGCCCTCTATGATCGCCGTCGCCGTAATGCCTTTGAGCGTGCCGCAATCCGGCTCGCTGATAATCACGTCCTGCGCCACGTCAACCAGCCGCCGCGTCAAATAGCCGGAGTCGGCTGTCTTGAGCGCGGTGTCCGCGAGGCCTTTACGCGCGCCGTGCGTCGAGATGAAGTACTGCAGCACGTTCAAGCCTTCGCGGAAGTTGGCGCGAATCGGCGTCTCGATAATCGAGCCGTCGGGCTTTGCCATCAAACCGCGCATACCCGCGAGCTGGCGAATCTGTTGCGCCGAACCGCGCGCGCCCGAATCGCTCATCACGAGAATCGGATTGAGTTCGTCTAAAGCTTTCTCGCGCTCGTCCATCGCCTTGAACATTTCCTTCGCCACCTTGTCGGTTACTTCCGACCAGATTGCGACGACTTTGTTATAGCGTTCGCCGTTTGTAATAACGCCGTCGAGATACTGCTGCTCAACATCAATCACATCGGTTTCCGCTTTGCCGACCAGTGTCTTCTTCGATTCGGGCGTCACCAGATCGTCAATGCCGATGGAGATTCCGGCCTTTGTCGCAAAGAGGAAGCCGAGTGTCTTCAGATCGTCAAGCATCTTGACGGTCATTTCGTGGCCGAGGCGTATGTGACAGAAGTTTACGATTGAAGTCAGGCCTTTTTTCTTCAGCGTGCCGTTGATGAACGGCAAGCCTTCGGGAATCGAATCGTTGAAGATGACGCGCCCGACCGTCGTGTTAATAACGCGATAGATGTTCTCCTGAACAGTGGCACGCAGGATGTCCTGCGTGTCGTGCTCCTGCGTCAAATCAATGAAGTCGCCTTTGATGCGCAGCTTGATGGGAGTCTGCGTCGTCACTTCTTTCGCGTCGAGCGCGAGCAGCACTTCTTCGAGCGACGCGAAGACGCGGCCTTCGCCCTTCGAGCCTTTTTTGTCGCGCGTCAGGTAATAGCACCCAAGCACGATGTCCTGCGACGGCACGGCGATGGGTTGGCCGTTCGCCGGACTCAAAATGTTGTTGGAAGCCAGCATCAAGACCGCCGCTTCGATTTGCGCTTCGGGCGAAAGCGGAATATGCACCGCCATCTGGTCGCCGTCGAAGTCGGCGTTAAAGGCCGTGCAGACGAGCGGGTGAATCTTAATCGCTTTGCCTTCGACGAGCACCGGCTCGAACGCCTGTATGCCCAGACGGTGCAACGTCGGCGCGCGGTTCAAGAGCACCGGATGCTCACGAATCACTTCTTCTAAAATATCCCAGACGACAGGCTCCTGGCGTTCGACCATCTCGCGCGCCTGCTTGATCGTCGCGGCGTGCTGCTGCTTTTCGAGCTGGTTGTAGATAAACGGCTTGAAGAGTTCGAGCGCCATCTTCTTCGGCAAACCGCACTGATGTAGTTTCAGTTCGGGGCCGACGACGATGACGGAGCGGCCTGAATAGTCCACGCGCTTGCCGAGAAGATTCTGGCGAAAGCGTCCCTGCTTGCCTTTGAGCGTTCCCGAAAGAGACTTGAGCGGGCGATTATTGACGCCGCGCAGCACACGTCCGCGCCGCCCGTTATCAAACAGCGCGTCAACGGCTTCCTGCAACATACGCTTTTCGTTGCGCACGATGACTTCCGGCGCGTGCAACTCCATCAACTTCTTCAAACGATTGTTGCGGTTGATGACGCGACGATACAGATCGTTCAAATCCGATGTGGCGAAGCGTCCGCCGTCAAGCGGCACGAGCGGGCGAAGCTCCGGCGGAATCACCGGCAAGACATCCAGAATCATCCATTCCGGCTTGTTGCCGCTCTTCATAAAAGCGGTCGCCACCTTCAGACGCTTGGAATACTTGAGCTTCTTTTGCTGCGATGTTTCCGTCTTCATCTTGATGCGCAACTCGTCCGTCAGCTCGACGACGTTGACCACCGTCAACAATTCTTTGATTGCTTCCGCGCCCATCTTGGCGACGAACTGGCCGGGAAAATCGCGCGTCAGTTCACGAAAGCGTTCGTCCGTCAAAAGCTCCCGCTCTTTGATCGGCGCGTCGCCCGGATCAATTACGATGTACGACTCGAAGTACAGAACCTTTTCGAGTTCGCGCAAAGGAATATCGAGCAGGTGGCCGATGCGCGAAGGCAAGCCTTTGAAGAACCAGACGTGCGAGCACGGGCTGGCGAGATCGATATGGCCTAAGCGTTCGCGGCGCACTTTAGCCTGCGTGACTTCCACACCGCACTTATCGCAGATTACTCCGCGATGCTTCATGCGTTTGTACTTTCCGCACAGACATTCCCAATCGGCGACGGGGCCGAAGATGCGCGCGCAGAAAAGGCCGTCGCGCTCCGGCTTGAAGGTTCTGTAATTGATTGTTTCAGGCTTGGTGACTTCGCCGTGCGACCATTGTCTGATCTTTTCCGGCGATGCCAGCGAAATGCGAATCGCCTCGAAATCGGGCACGAGCTGCGGTTTGTCTTGTTGGGGTCGAAACATCTTTATCTCCGATTAAAAAGTCACGAGTCTGGAGTCGTGAGGCTGGAGTCGAATCTTAGACAATTAGTTGCCGTTGACTCACAACTCCTGACTCGTGACTCCAGACTTTAGGATTAGGCTTCCGTCAAGCCGCTGACCAGAATGGCTTCGCCTTCGCCATCAGAGAGCGCCGCACTGTCGGCGTTCTCCCTGTCTATCAATTCGACATCGAGGCAGAGCGATTGCAATTCGCGCACAAGGACGTTGAAGGATTCCGGCAGACCCGGATCGAAGTCCGCTTCGCCCTTTACGATGGCCTCGTAAATCTTCGAGCGCCCGGCCACATCGTCGGATTTCGCGGTCAGAAGCTCCTGAAGAATGTGCGCCGCGCCGTAAGCTTCCAACGCCCAGACTTCCATTTCGCCGAAGCGTTGGCCGCCGAATTGCGCTTTGCCGCCGAGAGGCTGCTGCGTAATCAAGCTGTACGGCCCGATTGAGCGCGCGTGAATCTTGTCGTCCACCAGATGCGAAAGCTTCAGCATATAGATGTAGCCGACCGTCACGTTCTGCTCGAAAGGATCGCCCGTCAAGCCGTCGTAAAGAATCGTCTTGCCCGAATCGTTGACGACTTCCGGCAAGCCCGATGCGCGTAGATGCGCGCTCGCTTCCTTTAACTTCGCCTTGATCTCCGGCTCCGTCGCGCCGTCGAATACAGGCGTCGCAAAATGCAGGCCGAGCACGCGCGCCGCCCAGCCAAGGTGCGTCTCGAGAATTTGCCCGACGTTCATGCGGCTGGGTACGCCGAGCGGATTGAGCACGATTTCAACCGGCGTTCCATCCGGCAAATACGGCATATCTTCTTCCGGCAGGATGCGCGCGATAACGCCCTTGTTGCCGTGCCGTCCGGCCATCTTGTCGCCGACGGAAAGCTTGCGCTTCATGGCGATGAAGACCTTCACCATCTTGATAATGCCGGGCGCGAGTTCGTCGCCCTGATGGAGTTTTGCAATCTTCTCTTCGTAGATGTCCGAAAGAATCTTGATCTGCCGCTCGGTGCGGTCTTCGTATTCTTTGATTTCCGCGCCAACGTCAACGCGCGTCGAAGTCAACTGCGCTTTACGCAGGGCTTTCGGTTCGATACCCTGCAACATCTCGTGCGTGATCGTTTCGCTGCGCTTGATGACGACTTCCTTATCAAGGACAAGGTCGTTCGCCAGCTTGCGGCCTTCAAAGAGTTCGTAGATGCGCGCGTCGCGCTGCTCGCGCAAGATGCGTATCTCGTCTTCTAGGTTGCGGCGCAGGCGTTCCTCTTCGCCCTCTTCGATGCTCTGCGAGCGCGTGTCCTTCTCCTGCCCTTTGCGCGTGAAAACCTGTACGTCAACCACCGTGCCATCAATGCCGGGAGGACACATCAGCGAAGCGTCTTTCACGTCACCGGCTTTTTCGCCGAAGATGGCGCGAAGAAGTTTCTCTTCCGCCGTCAACTGCGTTTCGCCTTTCGGCGTTACTTTGCCGACGAGAATCGAGCCGGGTTTGACCTGCGCGCCGATGCGTATGATTCCCGATTCGTCCAGATCACGCAGCATATTCTCGCCGATGTTCGGGATGTCGCGCGTAATCTCTTCGGGGCCGAGCTTCGTGTCGCGCGCTTCTATCTCCAACTCCTCGATGTGAATCGAAGTGTAGTAATCGTCTTTCACAAGACGCTCGGAGACGAGAATCGCGTCCTCGAAGTTGTAGCCGCGCCAGGGCATAAAGGCGACGAGCACGTTGCGCCCTAAAGCGAGTTCGCCCTTGTCCGTGCAGGGTCCGTCGGCGATGACCTGCCCTTTCGTGACGCGCTCGCCGACGTGAACAATCGGACGCTGGTTAATACACGTGTTCTGATTCGACCGCTTGAATTTGATGAGCGTGTAGATGTCTGCCGTCACTTCGCGCGAGATCGTGCCGTCAACATTGTGGTCGGCTTTGATAATGATGCGTTCACTATCAACGTAATCAACCACGCCGTCACGACGCGCGACAACCACCGCGCCGGAATCCTGCGCCGTCGTTTTCTCCATGCCCGTGCCGATGTACGGAGCTTCGGCGCGCAGCAGCGGAACGGATTGACGCTGCATATTCGATCCCATCAACGCGCGGTTCGCGTCGTCGTTCTCTAAAAACGGAATCAGGGATGCGGCGACGGAGACGAGCTGTTTGGGGCTAACGTCAACGTATTCGATCTCTTCGCGGCGGGCGAGCACAAACTCACCGGCTTTGCGCGAAGCGTTGCGGTCGTTGATGATGTAGCCGGTTTCGTCCAACTCGATATTGGCCTGGCCGACAACGTAGCGATCCTCTTCCCATGCCGTTAAATAGAACGGAAAGGATTCAAACTTGGCGGGCTTGCCGTCCGCCCCAAGCTTCTTGTTAGCCTTTTCCACATCTTCATGCGGCACGTGGTCGCCCGGCTTAAACTTCGTATCCGCCCCGTTGATAACGCGCACATATTCGATCACGCGCCCGTCCACAACCTTGCGGTACGGCGATTCGATAAAGCCGAATTCGTTGATCCGCGCAAAGCAGGAGAGCGACGAAATCAAGCCGATGTTCGGGCCTTCCGGCGTCTCAATCGGGCAGATGCGCCCGTAGTGCGTCGGGTGTACGTCGCGCACCTCGAAGCCCGCGCGTTCGCGCGACAGGCCGCCCGGCCCGAGCGCCGACAACCTGCGCTTGTGCGTGATTTCCGAGAGCGGATTCGTTTGATCCATAAACTGCGAAAGCTGCGACGAACCGAAAAACTCGCGCACGGCAGCCGTCACAGGCTTCGCGTTGATGAGATCGCGCGGCATCGTCGTCTGCATTTCCTGGTGGATGGACATCTTTTCTTTGATGGCGCGCTCCATGCGTTCGAGGCCGATGCGAAACTGGTTTTCCAGCAACTCGCCGACAGCGCGCACGCGACGATTGCCGAGATGGTCAATGTCGTCCGATTGATACTCCGCAGGATTCTTGCGCATCTTCAAAAGATACGTGATGACTTCGACGAAGTCCGTCGCCGAGAGCAACGGGTTATCAATACGGTCGCGCTCCGGCTTGCCCATCTTGATATTGAACTTCAAACGCCCGACGCGCGAGAAATCGAACTTGCGCGCATCGAAGAACATACCTTCGAGCAAGCGATAAGAAGTCTGCACGGTCGGCGGATCGCCGGGGCGCATCTTGCGGTAAATTTCGAGCAGCGCATCCACCGGCTTGGTGATGACATCTTTCTTCAACGTCTGCGACAGCACCGGCCCCAGATCGTCGCGTTCGGGGAAGAAGACGGAGAAGCTTTCGATGCCCGCTTCCGTAATCTCCTGTAACTTGGCCGGAGTAATTTCATTGTTGGATTCGAGGACGACTTCGCCGCTCTCCGTGCTGACAACATCGCCGAGCGCGTATGCGCCTTCAAACTGTGTGCCGTCAATCTCGATTTCACGAACGCCCGCTTTACGCAAATCCTTGAGCGCGGAAGCCGACAATTTTTTGCCGCTGCGGACAATCGGCTCGCTGCTTCCCTTGCCTTTGACGTCCGCTTCAACCCTCATACCGATGAGATTGCTTTGTCCCGTTTCCGGCACTTTGATATACAGGCGTCCGTCGGCGACGCGCACTTCGTCGCCCGTATAGAAGAGTCGCAAAATATCTTCGTCGGCGAACGAAGCGTTTTTCACGAAGTCTTCAAGCTGCGGGTCTGCGTTCGGCTTATCGGCGCTCGCTTCCGCTCGCAGCCAGATGCCCAGCGCGCGCAGAAAGATCGTCGAAAGAAACTTGCGTTTGCCGACGCGCACGTACAGCAGATTCTTCTGATCGTACTCGAATTCGACCCACGAGCCGCGATACGGAATAATCTTCGCCATCTGCACAAGGCCGCGTTTGAAGAAGACGCCGGGCGAGCGGTGAAGCTGCGAAACGATGACGCGCTCCGTGCCGTTAATGATGAACGTACCGTTGTCCGTCATCAGCGGGATTTCGCCGAAGAAGACTTCCTCCTCCTTGATGTCTCGAATCGAAAGCGTGCCGGTCTCTGCGTCCTTGTCGTAAACAGTGAGACGGATTTTCACTTTGAGCGGCACGGAATAGCTCATGCCACGCTCCTGGCATTCCTGCTGATCGTGCTTGTGCTTGAGGCCGACGGGTTCGCCGCAATTGTCGCAGAGATGCGGGCGCACGGCGTTGAACGTGCCGCATTTATGGCAGAGCGTTTCGCCGGGCACGAGCGGATCAACCTTGATCGTCGAGCCGCACGTTTTGCAGTTGGCGCGCAAATAATTCAAGCCTTCGAGCCGCCCGCACTTGCACTGCCAATTACCGATTTGGAATTCGACGAACTCGAGCATCGCGGTGCCGCGAAAGTCCGAGATCGGAAAGATCGAGCGGAAAACGGCTTGGAGGCCGGTGTTCTCGCGCTCTTCCGGCAACAAGTCCATTTGCAGAAAACGATTGTAGGATTCGCGCTGTACCTCGATCAAATTCGGAATGCGCGAGGCGGTTGCGATTTTAGAAAAGTCGTAACGCTTGGGAGCTTGGCTGGTGCGCCGTCCCGTGCCACTAATATTTAACAGAAGCGGATTTGCAGACATCTTGGGCGGTTCCTTAGGAAGTAGTAAACAGTTGTCAGTTTCCAGTCATCAGTCTTTAGTAAGCGCGCGCCGCACATTGAAACAGTCGTCGCGGCTGATTACTGAAAACTGATTACTAATTACCGATATACAGAGACACCAAAGCGCGATCAAAGCAAACAACGCCCTGACCGCTTCTTTTACTTAAAGCAGTTAGAAATTTTTCCTCAAATTTTTGGGAGCGACGCCAACGCCTCAAAACTCCCCTACCTTAACTGTGAAGCGAGTCGCCTGTCAAGCGAACCATATGAAACGCGAAATTGCGTGTGACGCCTGTTTGGATGCAGAAAGACGCGCGCACGGTTGCGCGCTCACTTCCTGCATCCTCTTCAGGCGCGACCCATTTACTTGACTTCGACGGTTGCGCCCGCATCTGCGAGTTTCTGCCGGATCGTCTCGGCCTCGTCCTTCGTGACGCCTTCTTTGACGGCCTTCGGAGCGGCTTCGACAAGGTCTTTGGCTTCCTTCAGACCAAGCGCCGTGACTTCGCGGACGACCTTGATGACGTTGATCTTGTTGCCGCCAGCGGCTTGCAGAACCACATCAAACTCGGTCTTCTCTTCCGCCGGGGCTGCCGCTTCGCCGCCGCCCGCCGCCGGAGCCGCGACCGCCGCCGCCGCCGCTGCCGAAACGCCGAATGTCTCTTCCAACTCTTTGACGAGTTGCGAGGCTTCGAGAAGGGTCATGCCCTTCAAAAATTCGATTACATCTTCACGTGTTGCTGCCATGATTGCTACTTATCCTCTCCTTCAAAAAGGGGTTCTAGTGTGCTGTTGTTTTCTGTTGCCTTGCAGCAGGAGAACCCATAGAAACGCTTGATGTTTTGCTTGCATCGCAAAACCTCTGAAAAGCGTCCGAGCCGTATCCGACGACCTGACATATCGCCTCGCTCGTTTGTCCACTGGTAACCGGCTGACTGACTCAATTCAATTACGGAATGCAGATTGATAATTTGAAATCCGCATTCCGCAATCGCAAATTCGTTACGCGGCCTCGCCACCCTTCTGATCGCCGATCTGTTTGACGACGACCGCCAGATTGCGCGGCACGGCGGAAAGCACCGTGACCAGACGTTGCGCCTGACAGTTAATCAAGAACATGATCTTCGAGATTAATTCTTCCTTCGGCGGCAAGCTCGCAATCGCCTCGACATCCTTGAGCGCGACGACCTTGCCTTCGACAATGCCGACCTTAAAGGTGAACACGTCCGGGTTGGCCTTGCTAAACTTGGAAACGGCTTTCGACAAGTTCACAGGGTCATTGTCGGTGCTCAAGGCAATGGCCGTCACGCCTTTGAATTGATCTGCTGCTTGCGCAAAGGGTGTGCCTTCGGCGGCTTTACGCGCCAGAGTGTTTTTGACGACTTCGTAAGTGATGCCCGCCTCGCGCAAACTATTGCGCAACTCCTGATCTTTCGTTACGTTCATCTTCTGAAAGCCGACGACCATCGCGGCCGTCGCTTTCTGAAATTGCGCGGTGAGGGCTTCCAAGTCCTGCTGTTTTTGTTCTCTCGTTTTCATCTTTCGGGTTCGCTCCTCACTTCTTATCTAACGTAAGCGGTTTCGTCCAGCAGTACGCCGGGACTCATCGTCGCCGCGAGATTCACTTTCTTGACGTACTTGCCTTTCGCCGTCGTCGGTTTCGCTTTCACAATGGCGTCAAGCAACGTTCGCGCGTTATCCATCAACTTATCGGCGTCAAAGGAAACTTTGCCCACCGGGGTGTGAATCACGCCCGTTTTGTCCACGCGATATTCGACCTTGCCCGCTTTCGTTTCCTGCACGGCGGTGCGCACATCGAAAGTAACCGTTCCCGTTTTAGGGTTCGGCATCAGCCCGCGCGGGCCTAAGATTTTGCCGAGCGCGCCGACCGAACGCATCATGTCGGGCGTGGCGATGACGGCGTCGTAATCGAGCCAGCCGCCGCGAATCTTCTCGACCATATCTTCGCCGCCGAAGAAATCCGCGCCAGCTTCTTCTGCTTCCTTGAGCTTATCGCCCTGCGCGATCACGAGCACCGTTTTCGATCTGCCGAGACCATGCGGCAACACGACTGTGCCGCGCACGAGTTGATCCGCTTTGCGTGGGTCAACGCCGAGCCACATCGTCAATTCAACCGTCTCATCGAATTTGGCGAAGGCGATCTCTTTAACTTTTGTGATGCCTTCTTCCAGATTGTATTTGCGCCCGGCTTCGATCTTCTCTTCCGCCGCGCGATACTTCTTGCCATGCTGTCTCATTAAACTTTTCTCCGAGGTGCAAGCGAAGCCCTTTCAATTGCGGAGTTCGGAATTCGGATTGCGTATTTATAATCGCGCAAGTCTGGCACCGCTCCGGCGTCGTGCTTCTCCCTCTCATTGATTGCGGGTACGACGAATTACTTTCAATACGCGTTCCGCAGTCCACAATCACTCTACCGTCAGCCCCATGTTGCGCGCCGTGCCTTCGATAGTCTTGATGGCGCTTTCGAGGCTGGTAGTGTTCAAATCCGGCATCTTCGTCTTCGCAATCTCTTCGATTTTGTCGCGCGAGATAGTGCCGACCTTCTCTTTGTTCGGTTTACCGGAACCCTTCGGGATGCCGGAAGCCTTCTTTAGCAGATCGGCGGCGGGCGGCGTCTTCGTTTCAAACGTGAACGAGCGATCCGCGAAGACCGTTATCACGACCGGAATCTTCAAGTCCGGGTCCATCTGCGCTGTCTTCGCGTTGAAGGCTTTGCAGAACTCCATGATGTTGACGCCGTGCTGACCGAGCGCGGGGCCAATCGGCGGCGCAGGATTCGCCTTGCCCGCCGGAACTTGCAACTTGATATAACCTGTAATCTTTTTTGCCATAAGTACCTTAATAGTTTTCAGTTTTGAGTTTGTAGTTTTCAGTCAGCAACTTAAAACTGGAAACTTAAAACTGCTTACTCTTCTACTGCTTACTCTTCTTCCGCGAACGTCACTTTTTCGACGTCCAGAAAACTCAACTCGACCGGCGTCGAACGCCCGAAGATCGTCACCGTCACCTTCAGAGTCGCTTTATCTTCGTTGACTTCTTCAACCTTACCCGTAAAGCTGGCGAACGGCCCCGACTTGATGCGCACCGTTTCGCCGTTGGCATACGAGAATTTCGGCTTAGGCTTCTCCGCCGCTTCCGTCACGTTGTGTACGATCTGGTCAACTTCCTGCGCCGTCAAAGGCGTCGGATGCTGCCCGCCGACGAATCCCGTAATCTTCGGCGTTGACTTGATTGTGTGAAACACATTGTCGGGAATATGCCCGCGCTCGTCGCATTCGATTTCGACCAGCACGTAGCCCGGATAAAACATACGAGTTGATTCGATGCGCTTGTTGCCGCGCATTTCGACGACCGTCTCCGTCGGAACGAGCACTTCCGTAACTTCGTTCTCTAAATCCGTGTCGCGCACGCGCGCCTTCAGGCTATCGCGTACCTTTTTCTCGTGCCCCGAATAGGTGTGAAGAATGAACCACTGCTTCATCGGAAAGTTTCCAGATTCCTTTTTAGACGCTGCCGACCAGCCAGTTAACCAACCGTTCGAGCTGCGTGATAAAAAACGCCAGACCCTGATCTACGGCAAACAGATAAACCGCGAAGAAGATCACGGCGATGACCGTGATGATCGTCGTGTTCTTCACATCGTTGGCCGACGGCCACGAGACACGCCGCAACTCGGAACGCACATCGTGCAAAAATTGTGCGAGGCGTTCAAAGAGTCCGGCGCGTGCGCCGACGACGCCGCGTTCACGTCTTGCGCCTGCGCCCTCCCCACCTTCGCCGAAACGGGCGGTGCGAGGTGCGGGCACGCCCGGCGGCACGTCAGCGGAACTGATGCGCGAAGGCGGCGCTTCCGGCGCTAACGGCAATGAATCGGGATCGTTGTGCGCGCCCGTAATGTTATCGGCTTTCTTCGACACCCAACCTCTTCCTTTTCTCTTAGCGACAGTGGCAAAGGCGTTCAGGGGTACCAGGATTTGAACCCGGACTTTCGGTTTTGGAGACCGACGTGCTAACCATTGACACTATACCCCTATGCGAGTTTTCAGTTTTGAGAAATCAGTTTTCAGCTCAAACTATATTCAACCGCTGCGAACTGAAAACTGAAAACCAGCTACTGAAAACTGACCTTACTTTGTTTCCTTGTGCGCTTTGTGCTGACGGCAGCGGCGGCAGAACTTCTGAAACTCCAGCCGCTCCGGTGTCGTCTTTTTGTTTTTCGTCGTCACGTAGTTGCGGCTTTTGCACTCCGTGCATTGCAATACAATGTTATCGCGCGCCATATTCCACCTCTAAACTTTAATACCACTTGATCGAAGATCCTGCGCGCTCAAAAAGCAGGACGCAGCAAACAACTTATTCAACCAAACTTTATTCAACGATATCGGTAACGGTGCCCGCGCCAACGGTTCTCCCGCCTTCACGAATAGCAAAGCGCAACCCCTT
>JBHENC010000020.1:0-39519 GCA_046262295.1 Pyrinomonadaceae bacterium | reverse complement strand
GGCATTGCCCGCCGGCTCAACGTGAGTCTTAGCAGCTTCTTTAAATCCCATCTTGAGCCGGCGGGCGATGCCCGCCTCTAAACGTTCGTAGAAGAAACCAGATGAAACTGTTTGAATTAACCCGCAGATTGATCGACATTCCCTCGATGACGGGTGAGGAGAACGAGGTCGGGGTCTTTCTGTCGTCGTACCTCCAGGATCTGGGATATAAGGTTGAGAGGCAAAAGGTCGCTGACGATCGCTTCAATGTTATTGCCACCACCGCCGTTTCGCCTCGCGTCGTTTTCTCAACCCACATGGATACGGTGCCGCCGTACATTGTTTCAAGCGAAGATGAAAAGCGAATCTATGGCCGCGGCGCCTGTGATGCGAAAGGCATAATCGCGGCGCAGATTCATGCTGCCGAGCGTTTGCGTTCTCAAGGCGTGAATGAAATTGGCCTGCTATTCACCGTCGATGAAGAGACTGGAAGCCTGGGCGCTCAAGTGGCGAATAAAAACAAGCCGTCCCGGCCGCCTGAATATCTGATCAATGGTGAACCTACAGATAACAAACTGGCCCGCGCTACCAAAGGTTCTTTGAGGCTGACTTTAAAGACGAGCGGACGCGCCTCACATTCAGCATATCCTGAGCAGGGAAACTCGGCTATTGAAAAACTGCTGGATACTCTCGCGCGGGTTCGCAAGTCCGAATGGCCGAGGGACGAGATACTTGGTGAGACAACCTGCAACATCGGATTGATTAGCGGCGGTACGCGAGCAAATGTGGTTCCAGCGTCTGCGCAGGCGGTTTTGCAACTGCGGCTTGTAAGCGACGCCGGACCGGTGAAGGCAATTCTCGAAACCGCAATCGAGGGTCGAGCTGAAGTTGAGTATTTGTCAGAGCATGATCCTGTTCAGTTGCTGACGGTTGACGGACTTGAGCAATGTGTAGTGCGCTTCACTACCGACATTCCATATCTTTCGCAGTGGGGCACGCCCCTCTTGCTTGGTCCAGGATCGATTCTAAACGCGCACACCGATCATGAGTTCGTTGACAAGGGGGAACTTACTGAGGCGGTGGAACTCTATGTCCAGCTTGTAGGCGCGTTGCTGGCAAAGAAGGCCGGGCAAGAAGAGAGTGGAATAGCGAAAGGGCGCTGAGATGAAGCTGGCTCTGATCGGACATGGTGCGATGGGCCAGTTGGTAGCTGGTCAGGCACGCGCTCTGGGTCATGAGATTGGGGCAACCTTAACGTCTCGGGACGCCGCAGGGACTGTTGACGAGACGGCTGCATTGCTCCGAAGGCATGATGCGGCGATCGATTTTTCCGTTGGTACTGCGGTACTGAAAAACGCCGAGGCATGTGCGCGTGCGGGCGTGGCTCTGGTCGAGGGAACCACTGGTTGGAAGGACAACGAGGCTGAAGTCCGGCGCCTTGTTGAAAAACACGATGGGGCGCTTGTTTACGGGGCTAACTTCTCCATCGGCGTGAACGTTTTCTACCGGATTGTCTCGCAGGCGGCGGAATTGATGGCTGGCCTTGATCAATATGAAGCGTTCATTGAAGAGGAGCATCACTCGCGAAAACGCGACGCGCCTTCAGGAACTGCATTGAAGCTAAGAGACCTGATGGCTGAGCGTATCAAAGGTGAGATCCCGATTGCGTCCACTCGAGCCGGCCACATTCCCGGTACTCACCGCGTCGGGTTTGACTCGGCCGCGGACCAAATCACCCTTTCGCACATGGCCCGGTCGCGGGAAGGCTTCGCCGCAGGGGCGCTGATGGCAGCGCGCTGGATCGTTGGCCGTAAGGGGATTTATGAATTCTCGCAGGTGATCGACGAGTTAATAGGATCCTAGAAATTTATAGGACCGATAAGTCCTATAGGACCTATTATTGTTTATTCTTCACTCACTCGATGGGAGGCTTACATGACTCACAAAATCGACTGGTTGCGCGGCTGCGCAACCGCGCTGGTAACACCCTTCACCTCAGACGGCGAAATAGACGACGATGCCTTAACTCGGCTCATTGAGTATCAACTCGCCGGCGGTGTAAAGCTGCTTGTTCCCTGTGGTACCACGGGCGAGAGTGCCACCATGACGGATGAGGAAGATCAGCGAGTAATCAAGCGAACTGTTGAGTTGGCCCGCGGGCGGGCGCATGTTATTGCCGGCACCGGAAGCAATTCAACCGCGGCCGCCATTGAAAACTCGAGAACTGCCGCGGCCCTGGGTGCCGACGCCTTACTTGTAGTCGCTCCTTATTACAACAAGCCAACTCAGCACGGACTCTATGCCCACTTCCGCGCCATCTCGGAGGCCGTTACCGCTCCCATCGTCATCTACAACGTGCCCGGCCGAACCTCTTGCAACATCTCAGCGGAAACCACGCTTCGGCTGGCCCGCGACTGCGACAATATAGTGGCAATCAAAGAGGCTTCAGGAAATCTGTCGCAGATTATGGAGATTCTTCGCGATCGGCCTGAGGACTTTCGCGTTCTTTCCGGCGATGATGCAATGACCTTTCCCATGGTTGCTCTCGGGGCCGACGGCCTGATATCAGTGGCGGCAAATGAAGCTCCTGAGCTCATGGCCCGCATGGTCCAGTTCGCGCTGGACGGAAAATGGGATGAGGCTCGTGAGCTGCACTATCGTCTGTTGCCTTTGATGGAGCTCAACTTCATCGAATCAAGTCCGGGCCCGGTCAAAGCCGGCCTGGCTATGATGAACCTGATTGGTGAGAACTACCGGCTGCCGATGGTGCCTATCCAGGAAAAGAGTCGCGCGCTTCTGAGGCTTGCCCTTCTTGAGCTAGACCTACTCCAACCCACGCGGGCTGCCCACCCCGGGAGCCCGGATTGAAGGAAGCAAACCGTGCCACTACGTGAACAGATTGAAGCTCTAGCCGGGCGATCTGCAAATCAGTTTACTGCTGAGGATAGGGCTCTATTCGACGAGTTCAAGACGGCGCTGAACAGAGGTGAGATTCGTGCCGCCGAACGCGCGGAGGAAGGCGTTTGGCGAGTCAACTTCTGGGTGAAACACGGAATCCTGCTTGGATTTCGCATGGGCCAACTTGTTGATATGTCAATCTCGCCCGCCTGGCGCTTCTTCGACAAAGATACTTACCCCGCACGCCCTACCACGATCGACGACAACGTTCGCATAGTCCTGGGCGGCTCGAGCATTCGAGACGGCGCCTATATTGCTCAAGGCGTAGTTTGCATGCCTCCGATGTACGTTAACGTGGGTGCCTACGTCGATGAAGGAACGATGATTGATAGTCACGCGCTGGTGGGATCCTGCGCGCAGATAGGCAAACGCGTTCACTTATCCGCTGCGGCGCAAATTGGCGGCGTGCTGGAGCCGGTTGGAGCCATGCCCGTGATTATTGAAGATGATGTGCTGGTCGGCGGCGGTTGCGGAGTCTACGAAGGAACGATCGTTCATGAGCGCGCCGTTTTGGCCGCCGGTACCATCCTGACCGGCTCTACACCGGTCTACGATCTGGCGCGCGAAAAGATTTACCAGAAGACAGCCGAAGCTCCATTGGAGATACCCGCCGGCGCGGTGGTTGTGCCCGGCTCACGCGGTGTGCGTGGAGAATGCGGTCGCGCCTGGGAACTTTCTCTTTACGCACCAGTGATCGTGAAATATCGCGACGAGAAGACGGAGCGAGCAGTGCAACTCGAAGACTATCTGCGGTGACTGGTGGCACCACTATTCAGCAATCCCTTTAGGTCGTTCGATTAAATGAGTTGCTCGTTACGCGGAGCGATCTCATTAACACAGTGGCTTTGGCCCGGTGATAAGGAATTGGATTGAGAACGGAACCGTTTGAACGGTTTTGTCGGGACAACGAGAAAACCGTTAGAAACGGTTCAGGAGATCATTAGACGAAACCTGATCACCGGGCTGAAGCCGCGGTGCTAATGAGATCGCTCCGCGCGACTCTGCATTGGTTCAACACCTTGGTGCTCCTGGTGGACGACCAAGCAAAGATAAAGTTAGAAAAGCGAATCAGCGTTCAACAGAGTAAGCTGGAGCTACCGGGAGAATTACTTTCCCTTGAAACAATTTCAGCCACCACCATTTCTGCGTGGAATCGAAAGGAGTCCGATTCGGGCGATCACGGACCGCGCAAAGCCAGGCGACATCAGCTTCGGCCTGGGCGAACCGGATCTGCCAACTCCCGATGTGATTCGCAGGGAAGCAATGCGCGTCATCCAGGACGAGCAGAACGGTTACACGCTGCAAGCAGGGCTGCCCGCGTTGCGCGAACGCGTCGCTCAGGACTATCCACACCTGAATCTTTCGACCGATCAGGTGATCATCACTGCCGGCTCGCAGGAAGCGATGTATCTTGCCTTGATGACGCTGGTCGAAGCGGGCGATGAAGTGTTGATTCCCAATCCAGGCTTTGTCGCATATCCGACGATTACCCGCATGGCGGGTGGACGTCCAACATTCTATCAACTGCCGGCCACCAGCAACTTCAGTTTTGATTTGGATGATTTCAAACGACAGATCAGCTCGAAGACGAAAGTCGTCGTTTGTACGAGTCCATCCAACCCAACAGGTCGCACGTTGACGAGCGAGGAACTGCGCGCGATGGCCCAAGCCGTCGGGGAGAGCTCCGACGCATTCATTATCAGCGACGAAATTTATCGCGACCTTTACTACAACGAAGAACGCCCCAGTTCAATTTCGGAGTTCTATCCGTTCACTGTGGTGATAAGCGGCCTTTCGAAATCGATGAGCATGACGGGTTGGCGCCTTGGTTGGATCCTCGGTGACGCCGCTGTGATTCGGGCCGCTCATCTGCTGCATGGCTATGTAACAACGTGCGCTTCAACAGTCTCGCAGAAGGCGGCGCTGGCCGCTTGGAGCAATGAAGCGGCTGAAGCGCGCACGCAGATTCGCGCCACCTTCCAGCGACGACGCGATCATCTGCTGGCATCACTCCGCGGTGTGGGACTCCGTTGCGTTACGCCGGAGGGTGCTTTCTATACGATGGTTGACGTCGTTGATTATGGATCGTCGATGGAAGTTGCAGAAGCAATACTGGAGGGTGGGGTAGTAACAGTGCCGGGCAACGCTTTTGGCAGCGAAGGAGAAGGGTTTTTGCGCGTTTCGTTTTGTGCTGATTTGCCCGTGTTGACCGAGGGTGTCAAACGCATGGGAGCCGCGCTGGCGTTGCTGAAGAAGAAGCCAGGCTTATGATAGAGTCGCTTGGGTACTGATGCGGTTTGAAGCCGGAAGTTCAGAGTTAGCCTTTAGGCTGCTGCTTCGCCACGCAAGCTAAAGCTTGAACTATAAACTGCATGTGTGTCTTCGCTTTGCGTCCTTTGCGGTTCGAATCTTTAACATTTGAAAAGTAGAACGATGACTAAGAAACTGCGCGTAGGAATACTGGGCGCTACCGGTATGGTCGGTCAGCGATTCATACAACTGCTGGAAAACCATCCCCAGTTTGAGATCACAGCGCTGGCAGCTTCCGATCGTTCACAAGGCAAAAGCTTCCAGGAAGCCTGCACCTGGCGTTTGGCGGGCGAGATGCCGGCATTCGTGAAATCGATGGTCGTCGAAGCGCCAGAGCCGCCGCTCGATTGCGAACTAGTCTTCTCGAGTTTGCCGGGAGACATCGCACGCCAGAGCGAAGGCAGTTTTGCGACAGCGGGTTATCCAGTAATCAGTAATTCATCGGCTTATCGAATGGATGCTGACGTGCCGTTGCTGATTCCTGAAGTAAATCACCAACATCTCGCTTTACTTGATTGTCAACGAAAAACTCGCGACGCAGAAAACGGCTTCATCGTTACCAATCCAAACTGCTCTACTATCATGCTGGCTTTGGCCCTGGCGCCGCTTCATAAAAAATTTGGGGTGAAGAGCGTAGTTGCCACCACGATGCAGGCATTATCCGGCGCCGGCTATCCGGGAGTTGCTTCACTCGCCATCAACGACAACGTGTTGCCTTTCATCCAGGATGAAGAAGAAAAGATCGAGCAGGAGACGCTGAAGATCCTTGGCGAGTTTGTGAGCGACAAGATTCAGGACGCAGCGATGGATGTAAGCGCGCAATGTCACCGCGTGAACGTCTCGGACGGTCACCTGGCAGCGGTGCGCGTAAAACTAGTTCGTTCTGCCTCGATAGATGAAGTCACCCAAGCCCTGGCTTCATTTACCGCATTACCGCAGGAACTGAAATTACATTCAGCGCCGGAATACCCCATCATTGTCCGGGAAGAATCAGATCGTCCCCAACCACGTCAGGATCGCGATGCCGGGGATGGAATGAGCGTCACCGTGGGCCGCCTCTTTCCCGACAATGTGATGGACTACCGGTTCGTGGCTCTCAGCCACAACACGATACGAGGCGCGGCTGGCGCCGCAATTCTAAATGCGGAATTGCTGGTAGCAGGTGGATACCTGGGAAATAAAAGGCAGTAGGTGCCGGCACCATCATGGCGGCAGTCAGTTCGTCTCAATGCGGGAGGCGACCCGGTCGCTACCGCTCCCGGTTCTGATACCCGTAGATCGCACCGAACGCTGGACAGCGAAACTAAGCTGAGCACTTTTCATCTATGACGCCAGTTGCTCTAATCTGCACGGCTAATAGGTGTCGCAGCGTAATGGCCCACGCCATCTTTGTCTCGGAACTTGAGAAAAGAGGTTTGCCCGTTGAAGTCTATTCGGCGGGTGTTTTAGATTTCAGAGGAGCACCTGCGATAGACGACACTACGCGGACGTGCGCTCTGCATAACACACCGGCGCCGAGGGAAGTGGCCACCTGGGTTCGCGATTTACCGCTCGACTCCATTAACCGTTTTCTTGTTATGGAGCAGCATCATGCGGACGTGCTTATTGGGACTTTTGGTGTCGCACCAGAACGCGTCAGCTTGCTGGGTAAGTTTGATCCCAGGCAACGCGGCGACCAGATTGAAGACCCCTATAGCCGTGGAAGCGTTGTGTATGCAGAATGCTACGGGCAGATTCGCGACTGCATCATTAATTACCTCGACACGACCGATGAGTTTTGCAAGAGTACCAATGCTCAAGAATGAATGAATGACGGGAACTGCGCTTATCTATCCGCTGGGGCGATCTGCTGAGTCTGTTCAAGCGTCGGTTGGACCACTTTCAGGTAGCAATCCGGACAGATACCATGGCTAAACATTACATCCGCGTGCTCCATTAGATAGTTATCCAGTCGTTGCCAATGGTTCTGCTCGTCGCGAATGTTCTTACAATATGAACAGATTGGCAGCAGTCCCTGGAGTTGTTTTGACTTGCACCAGGGCGTCTTCGAGCTCGCGGATGCGATCAGCGAGATTTTTCTGCAACTGCAGGACCTGCGCGCCGACCTGCACTCGAGCGCGGAGTTCAGCGCGGTCAAAGGGCTTGGTCAGATAGTCATCAGCTCCGGCATCGAGTCCGGCGACTACATTCTCCTTGCCGATCTCGGCAGTCAGCAAAATGAGATAGGGCGGGGTAGAGCTGGGAACGCGGCGCAATCGACGACAGATTTCTACACCATCCATCCGGGTAACACGTAAGTGCGGGCCATGCGGGTCAGGTCGTCGGACGACTGCCGCAGTTCGTTCGCGAGAAGATATGAGTCGTCGCGGCGAGTGTAGGTACGCTCTAGCTCGCGCTGCCCGAGAAACAGCAGGACCGAGAAGAGGGCAAGGAGGGAAACGAGCACGCCGCTCGTAAGGTAAAAGATATGGTTCAGTGTACGAATCGAAAGATGGGATTCGCGCCAGGTGATTAATTTCAGGAATGATTTCACGTGAAGTAATCCTTCTTAGGCGGTCGACAACTCAGACAACGGATAGCCGGGTCTTGATTGGGCATTTGGAATAACGTGCTGGCTTCCGTGCGCGCCCGGCGGTCATCAGCAATCAGCAGTTTCCCTGGGGTTCCGACCGAGTCAACCGCGTTGCCGAACACAGCTGGATCGACCCCTTTCATTCAAATTTCTTTGAGTAGGTTTTTCGGATGTACAGCCAGGGGAAGGGGAATTAGGGGGCCTAAGGGTGCGTAATGCCGACGCAATTTGCACCACTCTGCCCTCTAAAAGGCCTTAAACGGAGTTGCCTCCTCGTTTGACTGCACCACTCATGCCAACATCAGCAAGGATAAGATAGTTAGCCGCGCCATGCTAAAGCGCTGTTGCAAGGTTCCTTGGATTGACGAATTCAGATTTGTGGTTAGAATGCTGCGCTAACGGCGACAAGTTGCTGGGGTGAGGACAGTAACTTGATGAGGCTGAATGTCTCCGCCAACCGATGTGAGGCCGGGCCAAACCCGGCCTCTCGGTTCTTGGAAGGCAATCTGTTTCTCATTTTGTGAGTTACTTGATCAGTCCAAAACGAGCTCTACTCCTCAAGCCCCGCTGCAAACCAATGTCCTTGTCAACTGGTCGAGGCAGCCTGTGGGGACAGCGGTAAGGCGTGGTCTGCACCAATTTTGTGGCGCTTGATCATGCGGTCGAGCGTTTTGCGATCAATCTCCATCAGGCGCGCCGCTGCCTGCTTATTTCCGCGAGTGTGTGCCAGCACCTTAGCAACGTAGCGTCCTTCGACCACTGAAAGCTTGGGCCACTCTTCCTTGGCAGCAGGCCTCATGGCTTCCAACTTAAGGCTGGGATCTCCCGATTGGTTCTTGGAAAATTGCTGAATGCGCTCGGGTAGGTCTTTTACTCGGACGATGCCGTCGCATATTGCCGCCGCCCGCACTACGGCATTTTCCAGTTCGCGAATGTTTCCCGGCCAGGGGTACTCCTCCAACAAGTGGAGCGCTTCCAGAGAGAACTTTACCTGAGGACTCAAGGTGTAAACGCGGTCGGCGAAACTCTTCGCCAGCAACAGAATATCTTCCTTACGCTCACGCAATGGAGGCAGCACGATTGAAACCGCATTCAAACGATAAAACAGATCCTTGCGAAATCTGCCTGCTTCAACTTCTTCTTCGACGTTACGATTGCTTGCCGCGATCACGCGTACATCAAGGCTCACTGTCTGGTTGGAGCCGACCCGCCGAATTTCGCCCTGCTGGAGCGCCCGCAAAAGTTTGACTTGAAACGCAGGAGTGGTCTCAGTGATCTCATCGAGGAAGACTGTCCCCTGGTCCGCTTCTTCCCACAATCCTCGACGGTCCCGATCTGCGCCGGTAAACGATCCCTTCACGTGCCCAAACAACTCGGATTCGATCAGCTCGGCAGAAATTGCCCCGCAGTTAACCGCCACAAAAGGTTGATCTGTCCGACTACTTCTGTCGTGCAGCGATAATGCGACGACTTCTTTGCCTGTTCCGGATTCGCCTGACAAAAATACCGGCAGATTCGTTGTGGCCACCCGGCCTACCTGCTTCATTACTGCGATGAACGCCGCGCTCCGTCCCAGGACACCGACGTCGGCGTGGTATGCCGACTCACCAGAACGCTTGCGCACTCGCCGCGAGTTGTGACCCACCAACTGTTCCCGCAGGGCTTGAGAAAGCGATTGCAGTTCGTCCGGGCCAAAGGGCTTGAGCAAATAATCGTAAGCGCCAAAAGACGTTGCATCCAGTGCTCCGGCCGCGGTGCCATGCCCAGTCATGAGCACTACCTTGGTCGCCGGCAACTCCGCTTTGAACCGGTGCAGCACGCTAAACCCATCGGCTCCGCCGAGTATCACGTCGCAAAAGACCACGTCCCACTCTTCATCGCGAAGCATTTCAAATGCCTGTTCGGCGGATTCAGCCTCGGTCACTCCCCAGCCTTCATCACGCAACACGGTGCTGACCAGGGATCTGACCCCAGGTTCATCATCGATTACGAGAGCATGCGGTTTCTTATCAGTCATGATTTTATCGAGCGGAATATCTTTCTTCTTCCGCGCTGGCCATTAGTTCAACGCGCCCCCATTTGAGGAGCAAGTACATCAAGCTGCTTGGTTGCGAGGCCCTTTCCACGCCACTAGAGAGAACGATTCGGGGGGCGCCGGCCTCCCCAAAAAATAACCCTGGCCCTCATCACACTTCAACAGCTGTAGAAATCTCAACTGCTCCACAGTCTCGACTCCCTCCGCCAAAACCTGCAACCTAAGATTGTGAGCGAGCGTTATGATTGCCACGACAAGGGCCGCGTCATCGGGGTCAGATGCGGCATCACTGATAAAAGTTCGATCAATCTTAAGCATGTCAATTGGCAGCCGCTTCAAATAAGCCAATGAGGAATAGCCAATACCGAAATCGTCGATAGCGATCTTCAAGCCCATTTGCTTCAACTCGGACATCAACGCCACGACGTGCTTCGCATTTTGCATGATCGAGGTCTCAGTTATCTCCAGTTCGATAGTAGACGGATCGATCACGGTTTCGGCAACGATCCGGAGGACCAGTTCTACGAAGTTTTCCTGTTGAAACTGACGCGGGGAAACGTTGACGGCAATCCGAAGATTCCCCAAGCCACGATTGTGCCACAATGCTGCTTGAGCGAGGGCTGCTCTCAAAACCCACTCCCCAATTGGCAGGATCAGGCCGGTCTCCTCAGCCATTGGTATGAATTTGGCAGGGAGTAATAAACCGAGCTTGGGATGCTGCCAACGAATCAAGGCTTCGACTCCGACCATTTGCTGAGTGGTGAGATCAAACTGAGGCTGGTAGTAAAGCTTGAATTCATTATTCTTCACCGCCCGGCGCAGGCTCGCTTCCATGGTTAATCGCTCTAACGCCAGGGCGTTCATCTGAGCTTCGTAGAATTGATAGTTATTCCCACCCTGCATACGAGCCCGGTCCAGCGCCACGGCGGCATGTTCCAAAAGTTCTTGAACGCTCTTTCCGTCAACCGGAAAGAGCCTGGCACCAATGCTCATTGTTATGAACAGTTCGTGCTCGTGAACCCCAAACGGCAGTTTTAGCGCTTCGCTAACATCCCTCAACGCTTCAATTACTTTCTCCGAACCGGTAATATCCGCGAGCAAAATGGCAAACTCGTCGCCTTCAAATCTTGCTACTGTGCCGCGTTCACCGATGGCTCCTTTAATACGTTCCGCAATATCGCACAGCAATCGATCGCTAAGAGCATGGCCCAATGTGTCATTGAGTTTATTGAACCGATCGACCCGGATAAGCAATGTGCCGAGAATCTGACCCTCACGTTGCGTGTAGTTCAGGGCCTGCGACAGCCGATCCTCGAAAAGCAGGCGGTTCGGCAAATCAGTGAGGGTGTCGAAGTGGGCCAGCCGCTCAATTTCCCTCGTTCGTTGGCGCACCAGAGCGCGGAGATTGTTTTCGTAGTATTTCTTATCGTCGAGGAGTTTGTGGTGGGCCAGTGCACGTTGGACTGCAGCCTCGGCATGGTGGATGTCGAGCGGCTTTGTTATGTAATCGAAGGCGCCTGCCCGCATGGCCTGGATGGCGGAATCGATTTTTTGTTGGCCACTCATCATCACCACGACCGTTTCCGGAGTCTCTCTCAAGACATATGGAACCAGATCCAGTCCGCTGATCGCGCCCATGTTTATGTCACTTATCACCAGATCAAACTTGATGGCCTTCAGCACACTTATGGCCGCTTCCGCCGACTTGGCGGCGGTACAATCGTGGGCCTCTCCTAGTAACTCTTCGAGCAGCCCGCGAATCTGCTCGTCATCGTCGATGATTAATATACTAGGTCGTTCTAATCCTGCTTCCGACATTTTCATTCCTGCTTGAGTCATACACTAACGACGATTAAGCCACGGCAATCTAAGGACGCAGGACCATGCTTAACCTGATTACCTTTGGCCATTAACGGCGTCCAACACTTCGCGAATCTTCTGCGTCAGAGTTGTTTCAGAAAATGGCTTCTGAATGAACGCGATGTGTGAATCAACAATGCCGTGATGAACGATTGCCTCATCCGTATATCCTGACATGAAAAGTACCTTTGTTTCCGGATGGACCATTTGTAGTTTATAGGCGACGTCCTTGCCACTCATCTTCGGCATTACTACGTCAGTGATCAGGAGGTCTATAGCTGCTTTGTGATTTTGGCAAAGTTGGATGGCTTCCTCGCCGCCGCTTGCTTCCAATACGGTAAAACCGTTCTGCTTCAATATTTCACTGGCCAGGTTGCGAACCATATCTTCATCCTCGACCAGCAACACAGTCTCAGACCCTCGCCTAATCCCCGAAACTACGGTTGTGGTGCTGTCGTCTTCGACCTCAGCTCCGATTTCCGGCAGATAGACTTTGAAGGTGGTGCCTTGTTTGACCTCACTATAAACCCAAACGTTCCCACCGCTTTGTTTAACGATGCCATAGACCGTGGAGAGACCCAATCCAGTCCCTTTGCCTATTTCCTTGGTGGTGAAAAACGGTTCGAATATCCTCGCCTGTGATTCCTGGTCCATCCCAACCCCCGTGTCGCTCACCGCCAGCATGACATAGTTCCCCGGGGTCACACCCACGTGTTTAGCTGCGTATGCACCATCGAGTTGGAAATTCGCCGTCTCGATTGTTAAGGTGCCCCCGCTGGGCATGGCGTCCCGGGCGTTTACCACGAGATTGACCAGCACCTGCTCAACCTGACCGGGATCGGCCTTGATCTGTTTGAGGTCAGGGTTTAGTTTTGCAACAAAGGCGATGTTTTCGCCGATTAGTCGCCTAAGCATCTTACTCATGTCCTTGACTACATCGTTAAGATCAAGCGATAGCGGCTGGAGCAGCTGCTTGCGTCCAAACGCCAGCAGCTGCCGCGTCAGATTGGCTGCGCGTTCGCCGGCCTTCTTGATCTCTTCCAGGTAAGATGTCAACGGTTGATCTTCGCCCAGACGTCGCAGCGCCAACTCGGTGTAACCGTTGATTGCGGTGAGCAAATTGTTAAAGTCATGGGCCACGCCGCCGGCCAATTGGCCGATCGCTTCCAGCTTTTGCGATTGCCGGAGTTGTTCCTCGCTCTCGCTCAGAGCTTGCTCGAACCGCTTGGTTTCAATGAACTGGCCCATCTGTCTGCCAATCGTGACCATCATCGCCAGCAAGGCTGCATCAGGCTTACGACTAGAGCGGCTGAAGAATTCCACCACGCCCACCACTTCTGAGCGAAGGTGGATCGTAAATCCGAAAGCCGCATGGAAATCCGCTTTGGCGGCTAAATCCGACCGGACAACTCTAGGGTCTGCATTCACCTCGGGAATCCAAAGTGGTTGCCTTTCCTTCCAAATACTTCCTGGAAATCCGATCCCCGGCGGAAAAACCGCCAGACGGCTAGCTGCCACAAATTCATCAGCGTCGGTGCCGAGACCATTCCAGACGTGAACGCAACGCAGAACATTTTGCTCCGGGTCGACTGCCCACAGCGCGCCGTATTCCCAGCCAAGCGTTTCACCGAGCACCTCAAGACTCTTCAATACGCCTTCGCTGACCGTGCTTGATTCTGCAAGCGCACCGGTAATGGCATATTGTGCGGCCTGCCGGCTCTCTGACTCTTTTCGATTCGTGATATCGCGCGCAATACCTCTTACCCCAACCGGAACTCCATCTTTAAGAATGAGACTGCTGTTTACTTCGACCGTAACGCGGTGGCCATCTTTAGCGATAATCTCTATCTCATAAGCAGTTACCCTTTCACCGCCAAGTTTGCGGCGAATCATCTCCCGTGCCTTCTCGAGATATTCCGGCACAACGACTTGCGCCAGGTTGAGATAAACACTTTCTTCACGCGAGTAGCCGGTGATCTGATGCACTTCCTTGTTGGCCCAGAGATAATGACCTTCAAGGTCGTGCTCATAGATAAGGTCATGGGCATTCTCAACCATGTCTCGATAGCGCTCTTCACTCTTCCGTAATTGATCCTCCGCCGCCTTCCGCTCAGTAATATCCACCATGACTCCACGCAGACGCGGAGATTGGCGGTCTAAGTGATCTACTGTGACGAAGTCCCGCAGCCAGACCACCCGGCCATCCGCAGCTATCATTCGGTAATCTAGTTGGTGGTCTATTCTTCGTGCCGTAGCGTCAAGGCAGAATTCAAGGACCGATGCCCGGTCGTCAGGATGCAGATGGTCCGTCCAGAAATTTGGGTCACTCAACCATTGCTCTGGGGTGTAGCCGAGCACCCGTTCCGATTGTTTGCTGATGAAAGTAAAAGTAAAAGTTCGGACGTCCAGTTCCCAGACAATCCCGTCAATGGCCTGGACTAGAGCTTCATATTGTTGTCTCGTTTTGCCCTTCTCCTCCTCAATTCTCCGTCGAGCGGTGATATCCTCGACCGAGCCTTCGAAGTAGAGTATTTGACCATTTTGATTGCGAATCGACCGTTGGTTCAGCGACAGCCAGATTTTCTCACCGTCTTTCCGGTACGCCTCAAACTCAAAGCCCTCTATACGGCCAAGATCTTTCTGTAAACGACCGGCCTCAGCGCGCTCCTCCGGCTTAACATAAAGTTGATTTGCGATGTCAGTGATGGTTGTGATCATTTCCTCGGGCGAGTCATAGCCCATGATTCGCGCATAAGCCGGATTCACGGTTAACAGGCGATCAGTGGTGGTAGCTTGAAATAATCCTTCGGTAGCATTCTCGAAAATCGATCTGTACTTGTCTTCGGTGGCCCGCACTTGCGCATACAGTGAGGCGCTTTCCAACGCTGCGGCCCCAGTGCTTGCCAGGATTGTCAGCGCTTTCATTTGGCCCAGCGAGAAAGGCCGCGGGCGGCTGGTCACATTGAGATTAATAACGCCAACCAGCTTGTTCGCAACCAGCAGAGGTATAGAGATTGAGGAGTGGATATCAGAACGCGGCCAAAGGGCGATAAAGCGTTCGTCATTGACCGGCCCGTTTAGAATTACCGGGGTGCGCTCGCGGGCAACCCAGCTAGCTATGCTCTGATCGAACGGAATTCGCTCACCCAGGAGTCGTTCTCTTTTTTTGCCACGTACGGCCGCCACGTAAAGCTCTGTGTCATTGTTTGTGGGCAAAAGCACGGAAACTTCGTCGGCGTCGCTTTGTTGTAATGCTGCATCGGCGAGTTTGCTCAATACGGTTTGAACATCCAGGGTGTAGGCAATCGTCTGGCACAAGCTATGAATCGCCAGGGTTTCGCGGAGTTGGACGTTTTCGAGTTTAAAATGCCTGAGGTTCATGGCCCGCGTCAGCACGGGCATTAGCATTTCAGGTGAGAAGGGCTTGAGCAGGTAATCGAAGGCGCCTGATTGCATGGCATCGACCGCTGTCTGAATCTTGCCCTGACCTGTGATGATGATGCCGACGAGATGAGGATCAATTTCGAGAGCGGCTTTAAGTAAAGCTATGCCATCCATTTCAGGCATCATTAGATCTGTTAGTAGCAGATCGAAATCGCGGCGGCGCAGCTCCTCCAGTGCGCTGCCCCCTGAGCTACAGTTGGTGACATCATAACCATGCGCCTGAAGTGATATATCGAGAAGGCTTCTAAGATCCGGATCGTCTTCAACAACCAGTATTTTTCCGACCGGCGCACCAGACCGAACGTCGGACTTAACCACTTCTTTTTCCTTTGATGGCAGAGGATGATTATTCACGCCGCTACCTCGAGTACTTCTTCGGTTGCCAGTAAATTGATGCGCCCGGTAGTGCCTTGCCACAGACTTGATTTGGTCCTACTTATTCCGGGGTGCTCTTCGACTGTGCGGGGGCAAATATCTAACTCGAATATGGAACCAGGGTCTTCGCCTTTTCGGATGACTTGGGCGGCCTTGAAAACTTCAGCGGCAATTTGGTCGAATGCGAACAGAAGATCAGCGGGCTGTGGAAGGTAGCCGTTGGCGGCCAGGGCGAGCGAGTGGTTGGCGCCCCGTCGTTCGACTTGCAAGCTAGTTGGATCTTGCGGCGCCGCAAATTGTCGAACAATCGCTCCCGGTCGCGTTGCCGCTGAGGCGAACCGTGGAAGGGCCTTAATCGCAGGGTCGTTGACTGCCGTGAAGATCTTAAACCAACGGCAAATATTCGGGCGCCACAAATTGGTCAAAATGCTTACCTATGATCTCGTTCCGATCGTAGCCCGTGAGTTTCTCAGCGGCCCGGTTTACTGAGGTATACCTGCCAGCGAGATCCTGTACATAGATTGCGTCCTTGGCATTCTCAAACAACTCACGATAGCGTTCTTCGCTTTCTCGGAGTGCTTCCTCAGCCAGCTTACGGTCCGTAATGTCCTGGGCAGTGCCTTCGTAATACTGAATACCACCTTGTTCGTTGAGTACAACGCGTGCGTTCACCGCGATCCAGATCTTGCTTCCATCTTTGCGAAAAACCTGATGCTCAAACCCGCGCATTGCACCGCGCTCCTCAAGCTGACGCTTAAACTCTTCGCGGAGTGTTGGGTCGACGTAAACTTGCCCCGAAATATCCTGGCGGCTTTGAATCAGCTCTTCTGGAGATGCAAACCCATACATTCGCGCCAGAGTTGGATTCGCCGCAATGAATCTACCGTCTGGAGTTGATTGAAAAATCCCCTCTCCGGCGTTTTCAAAAATATCGCGATACTTCCGCTCGGCGTCACGTAGTGCCTCTTCTGCCTGCTTGAGCTCTGTTACATCCTGCATAGTTCCATGCATCCTGATCGGGGCGCCACTCCTATCGCTAATGGCGTGCCCGCGGGAATGAACAATCCGCTCTGCTCCATCAGGCCGAATTATGCGGAGGTAAGAATCGATTGGTTCCGGATTTCTAAGAGCGTTTTCTACCACCCTGCTGATAACAGCGCGGTCGTCCGGATGAACACGTCCAATAAAGGTCTCGTAAGAAGGGGAGAATTCCTCCGGATGAAGACCATAAATCTGATAAAGCTCAGCAGACCACGTCTGAATATTATTTCTTATGTCCCAATTCCAACTGCCAACGCTTGCCAGGCGCTGAGCTTCGGCTAACTGGCTCTCGCTCTGCCCGAGCTGTTCTTCAATGCGCTTGCGCTCGGTGATGTCCACCATCACACCTCGCAAAAGCACCGACTGATCGTCCTCGACATGGACGGTAACGATGTCGCTTACCCAAACCACATGACCGTCCGCGGCGATCATCCGGTACTCGAACTGATGATCAACTCTTCTTCCCGTCGCATCTATGCAGAAGGCGACTGCCCAATCGCGGTCGTCCGGATGCATGTGGTCCGGCCAGAAACCGGGCCCTTCGAACCATTGCTTCAACGGGTAGCCGAGAATTCTCTCCGCTTGCCTGCTGACAAAGGTGAACGTGAAAGTTCGGGCGTCGACCTCCCAGACGATACCGTCGATCGCGTGCACGAGTGTTTCAAACTGTTGCTGGCTCTGCTCAGCAGACTCGAGGTTGATTCCAGCGCGCCGTCTTTCCCGATGCATCAGTTCGCTCATCACACTGATGAACAGGCCAACCACCGCGAAGAGCAGGATACGGATCAAATCAGCCTGTTTTGGAAACCAAAACGAAGAGTACGGTTCTATGAAAAAGAAATCACTTAGAACATACGAGGCAATCAAGGATAACAGCGCTGGTCCGAGGCCGCCGTACCATGCACAGAAGACTACGGCCAGCAGGTAAGGAGAAATTGGGTCGTGTTTAAAGAATGGCCAGGTAACCTGCATCGCGCCCGCTACGACGGCAGGTGCGAGTAAGGCTGTCAGATAACGACTGGTGAGGGTCCTTCGTCCGTTATTGCTATCCATACAAATTCCCGGAACTCCATGGAGTTTCCATAGAGTTGCCTCCACTTCACTGCGGCGCTACCCTGTTGGGGAGACGCGAGATGAGCTAGGAGTTCGAAAGGAGATGCAGGAAGGGAGGATCCGGGCAACTGCACCCATTCAAACTCCCGATCTAAATCTGGACTGGCCCAATTCTAATTCGATCCGGGCTCAGTTGCAATCCAATTCAGATTAACAAGGCGACGCAATACCTACCGCGGGAAATCCCTGATACCGCCTCGGCTGCGGTGAATCGCCCTGCAGCTTCTCTGTCAGTTAGTGAGAGAGCATATAACCTATGGTGACATTCGAAGGGTTGTCGGCAAGTTACTAAGAGGTTGCAAATTGTGGAACTGAAACTGCTTTGAGTTTGTTTAGCATGGCCAAGCCGCGAAAAATGCCGCGAGGAATACAGCCCTGGTGGCTATTGGACGTCACTGAAACGTGTCCGGCATGCAGTCAGGCGTATGCATATCACACGGAAATCCGTTGTATAGACTGCGACGGACCGATGTGTCCAATATGTGTGCAGATCACCACCACGCTCGAGTTTTCCTGTCCCGATTGCGTTGAATGCGAAGACCTGAGCCCACACTTATCAAGCGAGGCTCAAGGGTAATGGCAGCGCGCGCGATCTGGAAAGGCATACTAAAAATCGGCTCCGCTAAGATTACGGTCAAGCTATATTCGGGCGTAGTTGACCGCACGGTGCATCTTAATATCCTCGACCATAAGCACCTGATGAGAGTGAAGCAGCATATGGTAAGTCCCGACACGGACGAGGAAGTGTCGAATGAGGAAATTCAGAAAGGTTACGAAATTGAGCCGGGAAGATTCGTGGTTCTTACGGACGAAGAATTAGAAAGTCTTGAGCCTAAGCCGTCGCGTGAGATTGAGATTAAGGAATTCGTCCCGCCCGAAGTGATAAGTCCGCAATGGTATGAAAGGCCTTACTACCTCGCACCCGATGGTGACGAAAAGGCATATTTTGCCCTGGCTGAGGCTTTGAAAAATCGCAATCGTGAAGGCATTGCCCACTGGGTGATGCGGAACAAGGCTTATGTTGGTGCGCTTCGTTCCGAAGGTGATTATTTGTTGCTGTTCACATTGCGAAACGCGGAAGAAGTGATCTCTGCACGCGAGCTGCCGAAGCCTGCCGGACGCGCGCCGACGCAAAAAGAACTCAACATGGCGAAACAACTGGTGGCGCTTTTGGAAGACGAGTTTAGGGCGGAAGATTACAAGGACGAGTATCGGGAGCGCGTGATGGAATTCATCGAGCGCAAGGCCAGGGGTAAAGCACCGCGCCTGCGGGCAGTGAAAACTCGGCGCAAGGCTGGATCTCTCGACAGCGTGCTCGAGAAAAGTCTGCAGTCGCTGAGAAAGGAGAAACGCGCTGCCTAAACGAAGCACCAGGAGGAAGAAGAGCCAGGAAGACGATGGCGAGCAATCCGGGCCACGCCCGTTTTGGTCGGGAACCCTTACCTTTGGACTAGTCAGCGTGCCCGTGAACCTTTTTCCTGCCAATAAAAGCAGTCGCTCACCATTGCGCATGCTTGGACCGGATGGCCAGCCGCTATCGCGCAAGTATTACTCAGAGAAAACCGAGCGCGATCTGGACGCGGGTGAAATCGTGCGCGGCTATGAAATCAAAAAAGGCAAATACGTTGTTATCACGGATGAGGAATTGGAGCGGCTTGCGCCCGACAAGACCAGGGACATCGATCTGAAACGCTTCGTTCCCGCAGAGTCGATTCCTCCGGTTTATTTTGAGCGCGGATATTTTCTGACGCCGTCGGCAGGCTCCGAAAAAGCCTACAAGCTTCTGGCCCAAACGATGGGAAAGGAGGGTAAGGCAGGACTGGCGACCTTTGTAATGCGCGGCAAGGAATATCTGGTTGCCATCTTCGCCGAGAACGGAATCCTGCGCGCCGAGACCATGCGATTTCCGGACGAGCTGCGCTCTCCAAAAGACATTGGTTTGCCAAAGAAGCCGACGGTTCCCAAAGCAACTGTGGCCAGGTTTGAGAAGCTGATCAGTAGTAAGTCGAAGAAGCAGTTATCGCCGAGAAAGCTCGAGGATGAACAAACTGAGCGTCTGCTCAAACTCGTGAAGAAGAAGAGCGCTAATCGCAAGAATGTTGTTAAGGTTGATTCCGATGGAGGAGATCAGCGCGAACCTGGAAAAGTAATCGACCTGGTTGCGATGTTAAAGAAGAGTCTGGCTGGTAGAGGGTAACCATGACAAAGCAAACGCAAGGCGCAGCAGTCGCCGACGGAGAGCTGAGTAAACGCGAGCTCGAGAATCAAATGCAGCGCACGCGTGAATCGCTGGCGGAGACAGTCGGGGAAATCAAGGAGACAGTTGAGCAGGAATATGAGTCGGTGAGAAAGACCGTTTCCGGAGTGCTTGATTACCGCGAACAGTTTCAAAAGGAACCGCTGGTTTGGAGTCTGGGCGCGCTTTCGGCCGGCTTTGCGCTTGGCTACACCGTTGGCTATGCGCATAAGAACGCAAAGCGCGGTAAACAATCACAATTGGCGGCCTTTGCGGACAGTATGGTTGATGAGTTGTCCACTATGGGCCAGGGGCTGGTGATCCCTGCGGTCAGTGGAAAAATCCGGGAACTGTTCGGCTTTGATTTCTCAGGATTGCTGGCGGAACTGGGTGATCCGAAGAAAATCGCAGCGAAGAGCCGCAGGAAAAAAACTCCGCGCAAAGGCAGAACAGTGAAGGGCGCTACGGAAAAGAAGGGTCAGAAGCGGACCTCACGCAAGCTCTAAAATGTCTGATAGGGCCTTCAGGTCGTATAGAGAGCCTATAAAAAAACTTCTTGGCCTCTAGCCTCGTCGAGCAACTCTCATACTTTGCGGGCCAGCGTATCAGGTGTGGCGCGCTTTTGCGTCGTCTTCCTGGGCGGAAGCGAGTGGGGTCATCAGTCCAAGCCACAACGCGCCGCAGCCAACAATCCAAGACGAATGATTCATAGTTCTTCAACTCTTTCTATTTAGGCAGGCGGGCGTATTGCATCGCAGGTTGGCCCAAACCTCATCGGCGGAAACTGTCTTTCTGCCTCATTGGGGACTGCGGATGAGAAATAGGAAATGGGTGAGGGCTTATCGACCGGATGAACCCGGGCAACTCCTTTACCAGACTATCGCGTCAACAAAGGCCGGTTCGATACTTTCGTTTACGACTGCGTTATATTCGCTGGCCGCCGATAATGGTTCTGAATTAGTCAGGTCATCCGGGTTGAGTTGCGACATGATCTCGATAACCTTCGGGTCAAACTGTTTCCCTGACCTTCGTAGCAGAAACTGCATTGCTTCATCATGTCTCATTCGAGCGGCCGAAGCTTTGGGTTGGATCAGTGAATCGTATTCGTCTGCGACGCGAAGGACGCGGAAGGCACTTGGAATCTGGTCCGCTTTCAATCCCCCCGGGAAACCCGTGCCATCAAAATTTTCTCGATGAAATCTGATTATGTCTTTTACATTTCCGAGCTCGGGAATTGCAGCCAATAGTCTGGCCTCGCACTCAGAGTGCTCGCCGGCTATAGCAGACTGTTCATCCGTGCGTCGCATTACTGGTTGGGCGATTCCCGAATAGGTTCTTTTGGCCAAGATTTTGTAACAAAGCGGCAGCCGACAAATCTTCGACTTCTTCAGCGCTCAGAGCCATTCTTTCCGCTATCGCAATAGCGTAGCCGTTGACCCTTACAGCACGATCGTATTCACTTTGGTCTCGGCTTCTCAACATATCCGATAAACCGGTTACGATCGCCAGCTTTGTCTCTTTCAACATTTGCAGCAGCCGATCGTTCGCCGATACCAGCGAGTTGCGTTTCTTGTTGTTTTCGTAATGCTCGCAGGCGCGACTGATTTTCAGTTTGAGGTCGTCGTTATTCCAGGGCTTCGTGAAATACATGTAAACCAGTCCGCAATTGATGGCTTCGACGAGTGCCTCCACGTCTGTGTAGCCGGTCAGGAGAATGCGCACCATGTGGGGACGTAATTGCGCGGTACGCTTTAAGAGTTCGATGCCGGTCATCTCCGACATGCGCTGATCCGTAATAATAATGGCGACGTCGTGTTGCTCAAGCAGACGAATTGCCTCAGGGCCTGATGAAGCGCTAAGGCATTCATACTCGGCAGCAAAGAGCCTCTCAATCAACCGCAGGTTGGCCAGTTCATCATCAACAATCAACAATTTGTATTTCATGGAAAGACCTCCGTGATGATCTTCTTGTCTTCAAAGTCAGTTGGTTTCAATTGCGTGCATGGAATCCGCACCGTAAAAGTTGTGCCAGCGCTAACGGCGCTCTTGACGGTAATTGTTCCTCCGTGGCGCTCGATAATGCCGTAAGAGGTCGAAAGTCCAAGGCCGGTGCCCTCGCCGACGGGTTTCGTCGTAAAGAACGGATCAAAGATTCTTGAGAGTTGGTCATCAGGAATGCCCGAACCGGTATCGCTAATCTCAACAATGACCGAATTCTGATCGAGTCTCGTGGAGATGCTTACCTGGCCATATGTCTTGCTGCGAAATCCTTCCAGAATCTCGCGGTAGCTGTTCCATGCAGGTTAGCTTGAAGTCGTTATCGGAAACTGACAATAGCTTGCGAATGCTGCGGGGATTTTCAAGGGCGTGGTCAACAAGAAGAATTGAGATCATAGATTACTCCGCAAGGTCCGTTGCAATTGGGTCTCCGTTCGAGAAGGCTGAGAACTAACTGCGGGAGTCCAGACGCTTGGAAGGTATGTAATCTGGGGCGAGGAAAGATGTAAATATTTACGCAGAGCTCCTAATATTCGTTTCAATAACCGTACGCGAACGTCCGACCGTGCAACTTTTTGCCCGGGTTAAAAGCCTCAATCACGATGGTCTCCTCCTATAACTCGCGTGGTCAATGAGCTCACTGCCACGTCCCCTTCAATATAACGAAAGTCATCACAAAAGCTGATGAGAAGAATCAGGAATCGCTATCCCGACGGCATAGTGTTTGCCAATGCGGAGACGGTCTTAACCCGATGACATAGTTTTTAGGCACGGGAGTAGGGCATAGATGTCGAACAGCCATGAATGCCCGCCCTACAAACCAGAACCGGCCCTGATTCTGGAGACTCTTGAACGGCGCCTCAACTGAGCCGGAGAGTCAATTCTTACTTAAATCACATCGTGGTTCGAAGCCGACCGTGAATTTCGCGTCATGATCATCGGGACTACTCACGTCCCTCTTACATCCTGAATACATCTTGCCTGTGGCCTCAGCTTTTGAACGTAAAGCAGCTCCAACAAACCGAGCCATCCGATGCGCAACAGCCGACACCCACTCTTTAACCACATACTCTCGATTGCCGCGCTTGTTGTTGTTTCGCTCACAGGTTGGGCCGAGGCAGGCGGGTACATTCCTATAGCGAACTCCGCGTTAGTAAAAGCAGGAAGCCTTACGGACAGCGAGGTGTTTTCGGCGAACGAACCTATCTCTGCTTACCGCTGGAATCTCACCGACCACGGCTTACCTTTGGTGAGTTTGCCGGACCATATCAGAGGAAATCTGGATCTTTCGCTTACCTATTCGATGGGCCACTTTCAGTTTCCACTTTTCCAATCTCTATATTTCAATGAGCGGGTGGGCAAATATATTCTTATGGTGATTCCGAATCGGGGGCGTCGTGCTCAGTTCATAGACTTGGATCCGGTAGAAGGCCCAGGTCACTTTGAAGCAAAAGACGATTCGGGTTTGCGCCTTGCGGACAAAGGCAACTTTAAATTGCTAAGCACGAGCGAAGGAACTGTCTATACTTTTGCCGCTTTTGAGGATGGTGAGCTTCATTGCAGTCAGATCAACGATCGCAACGGTCTGGTTATCGATCTTAAGTATACGAACGACTCTTCTATCGACACAATTTCCGACTCCTCAGGCAGAACAATCAAATTCAGTTATACAGACGACTATGTGAGCGCAATTACTCAAACCTGGGGAGCCGATCCCGGAAAGTTAACAAAGACCTGGGCCATCGATGTCCGTCTTACAACCGAGGCAGGAGTTAATCGCGGTGATCTGCGACCCGGAGAGTCAAAACACATTCCCAAAAATGCGATCAAGTCATCCTACAGTGATGAGATGGTGGCCGCAGATTGGAGGTTAGCCGCGATATTCGGCGGGCCGGGAGCCGTAGCCGCGGCAAATGGCTTCGAACCGCGAGGGTTAGGCAGCCAATATCCTTTGTACCGGGGCGACTTGATGGGTGACGATGGCAGAATACTACGCGGGCATCTCTCTTATGCTATGCACCTTTACGGTAGTGCGGATGGGACGGGTGAAACGGAACTCTATGTTCCTCTGGGCTTCATCTCCAACAGCAATGAACCTACGCCCACCGATGCTGCCGTGACGTTTTACTATCCGACATTAGGTAATCTTACTGACGTCACGATCGCAGTGTTTCACGTCTCGAATTTTGGTTTGACGCATGAAGCTGGACGCGTGCGTATTGGAACCATTGGTGGTCCAGGTGGCTCCGTAGGGTCGTACAGGCACGCTCACATTGAATTCTATCGAGGCAACACCGGGCTACCAACAGCGTCGTCGCGGGTGAAACTGCGAATTGATCCGGTCGCTGTTTTTGCACAGGCGCCCGATACCGCGCGATCCAGGACCGCCAGGTACATTAGACCTTAACGGGTTTCGGTTTTTCGTTTCTTATCCAGGATCGTGCGAGCAACCGCGAGCACCGCCACCGAACGCGGCGACTCGCCGGTAAAGCTCCTTGGCAGCTCAACCGCGCGATTCAAGTCTTCGTGCGCGAGCGCTGTGAATAGCCCGGCCAGGTCGAAGCTGTCGACATTGAAATTATTGGTCATTGCTCCACCCCCTTTGAACTCGACGCGCAGCAAGACTTCGCGGCGCACACTCGGCTGCAGCCGGCGGGCTGTGCTCCCACGCGCGAGAGCCTGGCTTCGCCGCTCCTCCTCCGATTTACGCGCATTCTCATCGTCTGCCGCTTCAGCAGAGTCCCACGCCCTTCGAAACAATGCGCGCGCATTTTCCTGGTCCAGTTCCCATAGCGCGTCGGCAGAGCGCGCCTGCACACGCGCACGCAGCATGAGGTCACGAAAGCTCCGCGCTTCATCGGCCAACGAGGTGACCAGTGAGATGCCCATCATCCGGCGTGCCTCGGCCAGCGGGTCGCCGTCTCGAGCGGCTGTTTTGGCCGCGGGTTTTTTGGTTTTTGAGGCTGGGGCCTGTGCAACGGCAACAAGAGTAGAAGCGACGAGGCAAAGAACTGTGGTGAAAACTCTGGCGCAATAAGCCGTCATCTACCTCCTCCTTTCGAATTCATCCGTAGCTGGCACGGTTTGTCGTTTGTAAATGACATGAAAACTTTCCCGGCGAAAAGGCAAATGCAGAGTCAAGGTAAAATGAGAGAACTGATGGGTGCGATTTACTCCCTTTGTCTAGCCCTCTCAACGAATTGGGTGACTAGTGTGCCAGCAGTGTGAATCGACCTGGCGTAAAGCGGCAGGCAATAAGAAACGGGCGCGGAGGCCGCGCCCGTTTCTTATGCGATGTGACTAGCTCGGCTAGTGTTTGTTTAGCTATTTACTCGGACTGACGATGGGGTCATCTTTGACCACTTGATAGATAATGACTCCGGTTGCCACACCAATGGCGGCTACTAAGCCCGCAATCACTCCTCCTGATAGCCCTCCACCAGCCACGCCACTACCTGCGCCAGCGCCTGCAGCCTGCGCTGCGCCCTGATTAACAGTTGGCTGCGCAGCGCCCAGCGGGAAGCAGACATCGGACCTACCGCCCTTGTTCTTATCATTCGTAGCTGCGACCCCCTGCTCAGTCTCAATCGTGGCGTTAACATTTTTCCGGGTACGAAGGATCGTGCAACCACGCTTCAAAGTCACCTTCACATTTCCGTTCTGATCAAACTCAAGTGTCAACAGCGTATTCGGCGCGACGTCCAGTTCACCGAGAGAACCCAGGTTGATTGTTGCGCCCACCTGATCGGGAGTCTCGATCGTTGCACCCGTCAGAATCGCAGCTCCACCTACCGCACTAGCTCCATTAATAGTAATGGGCCGGTTGCCCGTAGTCGTTAACCGGGCGATGAATTGCTGTGGCGGATAAACTCCGGCAACGCCATTCTCGCCTGCTGCAACCACGTTAACCACGGCGCCGGAGTTCAATTCGGCCAAGCCCGATTCGGTAGCGACGATCGTACTGACATTTTCAGTGTTCACGTTAAAGGAGGTGGCCTCACTTCCATCGACCTTCACCGCGCCATCTTTCGTAGCGATGTTGACCGCAACGCCCGCCGGGGTTGAAACACGGCCGCGTCCTGAATTCATCATTCCCGTGATTACGTTGTCTCCGAGAGTTAGATTGAGGCTGCTATTTGGCAATATTTCAATTCTCCCCAACTTGCCAAGACTCAAGATGGCACTGCTGTCCGCCGCAGTGACAATTGTGCTGTCTGAAAAGAATGTCCCGCCGGAAGTAACTTTCTGCCCGTCGACTCTTACGTCGCCTACCACCGATAAACTTCCTGTTAGCAACGCAGGCGTGGCAGTTATGACTACCGAGTAGACGATCATGATAGCCGCTGCTACCCATATTGAGACGAACTTGCGAGTCCAGGTATTGCTGATCATTTTTTACTTTCCTCCGTCTTATTTAGGAAGCCCGATGCGGACTTGTGCGGGTTGGCATCGCGCGAAATTTGGATTTGTCGTATCCAGCCTACCTTTTTTCGCAAACTCACCTTTTTAGGCTAGCGGCGGGAAAGTACCACGCCAAGGGGCGTATGTCTAGCAATATCCGAACACATCATTGAATAGTGCACTCGTGATGTTGTCTCGGGAAACCTTCGATTGGTAACACTGCTGTTCCGTTTACCACTCGGCATCTCTTTTACACCCGAACGATTCATAGATCTCGGTTTACTCAAATCAAAACTCACATCAGGCTTTCTTGGACCTCGCCCTGCTCCATTCAGTTTTCACAACGTTGCATGCTTGGAACTTTGCCGGTTCATTTCGCGGCGATCCATCACGGCTCGGAGCGGATGCTTTGAAAGGGCAAAACGTCCTCGGCTGGCGACCAGCCTACCCCGGTCTTGCTTCAATCATTCGTTCAGACGAGAACTGGCAGTCAGAGCATCTCATGTGTATGCGTCGGGGCGAGTCATAGTCTTCATCGATTTCAAAGAGGGTGTGTTTGATTTAAGGGGATAGAGAGAAAAATGGGGAGCGCATCGGCCTCCCCAATTCTTTGCAAATACTGGCTCCGCAGGTAGGACTCGAACCTACAACCCTTCGGTTAACAGCCGAATGCTCTGCCATTGAGCTACTGCGGAATAAGCGCCCTCGCATAGCGTGGAACCATGCGCGGGCGCGAAGGAAATTTTTATAACAGATGGGTCTGGGAGCGTCAAGCAGCCTAAAAGCGGCTAGGCTCTTAGGCTTGCACTGCCAGGAGAAGTGAGAGAATATCTCGCACTACAAAACAGCAATAAGAACGTTTCGATATGAGTGACGCCCTCCCTGACCGTCCCACCCCAATGCCGGGCTGCCCGGCTGGGGACCCGGGTCGGGCTACTGCGCGAGCGATGTGACGGGCAGAGTCACTGAAAGGCTTCCATGGAACGCCGAGTAACAGGCTGGTTTAGTCACAACCTAAACGCGGAAATGCCTATTGTGGCGTACGGCAACGCGGGCCCACCACTACTAATGTTTCCAACTGCAGCAGCTGACTATCTCGAGTATGAAAGGTTTTATCTCGTGGATGCCATAAGGCCGTTTATCGAAAGCGGACACTTACGCGCCTACTCGATAAACAGCGTCAACCGTTACAGTCTTCTCAACGACCAAATGCCACCGCAGATGAAGGCTGAGCTGCTGACACGATTTGATCGCTATATCACCGATGAAGTGTTGCCGTTAATCCACAACGATGCGGGCCCTGACGCACGCCCGTTGACGACGGGAGCCAGCCTGGGTGCGTTCCTTGCCGCCAATGCTTATTTCAAACATCCTGATTTGTTTCGCGGCGTGATTGCCATGAGCGGAAGCTACGATGTAGGTTCCTATCTTAAGGGCTTTTATGATGACAACGTATATTTCAATAATCCCGCGGATTACCTTCCCAATCTGAACGATAATTATTATCTGCCTCTTCTGCAAAGAGCTGATGCCATCCACATCCTGTCAGGCCAGGGAGCATATGAAGCACCTGAGCGCAGCCGGCATTTGTCCGACATTCTACAATCCAAAGGCATTCCTCACACGCTCGACCTCTGGGGCGCAGACGTAGATCACGATTGGCCCTGGTGGCGAAAAATGCTGCCGCATACGTTGGGGAGGATCTTTGGCTAGATGAACGGAAATCGTAAAAGGAGGAAGGATGAAGGCGGAAGGATGAAGTAAATCGGAAACCGCTCTACCGCTAGACCATGCGGCAGACACCCTCAATGGCCGCTCTTGCATCAGGAGAATTACAGGATGGAAAACAATTGAGGGAGCGAACTAAGCAGTTTGCGCTGAGAATCACTCGGTAATATTCGGCACTGCCACAAAGAGGTGCTCCGTTAGTTCTCGGAAACCAAATTCTTAAATCTGGAACTTCCGTCGGCGCGCATTACCGCGAGGCTCAGCGTGCAAAATCCAATGCAGATTTTATCAGTAAGGTCGAAGGAGCGCTCCAGGAACTTGATGAAACCATGTATTGGCTTGAGCTCCTCGGAGATTCAGGATGGTTACTCGAACTCGATTAAACTCGCTGCATGAGGAAGCTAACGAATTACCTTCCATACTCGTTACAATTGTGAAGCGAGTAAAAAGTAAGCGAACCTCGAATTCTCTTCGACTGAAAACTGCACGAAGCTGAAGGAGGGCAGAATTCATCCTTCATCCTTCCGCCTTCATCCGTGGTTCTATGGTTCGTCCTCGCCTTTTTTCCCTTTCTTCTTAGCTGGATCAGCCTCGCGTGGACGCGTCGCCGGCGGTGGAGGAGCCTCCATTCGCGGAGCAATGGTTTCTGCCTTGGGCTGCGGATTTGCCGGAACCTCATCGACCTTGGGTGGTGGAGGCATAGTCAATTGCTCAAGCTTAGGCTCGGTGTTGGCTTTAGGTAGCGCATTTTCATCTACAGTCTCTTCCGGCCTGTCGTCCCTAAACTGCGCACGCTCAGCGGCCAGTTCACGTTGACGTTGGCGGAAAAGCTCCTTCATATCTTCGGGCATCGAAGGTGCCTTATCGAAGTTCTCCTTCGGTTTGTCTTTCAGAAACTCCTTCATGAAATCAACGAAGAAGGGTAGCGCGCCGACGCCGCCGGTCATCCCGCTTCCGAGATCCTTTTTCTTGCCCGGGTATCCCATCCAAACACCAGTCACATAAGTCGGCGTGTAACCAATAAACCAAACGTCCGTATGATCGTTGACGGTTCCGGTCTTGCCGGCGAGAGGAACGCCCACCGAACGTGCCGCAATGGCCGTTCCGGATTCAACCACCCCCCGCATCATTGAAACCATAGTCAACGCGACATACTCGTTCATAACTTTGTAGGTCGTCTTTTCCCATTCTTCCAGCACTGCGCCATCACGGTCTAATACGCGGCGCACCAGGTGGGGCTCAACACGAATGCCTTTGTTAGGAAAGGCCGAATAAGCAGAGATCATCTGGTCCAACGGCACTTCGGTCGCGCCGAGCGCAGACGGAAGATATGGCGCCATCGGCACCTTGATACCGAAACGTCGGACCATTTGAGCGCCAGTCTGAATGCCGACAGTCTGTAGCAGATGGACCGCAGGCACATTCATCGATTTTGCCAAAGCAATCTTCAGAGGCAGGTCGCCATTTCCCAAAGAACCGTCGTAGTTGTGAGGGTTCCAACCCCCAATGCTTATGGGAGCGCCGCTTACAGTTGTGTCCGGAGTCATTCCCCACTCGACGGCTGCGGTATACACGAATGGCTTAAAGCAGGAACCAGTCTGGCGATAAGCCTGAGTTGCGTTATTAAACTTGCTGGCACTGTAAAAATCGTAACCGCCAATCATGGTGACGATCTCACCCGTCTTGGCGTTGAGCGTCAACATGGCCCCTGCGACCGCCGGTACTTGTGATAGTTCGACTTTAAGGCGCCGGCTCTTCTTGTCGACTTCCTTAATGTGAAACTCAGCCAGATAACCGGCTTTCAGCTCGTCTTTAGGCTGACGGCTGGACCAGCCCATATCGGCGGGGCCTACGGTGGCTGTGTAATTACCAAAGCGAATGAACGCTTCGTTCCTGGCGCGATCTACCTTGGATATTAGTCCCGACAAATAGCGACCTTCCTGATAATCATTTCCATACCAGTCGGGGTCTTTGTAGTTGTTAATCTCTTGTGCAGTAGCCGGGCCTTGCCCGTTGTTGGCAGAAGTTGGAATCGGTTTGTAGGCTGAGCGCCAGCCGCGAGACCTGTCATAACGCCGCAAGCCCGCCCGAACCACCTCATATGCCTTCTTCTGCGCTTCCACATTAATCGTTGTGTAAACAGAAAGACCGCCCTGGGCTACGCGCGTCGTGTATTTGTCCTCGAGCTCTTGTCGGACATATTCAACCGGATAATCAAACGCACTCGATTTTGGTTGTGATTGGTAGTAGGCAGTATCGGCAAGCTGTATTGGTTTTGCTTTGGCCGCATCCACTTCGGCCTGAGTTGCAAAACCATTCCTGGCCATCAAATCCAAAACCAGATCCCTACGTTCTTTTGCCCTGGCGGGATTAGACGTCGGTGAGTACTCGCTTGGTGCTTTGGGAACACCCGCAAGCAAGGCAGCTTCGCCGATTGTCAGGTCCTTTGCTTGTTTGCCGAAATATGTTTCGGCGCCTGCCTCCACTCCGTAGGCGTTCGCACCGAGAAAAATATGGTTTGCGTAAAGCTCCATTATTTGGTTCTTGGTGTAGTAGCGTTCAATTTGAAGCGCCAACGCCCACTCATTCATTTTTCGCTTGAGAGTCTGCTCTTTGGAAAGAAATAGGTTCTTAGCGAGTTGCTGAGTAAGCGTCGATCCGCCTTCAACCTTGTCACTGGTGAGATTCTTCCAACCTGCTCCAATGATGCGAATCGGATCGATGCCAATGTGATCGTAAAAACGGGCGTCCTCCACCGCGAGTATCGCGTTTCTCATCAGCGGCGGGATTTCGTCATACTTGAGAGGTATGCGCTTTTCCCGGGCAAATTCGCCGATCACGGTCTCACCGTCGTCAGCATATACTCGAGTGACCACACTCGGGCGGTATGTGGCGAGTGCGGCAACCTCGTTTGCTGCTCGAGAATAATTGAGTTTGTAAGAAGCAATAATGCCCGTCAGGCCCCCGGCAGCAAGTGCCAGCATCAGCACCGCGGGCAGCCAAAACCGCCGCAGAACATGGCTTCGTTGCTCCGGCGGTGCAGTTACAATTGCTTTGGGAGAATAAGCTCTCAGCTTCGAACCAGGGGATTTTGCAGCCATAGAATTCAACCCTCTCTAACAACAAACGTTGCTTCAGACCCCTGGGAAACGACAACGTGGGTAGCCACAGTGTAAGAATCCAGGAGTGAGCGCAACGCTACGAATTATAGCCCAGGATTGTTTTGAACTCGATGCGGGAATGGATATCTAACTCCTCCGCCCGCCATTGGGGACAGCGCCTTTTCCGATTTCCCAATTCAGGCCTTATACTCTACATGCAAACGGGGGCGACAGGCTTCGACAGGGGTTTGGACGACCGACGGATGCCATGCCGGGCTACTCTATGCAGCTCGTTAAAACGCGTAGGGAAAAAACAATTGCCAATAACAATGAATTGGCTCTCGCTGCCTAATTAGCAGTGAGCGTCTCACCGCAAGTTGCTTATGCGCGCGGAGGGAGATGTCAATCAGATAAGCTGGCCCAACCTTTCGGTCCGTGAGGTTGGGCGAGATTAAATCGGACTAGCTTTCACCGAGGTCTTGTCGCTTCACTTACTCGGCGCAAAGCGAAGTTCTGGTCGCTTGTCGGCCAGGAATGAGAAACGACTAAGCATGTAGAGTCTTTCGGCGGCTTCTCTTGGATCCGAGTTCAATTCTCGGCGCCTCCACCATTTCTTTGAATTTCGGATTTCGGATTTCGAAATGCGGATTTGAATACCGACGTTGGAAACATCGAGATCGTGAAATCTGAAATCCGCAATCCGCAATCTGCAATTCGAAATTCGGCACTTCCAATCGGAATTTTTGACAGCGGCGTAGGTGGACTGACTGTCTATCGTGCACTGCATGAACGTCTTCCCTCCGAGCACTTTGTTTACCTGGGCGATACAGCCCGTGTCCCATATGGCACGAAGTCGCTTTCCACTGTAGAGCGCTACGCCATTGAGAACGCGAAATTTCTCGAAGCTCACGGTATCAAGCTTCTGATAGTGGCCTGTAACACCGCTTCGGCTCTGGCATTACCTGCTATACGTGATGCAGTTGCTGTAAGAGTAATTGGGGTCATCGATCCGGGCGCAAGGGCAGCAACAGTTATCGCAAGCGGGAAGAAGATCGGCGTAATTGCGACCGAAGCCACAGTTCGCAGTGGCGCATACTCCAGGGCAATAGGGCGGATCAATCCAAACGTTGAAGTAATAGAGCGAGCCTGTCCACTATTTGTTCCGCTTGCTGAAGAGGGTTGGGCGGATACTGACGTTGCCAGAGCCGTAGCCGAGCAGTATGTGGCAGATTTGAGGTCCAAAGACATCGGGGCGCTCGTGTTGGGCTGTACGCACTACCCGATTTTACGTGATTTAATCGGTGAGATTATCGGAACGGAGGTTCCGTTGATCGACTCCGGAGAGGCGACAGCGCGCGAAGTGCAAACGCTTTTGGAATCCAGTGACCTCTCTTCTGTTCAGCCGGAGCGAGATTTACAAGAGCGGCAACTGTGTGATGACCTTGATCACTTCTATGTGACAGATGCGGCTGAGCGTTTCGCAAAAGTAGCGGAGCGGTTCCTGGGAACAGCACCTTCAGTGCTGGAGGCGGTGGAGATTTGGGGACACGATGAGCTTCGAACGTACTGACGGACGCGCGTTTGACGAGCTGCGCGCAGTTAGAATAACTCCTGGCTACCTGCCCTACGCGGAAGGTTCGGTACTTATTGAGATGGGCCAAACACGGGTGGTTTGCTCTGCTTCGGTGGATGAGCGGGTGCCGTTGTTTCGTCGCAACACCGGGCAGGGTTGGATCACTGCCGAGTATTCGATGTTACCACGTGCTACCCAAAATAGAACGCCGCGAGAGATTGGACGCGGTGGCCCGTCAGGCCGCACGCATGAAATTCAGAGATTGATTGGTCGTAGCCTGCGGGCGGCAGCGGATTTGAGGGCGCTTGGCGAACGCACTATGATGCTTGATTGCGACGTCCTTCAGGCAGACGGCGGTACCCGCACGGCTGCTATCACGGGTGCCTACGTAGCTTTTGCGCTTGCCGGTAACAGACTGATGAGCGCCAGGAAAATCCAACGGAGTATAATTATTAATCAAGTTGCGGCAATCAGCGTTGGGGTTGTTGGAAATGTGCCTTTGCTCGACCTGAAGTATGACGAGGATTCAACCGCGGAAGTTGACATGAATGTGGTTTGTACAGGCGATGGCCGGTTTATTGAGGTGCAGGGAACCGCAGAACGCGAGCCATTTACTCGCGATCAAATGGAGAGTTTAATGGCTTTGGCCGCTGGTGGAATTGAGTCGCTGATAGCGATTCAAAGGGAGGCCATCGAACGAACAATCTCTTCGCAGCCCACGTGAATTGTTTTAAGACAACGAGTCTACCGTCGGCAAGCATCTGAGCAGTGTATACGTGGCACACGCTTCAGTGGGCACGCCTGACTGACAAACCCGATATCCGGAGCTGCAAATCACCGGGAGTTAAATTACCAAGATGAAACACTTGATAGTTCTTTCTGTTTTAATATTGATTGCTGGAAGCTGCTTAACTGTGGCAGCACAACAGGCGTATACCAGCGACCAGGTTGCTTACACTCTCGAGCTTCCGTCCGCGGAGTGGCGGGCTATCTCCGAGCCTGACGCGGCCCATGAGCACGCGCAATTCGTTTACGGAGATCGCCTCAACGGATATCTTCAGATTCGCAAGGAAGTGGTGGATGCCGGCGCAACGGCTTCGCATCTTGCACGTCGCGACCTGGATCAAAAGCTGAGGTTTCTCCCCGGATTTGTCGAAGGAAAAGAAGAACCGTTTAAGGGCCGTCTCAGCGGCGTGACTGTATCGTACGAATTCATAAGGACAGGCAAACCGATGATGGGCCGCATCTATTATCTACAATCCGACAACCGGACCATTTATGCGTTGCGTTTTACGGGCTTGCGCGACAAGCTGGCGCGCATTAGGAATCAGACGGACTTGATCGCGCGTAGCTTCCGACTTAAGCAGTAGCCTTTGCACGCAACTACTTCTTATCGGCCGCCACACAGCAACTGTGTTGGCGGCCAAAGTTTTTTGTTAAGTTTAGAGTCCAGCTCTAACTTCTTGGTTGGGTGGATTGCAGCCTAAACGCTCCACTCTATGCGGGCTGTGCCTGGGGAAACCCGGGTTAAACTCTGAACTTCAAAGCTGGTGTAGAATGCGCGGGTTGGTTCACACATGAAACTCAAGCTCGCCCCAGGTTTGGCAATCAGGGAATCAGACATCGAGGGCAGGGGATGTTTTTCAGTTGCTCATTTCAAAGGCCGCAGGAAGATCGCCGAGTACACCGGCGAGAAGATCAGGAATGCAGAAGCCAATCGAAGGGCCACTCGACGTAAGCTACGCATCTGCGCGATCAATGAACGCTGGAGTCTTGACGGCAGTCGCGGTGGAAACGGCACTCACTACATTAATCATTCATGCGAACCGAATGCCTACATGAAGATACTCCACGGCCATATCCTTTTCATGGCCTTACGAGACATTGTGGCCGGGGAAGAGATAACGATTGACTATGAATCAACCCTGCACTCAAACAAAAAAAGGTGCACTTGTGGAGCACCTTCCTGCCGCGGAACAATTAATAAGCAGTAGCTTAGAGTCTTGGCAAAGTGAAGCTGAATTTTGACCCCCGCCCGACTTCCGAGTCGAGGTCTACTGTTCCGCCGTGCTGCTCAACCACTTCCCGAACAAACGATAGTCCGAGTCCGGTAGACTCTTCGTCCTTCTCCTGTCCTTCGTGCACGACACGATAAAACTTTTCCCAAACTCGATCCTTTGCCTCTGCCGGGATCCCGAAGCCGCGATCTTCAACGCACAGCCTTACTGTTTCAGCTTCAAGCGCGGTTGAAACAGTGACCGTAGTACGCTCAGGACTGTACTTAATCGCGTTAGAAAGCAGGTTCCTGACCGCTTGCGTAATCATGCTCTTATCAGCAGCGACCGGAGGAAGCCTTTGTGTCGGCTGCTCGACCAGACGAATTCGTCTTTTCTTTGCGGCGGGTTGCAAACTGGCTATAGTTTCTCTGACAACTTCATCGAGCCGGAGCGGTATCTTAAGAAACTCCTGCCTGTCTTTTCTCTGCAATTTTGTGACGGCAAGAAATGTATTGATCATCCGTGAAAGCCGCTGCGACTCGTTGGCAATAATGGTTACAAACTCCTTTGCCTGCTCCGGAAGTTCTTCGTCCTGCGTCAGCAACTCCGCGAAGCCGTTTATGCTGGTGAGGGGGGTGCGCAGCTCATGCGACATCAATGAAATCATGTCACTCTTTAGCTGCTCATATTCTTTGATGAGGGTTAAGTCTTTCATTAACAGAGCCAGGCAAAGTGGTTGAGGTGCGTCGTCCTTTCGGGTCACCTCCAGGTTCGATGCATGTCGCGAATCGCCCCTTACCAGTGAAATGCGCAGGCCGTAGGTTTCACTCCGATTGGCAAAATGGAGCTGGCGTTCATACGCTTCACCAGTTTGTAAAACCCTTCGCACCGCAATCGCAGGCTCGTCAAAAACATCGGTCCGAAAACTGTCTAACAGATCGAAGAAGCTAATGTCCCTCGTCTCGTGCTGCGTTAAGTTTGCCAGCGCTAACAATGACGCGTTTGCATAAGCAATGCGGCCGTCGAGATACGCCAATGCGACGCCATCGCCTATTTCTGAAAGTGCGTTGACACCGACACTCTGCTCGAGCAATGCACCGTCCAGGACATAAAGAGATTGAAGTCTCTGGTCAGACGCCTTTGCGGAAAAGAAGTCGAGAGGGCCCGCCTGATCAGACACGTTCTGAGCCTCTTCCCGTTGCAGATTACGCGCCATCTGCCCGCCAACCGCAGTGAGCAATGTTCGATCATCGTCGCCGAAATCCTGAGTAACTCGAAGGAGTAGAGCGCCTACTGTGCGGTTTTCGTGACGCAACGGTAGCGCGATAGTTGTGGACGCATCGCGAGAGTCATTCTCGACTATGATCTCGTCCGCTGCCATGGCACGTTCGCAAAGACTAACACCCTCGCGCCATGCCGAATTCCGACCCGTGTCAGAACTTCCGCTAACTCGAAGGCGAGCCGAGGAAACCAGCTTGCCTCCGCTGTCACGCCGGAAAACTACTGCTTCCGTCGGTGACAATACGGTCTCCAGAAGTTTCAATCCGCTTAGCAACCGGTGCTCGGCGTCATTAGCTTTACGCGAAGCCAATTTCGATAAGGACGCAACTAGCTTGTCAGTCAGTTCCTGGTCCTGCTCGCGCAGCCTTTTCAGTTGCATCGTCGCGGCGGAGAGAGAGAAGGCAAGTACTATTGGCGTGAAGAGGATATCAATTGAGAAAAACCAGGATGCAAACATGCTGAGGCCGGCAAGTCCCAGAAAACCGGTACCCAGGTAAGGGAGGACACGCCGCCCTCCGAATCGCCCCACGTTGGCAGCTACAGCAAGGGAGGGGATGCCTATTAGCAGAGCACCGATCCAAAAACTCGGAACTTTCAGCAGAAAGTTCTTCGGAGTAAAGACAAACGCGCTCTGCAGCGAAGTTAAGAGTCCTGCTGACCACAAACCAAGGCTAAGCCCGGCTGCCACCGAAGCGACACCTGCATAAGTAAATAGGGACTTGAGAAGTGATGAACGAGCCAAATTGGGTCGGAATGGAAAAAGCTTGAAAGTTCGCGAAGGAAGTGCTTTTACTGGGACTATAAAAGCAGGGGGAGTATACACTGGCAGGTCGCTTTTATTCTACTGAAAACTATGAGGGTACAGAGGAATGACTGTTCCCAACAGATGTTAATGCCCTTAACAAATCGGGCTCTTCCCGGGTATCCACTGTTCGAAGGTCGATTAAGACTAATCCATCAGCTATCCTTGCAATTACTGGAGGTGAGAAATGTCTCAGCTTTAGTTCTACCTCGTCGGCACTCAGGGTGGGGTGCTTAATGGCAATTAGCGCAGTTTGTGGGTGAACATTTGGACCAGAGCCGCCACCGACGGCAGATTGACCCTTGATGATTGTTGCTTCAATTTCAGCGTCGCCAGCCAGTTGCTCAATCAAGTTTCTCGCCCTCTTTTCAATCGTGTCTGTTGGCAGTGCCAGCATTCGATGCGCGGGTATTTCTTCAGTTGCGTCACGCCGATGCGCGGCGAGCGTAGCTTCGAGTGCCGCCAGGCATAACTTGTCAACACGCAATGCACGATAAAGAGAGTGCCGTCGTAGACGATCAATAATTTCGCGACGGCCAACAATCAACCCCGCTTGGGCAGCGCCTAATAGCTTATCGCCGCTAAACGAGACTACGTCAGCACCCGCGGAAATAGATTCACTGACAATTGGTTCATCGCCCAGGCTGTAGGCACTCAAGTCGCTTAGTGCGCCCGAGCCTGCATCCTCGTACAAAAACACTCCTGATTTATGGGCCAGGGAGGCGAGGGCTGAAAGCTCGGGGGACGATGTGAATCCGATAATTCGGTAGTTTGAAGGGTGGACCTTCATGATCAGACGGGTTTGTCCCGTAATCGCTCCGCTGTAATCCTCCAGACGCGTTTTGTTCGTGGAACCGACTTCAACCATGAGTGTGCCGGAGTTGGACATCACGTCTGGCACGCGAAAGTCGCCACCAATTTCCACCAGCTCGCCACGAGACACGATCGTCTCACCATCCCCGGCTAGCACAGTTAGGATTAATAAGGCAGCAGAAGCGCAATTGTTAACAACTAGAGCGGCCTCCGCTCCCGTTAACTGTGTAAGAAGTTCTTCCGCGTAAGCACCACGTTTGCCGCGGGAACCTGTTGTGGGGTCGTATTCAAGTGTGCAATATCCGGCCGCTTCCGCAACAGCATTGCGAGCCGCGTCGGATAGTGGCGCGCGTCCCAAGTTAGTATGCAGAATCACACCGGTGGCATTGATGACGCGGCGAATGGCGGAGACTGTTTCGCGTCCGCATATAGTCTGAAGTTTTTGAACTGCTTCTCCTAATAAATTCTCTTTTGATTGATCCGTCAACCCTGCCGATTGAATCTGGCGGCGCATCTCTTCTGTGACCTGGCGTGCAAGCGCCGTGAGCCGATTGATACCCACTAAACTGCGAAGTTCCATTCCCGCTTCAGTACGGATTAGCTGATCCACTGATGGAATGCCGCGCAGTGTTGAAGTTTTGGATGGGGCGGGGTTAGTCATTTTATCTACGTAACTGCTGGGCGAACCGTAGAATAGCTGCTCCCAGGTCAGGGAGCAAACCGGATTTTTGATGCAGCGCACCGAGGCTATGGCGCTTTCCGAGGTTAATGGTTGACACAGTGGTTTTGAAACACCTAGACTGAGTTTAGTCGCGTCTCACTCGACGCCCCGCCCGTTTTCCCACCTTTTAAAGGAGAGTCAAACCATTGGCACAAGGCGATAATAAACTTTTCAGATCCCAATCGAGATCGAAGACCAAGAACAATAACAAGTTAGCTGGAGGCGAGTACGAGCCCACAGTGGATGAGCAATTAACCCGACTTGAAGACGATATTCGGCGTTTGAAAATCGAATTTGATGTGTTTTTTAACGGGGCTTCAAGGCGTCCGCCCTACGATACAAAGGGCCGGGTTGAGACGATGCTCAAGCGTTTGGGTGACGATCGTTCTGTGAGTTATGCCCAACGATTCCGTTATACCTCATTGTCTTCTCGTTACAATCTTTTCCGCGACCTTTGGCGTCGCACAATGCAGGGCCGTGAGGAAGGTCGAACCCCGATGGCCACGGCAAAGGCTAGCGCAAAGGAACAGGCAGTCGCTGACTTCAAAAAGACGAGTTTCGTTTGTGAGGATGCTCATAAAGATGTGGAATTAGTCAAAAACGTTTATAGCGCCTTGATGGACGCCAAAAAGGTTTGTGGCGAGCCTATTGAAGATTTTTCCTTTCCTCGATTTCATCGCTTGCTTGCGTCCCAGGCCGACGGCCTTAAAAAACGGTTGGGTTGCGAGCGAATTTCCTTTTCGATTGACGTAGAAGGCGGACATGTTAGCTTTAAGGCAAAAGGAGAGAAAGGATAGAGCGGCAGTCTTTCTTGATCACTTCACCTAAACAAAAATACGCGGCCTCTTGATTCAAGAGGCCGCCTATTTTTGTTTTCTGCGCTTACCGGACCGAAAGACCGGAAGCGGTCAGTGGCGTTGCTGACGCAAGCCGGGGAGACCTACACCTTCATCACGTTTTCTGCTTGTGGTCCTTTCGGGCCCTGCGTCACCTCGAACTCAACTTCCTGACCCTCTTCAAGGGTTTTGAAGCCGTCGCCCTGAATGGCGCTATAGTGAACAAAGATGTCTGAAGAACCTGGCTGCTCGATGAAGCCATAGCCCTTCGAGTTGTTAAACCACTTGACCTTACCGGATATTCTAGACATAACAACGAATCCTCCTAACGATTCGGTAAAACGG
>JBHENC010000019.1:0-47091 GCA_046262295.1 Pyrinomonadaceae bacterium | reverse complement strand
GCATGTTCTTTCTGCAATTCAAGTCTAATGAAATGAACCGGAGAAATGAACCTCGTCAACCTATAACTCATTCAACCGGAGCGCGAATCGCGTGGCTTTCATGCGCGAAGCTATGTTGTAATTGCGGTTCGTCGCGCCCGGCTAGTTTGGGCGTTCGGCTGCTTTCGCGCGTCATGTATAATGCTAGCGGAGGAAAGCTATGAAGGTTTACACGGCGATTGTCGAGAAATGCCCGGACACTGAGCTTTATGTCGGCTACGTTCCGGGTTTTCCCGGCGCGCATTCCCAGGCCGAAACGCTTGATGAGTTGAATAGTAATTTGCAGGAAGTTATCGGAATGCTGCTTGAAGACGGCGAGCCGGAAATGGAGTCTGATTTCGTCGGCACACAGACCGTGATGGTGGCCTGAGAGATGGGCAAAGTTCCTGTTCTAAAGCCCGCCGAAGTCGTCTCTATTTTGTCGAAGCTTGGCTTTGTCGAGGTTCGTCAACGCGGCTCGCATAAGCAGTTTCGCCATCAGGATGGGCGGCACAACTGTTCCATTCCATAAGGGCAGAGATATTTCGCCCGTGCTCTTTCGCAAAATAGCCGAAGACATCAATCTTACAGCGGAAGAGTTGCTCAAATACCGGTAATCCACAACCGGAAAAGTCATTGAAGATAGCTGCCCGATTGCGAGCCTCTCATCAATCCTCTCTGCGTTCAGATTGAATACCATTCGCGGGAAGTATCTTAATTCGAGCGTAAGGTTCTGTGTTAGGTGTCAGAGCACGGCTTGGCCTTACTCTCGCCAGCCTTCTGCCTGGCATTTTTTCCCGCCTGCCTGCTGAAAAAATTCCCACATTCTTTGTCGTGAAGCTTTCCGGTTGAAGCGTATGTGTTTCAAACTGCGCGTGGGCAAGCGGATAGCTTTCGTGCCGCCGCCTCGCGTGGTACGGCACGCGGTTTGTGTTGGTGCTCCGACGAACCAAAAATCTTTCTGTGGCGGGCGTTCGCGCAGCGGAATCGGCAGTACCAAGTTCGGTTCATTAATCTCGGCTTCCCGCTCTCGCGCATCTTCGACGCCGATCCGAAGGGACGCGCCGCAGGCTTCACGGGCTATCTGCACTACGGTTACGATCAGGCCAATCCGCGCGACGCCAGACGTTTCGCCGGTGGCGCGGTTCGCGGTAAAAGCGATATGTTCGCGGGCAACTTGCAATACAAGCTGAACACCGCCATCACGGCGCGCGTTCGAGGAATCGCTGTATCGCGCGCGCGCCGTCAACAACGCGGTGCCGTTGCCGCTGTTTCGCGGTATTCCGTCACGCGAAACCGCACGATGTCCGTAGCGAGTTTGCGACCATCTTTACTTTCTGAAGTGCCGAAGAGGGTTAACACGACACACGCGAATGGGGCGGAAGATAGCCGCATCGCGCTTATCAGAAGCATCCGTCGCTTTATCATAAAGCGCACGAACTCCCCAAAATCCGCTTGGAGGCCACAACATCATGGCGACACACGCCGCACGCGCACATACTCTCGGTAATAGCGGGATAGTTCCCGACTACAAAATCTGGCAGGTCATCACCGCGTCCGCCGTCGGCACGATGATCGAATGGTACGACTTCTATATTTTCGGAAGCCTCGCCGCGATTATCTCGCCGCTCTTTTATCCGCCGGGCAACAACACCTTCGCCTACATCGCGTATCTCGCAACCTTCGCCGTCGGCTTCGTCGTGCGTCCCTTCGGCGCGCTCTTCTTCGGGCGCATCGGCGATCTCGTCGGACGCAAATACGCTTTCCTTGTCACGCTGATTATCATGGGCGGCGCAACCGCCGTCATCGGTTTTCTGCCGACCTATTCGCAAATCGGCATCGCCGCCCCGATCATACTGCTCTTGATTCGCGTCTTGCAGGGACTCGCGCTCGGCGGCGAATACGGCGGCGCAGCCGTTTACGTCGCGGAGCACGTGCCCGACGAAAAGCGCGGCTTCTACACGAGCTTTATTCAGATCACGGCGACGCTCGGCCTCTTTATCTCGCTCGCCGTCATACTCGCCGTGCAGAACACCATGAGCGCGGATCAGTTCGCGGGCAGGGCAGGTTCGTTCGCGGGCTGGCGCATTCCGTTCATCATCTCCATCTTCCTCGTAGGCGTTTCGCTCTACATACGTTTGCGTATGAAAGAGTCGCCGATCTTCGCGCAGATAAAGAGCGCGGGCATGACTTCGGCGAGTCCGCTCGTCGAAGCCTTCACGAAGTGGGAGAACTTGAAGCTGGTGCTCATCTCTTTGTTCGGCGCAACCGCCGGTCAGGGCGTCGTCTGGTACACGGGACAGTTCTACGCTTTATTCTACCTGCAATCCATTCTCAACGTGAACGCGACTTCCGCCAACTACATCATCGCCATCGCGCTGCTTTTGGGAATGCCCTTCTTCGTCGTCTTCGGCGCGCTCTCCGACCGCATCGGGCGCAAGAAAATCATTATGCTCGGCTGTCTGCTCGCCGTCGTCACGTATCTGCCGATTTATCACGGGATGCAGCAGGCGGCAGGCTCGAACGTCGTGACCGCGATCTCGAAAAAGAATGCGGTCACGGGCGCGATCAGCCTGACGCCGCAATCGCGCGATGCCAGCGGCGCGCTACAGAACGCGCCGAAGGTTCTGCCTTATACGAACTTCGGTGATTTGCTCGGCAACTCGATAGCATGGAAATTGATCCTGCTCGTGTTCATACAGGTTTTCTGGGTGACGATGGTTTACGGCCCGATTGCCGCTTATCTCGTCGAAGCGTTTCCGGCGCGGATTAGATACACCGCCCTTTCGCTGCCGTATCACATCGGCAACGGCGTCTTCGGCGGATTGCTGCCGCTTATCGGCCTTTCAATCATCGCGCAAACCGGCAACATCTACGCGGGTCTCTATTACCCTATGATCGTCGCCGGAATCACCTTCATCGTCGGCTCGCTGCTACTGCGTGAGACGAAGCAGGTTAGAATCTGGGATGAAACGCACGGGCAAAGAGCCGTCGGCGCGGACATCGAAGGGCCTGCCTAAATCGCGTGTTCTCAAAAGGCTCGAATGATGACGCATGACTACCGACGTTATTGTGTCTGTTGATGCGTGCGTGCGGCGCAGAGCTAACGCATCAACGCGATTTTGCTTTGCGGCGTATTTATTCCGTCGGCGAACCGCTCACGGCGGAAGCTATCGAATGGGCGGAGCGCGCCTTCGGCGTTCCCGTTTACGATAACTACTGGCAGACGGAGACGGGTTCGCTCGTGATCGCCAATCGTCCGGGCGTGCCGGTTCGTCGCGGCTCTATGGACACGCCCGTGACAGGAGTTGCGGCAGCGATGATAGACGAGCGCGGGCGGGAGTTGCCAGCTGGCATCGTCGGTGACATCGCCGTTCGCCGACGCTTTCTTCGCTCTTTAAGGGCTACTGGAATTTCCCTGAAGCGACGCGCGCCCGCTTTCGCGCCGGTTGGTACATCACGCGGGATCGCGGACGCCGCGACCGCGAAGGCTACTTCTGGTTCGTCGTGCGCGATGATGATGTAATTGCCTGCGAAGCGCAGGGCGTCGGCCCGTTTGAAGTTGAAACCGCGCTGCTCGCGCATCCTGCGGTTGCCGAAGCCGCCGTCATCGGCGTGCCGGATCAGGTGACGACGGAGCGCGTTAAGGCGTACATTATTCCGCACGAAGCCTATACGCGCGCGCGCGCGAGTTGGCCGAAGAGATCGCGGCCTACGTGCGCGCACAGTTATCGCCGCTGGCGTGTCCGCGCGAGATAGAGTTCTGCGACCGATTGCCACGCACGCGCACAGGCAAAGTCCGGCGCGTGCTCTTACGCAAGCAGCACGAGCAACAGCACAGCGAACGAGCGTTCTTGCTCGAATAAGAGATTGAAAATTCAACGCTGATAGAAGAAGTCCCGGAGGGACGGAATGTTTATAGTTCATGATGCGGTTTTGTTTTTTTAGCTCCGTTAGGAGCGGCATCTTCCGTCTATGTCGCTCCTGCGGAGCTTTCGCTTATCTCTCATTTCAGTTCTATAAACATATCGCTCCTATGGAGCTGATTTCTTAGCTGTTATTCGTCATTAAAGCGTCGTCGCGGCGTTGCCGAAAGTTTTTATATCTTCATCCAATCTTAACTAAAGAAGGGGTAAAGTCTCTATGTCTTCCGATACAGATAGTTCACAGCCGATAGCCATCGAATCCACGTTGCAGGAATCGCGTCTGTTTCCGCCGCCGAAAGAGTTTGCCGCGAGCGCGCACATACGCGGCATCGAAGAGTACGAACGCATCTACGCCGAAGCCGAACGCGACCCCGAAGCTTTCTGGGCAAGCATCGCCGACCACCTGCACTGGTTCAAGCGTTGGGACACGGTGCTCGATTGGCAATTGCCGCACGCCAAATGGTTCGTGGGCGGCACACTCAATGCTTCATACAATTGTCTTGATCGCCATTTAACCTCGTGGCGCAAAAACAAAGCCGCCCTTATCTGGGAAGGCGAGCCGACGGAAGACCAGCGCACGCTCACCTATCAACAGTTGCACCGCGAAGTTTGCCGCTTCGCAAATGTGTTGAAAAAGCTTGGTGTGAAGACTGGCGACCGCGTCGCGCTCTATATGCCGCTGGTGCCCGAACTCGCCATCGCAATGCTCGCGTGCGCGCGCATCGGTGCGCCGCATACGATTATCTTCGGCGGCTTTTCAGCCGATTCGATACGCGACCGCATCAACGATTGCGAATGCGTCTGCGTCGTCACGGCGGACGGCGGCTATCGTCGCGGCAAGGAAGTCACGCTCAAGCCTGCGGTTGATAAAGCTCTCGAAGAATGCCCGTCGGTCAAGCACGTCGTCACCTATCAACGCACCGGCACGAAGGTGACGATGCAGGCCGGGCGCGATTACTGGTGGCACGAATTGATGGCGACGGTTGACGATCACTGCGCGGCCGCAGAACTCGACAGCGAACACCCGCTCTACATTCTTTACACCTCCGGCACAACCGGAAAGCCCAAAGGCATTCTGCACACCACCGCCGGTTACTTGACGCAAACCTACATCACTACGAAATGGATTTTCGATCTCAAGGATGAAGACACTTACTGGTGTACGGCGGACATCGGCTGGGTGACGGGACATTCTTACGTCGTCTATGGCCCGCTCGCCAACGGCGCGACGGTTCTGATGTATGAAGGCGCGCCGAATCATCCGCAGCCGGATCGTTTCTGGGATATCATCGAACGCCACCGCGTCACTATTCTCTACACCGCGCCGACCGCGATTCGCGCCTTCATCAAATGGGGCGAACAGTGGCCGCTCAAACACGATCTCTCATCCTTGCGTTTGCTCGGCACAGTGGGCGAGCCGATCAACCCGGAAGCGTGGATGTGGTATCACCAGATAATCGGCAAAGGCCGTTGTCCGATTGTTGATACGTGGTGGCAGACGGAGACGGGCGCAATCATGATCTCGCCTCTGCCCGGCGCAACGTCAACCACGCCCGGAACGGCGACGAAACCTTTTCCCGGCATCAGCATTGATATTCAGACGCGCGAAGGCCAATCGGTCGGCGCAAACGAAGGCGGCTATCTCGTCATCAAGCGTCCCTGGCCCGGGATGCTGCGCACGATCTGGGGCGACGACGAAAGATACCGCAAGCAGTACTGGTCGGAGATACCGGGCGTTTACTTTGCGGGCGACGGCGCGCGACGCGACGATCAAGGTTATTTCTGGATCATGGGGCGCGTGGACGATGTGATTAATGTGAGCGGCCATCGTCTCGGCACGGCGGAAGTGGAGAGCGCGCTCGTGTCGCATCCGGCGGTGGCGGAAGCGGCGGTCGTCGGGCGTCCCGATGAACTGAAAGGCTCCGCCATCGCTGCCTTCGTCACGCTCGAAGGCGAGCGCACGGGCAACGAAGAATTAAAGAAAGAGTTGCGCGAGCACGTCGCCAAAGAGATCGGCGCGCTCGCGCGGCCTGACGACATACGTTTTACGGATCAACTGCCGAAGACACGTTCGGGAAAAATCATGCGCCGCCTGTTGCGCGAAGTCGCGGCGGGAAATGCTGTGGCGGGCGACACGACGACGCTCGAAGATTTCTCCGTGCTCGAAAAACTGCGCACCGACGAAGAGTAAAGGCGCACGAGCGAAACGCTAATAGCAGAGAACCGTGAATGATGCGCCTTCTCAATGGGCTTGCTCTCTTCAAGGCGAGTTAACGGCGCGCGGCGTTGTTTGGTAAGATGGTGCTGCATAATTCTTCTTTGTCTTAACTCTCTTTTGAGATTGTTCGTGCGTTGCTAGTTAAAGAACGAGCGGGTTGTCTCTATGTTGGAAGACGCTTATGGCCGGACAGAACATTGCCGAAGTGTCGGTAGAGAAGATTGACGGCGGAGCCACGCGCGTCACCCGACAAGATAACCTGGCCGTCGAAGAACCGCTTGAGATACGGCTCGGCTACGAGACGGCGGAAGGGCGGCGCGAACACAAAAGCATCTCGATCACGATGCGCACGCCCGGCGACGATTTCGAGCTGGCGGCGGGCTTTCTCTTCACCGAAGGCATCATTCACGAGGCCGTTGAAATAGAAGAGATAAAGCATTGCGGCGCGCCCGTCGGAAAAAACTTTTTGCGAAACACCGTGCGCGTTGATTTGCGGCGCGGCGTCGAAATAGACTTCAAACGCCTTGAGCGACACTTCTACACTTCTTCAAGCTGCGGCGTCTGTGGCAAGACTTCCATCGAAGCTCTGCAAACCTTAGCGTGTCCTGTGCTGCCGCCGCCGCTTCGTCCCGTCTTCGATGCCGCGCTCGTTCATCGCCTTCCCGAAATCTTACGCGAAGCGCAGTCCGTGTTTGAACGCACGGGCGGGCTACACGCTGCCGCCCTTTTTGATGAAACAGGAAAACTACACGCCTTGCGCGAAGATGTCGGGCGACACAATGCCGTTGATAAGTTAATCGGCTCACAGATGCTCGCCGGGCGCGTGCCGCTTGAGGATTATCTGTTGCTTGTCAGCGGGCGCGCGAGCTTCGAGCTTGTGCAGAAGGCTTTGATGGCGGGCATTCCCATCTTGGCGGCAGTCGGCGCGCCCTCTAGTCTCGCCGTCGAACTCGCCAGCGAATTTAAGATGACGCTGCTCGGCTTTGTTCGCAACGAACGCTTCAATATCTACACGGGGGCGCAACGCATACGCGACGACGTGAGCGTATCAATGATTGAGGCGCGAATAATTTGATTTCGGTGTAAGAAATGAAACTACGAATTAGGGGCAATTCATTACGGCTGCGGCTGACCAAACCGGAAGTCGCGCGCATCGCGGAAGGCTTGCCGCTCGAAGAAACGATTATGTTCGGGCTTGAGCCGCACCAGCGTTTGAGCTACGCGCTCGAATGTTCCGACAACGGCGAGAACATAACAGCCGATTACCGCGACGGGCATATCACAGTGCGTTTGCCGCAAAGCATCGCGCGCAAGTGGGCGACGACGGATCAAATCTCTATTAATGGCGAGCAAACGCTTGACGGCGGCGGCGCGACTTTAAGACTTCTCATCGAAAAAGATTTTGCGTGTCTCACGGAGCGGCGCGGCGCGGAAGACGCCGACACCTTCCCGCATCCGTTGGAAGGCGTGCTGCAATGTTAAAGGATTGTTCGCGCCTCGATTTACCAGTGGCATCTTCATAAAGAACAAGGAGCACCGGCGATGGACGACGAAAAGCGTGACGATGTGCAGGTCGAGGGATCGCATGAGGCGGCGAACGAGAGCGATACAATGCAGCCCGGACATTGGACGCCGGGCAAAACAGGCATGAAAACCGAAGCTGACTTTCGACAGGAGGCCGCCGCACTGCCGAACGATAAAGGCGCCGCCGATTCAAACGGCAACGCCGTCGTTTCCGCCGCCGCTCACGCGCAGAACGGCACATCAGACCTGCCGGACTTTGAGACGCCGCGCGCGTTCACAGGCATTCACATCACACCGCGCAAGCAGTCCGCTGGCGGCGTCCCCGCCGTGATTCAATCAATGAACCACGCCTTCGGCGAGATGGGCATTGTGCGTTCGGCGCGCACGCTGCTGAAACTAAATCAGAAAGGCGGCTACGATTGCATGAGTTGCGCGTGGCCTGACCCGGACGGTGATCGCCACATCGCGGAGTTTTGCGAAAACGGCGCGAAGGCCGTCGCCGACGAAGCGACGGCCGCCCGCGCCACGCCCGAATTTTTCCGCGAATGGAGCGTCGCAGACCTTTCGCATAAGTCCGATTACTGGCTCGGCAAACGCGGGCGCATCACGCATCCGCTGGTCTTGCGAAAAGGCGCAACGCACTACGAACCGATTACATGGGAAGAGGCGTTCGCTCTAATCGCGGATGAACTGAATAATCTCACCACGCCCGACGAAGCTCTCTTTTATACATCGGGGCGCGCGAGCAACGAAGCGGCCTTTCTTTACCAACTCTTCGCGCGGCAATTCGGCACAAACAATATGCCGGACTGCTCCAATATGTGCCACGAATCGAGCGGCACTGCGCTTACGGAAACAATCGGCATCGGCAAGGGAACCGTCACGCTCGAGGATGTCGAAAATGCGCGTGTGCTTTTCATCATAGGGCAGAATCCGGGCACGAATCACCCGCGTATGTTGACCTCTCTGCAGAAGGCGAAGCGCAAGGGTTGCAAAATTATCGGCGTCAATCCGATGCCGGAAACAGGTTTATTGCGCTTCAAACACCCGCAGGAAGTCAGCGGCGTTTTAGGCAACGGCACGGCACTCACGGATTTATTTCTGCAAGTTCGCATCAACGGCGATGTCGCGCTGCTCAAAGGCATTATGAAGGAGATGCTCGAAGCGGAAGAGAAGCGACCCGGCGAAGTCTTCGATCAAAAGTTTATACAGGAGAGCACGGCGGGCTACGATCAGTTTTTAATGAAACTGCGCGAAGCGGATTGGAATGAGATCATCGAGAACAGCGGTGTCGCGCGCGAGCAGATACGCGAGGCCGCAGAGATCATCATGACCACCGACGGTTTGATTAGTTGCTGGGCGATGGGCTTGACGCAACACAAAAATGCCGTCGGCACGATTCAAGAGATCGTCAATATGCATCTGCTGCGCGGGCAGATCGGAAAACCCGGCGCAGGATTGTGTCCCGTGCGCGGCCATTCAAACGTGCAGGGTGACCGCACCGTTGGTATCTGGGAACGCCCGCGCCCGGCCTTTCTCGATGCGTTAGCCAGAGAGTTTAAGTTCGAGCCGCCACGCGAGCACGGCTGCGACACTGTCGAAGCGATCAAGGCGATGCACGCGGGCAAAGCGAAAGTCTTCTTCGCGCTCGGCGGCAATTTTCTCTCCGCTACGCCCGACACGGAGTACACGGCGGAAGCCTTGCGCCATTGCCGCCTCACCGTTCATGTCTCTACAAAACCCAACCGCGCACACTTAATCACAGGCGAGCAGGCGTTGATCCTGCCATGCTTAGGTCGCACGGAAATAGATGCGCAGGCGGAGGGCGAGCAGATCGTCAGCACGGAAAATTCGATGGGCGTCGTGCAGATGTCGAAGGGCGTGCTCAAGCCAGCGTCGGAACAACTCCGAAGCGAATGCTGGATCGTCGCTAATCTCGCCAAAGCGACTTTGGGAAAACGTTCGACAGTTGACTGGGACGCGATGGCTGCCAACTACGACCGCATACGCGATTCAATCGAGCGCGTTATTCCCGGCTTTGAAAATTACAACGAGCGCGTGCGCCGTCCCGGAGGCTTTTACCTGCCGAACCTCGCGCGCGAAGGCAAGTTTATGACGGCGACAGATAAAGCTAACTTCACGCTCCACGATATTCCGAAGCACGAGCTTGCGCCCGATCAACTCGTGATGATGACCATTCGCAGCCACGATCAATTCAACACGACGATCTACGGCCTCGAAGACCGCTATCGCGGCATCCACAACGAACGGCGCGTCATCTTCCTCAACGCCGCAGATATGCGCGACATGAATCTCAAGCAGGGCGACGTGGTTGACCTGACCAGCCACTTCGACGACGGCGAACGCTATGCGCGCCACTTCATCGCCGTGCCGTATGATATTCCGCGTCGCTGCGCTGCGACCTACTTCCCGGAAACCAACGTGCTCGTGCCCATCGGCAGCGTCGCGGAAAAGAGCAATACGCCCGTCTCCAAATACGTTGTTATCAGCGTTAAGGCGTCTGCGGGCGACGGCACAAAGTTCGACTACGATCACGTTGACGGACGCGCGCGGGCGAATGCTTAATGAGGCATCATCTAAGTTGCGTCCGGCACGGCGTCAAGACGGCTGGTAATCGCGTCGAGGCTGGTGCGCTGTGTGTTGACGATCTCGCGCAGTGTTTCCTGTTGCGCGTCGGAGAGCGGCTCGCCTTTGGCTGTAACATTCGCGCGCAGCCGGTCATCGTTCTCTTTGATCTGGCGACGTAGCCTTTCGATTTCGGCCTCGTCCTTTTTCGTTATTCGTTTCTGTCTGGTTGCCATAATGGTTAGCACTATACACGTAAGAACATCGGCGCGGCGCGTCACGCTTGCCGCTGCTATTCGTTGATCTGTGTTTCGAGCGATTGCAGGGCGCGCTCCAGCATGGCGCGATGCACAGGGTTTGTGGCGCGGCTCAGTTGCTCCTGTATGCGCGCTTTCGAGAGTCTTAAAGATTCGAGTTGAGCGTAGCGGGCGCGATCCTCCGGCGAGGAATCATCTTTACGCAAGCGCGCTTCCTCCGCCTCCTGTTGCCGCTCCGCCGCCTTTTCCATCTGCCCCGCCAACGCGTCTCCGTCCCATCCTCCGGCCATATGATTAGTTCCTCCAGAAAGAATTTTTCAGGTGCGAGCGAGAATCTTTGCGCGGCGCTATCTTATCGCAGTGTGCTCTCTTCCAAAGCTTCGATGCGCGCTTTGATCTCGGCGGGAAGAGTCGCCTTCTTTTTCTCGCGGTAATCATACGCGACGATCAAGCCTTCGCCTTCGGCGGCAATTTTCCGGTGCTGATGGCTCAGGATTAAATACTTCATCAGGAAACGATCTTCTTCGACGCTTGCGACCCGCGTTCCGACGGAGACGGTGTCCGGGTAGGTCAGAGGAATGCGATACTTACATTGTGTTGACGCGAGGATGGGGCCGATGCCAGTCTCATCCATGTAGTTCCACAAATTCAGCTCATCGAAGTAAGCCATCCGCACGCTCTCGAAATAGCGAAAGTAGATAATATTATTAACGTGCTGAAGCGAATCCATCTCGCCCCACGCAACGGGTGTTTCGATGATTACCGGACAGGTTTCGAGCAACTCTCGCATTCATTTCTCCTGACAGACAAGCCAGCTTTTTATCACTTCAAGAATATACTGCTTCTCTGTGTTTTCTAAAGCACGGCCTTTCGGAATCGCGTGCCACTTCTGTAGGCAACTGCGGCAGCACGTCGCCGTCGCGTGCTGCGCGATAAAGACAGGATGGTGACGCATCGGCGTTTGTTTCCCGTCGTTGAGCGGAAAAGCCGCCGCCAGACGCTTCTCTATAAAATCCGCCGCGTGTTCGAGCACAATCTCCAGACCTTTGTTGCGCAGATACTCAAGCTCTTTGCCGTGCAAGCGAAAGCGGCGGCGAAACGGCGATTCGTTCAAAGCGGCGAAGACTTCATCCGGATTACAGTTCATCGCTCGTTTGATTCCGGCATCACGCCGCGTTGATCCAGACCGGCTTGGCATTGCAGCCCGAACCGTCGCTGCGCCACTTCGGGCACGACCAGAAATAGTTGCCGGAGCTTGCCGGGCCTCGTTTCATCATCGGCGTTTGACACAACGCACACGGCGGCCCCGTCTCGGTTGCCGCCAAAGGTTCTTCCAGTGCGTTCTCTTTATCGAACCAGCGTCTTCCCGGACACTGCGGATAACGCGCACACACGAGGCAAACTTTTTTGTCTTTCTCTTTCGGCAGCCGAACGCGCATCGCGCCGCCGCAAACGTGGCAAACTGTTTGCATCATTGACTTGCGCTGTTTGGCGTTCTTCGGCACATCGCTGATAAATCCGCACGTTTCTCTGCCCGCTGCGCAGACTAAAAACTTGCCGTTCGCGCCGCTTCGTTCAAGCAAAAACCCTTTGCGGTTTTCAAGCTTGCACTTCGGGCAATCGAGCGCGCCGTCGGGACGGTTGATCTCTCTGCTTTGCGTTGAGCCGCTGCCGCGTTCGATCTGCGCGCTCGTGATTTGCAAGACCAGCTCGCCGACCATCTGCTTTACTTCGCTCATAAAAACATCGCGCGCGTATTTGCCTTGCGACATCAGCGAAAGTTTCTGTTCCCAACTGCCGGTCAACTCCGCAGACTTGAGCAGCGGCGAGGGCAGCATCTTGACGAGCGCGATACCTTTGGGCGTCGCCACCAGAGATTTCTTTTCGCGCGTCACGTATTCGCGCTTGAGCAGCGTTTCGATAATGGAAGCGCGCGTCGCCGGAGTGCCCAAGCCGGAATCCTTCATCGCAAGGCGCATTTCCTCGTCTTCAACTTTTTTGCCCGCCGTCTCCATCGCTCCGAGCAAGCTGGATTCCGTATACTTCGGCGGCGCTTTGGTCTGCTTGGCGAGCGTCTCGGCCTTTAGCGTTTCAATCTCTTCTTTAGCCTTCACGGGCGGCAACTCCGCGTCATCGTCTTCTTCCGCGTCCGCCTTCCGTTCTCTGCCGGGAGGATCAACCGCGCGCCAGCCCGCTTTCAGCACGACGGTTCCGCGCGTGATGAAACTCTCCGCTTCGACCTGCGATACGATGGTGGTGCGTTCTATCTCCGCGTCAGGATAAAAGGCTGCGAGAAAGCGTCGCGTCAGGAGATCGTAGATGCGCTTTTCGTCGGGCGAGAGCGCCGCTGCGTTGATGCGCTGCTTGGTGGGAATAATCGCGTGGTGATCCGTTACCTTTTTGTCATCCACGTGACGGCTCGTCAAAGAGAATTTGCCTTGCGCTAAGATAGTTTCGATAAATTCGATATATGGGCCGACGCGCGCCGCCTCTATGTGTTCTTTTAGCTCTTTGTTGACGCTCTGCGAAAGATGGCGCGAAGAGGTGCGCGGGTAAGTGATGAACTTTTTTTCGTAAAGCGATTGCGCGATTTCGAGCGTGTGCGCGGCGGAGAAAGCGTAGCGTGCGTTGGCGGCACGCTGTAAAGTCGTCAAATCATAAAGCAGCGGCGGGCGTTCCTTTGAAGCCTTCTTCTCGATCTTCTCGATTCTTCCCGTCCTGCCCGTTACTTTAACGACAATCGCTTCGGCAGCTTCTCGGCGTTCAAAGCGCGAGCCGTCTTTATTGAACCAGAGTCCGCGATACTCGCCTGAAGCGGACTTGAAATCCGCGACGACCTCGAAATAATCTGTCGGGACAAAGTTGCTGATTTCTTGATCGCGTCCGACGATGAGGGCGAGCGTCGGCGTTTGCACGCGGCCAAGCGAATAAACGCCGTCGTGTCCGGCTTGGCGCGCCTTGGTGGTCTGCGCGCGGGTGGCATTCATGCCGACGAGCCAATCGGCCTGCTGGCGCGCGTGCGCGGAATCGCGCAGGCCGCTGTATTCTTCGGCGGGTTTCAGTGTATTGAAGCCTTCGATGATCGCGTCGCGCGTGAGCGAAGAAATCCATAAGCGGCGGACGGGTTTTCGGCAGCCCGCGAGCGTATAGACGAGATCGAAAATTAACTCGCCCTCGCGCCCGGCGTCCGCCGCGTTGACGATTAGCTCAACGTCCTTACGCTCGAATAGACTCTTGATTGTCTTGTATTGGTCTTTGGTTCTCTCGGACGGGTGATACTGAAAGCTTTGCAGCAGAATCGGCAGCGTATCGAGCCGCCACTGTTTCAGCTTCGGGTCGTAAGCTTCCGGGTCGTTCAGTTCGATAAGATGGCCGATGCACCACGTGACGATATCGTTTGCGCCTTCGATGAAGCCGTCGCCGCGCCGCGTTGCACCGAGCGCGGCGGCGACATCGCGTCCCATCGAAGGCTTCTCCGTAACAATCAAACGCATAGATGAAATTATACCGGCAGATGAATTGATTCTTAAATTCCTTTTTCGACAATTTCTATCAACTCGCTGAACCGCTCGATTAAATAATCGGCCTTCGCTTCTTTCAATTCGGCGCGTCCTCTAAATCCGGCGACGAAGCCGCACGTCTTCATCTGCGCCGCGTGCCCGGCAAGTATATCAATACGGCTGTCGCCGACCATCAAACATTCATTCGGCGAGGCGCGGCAGCGTCGCGCGGCTTCCAGCAAAGGCGCTGCCGAAGGCTTTCTCTCCGGCAAACTATCGCCGCCGATCACCGCTTGGAAGTGGTGGTTTATTCCGAGTCCTTCGAGAATCCTGTTTGTAAAATCGAAAGGCTTGTTGGTGACCACCGCTTTCGGATGAAGACGAAAATGTTCGAGCGTTTCGAGGACTCCCGCATAGATGCACGTTGCATCCAGCAGATGCGCGCCGTAATGCTCGCTGAAAGCTTTGAGTCCAGTTTCGAGTTCGATTGCAGCAGGCATTTGCCCTAAACTCGCGCCCAAAGAACGCCGGATCAAATTTGTCATGCCTTCGCCGACAAAATTCACGACGCGCGCATCGGGCAGCGATTCGTAGCTCATCTGTTTGAGCATCAGGTTTACGGCAAATGCTAGATCGGCGCGCGAATCTATCAGCGTACCGTCGAGATCGAAGAGAAGACAACTAGGCATACATCGGAAAACGTCTTGACTGTTGGTCGTTAAATTAGACGCTAACTTTACCATGAACAACTGTGTCCGGCGACGCCGCGATTACGCTAAAATCATCAGTCCTATTGTACAATCCAAATATCAAAGCAAGCACAGCGGCGCGGCGAGGAATAAGAGCCGGAAGGCTAAGCCGAAGCGTTCGACCGGCAGGCGTCGGTTAATAATGTAGATTGAAGAAAGAGACGGGACATCCGTCAAATTAGTATGGGCGCTTGACGGGCATCACATTTGAATATGAAAACGAGCATAGAAAAAGATAAATCGCCGGTGCGCAGTTCGTCTGCCGACGATCCGAACCGAGATTTAGGTTTCGGTTCCGTCGTCGCTTCCGAGAGCCACCAGCGTCTACTCAATCGTGACGGAACTTTCAACGTCGAGCGCAGGGGACTCAGCTTTTGGTCGTCCTTCAGCCTTTATCACTGGCTGCTTACGATATCGCTATGGAAATTCCTATCCGTCCTGACAGTCTTCTACGTTCTGACGAACGCCGTCTTCGCCATCGCGTATCTTTTATGCGGCACGGGCGCGCTTGTTCGCTCGGCAGGCGAAGAGGCCGGAAACAAATTCTGGCAGGCGTTCTTCTTTAGCGTGCAGACGTTTTCGACCATCGGATATGGAAACGTCAGCCCTACCGGAATCGCCGCTAACACCGTCGTGACCATCGAAGCTTTCGTCGGATTGCTCGCCGTCGCGCTGGCAACAGGGTTGATCTTCGCCAGATTCTCCAGACCGACGGCAAATATTATCTTCAGCCGCCGGGCGGTAATCGCTCCCTTCAAAGACGGCCATGCGTTTATGTTTCGTGTGAGCAATGCGCGCCGGACGCAGATAATCGAACTCGGCGCGACGGCGCTGCTCGCCAGATTCGAACTCGTCAATGATCGCAAACTGCGTCGCTTTTATCCGCTCTCGCTTGAGAGAAGCAAAGTTGACTTCTTTCCTTTAAGCTGGACAATCGTGCATCCGATTGATGAAGAAAGCCCTTTTGATGGCCTCACTCATGAAGACTTGCTCGCCAGCGACTCGGAAGTGCTGGTCTTATTTACGGGAACGGATGAGACTTTCTCGCAAACCGTTCATACGCGCTCTTCATACAAAGCCGATGAGATAGTATGGAACGCAAAGTTCAGCGATATATACAATCGCTCCGCCAGCAGCCAATTGCTGACCGTAGACGTGCGGCGGCTTCATAACATCGAGCCGGTGTGAGCACGGCGCGAAAAGCCCGTGTTGTGTTCGTCAGATAATCGAGTTGGTTACGGCAACGAGGGACGTTAAAGATGAGCCGCGTCGTTAAAGTCGCAGTCGTGCAGGCCGCGCCGGTGATGCTTGATCGAATGGCGACGACGGAAAAAGTCTGCCGCTTGATTGATGAAGCGGGCACAGCGGGCGCACGTTTGATTCTGTTCCCGGAAGCATTGATTCCGCCGTATCCGCGCGGGATGAGTTTCGGCACGGCCGTCGGACGCCGCACGGACGCGGGACGCCGCGCCTATGCACGCTACTACGAGAATTCCGTCGAAGTGCCCGGAGCCGTCACCGATATGATCGGCGCAGCTGCCCGGAGAAATCGAACTTACGTGGCGATAGGCGTGGTCGAGCGAGACACGGCGCGTCTCGGCGGCACGCTTTATTGCACGCTGCTTTACTTCGCGCCTGACGGAATGCTCCTCGGCAAGCATCGCAAATTGAAGCCGACGGCAATGGAGCGAGTCATCTGGGGCGAAGGCGACGGCAGCACTTTGACCGCCGTGAAAACGGAGTTCGGAACAATCGGCGGACTCATCTGCTGGGAGAATTATATGCCGCTGGCGCGAATGGCGATGTACGGCAAAGGCGTTGATCTTTATCTCGCGCCGACGGCTGACGCGCGCGATTCATGGCAGGCCACGATTCGCCACATCGCTTGCGAAGGCCGCTGCTTTGTGCTCGCGGCCAATCAATTCGTTACACGCGGAATGATGCCCGCCGGTTGGGAAACCGTTAGCGATGGCGCGGACGTAGCGTGTCGCGGCGGCAGCGCCATCGTCAGCCCGCTGGGAGAATATCTGGCTGAACCGTTATACGACAGGGAAGGCATTCTGACGGCGGAACTGAATCTGGATTTAATCGCCGAAGCGAGATTCGACTTTGATCCAATCGGGCATTACAACCGCCCGGATGTTTTTCGTTTAATCGTCAACGAGGCCGCGCAACTCGCGGTCGAACCGGCGGCAACATCGAACGAGTTGTGGGAAACGAAAACGACAGATGCTTAAACCGACCGCCGTTCACGTCTTTCTGGGTTTGTTGATCGCCGCGCTGATGCGCATGATGTGGCGCTGGCTGAACGCCAAAAAGATCGCTGATCCGGTAGGCTTGACAGCCATCAGCATCGCGCTCGTCGCGTTGTGTTATTTGCTCGTCGTTCGCGCGAGGCGCAGCAAAGATTGAACGCAATCATTGAAGGCTAGAATTTTTTTACGAAACAGGAAATCATCAGGGGAAAAAGAAAGATGAAACGCAAAGCATCGGCAGTCTGGAAGGGCGGAATAAAAGACGGGCGGGGAACGATTTCAACCGACAGCGGTGTGCTCAGCGAGACGCAGTATTCCTTTAGCACGCGATTCGAGGACGGCAAGGGAACCAACCCGGAAGAGTTGATCGCCGCCGCCCACGCGGGCTGTTTTTCGATGGCGCTCTCGGCGCAATTAGGCGAAGCCAACTTGACAGCCGAAAGCATCAGTACGACGGCCGCCGTCACGCTTGAGAAAAGCAGCGAGGGCTTCACCATTACCGCCATTCACTTAGACGTGACCGCGAAAATTCCCGGAGCGAATCAACAGGCATTTGAGACGGCAGCCAATAACGCCAAAGCCGGCTGCCCCGTCTCGAAATTGCTGAAAGCATAGATCACGATGGACGCCAAGCTTGAAGCCTAGTCAAACGTAGCTTCCAGCAGGAATTAGTATCGCGCGGTCGCCCACCCTGTTCTGTTTCAAGTTGTTCGTATGGCTGCGGACTATTTTACGTCGAAGCGAAGCCGTGTGTGGCTTTGGCTGGCAATGATTCTGGCGGTCGCCGTTTTCGAGCTACGCCGTCAGGGACGCCTGTGGTGGTGCGCGTGCGGGCAGTTATTTTTGTGGGCGGGCGATGTGCAGAGTTCGCACAATTCGCAACACTTGTTTGATCAGTATAGCTTCACGCACGTGCTGCACGGCGTGGTGCTGTGCGGGTTGCTGGCGTGGGGCATCGCGCGCCTGTCATTCATACGGCGATTCCTGTTCGCCATCTCGATAGAGGCGCTATGGGAAGTGATCGAAAATTCCGAATTCATTATCCGGCGTTACCGCGAAGCGACGGCGGCGCTCGGTTATCAGGGCGACACCATCATTAATTCGCTGGGCGATATTTTGAGTTGCGGGATAGGCTTCGTGATTGCCCGGCGGCTCGGCCTGCGCCGTTCGCTTCTATTGTTCGGGCTAACGGAAGCGGTCTTGCTCGTCTGGATCAGAGATAGCCTGCTGCTGGACATATTCATGTTGATTCACCCGGTTGACGCGATTAAAGCGTGGCAGATAGGACATTAGCCGCATTGTCGAAAAGATTGTCGGGTGAACAGAGAGTGAGGGTAGTTTTGTAGAATGATGGCTTGGTTGAGCGTTAAAGGTGTTGTCATCAAAGGGCATGAAGTGGCATCCGGCAGAGCATCGGATGCGCGCTTTCCCGGGGGCACGATAGCGATGCAGAAGCCGTTTTTTCGTGAGCGTGGACTTGATCTGGATCAATACTATTCCGGCACGATCAATATTTCGATTGCGCCGTATCGGTACAAAATCAAAAAAGCGAAATGCACTTTCAGAAATGTAAAGTGGTCGCAGGATGTGCCGCCGGAAGATTTCTCTTTCTTCGATTGCCGTATCATACACGCAAACGGAGAAGCGGCGGACGGATTGCTTTACTATCCGCATCCTGAAACGAAGCCGCAGCATTTTCAACCGGCGGGCGTGCTGGAAGTGTTGACTTCACATATTGAAGGTTTGCGCTACGGAATGGAATTGATAATCGAATTGGATAGTGAGCAGCTCGAAGTGATTGCCGTAAGTTGACACGAAACGCACCTGTTTCGTTCGGCTGTCTTGTGTCGGATGCCTTAACGTAAGTTTATGAATATTCTCTCGCTCGAAAACGCCTGTAAAAATTACGGCATCAAGCCGCTCTTCGAGAACGTGACGCTCGGATTTGAGGCCGACGAAAAGATAGGGATCATCGGGGCCAACGGTTCCGGTAAGACCACTCTGTTGCGCATCATCGCCGGGGCGGAACTGCCGGACGAAGGACGCATCACGCTTGCCGACGGAAAGGTGCTGGCCTTTTTACCGCAGAACCCGCCGTTCGATGCGGATGCGACGGTGCTTGAAACCATCTTCAACGCGAGCGGCGGCGTGATGCAATTGATACGCGATTACGAAGCGGCGTGCCATGATCTGGCCGTTGAAGGCGGAACGAATGTGCGGCTCTTGAATACGGTCGCAGACCTCGCGCACAAGCTCGAAGCCAACGGCGGATGGGAACTCGAAACCAACGCGCGGACGGTGCTGACACGTCTCGGGATCAACGACACGGGCGCATATATGGCGGCGCTCTCCGGCGGGCAACGCAAGCGCGTCGCGCTCGCCCACGCCCTTATCGTCAAACCCGACGTGTTGATTCTGGATGAGCCGACCAATCATCTCGACGCCGACACGGTGAGCTGGCTTGAATCTTATCTGGCGCGTTACGCGGGCACGCTTCTGCTCGTGACGCATGATCGTTATTTTCTGGATCGCGTGACGACCCGCATTCTGGAGATTGATCGCGGCACGGTGCAGAGCTTCAACGGGAGCTACGCTTATTATCTGGAGAAGAAAGAAGAGCAGGAGACGCAGCGCGCCGTCGAAGGGCAAAAGCGCAAGATGCTGATCCGTCATGAGCTGGCGTGGCTGCGGCGCGGCGTGAAGGCGCGCACACGCAAATCGAAAGCTCGTATAGATGCCGCTAACGAACTGATGGCGCAACCCGTCGAGAGCGCCGCCGCAGAACTCGATATAGCGATTGGCGCACGCCGTCTGGGTACGAAGGTCATCGAATTGCGCGATGTCTCGAAGGCATATGGTGATCTGAAATTGATCGAGCATTTTACATATCTGTTAAAGCGCAATGACCGCATCGGCATCGTCGGGGCGAACGGCACGGGCAAGACGACGCTGCTTGAAATCATCACCGGGCGCATCCAACCCGATAAAGGTGAGGTTGAAATCGGGCAGACGGTGGCAATCGGTTATTACGATCAGGAGAGCCGCGCCTTAAACGATAATCAGCGTGTGATTGATTATGTGCGTGAAGTCGCCGAGCACGTTCAGACAATTGACGGCGCGTTGATTACCGCCAGCCAGATGCTCGAAAAATTTCTGTTCCCGCCCGCCGCGCAATATGCTTTGATCGCAAATCTTTCGGGCGGCGAGCGGCGGCGATTATACTTGCTGCGCATCTTGATGAGCGCGCCGAACGTGTTGCTGCTGGATGAGCCGACGAACGATCTGGACATCCCTACGCTGATGGCGCTCGAAGAGTATCTGGACGACTTCGCGGGCGCGTTGATTGTGGTCAGCCATGACCGCTATTTTCTAGACCGCACGATCAATCAGGTCTTTAGGTTTGAAGGCGACGGCATGGTGCGCGAGTATCCGGGAGATTACAGCGCGTACCTCGAATTTCGTGAGCGCGAAGAGGCCGCAAAAACAATCGAGACGCGCGCCGCCGCCGCGAGCACGGCGAACGGCGTCGCTCAAGCGAATGTTGCCGCTCAAAACGAATCCAAATCTTCGCGCAAATTGTCGTTCAAGGAAAAGCGCGAGCTTGAAACGCTTGAGTCGCGGATTGTCGTCGCCGAGACGCGAAAAGCCGAGCTTGAAACAGAGTTAGGCGTCTCTTCGAGCGATGCCGCCAGCGTGCAGGCCTTATTTACAGAGCAGCAACAGTTGCTTCAACAACTCGACCACGACCTCGAAAGATGGGCGGAGTTGGCTGAAAGGGCGGAATCGTAAGCGGCGGTTGATAAAGCGTTAAAAGCGGAAGCCGTGTTGACGCGCCTTTTGCCGCATAGTGATATCATCAGACAAAAGGGAGACGATGAATGATAACAGTTGCTAATCGTATTTACGTGAAGCCGGAATATGCGGACGCCTTCGAGAAGGTGTTTCGTGAGCGCGCCGGGCTGGTGGATAAGATGCCGGGCTTTATTTCCAATCAAGTGCTACGTCCCGTCAACGAGGGTGATCCATATGTGGTTTTCACTTTCTGGAACAGCCGTCAGGATTTTCTCAACTGGGTGCGCTCCGATGAGTTTGTTAAAGGCCATGCGCAATCCGGCACGTTACCGAAAGACGCTTATCCCAAGCCGAATGTTCTGGAGATGCACGAAGTTTTACAGGATTCGAGCCGACCAGAACTAACACCGGAACCGCACGGCGGGGCGTTTAAGATGCACTAGACTCCATAGCGGCCATCGTCAACGCTTACCGCGCGAAACATTTTTCTTCACAGCGCACCGGCTCATTGCAGAATAGGATGGCCGCCGCCGCGACTATGATCCGCCGTCTTTTCATAAAGAGCGCGATCATTGTAGTAGAGAATCAGGTGCTCGCCTTCATAGCGCACGACATTCGAGATGCGCTGTAAATCCTTTTCGTGCTCTGCGATGATGAACGCGCAAGGGTTGTATGCCAGCACCATCCCGGCGGCATAAACGTAGCCGCCCTGATCGTAAACGCTTCCGGCATACTGTCCTGCGGACACGGCGATATCCGGCGAATACTTGCCCGCCGAATCTTTCATGCGGTCAGCGCGGGCGATAAAGACCGTGTAATCCGTATAATTCAGACGCGCACGATATCCATGACGACGCGCAATGCCGAACAACTCCGTCATGCCGTCGTCAATCGCACGCAGAACATCGGCGCGCGGCTCTGTGCGGGCAAAGATGCGGACGCCGCGCGCCGTTGCGGTAGAGATAGGAAAACCGTCTCCGGTAATCTGCTCGGCACGCGCCGTGATCTGTCGCTCAAGGCGGCTACTCTGCGCGCGCACCGGCTGCGCCGTCGGCACAACCATTGACACGATGCTCAGGATGACGGACGCGACACCTATCCGCGAATAGTTCAAACGGGAATGCTTCAAATTCTTCATTATAACGGGCAGCCTCCTCAAATCATCTTCACACAGCGCGCATCGAACAAAGAAACGCGTTGCGTTGAGGCAGGCAAGATGAGTGCCGGACGCCTCCGCTCAATCCCCGCACCGCTTTGATTAGCCATCGCTGCGCCAAGCCTATTGGACGGCGCACGCTTTCCCGCACACTTAGAACCGTATGGTGCATGAGATTAAGTAATAGATAAGAGGTTGAAGATGAGGCCGACTCAAGCGGTAACGTGCCCCAAGTTTCCGTGATGCATTTGTCTGGGGACGCTCTCTTTGGCAATCAGAAACTTGCAAAAAATCAGGCTGCGGACATCTCTAAACAGATGGAGATGCAGGCAACAGGATATAATCTGCTGGTGATAGATATTTCAGCGTATGGATATTTTAAGAAGGTTAAGGCCATGTTGGACGAGCATTACACGAGTCACATCCGGCCTTTGCTAGGAAGATAGGCTCACTTGATTGAGGTGATTTCAGGATTTTTATTCTGGAAATTTGATTGGAGATGCTGATGGCACAGGCAGCGGATAAAGTTTTGGGTAAAAAAGCGCAAGAGAAGATAGATGACGTTTTACATAATGAATATGTCGCGGAGGCAATGAAAAGGGGAATAATTGAAGTTAAAGATAACAAAGTCACCTATAACCTTCACCAAAAGAAAACCTATCAGTGGAGTGATCCAGAAGAGTGGGTGAGGTGTCGCTCGATTGCTTTTCTCATCATCAAGAAAGGATATCCAGCGAATAGAATCAAAACTGAGGTTACTGTACCTCGCCGCACACCTAATGATTGGGCAGACATCGTTGTTTATTTGGATGACAGGTGTAGAGAACCTTTCCTTGTAGTTGAAAATAAGCCTGAAAACACATCAAAGAAAGACCGTGAGCAAGGGATTGAACAATTATTCGGCAACGTGAATTCGTTGCGTTCACCCTTCGGACTTTACGATGATTACTCCACATCAACTTTTTACGATGTAGCTAACTTCCCGCCGACAGAAAGGAAAGATAACATCAGAGGGCAAAGGGACGCCATTCCTACTCAGTATGGTGACGTGCCCGTTTATCAATTCTTAGCCGGAACGGAAAACGACATTAAGTCGGTTAGGCCATCTATCCTCGAAAGCAAAATCAGGCGAGCGCACTCGATTATTTGGGCGGGTGGGAAACGTGACCCACTTACGGCATTTGATGAATGGTCGAAACTGCTTTTTGCGAAAGTAAGTGATGAGCGGTCTATTCCGACAGGGCAGCCGAGAGATTTTCAGGTTGGCACGAAAGAGACGACTGCCACAGTTGCAAATCGCATTCATAAGCGGTTCGCACAAGCCTGTAAGTCTGATACAACCATCTTCCCGCATGGCATACGAATCAATCTAAACGACAAGAAAATGTATGAGGTTGTCAGAGTCTTACAGGATGTCAGCTTTGTTCGGACGGATGTTGATAGTATCGGAAGTGCCTTTGAGAATTTCTTTGGCTCGGTTTTTCGCGGCGAGTTGGGGCAATACTTCACAATGCGCCCGCTGGCTAGATTCACGGTCGCAATGTTGGATATTACCCACGAGGATCATCTTATTGATCCGACAGCGGGCAGCGGCGGGTTTTTACTTGAAGCATTGTTACAGGTGTGGCACTCGATTGATTCAAATTTCAAAGGACAGATAGCGTCAGAGATAGATCGCATCAAGTTGGATTTCGCATTGCACGGAGTTTATGGGATCGAGATTCACGAGATTCTAGCCCGAATTTGCAAAATCAATTTGCTTTTACACCATGATGGTCACACGAATGTGGAAGGTGATAAAAGCTGCTTAGATGCTGTTTTCGCCCGCCCTCGCTTGAATCCGCCCAAAGAGAAATTTTCGAGAGTTGTAGGAAACCCGCCTTTTGGTGATGAGGTGCAGGAGGGCGACGACGATCATCTCGGCTCTAACACTTTATCTACATTTGAGATTGCTACAGACCGCGACAAAGTAGCGTCAGAGCAAGCCATTTTAGAAAGATGTGTAGATTTACTTGAAGGGGGCGGGAGACTTGGGCTGATTCTGCCGGACGGCATCTTTAACAATCAGGGTGAACAATCGAATTGCCCGCGCGTCAGACGCTTTCTTGTTAAGAATGGTGTTATAGAGGCAATCGTGTCGCTTCCAGATTATGCCTTTAGGAAATCTGGCGCGCAAAACAAAACATCCATACTCTTCTTTAGGAAATTCACGGCGGCAGAAAAGTATCACTTTGATAGTGTGTATGAATCATTAATCTCCGACGATGAAAGTGAAAGCGATGCCCTTACCCGTACTTTGGAAGGGATCAATTACAAGGTGTTTTTAGCGGAGGCTAATCATCTTGGCTACACCACGACCGGCGTACCCTCGGAGAAAAACGATCTTTACATTGGCGACACGGGCGGGCGTCTTTTCGACAGTCAGGAGGGAACGATTCTTGGAGAATACCAACAGTTTCTCAAAGAGCCTGACAGTTATAATGGTCGCTTGTCGCCCGATTGTATGTCCATCTCAATTGTAGAGATGTGGAACGCTCATTCAAGCAATCGGCTCGATCCCAAATACTTCCTCTTTAAGCGAGAAGAACGCACATCTATTCCCGCTGGATGGGTAAAGGTTGAGATAGGCAAGGCAATGCAGCGGCGAGGTTCTATTATTCATCCCGAAAACGAACCGGATAAGCCTGTAAAGGTGATGACGATTGCTCAAACGGGCGACATACGCCCACGGCAGGCTGGCAAAGGGAACAATCCCCCTGAATGGCTCGGAATGTATTTCGAGGATAGTTCTTCTACATGGTACGCAGCAGAAAGCGAGGATGTGGTTTTCTCTTCCATTGACCTGTGGAAAGGTTGCATCTCGGTAGTACCGGAAGAATTCAACGGTGCTTTGGTAACGAAAGAGTTTCCGATTTATGAGATCACCGACGAACGGCTTGATCCAAACTTTCTCTCTTGCTTACTTAGAACCAGATACTATCAAAGAGCGTTCAGAGCTATCACTACCGGACATAGCAACAGACGCCGCACACAAGTCGCCGATTTTGAGGCATTAGAAATTTGCTTTCCACCCGATAAAGAAACCCAGCGGCAGCTAGTTAAAGACGTAATGGCTGCAAAGTATGGGCAGCGTGAAGCACAAAATACCTTAAGGCAGTCTATGGCAGCTTTCAGCGACCTAATAGACGGTAGGGGAGACGAAGAATTGCCGGATATAGAAGAGACTGAAGTTGGGAATGAAGGCTAACTGGTATTGGATGCTGTATTGCAACTATCCTGTTGGAACGAACTGTAGATTATGGTGCCGGAGGGGGGACTCGAACCCCCATGTCCATGACAGACGGCAGATTTTGAGTCTGCTATGTATACCAATTTCATCACTCCGGCGTGAAGTAAGAATAATAGTGATGTCGCACGCATTGGTCAACCCGCCGCCGGGACGGACACGGACAGGAAACGCATAGGCCTTTGGGGATTGATTTCTTACGAGAATCGTTTACCGGGAAGATAGACTGTTGGTAGAATAAGAACGCTTTGTTGCGCGGCGCTTGGCTCGCTCAAAGCGTGTCGCCGCCCATCATCGTCCGAGCCATGTTATTATATAAAGCGTTCGCGCCGGACGCTCTTTTTTGTCTCTTCTTTCACTTCGCGTTCACGGCAGGAGTCAGCCTCGATGGTTAATGCAAGCACCGGCAAAATGCGTGTTCTGGTGGTGGACGACGAGCCGGAAATACGGGACGTGTTGTACGAACTGTTGAGCGACGATTATGATTGTTCCACCGCCGCTTCAGCCGAAGAAGCACTCGAGCAATTCCGCACGGGCAAAGTTGATCTGGTCATCAGCGATATCATGATGAGCGGGATGAGCGGGCTGGAGATGGTTCCGCACGTCCACGCGCATTCGCCGGATACGGTCGTCGTGATGATTAGCGGCGTGCAGACCATCGAGAGCGCGATCAGGACTTTGCGCGTCGGCGCGTTCGACTACATCATGAAGCCGTTCGATCTACGGCAGGTTCAGGCCGCTGTCAGGCGCGCTCTCGAACATCATCAATTGCTGCGCGACAAGCGGCTCTACGAAAGCCATTTGCAGGAACTCGTCGAACAACGCACGGCGCAGCTCGATCTCGCGCTGCATTCGCTCGAGAACTCATATCGCTCGACGCTCAAAGCTCTCGCCGCCGCTCTGGAGGCGCGCGACGCGGAGACTCACGGCCATTCGGATCGCGTCGTTTCGTTCAGTTTGCGTTTAGGGCGTGAGTGCGGTTTGAATGAGGAAGAGCTGAAAGGGCTTGAATTCGGCGCGCTCCTTCATGACATCGGCAAGATCGGCGTGCCGGATGCTATTTTGCGTAAACCGGAGAAGCTCACGGACGAAGAGTGGATCAAGATGCGCGAGCATCCTTTGCACGGCCAGCAAATTTTGCGCGGCATAGATTTTTTAGGAGGCGCGGCCTATGTCGTCGGGCAGCATCATGAAAAGTGGGACGGCTCCGGCTACCCGCTCGGTTTGCGTGGCGAAGAGATTGATTTGAAGACGCGCATCTTCTCCGTCGCAGACACCTTTGACGCGATTACTTCCGACCGCGTTTATCGTCCGGGGCAATCCTACGAAGCGGCGGCGGCGGAGCTGCAAAGAAACGCCGGAGTGCAATTCGATCCGGCGGTTGTCGCCGCGTTTCATCGTGTGCCGCGTGAGGATTGGGACGAACTGCGCCACCTCTCGCTTCTCAAAATTCAGGCGAACATCGCCGTCCCGCAACAGGCTGCCACTGTAGACCACGCACTGCCCTCTTCGGACGCAGCATCCGCCCGCTAACTTCAAAGATTAAATTTCAGGCCGGATTATTGAGACTGCGGTGGCGTTGCCGTCACTGTTGATGTAGGCGCAGTTGTCACATAACCGCGCCGCGTGCGCAGGTTAAGCCCGGTACGGCGCGGCGCAACTTCCAGACGGCGATATTCTCCAACTTGCGCCGACACAAACGGGCGCTTCGGCGTATACGTCACGACGTATTGCGCTCCTATGTCTCGCGCAACTTTCGCGCCTCCGTCCAGCATCTCCGCAGCGGAAACGGGCAGCCGTATCCGCGTGCCCGTCTCTTCCGCGATGCTTGTCAACCACTGCTCACTGCGGCGCACGTCCGCTTCGTAAGCCTTACGCAAGCGTCGCATCGCCGGATCGAACGTGATGTTATTGCCGCCCATTACCGGCGGCGGATTCGCGCCCGCCGGACTCGCCGGATTCGGATTAATCCCGGCGTTGGCGATAACGCTGACGGAGCTTCGCTGGCGAATCGCCGTGTTGTTGATTTCCTCTTCAACTTTGTCGCGCTGCTTTTGTCGCACAAGCTGCGTGTAGCTGATGATGTGAATGGTCGCGCGTGTCGCCAGCAGTTGCTTGAGGGCTTCGGTGCGATCCGTTTTGCCGCCGGGAGTCTCGACACCGTCCGTGACCAGCACGACGTGGCGGCTTCCTTCTGGCGTGTCCGCGAAGCTGTGCGCGGCTGCCATGATTGCTTCGGCCAGCCGCACACGTTTGCCGGAAAGAAGTTTCCAACGCAACGCACGCTCCGCCGCCTGCCTGTCAGTCGTCCAACCCTGCAGCAGTTCGGGGCGATCCGCGAATTGCATCACGGCGACACGATCATCTCTATGAAGTCCTGCGAGAACGCGCAACGCCACCGCCCGCGTTAGAGACGTGCTTTTAGAGAGGCCGCCGAGACCTGCGGATTCGCCGCCCGTATCGAGCAGCAATAAAACATTCGCCGGAAGATGGCGCACGCTCCGCACCTTTTGCGGCACGCCGTCTTCGAGCACCAGTAGATCGTCCGCTTCAACTGCATAATCGAAGTTGCCGTATTCGTCGTAAGCGAAGACGGGGATGCGAACTTCTTCCGTGTAAACTCGAATCGTTTCATCCGCGCTTGGCGGGGGCGTCGGTGAAGGCGACGGCGAATTAAGATTTATATCCGGCGCAGGTTTGCTTTGCGGCGAGGATGATTGCTGCTCCTCCTGAGCGCGGGCATAAAGCGGCAGCGCGATAAAGATTGCTGCTGCCATCATAGCAATACTAAAAGATGATTTGCAGGTTTGACGCATCAAAAGCCTTACCGAACGAAAATGCGTTTTTGCGGAAACGGTTGCGAGCTTCGATGCCGTGTGTGCGCCTTTGCGTTTGCCCGCGCGCAGCGTTCGGTTCAGGATGTTTGTCTGCTACTGCTTGCGCGCCTGCGACTGCACGGCGGTGATGGCGACGGCGTCAACGATGTCTTCGGCTTTGCAGCCGCGCGAGAGATCGTTGGCAGGTTTGTCCAAGCCTTGCAGGACGGGGCCGATGGCGGTCGCCTTTGCCAATCTTTCGGTGAGCTTATACGCAATGTTGCCCGCGCCCAAATCCGGGAAGATGAGCACGTTGGCGCGTCCGGCCACTTCCGAGCCGGGCGCTTTCGAGTGCGCGATTGCCTGAACGAGCGCGGCGTCCGCCTGCAACTCGCCGTCAATTAAAAGCTCCGGGGCGCGCGCGCGAACGGTCTTCGTCGCTTCGATAATCTTATCTATGTTTTTGTGTTTCGCGCTTCCTTTAGTCGAGAACGAAAGCATCGCAACGCGCGGTTCCGTTTCGAGCAAGGCGCGGCAGGAATCGGCGGACGCGACGGCGATCTCGGCTAACTCTGCTGCCGAAGGATCAATCACTACGCCGCAGTCTGCATAGATGAGCGCGCCGTTTTCGCCGAAGCTTTGATCCGGCAGCGCCATCACGAAGAAGCTCGAGACGATCTTAAAGCCGGAGCGGACGCCGATGCAGTGAAGGGCGGCGCGAACCGTGTGCGCGGTCGTGTTGGTTGCGCCCGCAACGGAGCCGTCTGCGAGATTGGCGCGTACCATCAGATTGCCGTAAAAGAGCGGATCGGCAACGGCGGCGCGGGCTTCGTCGCTCATCACGCCTTTGGCGCGCCGCAGATCGTGATAGAGCGAAACCATCCGCTCGAAATCCGGTGCGCGGGCGTGGTCAATTATCTCCACGTTGCCGAGATTGACGTTCGCTGTTTGCGCGGCGGCGCGAATCTTTTCTTCACGGCCGAGCAAAGTGATGCGTGCAATACGCTCGCGCGCGCAAATGGCGGCGGCAACGACGGTGCGCGCATCTTCGCCTTCCGGCAAAACAATGTGCTGGAGATTGTCTGAAGCGCGCTGGCGCAAGCGTTCGAGTATGTTCATAAAGAAGTTGTCGGTAATCAGTCGGTCAGTTGCCAGTTTCTTATCTGCTGCCGGTAGATTGCTATTGAAGGCTACTGGATTCGCCGTTAATTTAGCATGAAGCGATTGCGTATGAGAACGAGTGCGCGCTTATCGCAAGGCTTTCGCGTTCGTTGGATTCTGGAAGTGTGGGAATAATGTTATCGTTAAGTTCAAAGAAACGAATGCTAGGTTTGTGCGTTTGATGCGAAGGAGACAAATGAAAAGGCTTGAAGCGAAACGGCGTATGAAGAGTTTGATAATGTTCTTCCCGAATCTTGTGGCTTTGTGCGTGCGATTGCTGCGGGATTCGCGCGTGCCGAAAACGGAGAAGGCGTTGCTCGCCGGAGCCATCGTTTACGCCATTCTGCCGCTCGATTTTATCCCCGACATGATTCCTTTCGTCGGGCAGATGGACGACGCTTATTTAATCGCGCTGACTTTGCTGCGGCTGATTGATCGCACGGACGAAGCAATCGTACGCGAGCACTGGCGCGGCGGCGGCGATATCATTCAACTCACCGAATCACTGGCGAAATTCGCGCCGCTCGTGCTTCCCAAACGCATCCAGCGTGTGCTCTCGGTGCGCGTCGCAAAAGCGGCGGACGCAGGCCGCGACGCTTTGCCGAACAAAGCTCAAGCCGCTGCATTGAAATTTGTCGAAGTGCCTGATGGTGAGTAAAAAGGAGAAGCGAGATTCGGAGAGGCGTCAGGCGGCGAGCGAGGAATCTATCAATCCTTCGGCGGCGGCGGCGAGCTGCGCGACGATCTGTTCGTCGCTTGTCTTTATCGCGCGAAATCTGCGGGCTTCGAGAACCGGCGCGTCGAATCCGTCTTCATCCGAGGCGACGAGCGCCACGCGCAAGGTGGATGAATCGGCGATGACAAACCACTCGCGCGCCATCGGCGAATCGCTTGCCACCGGAATCAGCTTCATGTTTGGGTGGCGCGGCGGCTGCCAAATGTCTTCGCCGAACACGTAAACGCGCTCGGACACATCCGCGATACGCAGGTAGCGGTCAATTATCGCTTCCATACGCGAAAACTTTTCAAATCCGACGTAAACTCTCCCCTTGCGATTGGTTCGCAACAGCAGGGCGCTTTTAATCAACAAACTGACATACTCGAGGCACGGCACGACCGAACGAAAGCAGAATGTCTCACGCGCGTCAAAGTCGCGCTGCGAAACATTGGAGACTTCACCGAGCTGCGCCGCGCCGCAAGGCTTAGCCAGCTTCATAGCGTGCTCAAACATCGAAAATTCTTTCACCGTATTACTGTCCATCTGCGCTACAACTTCACGCAGGCCTATTTCTACCGGAAGCAAACTTCGTGAGCGGTACAAATGTTTTGTTAAAGTATGTGAAATCAGGAAGGCAGAAAACAACAACTGCATAATTGTTACGCAGTAATTGTTAATGGGCATTGATTTCTACTTTTGGCGCAGCGCCTCAAGCATCTTTTCGTGGATGCCGCCGAAGCCGCCGTTAGACATGATGGCGACGACATCGCCCGTGCGGAGTTCGGGCGCGAGGCGGCGCACAATCTCGTCCGCGCCGTCTATGCTGAAGGCCGGTTTGTTTTGCGCGGCGATGTCTGCGATCAATTTGTCTGTGTCGAGCACCGCGCCTTTCTCCGTCGCCTTGCGGCTATCGAAGACGCTTGCGATAACAACGTAATCGGCGGCGTCGAACGCGAGCGCGTAGTCGTTTTGAAACACGGCGAGGCGTGAAGACCACGAACGCGGCTCGAAAATAGCGACGAGGCGGCGATTCGTAAACTTTTTTCGCAAGGCTAAAAGCGTCTCGCGCACGGCGGTCGGATGATGCGCGAAATCATCTATCACTGTGACGCCGCGCTCTTTGCCCTTCACCTGCATACGCCGCTGCACGCTCTTAAAAGTCGCCAGCGCATCTCGTATCGCTTCGCGCTTGATGCCCAAGGCGTCCGCCGCGACGATCACCGCAAGGCAGTTGCGTATGTTGAAATCGCCGATCAGCGTTGTTTGAAACTTAGCCCACTCGCGCCCTTCGCGGTAAACGCTGAACGATGCCAGTTCATTCGTGTAATCAATATCGCGCGCCTGCCAGCGGCAATCCTCCGCCGTGCCGAAAGTTTCGAGCTGCGTGTGAAGCCGCGCGCCCATCTCCTTGATCACGTCGCGCACGTTCCGGTCATCCCCGTTGGCGATGAGCCGCCCGTTGCCGGGCACTAGATTCATCAAACGGCGGAACGCGAGTTTGATCGCCGCGAGGTCTGCGTAAATATCCGCGTGGTCAAACTCTATGTTATTGACGATGGCAAGCTCCGGCAGGTAGTGCATAAACTTCGGCCCCTTGTCGAAATAGGCCGTGTCGTATTCGTCGCCTTCAATCACAAAGTAATCGCCATCGGTCACGCGAAAACTCGCGCCGAAATTCTGCACGACGCCGCCGACCAGAAATGACGGGCGGAGTCCGCCGCGCTCCAACACCCACGCCGCGATGCTCGTCGTCGTCGTTTTGCCGTGCGTGCCCGTGACGACGAGCGAACGCCTGCCGCGTATAAACTCTTCTTTGACGGTTTCCGCCTGCGAGCGATAAAAAAGCCTGCGGTTTAATGTCTCTTCCACTTCCGGGTTGCCGCGCGGAATCGCGTTGCCGACGACGACGCAATCGGGATGCGGCACAAGATGCTGTGCCTTGTAGCCCTGCATCGGGTTGATGCCCAGCGATTCGAGCATCGTGGACATCGGCGGGTAAACATTTTCATCCGATCCTGTGACGCGATGCCCGCGCGCCTGTAGCATCCCGGCCAGAGACGCCATCGCCGTCCCGCATATTCCAATCAAATGATAGTGCATAAGTCTATTTAGAAAGTCGTGAGTCATGAGCCAAGCCTTTACTCCTTGACTGTTTTTGACTCCTGACTCCACGCTCCTCGTTCAGACGTTTCTTTTAAGGGGCAGCGTGAATGTGAAAGTCGAGCCAGTGCCGGGCGTTGATTCGACGCTGATTTCGCCGCCATGCAGCTCTGTGAGTTGCCTTGTAATGTAGAGTCCGAGTCCTGTGCCTTTTTCGCCGCGTGTGGCGCGCGAGCGTGCCTGTTCGTATTTGTCGAAAAGGCGCGCGACATCTTCGGGCGCAATGCCGATGCCCGTATCGCTGATGGAGATGCGAAGCCGGTCGTTCAAATGTTCGGCGGTGACGGTGGCTGCGCCGCCCCTGCGCGTAAACTTAATCGCGTTGGAAAGCAGATTGACGAAGATGCGCCGCAGCTTGGTGCGGTCTGCTTGGATGGGCGGCAAATCCGGCGGCAACTCTTCTTTGAGAGTGACACCTTGCTCGCGCGCCAGCGGCTCCATCGTTTCATGCAGCTCGTGCACGAGTTTGCGCAAGTCAATCGAAGTGAGATCAAGCCGCATCGAACCGGATTCCAGTTTGGAAGCGTCCAATAGATCGTTGACGAGTTCGATCAAGCTTTGCGCGTTGCGCTCCATCATCGCAACCATGTTGCTCTGTTCGGGAGAGAGTTCGCCCAGCCGACCCGACGTGAAGAAGCTGATGACGCCGCTGATGACCGTTAGCGGCGAGCGCAGATCATGCGTCGTCAAGGCCAGAAACTCTTCCTTCATCTCCGACAGTTCGCGCAGTTTGGCGTTGGCTTCATTCAACTCGCGGTTGCTTTCGGAGAGTTGGCGATTAAGCTCTTCAAGCTCTTCGCGTTTTTCTTCCAGCTCACCCAGCACCAGCACGAAATCCCTGTTCTGCTGTTGCAACTCCTCGATGGCCGAATCGCTCTCTTCCGCGCCGAAGTGCGCGCGCAACTCTTCGACGCGGTCTTTAACTTTGGCGGCGGAGGGGCGCGGCAGCCACTTGATGATCGTCACGCGTGTGCCTTCGCCGGGCGCGGTCTGAATATCGAATTCGTCCATCAGCTTGCGCGTTCCCGACAGGCCCTACGCCCATGCCGGAATCCGATTGATAGCTGCCGCGAAGAATCGCGCGCAACTTCGTTTCATCCATGCCGGGGCCTTCGTCGCGCGCCGTAATCATCAATCCCGCATCCTCATCGCGCTCGGCCAGCGCAAGGGAGATTGCGCCCGACTTGGCATACTCGTAGATGTTGCGCGTAATCTCGGAAACGGCGGTCGTGACTTTAATCTGCGTCGTCGAATCGAATCCCACTTCGCGCGCGAGACGCCGCACGCGGTCGCGCACCTTGACGATGTCCGTTTCGCGGCGAATATAAATGTCTCCGAGCCGAGTTGAATTCACGTTATCCATCATGCTTTTATCAAAACGAAAGCTCTGTTTTATCGAACGACGAGAATTGTCGCGTCATCCGTCTCGCGCGCGTAATCGCGCATCAGAACGCCTGCCAGAAGCTGCGGGCTTTTTTGCAGCAGACCCGGATACAAAGCCATATCCCAGGTGGCGCTCAATCCGTCGCTCGCCATCACAATAGTTGTACCCGCGCTCCATGCGTTCGTCCAGACGCGCACTGTGCCAAGCCGCGAGCCGAGCGTGCCGTTTGAAGAGATCAGGCTGATGCGTTCGGGCGTATCGAAGGCGCGCGCGAGTACGTTGCCGACGCCCGCATAGTGAAAACGGTTTGATTCCGTATCAATGACGACGACGCTCATCACCGCGCCGCGCGTCGCGCGCAAAGCTTCATGCGCGGCCATGAGTATCTCGCCAACCGGCTCGCCCGCCCATTCGTCGAGCAACCCGAGAACCACATTCGCCGCCACCTGCGCGCCGTGCCCGTGTCCGAGTCCGTCAACCACCGCCAGCAGCGTTTGCGCCTCGCGCGTGCGCACATAGTAAGCGTCGCCGTTCGCATCTTCACCGGGATATGGACGACTCCACGCGCCGATTCTGTGTTTTAGCGTGAGCGCATCGCCAGCGTCGCTCGTGTTGTTCATCGCGCGTTTGTGTGATTTTGCGGCGGCTGTCCATTTGCGTGCCAGCAGCGCCGTGCCGTGCGTTGTGCGGCGCATATTGGCGAGCGAGAGCCGCGCGGTCGAGCGCACCGTCGAGTAAACTTCAAACTCGTCCATCAAACGGCGAATCGCACCGAGTCCGGAGCCGAGACTGCCGCTTGATGAAACGCCGTCGCGCACGGCACGGTCAAGATTATAAATGCCCGGCCCCTTGTCGCAGTAGAAAAGCTCAAGGCCGGATATAGCTGTGGATTCGAGCGGCGTCGCAAAGTGCAGCGCGCCGCCGTCCTTCGCATAGCGAACCGCGTTCGTGCCAATCTCCTGAACGACGATGTCTATCTCTGCAAGTTCCGTGTCGGTGAAACCAATCTCACGCGCGTACTGATGCACCGCGCGCCGCGCCGCGCCGACTTCCGCCTCGTCTTTGATATTGATGGAACGAATTTCTCTCACAAGTAAATCGGATGCTGGATGTCAGCTACCGGATGCTGGTTTCCTGCCTTCGCTAACATCTAAAATCTGACATCTAGCATCTGCTTTCAGAGCCAGCGGGCGATGGTAACGCGCGTGCCGCGCCCGACTTCGGATTCGATGGCGAATTCGTCGGCGAGCCGTTTCGAGCCGGGCAAGCCTTTGCCCAATCCGCCGCCGGTCGTATAGCCGTCGCGCATCGCCGCCGCTATGTTTTCGATGCCGGGGCCGGTGTCTTCAAAGATAAGGCGCAAGCCTTCGCGCTCGCCGTTGGCGTTCGTCGTCTGCTGCGCGATTAGTTGGCCGCGCCGCGCATACTTGACGATGTTGCGCGCCAGTTCTGAAGTGATGGTGGCGAGCCGCGTCTGGTCAATCATACGAAAGCCGAGCGCGGCGGCCAGAAGGCGCACTTCGTGGCGGGCGATGCTGATATCCTGCTCGCTTTCAAGCGCGATGGTTCTGCTCTCCAAATGCAAACTCCCCATATGGCGCTTCCGCTTCATCTTCGCGCGCGTCAAACTCGCTACGCAGCAGTTTGATTCCTTCGTCCACATTCAAGACCGTATCCACGCCTTTTAGCTCGAGGCCGAGTTCGACGAGCGTGATGGCGACCGCCGGTTGCATCCCGACGACGACCGTGCGCGCATCCATAATGCGCGCCATCGCCGCGATGTCTGACAGCATCCGCCCGATAAACGAATCCACCATTTCCAGCATAGAGATATCAATCAACACGCCGCGCGCGCCCGTGCGTTCGAGTTCGGAGAGAATGCGTTCCTGTAAGAGCATCACCGTTTGATCGTCCATATCAACCTGAATGGGCACGATCAACACGCGGCTGACTTTGAGTATAGGGATGCGTGTACCGTTCATACTTTTCGGGACTCCTTTGCTGTGCCGCGCCGCTCATTCTTTGCGGCGCGTCTCATGCCGGAAACTTTCGCCTGATTTCGCAATGTGGAATTGTTGATAAAGGAAAGCGCGTATGTGTCTCTCGCTATCAGCGCAGTTTATTGTGGTCAATAATATCATTTGCCTGCTTGACCATTGCGGCGGTCTTCTGCGCCGTTTCCGCCGCCGAGCCGCTCGACATCTGCGAGAGAGTTTTGGCGGCGACCACTGCACGCCCGCTCATCTCCAGCGCGAGCTTGATGCCGTCGGCCATCTGTGCGCGCGTGGTGATCTGCGTGAGGTCTATGCCGAGTTGCACCATCGTCTGCGCAATCGCCGGAGAAACGCCCGTCAGAATGCACCGCGCGCCCATCAAACGCGCCGCCGTCACCGTCTTGATTAAATGATTGGCGACGAGCGTATCCATCGTGCGCACGCCCGTAATATCTAAGATGGCGATGGTCGAACCGCTCTCGACGATCTTTTGCAGCAACGCTTCCATCATCACCTGCGCACGGCGCGAATCGAGCGTGCCGATGATGGGCAGCGTCAGAATTTTGTCCCAGACTTTGATGACGGGCGTTGATAGCTCCAGCATATCGGCGCGTTGCTGGCGAATTATCTCTTCGCGCGAGCGTATGAAATTCTCAACCATCACCAATCCCATCTTGTCCAGAAGTCTGGTGAAGTAGTTCATCTCGCGCACGAGTTCGGCCGCGTTGCCATCCAGTTCTTCGGCGAGCAGCGGCAGCAGCGTGTTGCGCAGGGAAAGAATATAGGTGGCATTCTCCGTCGGCGTGTAGCCTTTGACGGCGCGCGTGTGGGAAATCTCGTTGAGCAGCCCGCGCAGTTCGTTGAAGGCCGGAGACTCGAAATCGCCGCCGCCGCTCTCTTTAATCGAGCGCGCGAGCATATCAACGATGTGCTGCGATTGAGCGCGCAAATCTTTTTTCGAGATCAGCTCATCCCGAAACTCGCCGGATTCCAGCCGCTCTTTGATCCATAGATTGAGGATTTCATCGTGCCGCTTCGTCAGTATGTCAACGACGCGCGTGGGTTTGCTTTCTTGCTTCATATTCTCAACAGCCATCTTGATCCTCTGGGAGCGCGCTACTGAACAACCACAGCGCGAAATTTTCGTTGAACGAAATGCGCCACGAACATACACGGTGGAGCATAACCATACTGCGCGCACATCTTAACATCGCGCCGCGCCGTATGCGAACTCACGCGATTAACCGTAGTCCCTATAATTTGTGTCGCCAAAAACTGGTATCATTCCGATGCGCAAAATATAATTATCCGGAATGATTCTCGATAGCACTCAAATATTACGTGTTATAAGGAATAGTTCTGTGTAATCAGTAGTTCGGCGTTTCTTGGTTGTGTCGAAAATCGTTTAATGTTGACGTAATAAATTTATGGTTGGCTCAATTTCTAAAGCTTTGCTCGTTTGTTTCGCTTTGTTTATGACTTCTTGCGCCGTTAAAGAGCAAGTCGTTCAAAGTCAAAGCAATTCAAATATCAATGCTAATCAAACTGCCAACGTCCAGAATTCTTCAAACACTAATGTCGCTGAAAACAAAACCATTGATTACTTCGCACATATCAAACCGGAACATCGTGGAGTTTTACGAGAATGGCTGAAATCCAAAACTTTCTTGCGTCCGGCTGTTGAAGAAATTGACAGTTCTGATTTTGAAGGAAACCTGAAATTTATTCGAGATACTATTGGTGAGAATGGTTATCAGTATTACTCTACCGGCGATATGAACCGCGACGGGAAAGCTGATTTTGCCGTTCTTTTAGTTGACAGTCGCAAACGAAAAGAAGAAGTTGATTTCTTCGCTATGGTAATTTTCAATGCGCCCTTTAGAAAAGGTCAGAAGCCTGCTTATTACGAAGAAAATCTATACGGCATTTCAAACAGTTATATCGTTTATGACCTAATGACCGAGAAGCACTTGTATTTGGGCAAGTTTGAAAGCGACGTTTATTGTGCGACGTATTATCCGAAAGGCAAAACTTACTATTTTAAGGATTGTATGGAATAAAGGCGCGTGTGAAATCACGACACGCCGAACAATTCAATGGACGTGAGGGCGAAACAGCGACTTTATTATAACGGTTTTTCTAAACCCGTTGCTTGCGTGTGGTTAGTTTCGCCCCACGTCATCTCAACCGTTGTGCCGCTGTCGCTGAAGTTGGCTTATTGTTAATCAGAACAGTATTATTAGCACTTAAGTTTGAGAATGTCGTTTCTGATTCGCAAAGCTAAATCTGCTGAAGTTCCGCGCCTCGCAAAACTGCTTACCGATTATATGCAGTAAACTTCTCAAGGCTTGTAGGGCGGAAACGCCGAATTGTTTAAGCAGCACATAATTGAAAAGGACGTTGAGATTTTCTTGGCGGAAACGTCGGCACGCGAAGTTGTTGGTTTTCTTGTTTGGACTTCAACTTACGATTTGCATTGGTGTCTGAAAGACGGCGTGATTGTTGATTTGTATGTTTGCCCGCAACATCGAAGTCGCGGCGTTGCTGTTTTGCTGACAACGGAACTTGCGGCGGAAATTCAATGGCAAGCCGCTTCGTTTTGTCACGAAAACCTAATCGGCGGTGTTTATATTTCGTATGAGCTTGAAACTTCATCAAGGATGCTTTTTTGGAAATAATCTAAAAACTTGGGAGATCGGTGAATTCATCTTGTCCGAGTGCTTATATCTTCCCGATAGCAAAATAACGAAACACTCGCACAGCAACGCCTATATCAGCATTAATCTTCACGGCAGTTATACCGAAACCTACGGAGGCAGAATCCGCGAATGCCCGACACAAACCGTCGTTTTTCACCCCGAAGGAGAAGTTCATTCAGACCATTTCTCCGAAGAAGGAGGTCGGATTTTCCGGTTTGAAATCCAATCGGAGAGGTTAGACTGGATACGCGAAAGGTCGAATGGTTTGTCCGCGCCGGTTGATTTTCGCGGCGGTCATTTGGCTTGGCTGGCGACGAAACTTTATAAAGAATTCCGCTGGAGAGACAGTCTTTCGCCGCTTGTCATTGAAGGAACAGCCCTTGAGATAATCGCAGAAATATCTCGCAGCGACTCGCGCGAAAAGCGCTTTAAGCATCCGGTTTGGGTCAAAAAAGCTGAGGAGCTGTTGCACGCTCGGTATGCCGAGAATCTGAATTTTACGTCAATCGCCGAAACGCTTAATGTGCATCCGGTTTATTTCTCGCGCGCATTTCGCAAATTTTACGGCTGCTCGGTCGGCGAGTATGTTCGCCGACTTCGCGTGGAATCGGCTTCGCGTCAACTAACAAGCTCTGACGATTCGCTTGTTACGATTGCCCTCAACTGCGGGTTTTCCGACCAGAGCCATTTTACAAAAACATTCAAAAATGCGACCGGTATGACGCCTGCCCGGTATCGGGCGACTTTTCGCGCAGGTTAAATAGAAACAACGAAGTTCATCTCATACAAGACTCTGCCTTTAATCGCCGCGTATAGTCTCAATACAAACCCGCTCATCCGAAAGTTAAGTTTTATCGAATTTGGCACGGCAGGCTGTAAACAATATGTCGAAAAAAGTTTTTGTAATAATCGAAATTTTCCTTCTGCTGGCGCAGACAGTTATTTTCGCGCAAACCGAGCCATCGTTTCAGTCGAAACTGCTGGTGATAAATCACGTCACTGTAATTGATACCGTCGGCGGAGCGGCTAACCGGGATATGACCGTGGTCATAACTAATGGACGTATATCTAAACTCGGCAAAAACGGCACAGTCAAAATTCCGAAAAACGCGCAAGTGATTGAGGCGACCGGCAAGTTTCTGATTCCCGGCTTATGGGATATGCACACGCATTTGTCGTTTTACGCCGACACGAAAGAGCCGCCGTTCACGGCATTTCCAGCGCTTCTATCCAATGGAGTGACGGGCGCGCGTGACTTGGGCAGTAATCTCGAACAAATTGACCGATGGCGAAAAGATATTGGCGACGGAACGCTCGTCGGTCCGAGAATTTTCCGAGCCGGTCCTTATGTTGACGGTCCGAAAAAGATGAATGAATTTCGCGCGGCTCTGACGATTGTCGTCAATACGCCGGACGAAGCGCGAGCGGCAGTCAAAAAGTTAAAAGAACGCGGAGCCGATTTTATCAAAGTTCACAACGCCGTTCCGCACGACGCCTATCTCGCGCTGGCTGACGAATGCCGCAAGCAGAAAATTTCACTCGCCACGCATTTGCCGAGAAGCGTTCGTATCGAAGAGGCTTCGGATGCCGGAACCGGCAGCATCGAGCATATTGAGCTGATATTGGAAAGCGTTTCGTTCGATGTCAAAGCCGGAGAAAAACCGAAAGACCCGCTGGCGGCGTTAGCCGAAATCACCGATGAGAAAGCCAACGCTCTGTTTGCTCGTTTCGTGAAAAACAAAACTTATTACGCCCCGACGCTGGTCGGCTATCGCTCCTTCGTGCAGGAAGCCGAAGAAGGCGCGGTCAAAGACCCGGCTAAGTGGAGAAACTCTTTGGCGGCGCGGCAAAAAATATTCGCCCGCTTCAAAGAGTTTGTCGGAATGATGCAAAAATCAGGCGTCAAGATTCTGGCGGGAACTGATTTCGCCCGCAAACGAGAGGCTTATCCTTATCCCGTCCCGCAACCCGGAACAGATTTGCACGATGAGCTTGCGCTTTTCGTCGAATCCGGTTTAACGCCGCTCGAAGCCTTGCAAACGGCGACGCTCAATCCGGCAAAGTGGCTCAACATTCAAAAAGATTACGGCACGATTGAAAAGGGGAAAGTGGCTGACCTCGTTCTGCTTGATGCCAATCCGCTCGACGACATCAAAAACACGCGGAAAATTTCGGCGGTCATAATCGGCGGCAAAATCGTCTCTCAAGCAAATTCAACGATTCAACCGGGCGGTAAATAAATTCGATGAAAAAACTGCTTTTTATATTCGTCTTTTTCATTTGTTTGAAATCTTCCTTCGCTCAAACCGCGGACGTTTCTCCGGGCGATAATTTGATTGCCCAAGGCATTCCGAAAATTCCCGCGTCGCTCGTCGAAGAGGTCAGTCGCTACACGAAAGGACGAAACGCCGGAATTTTGTGCTGGCATCCGGTTAAGCGCGAAATGCTGATTGCCACGCGCTTCGGCAATACGGCGCAGGTTCACAAAATCGAGTTTCCGGGCGCGGCTCGCACGCAGCTTACCTTTTTCGACGACAATGTTACGACGGGCGTCTCTTTTCAACCGAAAAGGGGCGAATACTTTATTTTCAGCAAAGACAGCAGCGGCGATCAAAATTATCAAATCCATCGCTATGATTTGACGACAAGTAAGATAACGCTTTTGACCGACGGAAAATCAAAAAACGGCTCGGGCGTTTGGTCGAACAAAGGCGACCGCATTGCTTATACCTCGACAAAGCGCAATGGCAAAGACGTGGATTTATATTTGATGAATCCGGCTGACGCGGCAAGCGACAAAATGCTGGCGCGGCTTGAAGGCGGCGGTTGGAGCGTTGCCGACTGGTCGCTGGACGACCGCAGGATTCTCGCGGTCGAAAACGTCTCGGCAAATGAAAGTTACCTGTGGCTTTTCGACCTTGAAACGGGCGAAAAAACTTTACTCACGCCGAAAAATCAGACGGGGAAAAGTTTCTACAGCGCAGGCGAGTTCAGCAGCGACGGGCGAGGCATTTACGTTGCGACCGATCTCGATTCGGAGTTCAGACGGCTCGTTTATTTTGATTTGACGACAAAACGACAAACGGTTTTGACCGCCGACATCAACTGGGATGTGGAAGAATTAAAACTTTCGCCGGACGGAAAATCGGTTGCCGCCGTGACGAACGAAGACGGAGCTTTGACGCTGCATTTATTCAATACCGTAACGCGAAGAGAGCGCTTGCTTCCGAGATCGTTTCCGAAAGGTTTTGTCACCGGCATCCGTTGGCGCGAAAATGAAAACGTCCTCGGCTTTAATCTCGATTCCGCCCGCTTTCCGACCGATGCTTATTCGCTCGACGTAAAAAGCGGGCGCGTTGAGCGCTGGACTCAAAGCGAGACGGGAGGAATCAATACGGCTAACTTTGTCGAGCCGGAGTTGATACGTTGGAAGAGTTTCGACGGCAGGATGATTTCGGGATTTCTTTATCGCCCGCCCGCGCGTTTCGTTGGTAAACGCCCGGTTATTATTGATATACACGGCGGACCGGAAGCACAGTTTCAACCCTATTATTTGGGACGGCGCAATTACTATCTGAATGAACTCGGCATCGCTCTCGTCTTTCCAAACATTCGAGGCTCGTCCGGCTACGGAAAATCTTTTCTCAAGCTGGATGATGGATTTTTAAGAGAAAACGCTTACAAAGACATCGGTTCATTGCTTGATTGGACGGCAGCGAAACCCGAACTCGACGCCGAGCGAATAATGGTCACGGGCGTCAGCTACGGCGGTCATCTGACGCTTGCCGCGGCGGTGCGATACGGCGACCGTATTCGCTGCGCGGTTGATATTGTCGGTCCGTCGAATTTGGTCACGTTTTTAGAAAATACCGCCGGATACAGGCAGGATTTACGCCGCGTCGAATACGGCGACGAGCGCGACTCTAAAACGCGAGTTTTTTTAGAAAGCATCGCGCCGCTTAATAACGCGACAAAAATCAGCAAGCCGCTTTTCGTCGTTCAGGGAAAAAACGACCCAATCGTGCCAATCAGCGAAGCAGAGCAAATGGTCGCCGCCGTCAGAAAAAACGGCGTTTCCGTTTGGTATCTGACGGCGAAAGATGAAGGACACGGATTTTTAAAGAAATCGAATGCCGACTTTCAATTTTACGCTACCGTCTTATTTATAAAAAGGTATCTGTTAACTTAAAGGCGCGGTGTCGCGCGCATAAAAGGCAGTGCGGTTGAAAGCGCGGCAGCGCATCAGCTACACCGTCGGATTGCAGTGCGGCTCGGCGAGAATGAGTGTTATGTTTCTGGACAAGCGTTTCGACATTTGACAAGTTTGTCCGGTCAAAGTTTACGTGAAATCGTCAAGAACCTGCCGGAAACAGCATTGAACTATAAACCGTGAGCGACATAACAAATCAATGGACGTGAGGGCGAAACAGCGACTTTGTTATAACGGTTTTTCTAAACCCGTTGCTTGCGTGTGGTTAGTTTCGCCCCACGTCATCTCAACCGTTAGCAATATAAGCTAAGACAGCAACCAATTAACAACGACGCGCGTTGCGAAATGAAGTTGATTGAAAAATAAAGTGGATGTTCTGTGTGCTGCTCAAATTAGAATCGGGCCGACCTTTTCTTCTTCCGTTTCCGGCTTAATGTAGATGGCGGTGTCCTGCGCGCGTCCGGCGCGGGCGCTCTCCGTGTGATACTTCGCCCATTCGGAGGGGGCATCGAAAGTTTCGCCGCCGTGTGCCGTGACGCGCGCGCGCACGCGGCACATCACGGGCGTGTTGACGCCGACGCCGCTGATGATCGCCTGTCCTTTCGTCAGCGCCGGAAGCTCATCGAGCAATTGGCGGCCTGCGCCTTCGACGGATTTCGCAATGGTGTCCTGGTCAACCGGATTGACGATACGCATGATGATCTGCGTCATGCACTGCGAGAGCACGTCCTGATCCAGCTTGCCGGGACGCTGCGTGATAAGGCCGATGCCGACGCCGAACTTGCGGCCTTCGGAAAGAATCTGTTTCAGAATATTCGTCGAGACGACGGTTTGCCCTGCCGGAGCAAAACGGTGCGCTTCTTCGAGCAAAGTAAAGACGGGATAGGGAAGAAAACTATCGGTGTGCGTGGCGGCTTCTCCGCGAACGGTTGCCATGCGCGCTTTGTTGACGCGCCGCAGCAGCGTGGCGACGACGACTTGCTGTTCGTTCTGTTCGATGTCGGAGAGTTGCAGCACCGTGCAGCGTCCAGGTTGAAACAGTTCGTTTAAGGGAATGTGTTCGTTGTTCGAGAAGATCGAATCGGGGCGGTCAAAGCGCGAATCAAGCCGCCACAGCAAGCCTTCGATAGAGCTGGCGTTGCTTGATTCAGAGCGTTCGCTGCCTTCGTACTTCTGCGCCTTCACTTCGTCGCGCAAATCGTAGTAGCTCCATAATTCGCGTGCGCCGCGCTCGCCCGCCGTCAAACTTTTGTAAGCCTGCGACAGAAAGTGCAACATCTTGTCAGACGTGCCTTCGGGCAACAGATACTTGATGTCAGCTTCGGTCAAAGACGAGAAGCGCACTTTGATGCGGTCGTGCGTGAAGATTTTAACTTCCGGGCGATAGCCTTTGCCGCCGTCTTTGTTTCCTTTCGCGCCCGCGTGAAAATTGATATCGGCTTCGATGGCGCGCAAGGTGTGGTATTCGCCATGCGGGTCAACGATGAGCACGGCGGCGCGATTGTGCGGCATCATCAATTCTTCGACGAGCACGCCCGCCGTATAACTCTTGCCCGCGCCGGTCGAAGCGAGAATCGCCAGGTGTGTCGAGACCACATCTTTAATCGAAAGCACGACGGGTACTTCGCCCGCGTTGCGCGTCAGAAGGCTGCCGATATGAGCCGAGCCGGTATCGCCTGTGCGTCGCGGGCTGAGCACGCCGGAGAGCGTTTCGGAAGAAGCGAGAAAAACGGGGTCGCCGGGATTGGGCGGAATACGCGGATTGACGAAATCGCCGAGCCGCGCGCTGAAATAGCCGATGGTCTCGACCGTGATTTCGTAAAGCTCGCCGCAATCGGAGCTAAGGCCGATGAGCGACGAGACGACGGCGGGCGGCGTCTGCGGATCGGAGAGAAACGCATCCGGCAAATTGCGCACCAGCCGCCGCCCCGTGATATTGCCCAAAATATGGCGCTCCGCTTCGCCGTCATGCGCCGTGTAGTAAACGAATTCGCCAATGCGGGCGCGGCGATTATCGGCGGTGATAAAAAGAAACTCGTGCGGCAACTCGCCCGGCCCCTTGACCGTTCCCGTCAAAACATCTGCGGCAATATTTCGTGAATCCATAAGCGGCTCTTAAAGCAACATGAGTTTGAAATACGTCGGACGAAAAACACCCTTCGCGTCGTTAGTCGCTCACGGAAGTTTCGTACCAATCAATGGTACGACGCAAGCCTTCTTCAAAAGAAGTTTGCGCGCGGAAGCCGAATTTTTCGACGGCGCGGGAGACCTCGAGCTGGCGGCGCGGCTGCCCGTCGGGTTTGTCCGTTCGCCATTTAATCTCGCCCTCAAAGCGCGTCAGCCGCGCGATTAATTGCACGAGGTCGCGGATCACTATCTCGTTTCCTGTTCCGATGTTGACCGCTTCGCTTTCGTTATAAAGGCTTGCCGCGCGCAGGATAGCTTCGGCGCAATCTTCGACATAAAGAAACTCGCGCGAGGCCGCGCCCGTGCCCCAGACTTCGACGAACGGCGCGTTTGCCTTTCGCGCTTCGACGCATTTGCGTATCAGCGCCGGAATGACGTGCGACGTTTCCAGATCGAAATTGTCGCCGGGGCCATAGAGATTCGCGGGCAGCAGAAAGATCGTGTTGAAGCCGTACTGCTCGCGGTAGCTCTGCGCCTGCACGAGCATCATCTTCTTCGCAAGGCCGTAGGGCGCGTTGGTCTCTTCCGGGTAGCCGTTCCATAAATCGTCTTCACGAAAAGGCACGGGCGTAAACTTCGGATACGCGCAGACGGTTCCGAGCGCGACAAACTTTTTTACTCGATGCTGGCGCGCGTGTTCGATCAACTGCGTGCCCATCATCAGGTTTTCGTAAAAATAACGTCCCGGATTTTTTTGATTCGCACCGATGCCGCCGACCACCGCCGCCAGATGGATAATCATGTCCGGCTCAGCATCGCGCAGCAGCCGCGCAATGTCCTCCGCCTTCACCAGATCATAATCGCGGCTGCGCGGCACGAACACTTCCGTCTCATGGTAATTCTTCAGTTGCTGCGTCACGAAGCGCCCGAGAAATCCCGCCCCGCCGGTCACGATCACTCTCTTATAATTAAATTCCTTTGGTGAATCCGTCATCTGGTAATCAACGTCCTTTGCTAATTTCATGAACATTCAAGCAGTTGAGATTGAAGAAGTGAATCATCCCGAATAATACTGCCGCTTGAACAAACATGATTGATTAGTTATCGTATAAAAGAAGTTCGCGGAATGCTTTCTTCAGTGATCCATTCCTAATTTATCACAAGCAAAGTCTAATAATATCGCACAATGAAAAAACGCGCTCTCATTACAGGCATCACCGGACAGGACGGATCGTTTCTGACCGAATTATTGCTCGAAAAAGACTATGATGTGTACGGCATCGTTCGCCGTTCTTCATCTTTCAACACCGACCGCATAGACCATCTGTACCAAGACCCACACGAGCCGAACACGCGCCTGCGGCTTTTTTACGGCGATCTGAATGATTCAAGTTCGCTCAACACCATCCTGCGCCAGACACAGCCGGATGAAATCTACAATCTCGGCGCGCAGTCTCATGTGCGCGTCAGTTTCGACGTGCCGGAGTACACCGGAGAAGTGACCGGCCTCGGCGCGGTGCGCATTCTCGAAGCGATCAGGGAAGTCGGCATCAAACCGAAATTCTATCAAGCGTCTTCTTCGGAATTATACGGCAAAGTTCTGGAGACGCCGCAAACTGAAACGACGCCCTTCTACCCGCGCTCGCCCTATGCCTGCGCCAAAGCTTACGCCTATTACATCACGGTCAACTACCGCGAAAGCTACGATCTATTTGCGTGCAACGGAATACTGTTCAACCACGAATCCGAGCGGCGCGGGGAGACTTTCGTTTCGCGCAAGATTACGCGCGCGGCGACACGGATCAAGTTGAGGCTTGAGAAAAAACTGTATCTCGGCAATCTGGATGCGCGGCGTGATTGGGGCTATGCGAAAGATTACGTTGAAGCGATGTGGCTGATGATGCAACAACCGGAGCCGGACGATTTTGTGATTGCCACCGGCGAGACTCATTCGGTGCGGGATTTTCTGGACGAGACCTTCGGCTATCTTGATCTGGACTGGCGCGAGTACGTCGAGATTGATCCGCGTTACTACAGGCCGACGGAAGTTGATCTGCTGCTGGGCGACGCTGCAAAAGCACGGCGCGTTTTAGGCTGGGAGCCGAAAGTAAACTTTCGAGAGATGGTGCGTTTGATGGTTGAACATGATCTCGAGGCTGCTAGGAACGAAAGCGCGTTGCGTGATGCGGGCGAAAACCTGTAAATCAGACTCAACCCAAAACTTAAACATAGCTTGAATCACCACACAAATATCGTAACAGAGGGTTTGCAAGTGCTTCATTATACTACGTCACCTAGTTGTGGTTTCTGCTTCGGGCTTGTTCGACCGCTAATATGATTTTGACGATACAGCCTTCAGGATCACGCTTGATGTCGTGTTGCCATAACCTGATCACCCGCCATCCCATACGTCGCAACTTTCCGAAGTTCTTCCTATCACGCTTTATATTGGATTTGATTTTCTCTTTCCAGAAATCTTTTAGGTTCTGTTTACATTTGTAGGTTAAGCTCTTTGAATGCTACCCATTACTTTATCCGATGAACAATGGCAGAAG
>JBHENC010000018.1:0-53389 GCA_046262295.1 Pyrinomonadaceae bacterium | reverse complement strand
CTTAACTATGCGGCGAATCATCCGGCTTGAGATGAAGAAATCACTTGACTCGTACACCTCAGATGGGTTGTTAGGTGTTGTCACCATCGGCCAACTTTAGATTTGCAGATGACGCTACTTCAGTTTTAGGTCATCTACCCAAGAATCTCTTGGGAAAAGTGCTTTCCATAGATGAATTATCTCTTCTTTATGCTCTAAATCTTCAACTACCAATTTCAACAATTCCCTTTTGGTCTCTGGACTTGTACCACTATATTTTCCAGCATCAATTGACTCAGCAAAACCCTTTGGAAGGTCATCAGGAAACATCGCCTGTAACATTCTTGCGCGCGCCAATGCTGCACTTGGTCTTGTAGCACTCATTGCCAATTCTGCTGCCTTTATGCGGAACTGAATACGCATTTGATACTCTTGTAACTCTCTTTGAAGTCTCTCCTGCCTATTTTGACTTCTCGCTGTATACCATAATGTAGAGAAAGCTATTAGAATCGGAACCATCGTTGCCAAACCAGTCCAGATTGCCTTAGACCTCTCGACGCGTAACTTTTCCAACTCAATTTCTGGCTGTTGCTTTTGAAGTTCTAATTGTTGTCTCTGAAGATCAATTCGCTGACGTTCTAGCTCTAACTTTGCATCTTCTAAATTGGGTTGCACGACTGCCGTAGATGCATCAGCTTTTTTTGAGCGAGAAGCATTCCCGCTAGATTGCGCTTGAAGTGAGCAACAAACAAGAAGTAACAAGCAAAAGAGACTTATAGTCTTAGTACTCATAAATTCTCCTGACCCAGAGTAGTAAACGCCTAACGCATATTCAACTGCGCGATTCTATATAACTACACGCAGAAGTGTAATATATTGAGCAAAGCAACATAATACATCTATGGCGCATCGCTTCCGGCGTGAAGCGCGTCGTCGCATTTTGTTTCGTCTCGCCGCGTTCGACGGCGCGTTGCAAAAGCAGATGCGCGATTAATTCCGGCACGTCTTCGAGCCGTTCTTCATTGCCAACAAAGAAGGCGGCACGGGTCTCGGCCTCGCCATCAGCCAACGCATCATTCAAAAACATCTGGGCTTGCTCACCATCGAAAGCTCCACGCCGCGCGGCACGCTCGCCTGCATACGCCTGCCGCTCGCCCAGAGTTAAGCGTCAATCGTAGTTGCAAATTTAATCGTATTAGAGTGCGCGCGCTTAGTTTGTGAGTTGCGCGAGTTGCCCGGCAAGTTCCTCAAGATTGCTCGCCGTCACGTCAGGCTCTACGCCCCAGGGGTCGAAAATCTTATCGGGCTTGCGCTTGATCCAAGCGGCTTTGAGTCCGGCGGATTTCGCGCCGATGACATCCCAGGGATTGCTCGAGACGAGCCACGTTTCATTCTTCGTGCGCGCCACGCGGCGAGCCAGATAATCATAAACAGCCGGATCGGGCTTAAAAGTTTTGAGATCGTCAACGCTCAGGACATCGCTTAAATGCTGCGCGACCCCCGCGTTTTCGAGAAGCCCGCAAACCTTTGCGGCAACACCGTTTGAGAAGGCGACGAGTGTGTGCCCCTGTTCCTTGAGTGCAGCGAGGCCGGGCGCGACGTCCGCGAAGGCGCGCAGATTCCGGTATTCATCGAGAAGCTGTTGTTGATCGGCTGCGGAAAGATTTGTTTGGAGAGTTTGCTGCGTGAACAGCAACGCCTGTTTGGTGCAAATTCCGAAGTTCGCGTACTGCTTCATCAAGCCTCTGCGAAAGGCATACTCCAACTGCTTTTCGCGCCACAGTTCCGCGAATTTATCAGCCTGATCGCCAACCAGCGGGCGCAAGTGCTCGTTCAGCTCTAACGGATCAACGATCGTTCCGTAAACATCAAAGCCGATAGCATAAGTCATATTTCTTCTCGCCCAGGGTTGTCTGTAATGCTTACCTTCGCCGCGCCTCTAAAAGCTTAAACAAATCTTTCCGAAGTGTGCGCCGCTCTCCATATATTTTAGCGCATCAATCGCTTGCTCGAACGGAAAGACGCGGTCAACGACGGGCTTCAGATAATGTAGCGCGATAGCGCGGTTCATCGCTTCAAACATAACGCGCGAGCCGACGTAGATGCCCTGTACGCGCACACTCTTCATCAAAATCGAGATGGTATTTATCTCACCGCCCGTGCCCGTCAACACGCCGATCATGCTGATCGTGCCGCCCATGCGAACCGCCCCGAGCGATTTATTGAGCGTCCCCGCGCCGCCGACTTCCACGACATGATCCACGCCGCCGCTCGTCAACTCACGCACGCGCTTGTCCCATTCCGGCACGTTGCGATAATTGATGCCGTCGGATGCGCCGAGCGCGAGCGCGCGTTCGAGCTTTTCGTCGCTGCTCGATGTCGCAATCACACGCGCCCCCAAAGTTTTAGCGAATTGCAACGCGAACAACGAGACTCCGCCCGTCCCCTGCACCAACACCGTTTCGCCTGCCGTGAGGCGGCCTTGTGTGACAAGCGCGTTCCATGCCGTCACCGCCGCACATGGCAGGGTCGCCGCTTCTTCGTATGAAAGATGCTCCGGGATATGTACGACGCCCTCTTCACTTAGCACGACATACTCCGCGAGCATTCCGTCAATCGCGCCGCCGAGCGCAGACTTCGAGTGCGCGGGTGTAACCTCGCCGCCAATCCACGTCTGCATAAATATTCCGGCAACGCGGTCGCCGATTTTAACGCGCGTGACGTTTTCGCCGACGGCGACGACTTCGCCCGCTCCGTCCGACAGCGGCACGCGCGGCAGAGACATACGCGGATCATACTGTCCTTTGACAACCATCAGATCACGATAGTTGAGCGAGGCGGCGCGCACGCGCACGAGAATCTGTCGATGGCCGGGACGCGGCTCCGCCCGCTCGACTAATTTCAGCGCGTCGAAACCGAACCCGTTTTGTAGCTCAAACGCTTTCATAGGTTTCTCCTTTTGCTCTTAACTTTCAATAGGAACGGCTTTCAAGCGTGCGCTTATCGCCTTCTTCTCTTTTGCTCGAGTATCCTGCGTCTCGCTGCGTGTGCGTCCTTACAACGATGCCATATCAATCACGAAGCGATAGCGCACGTCGCCTTTGATCGTTCGTTCGTAAGCCTCTGCGATCTGCTGTATGGGAATGATTTCGACATCGGACGTGATGTTATGTTCCGCGCAGTAGTCGAGCATTTGCTGCGTCTCGCGTATGCCGCCGATGCTCGAACCGGCGAGGCTGCGCCTGTTGGTGATAACCGAAAAGGCTTGCACGGCGGCAGGGTTTTCCGGCGCACCGACGAGCACCAACGTCCCATCGCGGCGCAGCAAGTTAAGATACAAATTCAGGTCGTGCTCGGCGGACACTGTGTCCAGAATAAAGTCGAAACGGCTGGCGAGTGGTTCGAGATTCTGCGGGTCTTTCGTGATGACGAAGTTGTGCGCTCCGAGCTGGCGCGCGTCCTGTTCCTTCGGGGGCGACGTGCTAAAGACAGTGACTTCCGCACCCATCGCAGCGGCGAATTTTACCCCCATGTGACCAAGACCGCCGAGACCGACGATGCCGACGCGCTGGCCTGCGCGCACATTGAAGTGGCGCAAAGGCGAGTACGTTGTAATACCGGCGCAGAGCAGCGGCGCGACGTTCGCAAGCGGAAGTGTTGCGGGAATCTTGAGCGTGTAGTTTTCGTCAACCGTGATCTGCGACGAATAGCCGCCGTAGGTCGGCGTCTTCTCGTCCTTCTCCGTAGAGTTGTAGGTCAAGACCAGATGGTTTGCGCAATACTGCTCAAGGCCGTCTGTGCAGTTCTCGCAAATCCGGCATGAGTCCACAAAGCAGCCGACGCCCGCGAGGTCGCCGACGGCAAAGCGCGTCACGTCCGCTCCGACTTGCGTCACGCGCCCGACGATTTCGTGGCCGGGAACCATCGGATACGTCGAGTTACCCCACTCGCCGCGCGCCTGATGTATGTCCGAGTGGCACACACCGCAGTAAAGAATTTCGATCAGAACATCGTGCGCTCCCGGCTCGCGCCGCACGAAGTTGAATGGTTCGAGCGAAGATGTTGGGCTATCGGTAGCGTATCCGCGTGTCTTTAACATATTGTGGTGTTCCTTCTGGTTATCTCTTGTCATTTTCATACAATTTGTCTGTCGCTGTTCCTCTGACGACTGATAGAAAAAGTCCCGTAGGGACGGAATGTTTATAGCTAACAGGTATGATCTGATATTTCTTAACTCCGTTAGGAGCGATATGTAAAATATGCCGCTCCTAGCGGAGCTTGTATTTTCAGGCTGCTCGATTCTATAAACATCTCGCTCTTACGGAAGCTCATTTCTAAATACACTCTTAGCGATTGACCGCCGCCATCCCTGCTTCGGGGTAGCGTGTGCCTACCGCGACGTCTTTCGGCGCGATCTCGTCAATGCGTCGCAAATCTTCCGGCGTTAATTTCACGTCGAGCGCGCCGATGTTCTCTTCGAGGTACTTGCGCCGCTTCGTGCCCGGAATCGGCACGAGGTCTTCGCCTTGCGCCAAGACCCACGCGAGCGCGAGTTGCGACGGCGTGCAACCCTTTTCAGAAGCTAACCGTTCGATGTGTTTGACCAATTCCAGATTCTTATCAAAATTCTCGCCTTGAAAACGCGGGCTGTTGCGACGGTAATCGTCCGCCGCCAAATCGTCGAAGCTTTTAATCTGGCCGGTGAGAAAACCGCGTCCGAGCGGGCTGTACGGAACAAAGCCGATGCCCAGTTCGCGGCACACGTCGAGAATTCCGTCTTCGGGGTCGCGCGTCCATAGTGAATACTCGCTTTGTAATGCCGCAATCGGATGCACTTTGGAGGCGCGACGGATGGTCTCGATGCCCGCTTCGGACAGACCTAAGAAGCGCACCTTGCCTTCTTCGACGAGCCGCGTCATCGCGCCGACCGTATCTTCGATAGGGGTCTTCGGGTCGACACGGTGCTGATAGTAGAGATCAATCGTGTCTACATCGAGACGCCGCAGACTCGCTTCGCAAGCCGAACGCGCATATTCAGGCGTGCCGTTGACGCCCTGAAAGCTGCCGTCATCCCCGCGCATATTGCCGAACTTCGTAGCGAGGACGACATCATCGCGGCGGTCTTTGATAGCGCGCCCGACCAACTCTTCGTTCTTGAACGGGCCGTACATATCCGCCGTGTCGAGAAAGTTAACGCCCAAGTCCAGCGCGCGTTGAAGCGTGGCGATTGATTCCGCTTCGTCGCCGCCCTTGTAAAACTCCGACATCCCCATGCAGCCCAAGCCCAAAGCCGAGACGCTCAATCCACTCTTGCCTAATTGCCGTGTTTGCATTGCCAATACTCTCCTTAAATTGTTGTGCCGATCCGATGTATGCCAACGCGATTTACTGTGCGGCGGCGGCGGCTTGAAGTTCCAGCGCCGGATAATCTATGTAGCCGTGCTCGTCGCCCCCGTAGAACGAAGCGACATCGGGCGGATTGAGCGGCGCGCCTGTGCGAAAGCGCGCGGGCAAATCCGGGTTGGCAATAAAGAGCTTGCCGAACGCCACCAAGTCGGCATCGCCGCGCGCGATAGCCGCCGTGCCCGACTCAAAATCATAACCCTGCGCGGTAATGATCGTGCCTTTGAAGAGCGAACCGAGATGCTTTGTCGCGGAGACGATTTCGCCGTCAACCTTGTACGCTTCTTTATCGGCAGGCTCTATGACGTGCAGGTAAGCGAGACCGAATTGGCCGAGCTTCTCCGCGACGTAACCGAAGGTCGCCGCCGGAGTTGAATCCTGCATCGTGTTGAAAGTTCCGCCGGGCGAAAGACGCACGCCGACTTTATTTGCGCCCCAAACATCGGTCGTCGCTTCGACGACTTCAAGCAAGAGACGCGCGCGATTCGCTATCGAGCCGCCGTATTCATCCGTTCGCTTGTTCGTAGAGTCTTCGAGAAATTGATCGAGCAAATAGCCGTTCGCGCCGTGTATCTCTATGCCGTCGAAGCCTGCGGCAAGAGCGTTCTCTGCGCCCGTGCGAAAATATTCAACGATGCCCGGTATCTCGGATGTTTCCAGAGCGCGCGGCGTGCCAAACGGCTTCATGCCTTCACCTGTGAAGAGTTCGCCCTGCGCCGCTATCGCAGAGGGCGCGACGGGCGGCGTGCCGTCCACACGCATAGACGGATGCGAGATTCTGCCGACGTGCCAGAGTTGCAGGAAAATCTTCCCGCCCGCTTCATGCACGGCCTCCGTGACGCGACGCCAACCGGCGATCTGCTCCGGCGTGCCGATGCCGGGCGTGTGCGGATAGCCTATGCCGTCCGGCGTAACGAGCGTCGCTTCGGTGATAATCAGACCGGCGGAGGCGCGCTGCTTGTAATAAACGGCGTTCATCTCCGTCGGCGCGAGTCCCTTTCCCGCGCGGCTGCGCGTCAGGGGAGCCATCACCATGCGGTTCGGCAATTCGTATGCGCCGACAGTCACCGGCGTGAAAAGATTCTTCGTTTCGTTACCGCTCGTTTCGCTGTTGCTCATGATATTCAACTCTCCCTAAGTTAGTCCGTTACTTAGCTCAAACCTTTAAGACGACTTTGCCGGTTGTTTGCCTGCCCTCTAGCGCGCGATGCGCGGCGGCCGCGTCTGCGAACGGAAACTCCTGCACCATTACACGCAGCCGCTTCGCTTCGATATGCGACATCAGTTCACCCGTGAATGTTGCCAGCGTATCGGGCGTTTCGCTGTAGAGCGTGTAGCCTCTGACGGTCAGATTCTTGCCCAGCAAACCGAGCGCGGAGATTTGAAAGTCCTTGCCGCTCGCCGCCCCGTAAATGATCATCGTGCCGCCCTGCGCCAGACACGCGACGTTACGGCTGCCGATTTCTCCGCCAACCATTTCGATTAGCAGGTCAACACCCTTGCCTTCCGTCGCCGCCAGCACCTGCTGCGTCCAATCCGCTGCCGTGTAGTTAATCGTCGCGTCTGCGCCAAGCTTTTTCACAAGCGCGAGCTTCTCGGTTGTGCTCGCCGTGCCGATGACACGTGCGCCCCTGTGCTTGGCGAGTTGCACGAGCAACGACCCGACGCCGCCCGCCGCCGCGTGAACGAGAATTGTCTGGCCTTCGCGCAGTTTTTTCAGCAGGCCGAGCGCGGTCAAGCCCTGTACGAGCAGAGCCGTCGCCGTGCCGAACTCAAGATTGTCTGGAACGGGCACAACGCCCGACGCTTGCGCAACGGCGTATTCGGCGTAACCGCCGCCCGCGAGTCTTGCGACGACTCTCTGCCCCGTGTGTAAGTTGCCGACGCCTTCGCCGATGGCTTCGATTATTCCGGCCACTTCAAAGCCCGGCGTCAAAGGCAACGGCGGCTTCGTCAGGTAAGTTCCGGCGCGCAACATAACGTCTGCGTAGTTAATGCCCGCGACCGCGACTTTGATTAACACTTCGCCCGCGCCCGCCTGCGGCTTTTCGATTTCGTCCACGCGCAACGCATCCGCGCCGCCGTATTCATGAATCCTAACTGCTTTCATCATTCTTCTCCTTCTTCTTCGTTCGACACGCCGCTTATCCCTTTATCCCTGCTGTTGGGCTGGCGTGGTGCTCGCGTATTTCTCTACGAGGCGCGCGAGATTCTCTTTTGAAGTCGCGCCGACGATGCGTTCCTCTTCCTTGCCGTCGCGGAACAGAATCAGCGTCGGGATGCCCTTGATGCCGAAACGCTGCGACGTTGCTGGATTTTCGTCAACATTTAATTTGACCACCGACGCGCTCCCATTATACTGCTCGGCGACAGCTTCAACCGTCGGCGCGATCATCCGGCACGGCGCGCACCACGCCGCCCAGAAATCCACCAGCACAGGAACTTTCGACCGAAGAACATCCTTCTCGAAAGCCGCATCGCTCACCTCTTTGACATATTCACTCATCGCTATCTCTCCTTACCCATCAACTTGATTTATCACCAACTTTATTTTAGGGAAACCCGCATCGCTCGCGCACGTTAAGAGACCGGCATAGAGCGCGAGTTGCGCTCGCTTCTGCCAAATATTTTGCCAACCCATGTGGGCAATCGCATCGTCTTTGCCTCTTCCTCGCGCAATTGCTCCGCGCGCGTTTGGCGATTGACGAGCAGCCTGCGATACTCGCTCAGGCAGGGCTGGCACGCCCCATCCGCCTGTATCCACTCGCTGTGATCGGCGCGTATCGAATCCAGCACGCGCTCTTCTATCGAATCGTGCAGCGCGCGATCCGTCAGCACACGCCCGCATCTCACACAGCACTGCAAACCCGGCGTCACATCGAAAACTTCGTTCACCATCGGCATCCTCGCTTGCTCCGGCAACTCGCCCATAACATTGTACATATATACAAATATCTATATAATTAAAACATAAAGTGTGTCGCTGAAATTCTATAAATATTGTTTCGTGACGAGTTTCTTGCTGCCCGCCATCGCTTTACCCGTTAACTTCTTCTGCCGGAGACCGACACGGCGATTGAGCTGTTCGATGTATTCGGCCAGCACGTCCGGGCGGGCGCGCAGATACTTGAACTGTCCCTCGGCGCGCGTTTCGATTAACCCGGCGTCGGTCAACTCCTTCAGATGATGCGAAACGGTGGCCTGCGCGACGGAGAATCGTTCAACCACCGCCCCGCAACACATCTCTTCGCCCGCCGCGATCACCTCGAGTATCTCGAAGCGGCGCGGATCGGCTAAGGCCTTGGCGATACGTTGAAATTGATTGCTGTCCATAAGTTCCTCCGTATTCATCATTATATATACAATCATCTATATGTCAAGCGCGGGAGATCGTTGTTGCGGAAGAAACACACAAACTGGAACATTGCCTTTCAAGGACAAACGGCATACCTGTCTACAAAAGACGGGTATGCCGTTCATCAGCTGCGTGTCCCTTTAGAAAAGGAGTTTCAGCGCGAACTGAACCTGGCGCGACGAGCCGGAATCGCCGGTGGCGAAGCGCGTGTTGCGGATAACACCGAAGTCTGTGCTTCCGACCTGCGCGACGCGCCCGGGCTGGCCGAAGTTAGTGTGGTTGAAAACATCGAAGAGTTCGGCGCGAAACTGCACGCGCGTCGTCTCGCTTAATTTGGTGTTCTTGATAACGGAAAAATCCGTGTTGTTGAAGCGGGGGCCGATGATGACGTTGCGCCCGAGGCTGCCGAAGTGAAACACGTTTGTCGTGCCGACGAGCGCGACGGGAAGCGCGAAGGCTGCGCCCGCCGGACACCCTCCCGGCGCACGCGGATCGCAAACGGCGTTATTGAAATACTGATTCGGATTGCGCGTAATCGTCACAGGGCCGATGAGATCGGGTCTGATTGAGGCGACGCCCGTAAATGATGAGATGTTTGCGCCGCCGATTGTCGTGCCCGCGATGGCGAGCGGATTCCCCGCCAGTATGTTCACGGGATTGCCGCTTTGCGCTTGCGTAATAAACGAAAGCTGAAAGCCTTCAACGAGACGATTGCCGTGAAACGGTAGCTCATAGATGCCGTTGACGACGAAGCGGTGGCGTGCGTCGAAATCCGAAAGACCTCTATCGCCCCGTACGTTGTAGCTGTTCTGCACGGTCACGCCCTGCGAGCTTTGTGAATTGTAGTCAATTGACTTTGAGAGCGTGTAAGAAGCGTTGAACTGAAGCCCGCGCGCGAGCCGTTTGTTCAATGTCGCCCACAGCGCGTTGTAGTTGGAAATGCCCGACGCTTCACGCTCTGTGATGTTGCCGATGGCAGTGCCCGGAAGAATGGGGCTGCTGGCCGAAAGCGTCGGGAACGGGCGCACGCCGTTGATGAACTGATTAAGGTTGCGCGAGAGACGCAGGTGCGTGCCCTTCGAGCCGAAGTAGCCGATGGTCGCGGCGAGACCGCGCACGATTTCGCGCTGAACATTCAGGTTGTACGACTGCACGTAAGCGTTATCGAAATTCGGATCAACGGCGTTAGGCGAAAGTCCGCCCGCCCGCGCATCGTTAAGCGCCGTGCCGAAGGTGGTCGTTCTGCCCGCCGGTAACAGCACGGGGTTCGCCAGCGGCGGGTTCGAGGCGAGGCCGGTCACGAGGTTCGTGATCGGCTGCTCGACAAGCACCGCGTAAGCTGCGCGTATCGAAGTCTTGCCATCCTTGAAGGGATCGTAGGCAAAGCCGACACGCGGCTGAAAGTTTTTGTTGTTGGTGTGGTAAATGGGCGCGAGGCCGTTGTTGACGCGCACAAGGGAAGCGGTGCGCGGATCGAAGTCTACGAAGCGATTGAAGCGTTCGGTGGGCGAAAGGTTGGCGTCGTAGCGCAGGCCGAGTTCAAACGTTAAGTTCTGTTTGAATTTGTAGTTGTCCTGAATGAACAGACCGAAGGCTCCCTGCGCGATGCTGCTAGAAACATTACCGAGCGTGACGCTGAAGCCGTTGGCAGTTCCGGCGAGAAAGTTGGTCAGATTGGAAAAAGAGAACGTGCCGGTGTCGCGGCTGAAATTGTTATTAAGAAAGCGGCGCGCTTCGCCGCCAAACTTGAAAGAGTTTTTGCCGCGCAGGTAACTAAGGGTGTCGGAGACAACGAAGGTCGTGTCGGCGCGTCCCTGCGGAAAACCGCTGGGGCCGCCGAAGTTCAGACGGCTGCCGCCGATGGAAATTTGCGGCAGGCCAATCGGAGCGTTGACGCCGTTATTGATGCCGAAATCAGCCGGGTTCACCTGCGTGACGGGCGTAAAGGTGATGCGAATACGATTGAAGCCGAAGCGCGCTTCGTTGACGAGGTTCGCGCCGAAGGTATGCGTTTCGTTGAGCGTGAAAATCTGGCGGCGGGATTGGCGCATATCGCCGAAGCCGGGAATGGAGTTGCCCTGCAAAGTCGGCTCGCCGCGAAAGTCGCGCTGGAAGGCGTAGTAGCCGTGCACGCGGTCGTTGTCGGTCAGCGTGTGGTTAATGTCAATCGTCTCCTGATCTATGTTGACGGGCGCGGTGTCAGAACCGATGAAGCGCGCTTCGCCCGTCGCCCCGACGGCATTGCCGCGCGGGATTAAGCTGACCAATCGGGCGGTCGTGGGATTGACTACCGACGCGCGTTGCGCATCGCTTAAGACATCCGTGTTAAGGGTCAATCCTTGCCGCTGGCGCAAGCCTTCGTAGCTGAAGAAAAAGAAAGTTTTGTTCTTGCCGCTGAAGGTCGGGCGTCCGCCCTCGCCGAAGCGCGGAAAGATGACGGGGCCGCCGAGCGACGCGCCGAACTGATTGCGCTTGAACGGAGGTTTGCGTGCGTCGAAGAAGTTGCGCGCGTCTAAAGCTTCGTTGCGCAGGTATTCAAATAGTTCGCCGTGAAAATCGTTTGTGCCGGAGCGCGTCCCGATGTTCACAATCGCGCCGGAGTTGCGCCCGTACTCCGCGCTGAACGTGGAGTTGTCAATCTTGAACTCCTGAATCGTGTTGATGGAAGGTTGAAAAACGATTTGGTTCTGCACCTGATCGTTGAGATTGATGCCGTTGATCTGAAAATTGACGGTGTCCTCACGATTGCCTGCGGTGTTGAAGGCGAGCGAGCCTTGCCCGCGTATGGGCGAGGTAAGGAAGCCGTTCTGCGGTGGCGTGACGGAGCCGGGAATGAGCAATCCCAAATCAACGAAGTGGCGTCCGTTAAGGGGAATCTCCTGCACGGTCTTGGCATTTATCACAGTGCCGACCGACGTCGTCGCCGTCTCGACGATAGGGTTCTCGGAACTGACGGTCACTTCCTGCGAGACCGAGCCGACCGAGAGTTGAAAATTCTGCACGACGGTGCGCGCTATCTCTATGCTGACGTCATTGACGATTTGCGTCTGAAATCCTTGCGCCTGAACTTCGGCGCGATAGGTTCCGGGCGGCAGCGCGGCGATTTGATAGTTGCCGTCCGAGTCGGACTGGACGGTGCGCTCGACGCCGATGGCCGTGCTGCGCACGACGATTTGCGCGTTGGGCACGACCGCGCCGGACGCATCCGTGACCGCGCCTTGCAGCGTAGAGGTTGATTGCGCAGAGGCCGCAGAACTCCAAAGGAACAACACGCACACCGCGAGCAGCGGGGCGAGAGAGGCGAAACGAGGTATTCTCCTGAACATAAAACTTCTCCTTGATGGTGTTGGTGGACGATTTTTTGATTACTACGGCTCGCGCCGGTCAACTTCCTGATGGCAGCTTAAAAAAGAACCGGCCACTTTCCTCCCGCGTCGGAAGGAAAGTGGCCGGTTACTAGAGCTTTTTGTCTTTTGCGCTAAACGATCAATGCACTCAGACAGCCCTTCACCGCCCCGTCCCTCCGTGCGGAGAGCGAGTAGTAATAATAGTAACGATAGGCCGTGCTGTTGAGTTGATTATTCATCTGCTAATCGCCGCAGAAAAAGCTGCGACGCAAATTCGGAAAGCAAAATATAAGGTCTCGCATATCTTTGTCAAGCTGGCGTCGCAGCAACGCCAATCTATACATTGTCGTACTGTTGCGCGGCAATATCAGAAACTCTTTTCTTTACTTTGCAGGCACATTGCTTCTGCTGTCTTTCAGTTTTCTATTATGGAAGCGCGGGAACATAAAGTTTGGCGATTCCCTGCCGTACTTTTCCGGCGACGCCGCTTTCGCCGAGATTGCAGAGCACGATGATCGTTAATTTATCGTCCACGTAGCGCGCGATGCTGGCGGAGAAGCCTGCGGTCTGGCCGCCGTGCGAGATGAGGCGATGGCCGTTTACAGTATCCACATCCCAGCCGAAGCCGTAAGGGTGCGTCTTTCCGTCTGTGAGGCGAACGGGCGTCCAGATTTGTTCGAGGCTGGTTTTTTTAAGCAGCCGTTCGGCGTCGAGGGCGGCGTTCCATTTCGCCAGATCGAGCGCGGTGGAAACGGTCGCGCCCGCCGAGAAGATGTCCGTTAAATCCGTATCACGATTGATCCATGCGCCGTTCTTCCACTCATAGCCGGTGACGCGCCCCTTGACGATTGGCACGGGATCGCGGTCGCGCGTTGCGGTCATGCCGAGCGGTTTGTAGATGCGTGCGGCCATAAATTCCCAGTAAGGCTGATGGCTCGCTTTCTCTATGATAAGGCCGAGCAAATTAAAGCCGCTATTGCTGTAAGACCACTTTTCGCCGGGCTGAAAGTCGAGCGGAAAGCCTGACAAAGCTTTGACGAACTCTTCGCCTTTGAGATGCTTTGAAAACTCGAAGCCGGGCAAGCCCGTGTAAGTCTTGATGCCCGAAGTGTGCGTCAGCAGATGGCGCACGGTCACTTTGTCCCACGCTTCCGGCGGATGCAAATCGGAGAGATACACATTGATGCGCTCGTCCAATTTAACTTTGCCTTCTTCGACAAGCAGCATAATGGCGGCGGCGGTCAGTTGCTTGGTAATCGAACCGATCTCGAAGACGCTCTCGATGCTCACGGGCGCGTTCAATTCTATGTTTGCCAATCCGTAACTTTGCGCCTTGACGATTTTGCCTTCGCGCACGACGACGAGCGAAAGGCCGGGAATATGTCGCGCCTGCAACTGCTCATGAACGTAATCATCCACGCCATCGGCACGCACCGGAACGAACGCGAAGTTCAGCAAGAGAAAGGCGAGAACGAGTCTTAACATTTAGTCCTCTTTAGTTATGAAAGCCTGCGTGGAATGCGCGGACGACGCGGTTTGCGCGCGACGGCGTTGCACGTTATTCGCTTTTCGATGGCGGCGGCGCTTCGTAAACAACGCGCCCGTTCGTGATCGTCAACAGCACGCGAGCGTGCGAGATTTCAACCGGATCAATGCGAAAGATGTCTTGCGAGAGCATCACGAGGTCGGCGAGTTTGCCGGGCGCGATGGTTCCCTTTTCGTTCTCCGTAAACTCCGCGTAAGCAGAGCCGACAGTGTAGGCGCGGACAGCTTCCTCAATGGTAATCTTCTGTTCGGGAATCCAGCCGCCGGGGTTGCGCCCGTCGAGCGTGCGGCGTGTGACGGCGGCATAGAGTCCCTGCATCGGATCGAGCGGCGCGACAGACCAATCCGTTCCGAAGGCGAGCACCGCTCCCGTATCCAGCAGCGTGCGGAAAGCGTAGGTTGTGCGCGCGCGCTCATGGCCGATACGTTTTTCCGCCCACCGCCCGTCGTCTATCGCGTGATATGGCTGCATCGAAGCGACGACATGATCGCCCCCGAACCGCGCGATGTCCTGCGCACGCAGGTGCTGCGCGTGTTCGATGCGAAAGCGACGGTCGCGCGCCGGATTCTCTTTGATGATTCGTTCGTAGATGGAGAGTATGGAATCATTGGCGCGGTCGCCGATGGCGTGAATCATCACTTGAAGGCCAAGGCGGTCGGCGTTGCGCACGCGCTCCTGCATCGCGCCTTCAGGAAACATTTCGTCGGCGGGAAGTCCGCGCGTCGCGGGCGCATCGTTGTACGGATCGAAGAAGAACGCGGTGGTCGAACCTAAACTTCCGTCGGCGAAACCTTTGAGGCCGCCGATGCGCAGCATATCGTTTCCGAAGGGCGCGTGAACGCCTGTGCGGGCGAGGCGCTCCCACGTGGGCAGCGGCGAGACGGCGTAGATGCGCGTCTTCAATCGCCCTTCGTTCAGAAGCATCTGATAGATGCCGACATCGCTTCCGGCGGACATATCCTGCACGCTGGTGACGCCGAGACGCGCGGCATGATCCGTCGCGGCGCGGGCGGCGGAGAGTTTCTCTTCCGTGCTCGGTTCGGGAATCACTTTGTAGACGAAGCTCATCGCCGCGTCCTTCAAGATTCCGGTCGGCTCGCCCGTTTTCGGATCGCGCACGATGAGGCCGCCGGGCGGGTCTTTGGTTTCGCGCGTGACGCCCGCAAGTTTCAGCGCGAGCGAATTGGCGAGCGACATATGGCCGTCGAGACGATTGACGAACACGGGCGTGTCGGGCGTGAAGGCGTCTATCAATTCTCTGGTCGGGAGCGGCGCATTCGGCCACCGTTCATGATCCCAATCGCCGCCGGTAATCCAACGCCCGCGCGCGGATTTTTGCGCGAAGGCGCGGAGGCGTTCGGCAAACTCCTGCGGGCTGCGCGCGTCGCGCAAATCAACGCTTGAGAGTTGGAAACCGCCACTTAAGAAATGAACGTGCGAATCGTTGAAGCCGGGCAGCACGACGCGCCCGCCCGCATCAATGACGCGCGTTTTTGCGTTCGCCAATTTCCGTATCTCTTCGTTTGAGCCGATGGCCGCGATGCGATTGCCATAAACGGCGACGGCGGACGCAACGGGGCGGCGCGCGTCCATCGTATGAATATTCGCGTTGACGATAATCAAGTCAGCCGCGACCACCTGACGCTCATCGGCAAGGGCGTAAAAAGAAGAGGCGAGAAGGCAGGTGACGACAAGAAATGATATGAGCGCGTTGGGTTTCATATAAATTTACGTTGCGGTTCTACGATAAGCGGGATGATAGTTTTACGAGCGGCTTCGCAAAGGAATTCCTTTGCGAAGCCGCTCGTAAACGAAACGGGCATTGTTCAGACTAAAGTAAGTTCAAGCATCGGGCGCACGCCTAGAAGTTGAACTTCCCGGACAACTGTACCTTGCGTGAACTGCTGACGACGCCGCCGCCGACAATCCCGAAGCTGGTGCTCGCAAGATTGGCGTTGGGGAAATCGAAGGACGGCGTGTTGGTCGCGTTCTGTGCTTCGAGGCGAAGCTCGAAGTTGCGGCTCTCCGTAAAGCGTATGCGTTTGCTGAGCGTCACATCCATATTGAAGAGCGACGGGCCGGTGAAGAAGTTTCGTCCCGTGTTGCTGAACTCGCCGGGCGCGGGCGCAGAGAATTGCGCCCGCTGGTCGGCTGTGAAAAAGACGTTCTGTCCGTTCTCCACTGTGATGCGTCCCAGATTGGGCGAGCAACTGTTGCAGTTGGCCGGCGTTTGCACGACGTTCGTGAGTGTGTTGACGCCAGAGTAAACCGTAAACGGACGCCCCGAATAGAGACGCACAATTGTGGCGAATTCAAATCCGCCGATGATGCGGTCAAGCACCGGGTTCAAATCGTTCGCATAGCGATGGCCTCTGCCGAACGGTAATTCAATAACCGTGTAACCTTGCAAGGCATGGCGACGGTCAAAGTCCGAACGCGCGTAGTTCAAGTTGCGGTTGCGAATATCGAACGGTGTGTTGGCAGACGATTGGAGTGAGCCGCGATTAGCAATCGCAAACGTCGGGTCAAACGAACGTGTGTCTTCGGATTTAGCGAGCGTATAGCTGACTTGGAAACCGAAGCCACTTGTGATGCGGCGACTAAGCTGCACTTCAAGCGCGTTGTAACGCGAGCGGTCATTGCTGTCAAGCACATTAACGGCTCCCGTAAACTGCGGATAAGCTTGAAAGAAGAACGGGCTGAAGCCGTTGCGCGCGAGCACAGGGACACCCGCCGAATCCCTCGCTGTAGCAATAATCGCTGCGGCCGACGACACGCCTCCGCCCGTCACAAGGTTACTGGTGACTGTGCCATTGGCAGCCGTCACAGACCCGGCAAGCGATTGGCGCAACAGGAACTGCGAACCCGTCTCGCCCGTGCGAAGTGATGAGAACCCGGCGAGCAGCGCATTGATACGCGCGCTGTTGCCCGTCGTTCTCAACTCCTCAAAATCCCGGACAAACCCGTTGCTGGTGATGTCCACCTGATTAGCATCGTAGCCGCCGAAAAGACGTTTGCCGCGCCGACCAATGTAATTGACTTCAATCACAGATTTGAAACCGACCTCGCGTTGAAAGCTCGCGCCGTACTGATCCGTGCGCGGGTATTTGACAGCGGGATCAACGACTGTCAGCGTGTTGGTCGAGAAGGCGGCGGGCTGGCGAAATTGCTGCGGTGTCACGTCGTTGGAATTAAGAATTGGCAATCCGTCGCGTAACAATCCACCGCCTCTGCCGAAAGCGTCGTTGGTTACGGCGCGCGTCAAGCCCGGCGCGCTTTGAAAAATGAACGACGAAAAGACGAACGTGTTGGTGCGGTCATAAGCCAAACGGTAGTTGGCGCGAATGGAAGTCTTGCCGGACTTAAACGGGTCCCACGCCATGCCGACCGACGGCGCAAATTGGCGATAAGAGTCGTTGTACAACTTGCCTTCTTCAAAGCGAATGGTGTTGGACGGTGGTTCCCCGACGCGAACAGGGCGGTCGGGTCTGAGGATGATGTTGTTTGGCGCGCGCGGGCTAAGGCGCACTTCATAACGTAAGCCCAAATCCAAAGTCAGATTCGAGCGCACCTTCCAGGAATCCTGCCCGTAAAAATCATATTCGGGATAACGCGCGTCATAATTGAAGCGCGTGCCGGCCGGGCCAAACGTGTTGCCAACAGCGACGAAGCCCTGATTGATTGTGCCGACGCGACCGAGCAAGTCATTGATGGCATTATCCAGACGGCTGCGATCCGATGAATTGATGCCGCTGATATTGCTTGTGCCGAAAGACCCCGGAACGGGATTTGTGCCGGTGCCGAGGAACACCTGTTCGCGTGTGTTCACGCCCGCCACCGAACTACGGTCATCAATGTGTTTTTGGTATCGCAGGTTCGTTCCGAACTTGAAAGTGTTTGCGCCGCGCAAGTAGCTGATGTTGTCAACGACTTGATAAGTTGTGATCCTGCGCGCGTTATTAATGGTCGGAGAAGAGTTGAGCGGGCTGGTCACGAGATTTAATTGCACAGGCGAGTTCGTGGACGCGTTCGGGTCTGGATTGTTGAAGCTAAAGGCAAAGCGATTGAAGCCGACAACGAGTTCGTTGACCAGCGTGGGCGTTAACGTCGCGCGATAATTGACTGCCAAGTTTCGTGGCGTGCGGAAGGTGTCAACGGCGTTCGGCAAATTTGGGAACGCCTGCAAGCCGCCATTGACCCGGTCGCCAAGAGTGTTTTGCGAGCCGCGCGAATAACGCACGTACACCGAATTACGCTCGTTGAAGTTGTGGTCAATCTTCGTGGTGAAATCATATTGCCGTTCGGTTTGCGGCGCGACGAAAGTAAAACCGGCGGTATTGAGCCCGTCGCCAAGTCTGAAATTGTTCGGCAAAGGCGTTAGCCCGATCAGACCTTGAGTTGTCGGGTCGAGTCCGAGCGGTATGTTCGGGTTGCCGACGATGTTGAAAGTTCCGATATTGCGCCCCGGCACCGGATTGCCGTTCAAATCAACGGATGGGGTGCTCGACGAAGCATTACCGTTCGCGCCACCAACGACGTAACGAAATTGTCCGGCGCGAGCCTGTGCGGTATAAACCGTGCGATTGACGAGAAAGCTCTGGCTCGTGCGTAACTCCTGCAGGTTGGCGAAGAAGAATGTTTTATTGCGGCCTGAAGAATAGGATTTGCCGCCTTCGCCAAAGCGCGGTAAGAAAAGGGGGCCGCCGATTGAGCCGCCAAAGATATGCTGGACGAACTGCGGCTTCGACGCCGCCCGACGCTCGCCGTTGACGAGAATGGTGTTGATCGTATTCTCGTACTCGTTGGCGTGGAAGCGCGGCGTCTGGTAAAACTCAAAAAGGGTTCCATGAAAATTGTTCGTGCCGGAGCGTGTCACGAGCGTGACCTGTGCGCCGCTGCTGCGACCGAGTTCAGCGGTAAAATTGCCCGTCACAACTTGAAACTCGGTCAGCGAATCAGGATTAGTGCGAATCGGCGTGAAGTTTGAACCGCCGGCGGTTGAATCATTGATGTCAATGCCGTCGAGCGTGAAATTAAAAGCACGGTCGCGCGCGCCGTGAACATGAACGCCGCCGCCGGTGTTCGCATCGGGAGTGACGCCCGGTTGAAAGAGAATAAAATTAAGCGGATTGCGGCCGCGTGAACCGACAATCGGAAGTTGCACGAGCGTGCGCTGTTCGACCGTGTTTCCGAAATTGCCGGAACTGCTCGTCTGCACGATTTCGGCGGTGGATTCAACCCGCACGCTTTCATTAACGCCGCCGACTTCAAGCGTGACGTTGACGGTCGCCGGTTGATTAATGTTGGCCGTGTTGCCGGTGGAAACGAATTGCTTGAACCCGGACTTTTCCACCGCGACCGTGTACTGTCCGACCTGTATGGATTCAAACGAGTAAACCCCGGCGTCAGTCGTTTCAGCCGTCAGAGACGTTTGCGTGCCTTCGTTCGTCAGCGTCACGACCGCGCCGGGCACGGCTGCGCCGGACGGGTCTTGCACGGTTCCGGTAAGGCGCGAAGTCGTGCCCTGTCCAAAGGCCGCGCCGACAAAGCCGACCAAGATAAGAACAGATGAAATAACGTGGCAGGTGTAGTTTCTTTTCATTTTGACTCCTTCGTTGTCAAAAGTGCAGCAGGTGGTGTTGTTAGACAAAACGCTAAATGGAAAGACGTTAAAAGCGGGCGTAGTAAAATGGCCTATAAGCAACTCTCATTAATTGCTCGAAATGTTGTACAAGAGCGGCGACTCGCATTGTCGTGAACGAAAAACTCGCTTGCAGAAACGGCCTTTGGAGAAGCCCGAACGATGTCGGCAGTCACTCTTCGCGGACAGGGTACGCTAACGCTTCAACCTATGACCCGGACTTTACACTGAGAGTTGAAATAATGTTGTAGAGACAAAACGGCGCGGCGATTTCAATGGCTGTAACAATCGCCAAAAGCGATAGCGCACATTTTAATAGTTCACACGCAAACCATGTTCCGAGTTGCGGCGCTCGTGTGGCTGCGGCATTTACGGCGTTTCAAGACGGCGCGACACACCGTAAATACAAAATTATGGATGGTCTTGTCAAATTTTGGATAACGGCAATGACACGCCGGAGTGGAAAATTGCAGCTCGCAAGCCCGGCCTTTTTCTGCCGTTTGCGCGTCGCCTTCGCCGCGCGACTCGCTTAATCATCATCTTCCGGCAGCGTCCACGTCTGGCCTTGCTCTGTGAGAATGATGCGCCAGCGTTCGGTTTTCGCCGCACGCAGCAGGCGCATGACGGGTTCGCCCGCCGGTTCGCGGCTTAATTGAAACGTCGAATGATGCACCGGCAAAATGAACTTTGCGCCCATTTCGGCGCGCATCGCCCATGATTGTTCGGGACTGGCGTGAACGTGTATGTAGGGATCGTAAGCGCCGATGGGAAGAATCGCCAGATCAATCCGCGCACGGTTTTTGAGGGCAGCGAAAGCATCTGTATAAGCCGTGTCGCCGCCGAAGAGAATCGTGCGCCATTTCTTCTTGATGAGAAACCCACCGTAGCCGCGATGCGCATCCGTCAGCGTGCGTGCGCCCCAGTGATTGACCTTCACGGATTCGATGCGCGCCCCGTTCACCTCAAGGCTTTCTCCCCACGTGAGTTCATCCACCTTGCGGAAACGGCGAAACAGATCGCTCAAACCTTTCTGCGTGACGATGCGCGTCGCGCGCGGGATGCGGCGCAGCGTGCCCATGTCGCAATGATCCATATGGGCGTGCGAGACGAGCACGGCATCAAGTGGCGGAAGCTCTGCGGCGGACAGCGCCGGGCGCACCATCCGGCGCGGCCCAAGCGTGACGCCGCCAACCAGATTAACGCCGACGCGCGAGCGAAGCGCCGGGTCGGTCAAAAGCCACGTGCCGTAGAAATTAATCAGCACCGTCGCGTGGCCGAGCCATGAAACCGTCAAACGCTCATCGCTCCACGCGGCGGGCGCGGGCGTGTGCGGCGCGGGCAAAATCGGCGTGCGACTTTCCCGCACACGTTCGTTGATGAAACGTCGTGCATAACGACGCACGAATCCGGCGCGCGTCTGTAAATCTGCCAGCGTTGTCTTCATGCGCTGTTAGATGCCCACTTGATGTTTCAAAGGGTTAACAAAGCTTTGCGAAATTTAGCGCGCTTTGATTACCGCTCGATGCGCGACCGGCACACACGGGCTAATTGCGTGCGCGAGTTCTGCGCACTGTGTTATCGTTCCGCTTTGGCCTTTTCCTACGAAAAATTGGCGGGCAGATGTAAGGAACGATTGCGTATGAAGATTTCGATGCTTTCACAAACAAAATTCGCGCGCGCTCTCTTGATCGCCGCGCTGCTTGTGCTTCAACTGTCGTGGCAAGCAGCGCGCCTCGTAGCACAGCAACCGCAGGCGGCAACGAACAACGCAGCTACCGGCAAAACGCTCAACGAACTGTTTGCCGCCGAATGGGAGTATCGTTTACGGCAGAACCCGGCGGAGGCGTCATCGCTCGGCGACCGCCGTTATAACGACCGCTGGGAAGACGCGAGCCTCGATGCCATCAAAAAGCGTTACGAACATAATCTGGACGTGCTCGCGCGCCTGAAAGCGATCAACGCAAAGGCGCTTTCGCCGCCGGATCAATTGAATTACGCGCTCTTCAAAAAGCAGTTCGAGACGGAGATAGCGGGCTACAAATTTCGCTGGTATCTGGTTCCGCTCAACCAGCGCGAAGGCATTCAAACCGCAGATCAACTCGCAGACCTGCTGCGCTTCGACACCGTCAAGGATTACGAAGACTGGATCGCGCGCCTGCGTTCGCTTCCCCTTTATTTAGATCAAACAACCGCACTGATGCGCGAAGGCATCCGCGCGAAAATACTTTTGCCGAAAGTAATCATGCAGCGCGTGCCCGCGCAGATTGATAAGCAGATTACCGAAGACGCTGCGAGCAGTCCGTTTTATAAACCCTTCAAACGCTTTCCGAAGTCCATCCCGGCTGCCGAACAGCAACGGCTCGCGCGGGAAGCGCAAACGGCGATTGCCTCCGGCGTCGTTCCCGCCTTCCAGCGTTTCAAACAATTCTTCGTCGGCGAATATCTTCCGTCGTCGTTCGATCAGGTCGGCATCTGGCAAGCGCCGAACGGCGATGCAATGTACGCCTTCTTCGCGCGCCGTTTCACGACGACGGATTTAACGCCGCGCGAGATTCACGAAATCGGCCTCGCGGAAGTGAAACGCATCGGCGCACAGATGCAGGAGGTGATGACCAAAGTCGGCTTTACAGGCACGCGGCAAGAGTTCTTCAAATACTTGCGAACCGATCCGCGCTTTTACTTCAAGACGCCCGAAGAACTCTACGAAGCTTATCAGGCGACCGCCAAGACCATTGACCCGCGTCTCGTCAAAGTCTTCAAGACTCTGCCGCGCACGCCCTACGGCGTCGAACCGATTCCGGCGAACATCGCGCCCGATACGACGACCGCTTATTACCAGCAACCGGCGGCGGACGGCTCACGCGCCGGAACTTACTATGTGAATCTATACAAGCCCGAAGCGCGCCCGAAGTGGGAGATGATGGCGCTCTCTTTGCATGAATCCGTGCCGGGGCATCATCTGCAAATCGCACGCGGGATGGAACTCGGCGACATTCCGAACTTTCGTCGCTACGGCACGGATGCTTACACGGCCTTTGTAGAGGGCTGGGGACTCTACGCCGAATCGCTCGGCGAAGACATGAATCTATACGAAGACCCTTATGCGAAATTCGGCCAACTGACTTACGAAATGTGGCGCGCCGTCCGCCTCGTCGTTGATACCGGCATACACTCTTTGCACTGGGACAGGCAGCGCGCGATCAACTTCTTTTTAGAGAACGCGGCCAAGCAGGAACTGGATGTGACCAATGAAGTTGACCGCTACATCGCGTGGCCGGGACAGGCGCTGGCGTACAAAATCGGCGAGTTGAAGATTAAGCAACTGCGCGCCCGTAGCACGAGCGAGCTTGGCGCGCGTTTCGATTTGCGTGAGTTTCACGACGTAGTGCTCGGCTCCGGCGCTGTGCCCTTAGATATTCTCGAACGCAACGTCAACAGTTGGATCGCCGCCAAGAAGCAGAGCAAATAAATTCCCGGCGCTGCAACTTTTCGTCTCTTTAATCAATCAAACGTAATTCCAATGTACAGGCAGAAACAAGCCCTGCCCGCGTTTTACTCAATCAATAGCTTTTCACGAAAGTAGCAAATAATGTTTCGATTTTTGCAGCGGCGGCTCTTCGCCTTAATGATTCCGGCAATGTTGCTTTGCGCCTCCGCGCTCTTCGTTCAAGCGCAGGCGGTCGCGCCCGCGCCGCTCACCAGCCAGGAATTGGTGCGCCTCGTTTATCAATTTCACGATTACCCGCAAAAGCGCGAAGAGATCATCGGCGAGATTAGGCAACGCGGCCTTGGCTTTCCGCTGACAAACGGCCTGCGTTCCGTTGTCGCAAGCAAAAGCGGCAACGACATTGCGCTTCGCCGCACCATCGAAGAGGCCGAACGCCGCCGTCTCAATCCGACATCGGCGCGCCCACCTTCCGAAACTGAAACCGCGGACATTCTGGCGAAGGCACGCACGGCTTCTCTCGCCGCCGTCGAAGCAATGCCGGATTTCGTCGTCAAGCAGTTAATCACACGCTTCTACGCGCACGGCAATACGCAGAACTGGCGCTCTCTGGATCGCCTGACGCTCGCCGTCAGTTATCGCGCGAGCACCAACGCGGAAAACTATAAGCTGCTCGCCATCAACGGCCTGCCGCCGGGCGCAGACGAAAGCGCGAACAAGAATTTTCAAGATCAGGTCGGCGGGACAACTTCAACAGGCGAATACGTCTCGCTGCTTTCGCAACTTTTTGCGGAAGATTCGCGCACCTCCTTCAAAGCCATTGATACGGACACGCTGCGCAATCGCCGCACACTCGTTTACGAGTTTGAAGTCAAATTGCCATACTCGAAAGAGGTCATCAAAGCGGGCACCAGAGTAAGCGATGTTTCGACCCGCGTCGGCTATCGCGGCAAGCTCTGGATTGATCGGGAAAACTACAGAGTGCTGCGCATCGAAACAATTGCGACCGACATTCCGGCGGGCTTCCCTGTCACCGCCGCCAGCCGCGCCATTGATTATGATTGGACGAGCATCGCCGAACGGCAGTATCTCTTACCAAGCCGCGCCGAAGTGATTCTCACCGCCCGCTACGAAGGGCGCGAAGAACAAACGCGCAACCAGATACGCTTCCGCGACTACAACAGGTTCGGAGCGGAACTGAAGATTCTGGACGACGACGAACAGATTGAAGATCAAACCGCACCGAAGAAAATCAAGCCTTAACGTCAGCAGAATATAGAAAAGCCCGTTGCCTGTAATCCATCTTTACAGGCAACGGGCTTTTCTTTTTGCCGACTTCTTTATCCCGCAGATTGTCCGGCGTTCGACGCTTTGCTGGCGCCGGAGAGAAACGGCGCGTCAGCGGTAAGCGCGTCGTTGACGAGTTTGCGTTGTTCCAATTCGTGAACCGTGTAAGAGCCTGTCGCGGGACTCGCCGAAGCCGTGCGCCCGACATAGTGCGGGCGTTCACAGCCTGGCAGCAGATTCATCAAGCGGGGTTCGACGAACGTCCAGCCGCCCATGTTCTGCGGCTCTTCCTGCGCCCACACAAGCTCTTTCGCGTTCGGATAGGTCGCAAAGATTTCCTGCAAGCGCGCTTTCGGGAACGGGTAAAATTGTTCGAGCCGCAAGATAGCCACGCGCCTGTCATCCGATTTTTGCCGCGCCACATTCAAGTCGTAATAGACCTTGCCGCTGCACAACACGATGCGCGTGACCTTCGCGCGATCCACGCCTTCGGTTTCATCAATCACCGGCTGAAAACCGCCGCTCGTCAATTCGTCGCGTGTGGAAGAGGCGGCGGGAAGGCGCAATAAGCTTTTCGGCGTCATCACGATGAGCGGGCGCGCCGTTTGTTGCTTCATTTGCCGTCGCAGCAGATGAAAATACTGCGCGGGCGTTGACGGATAGCAAACCTGCAAATTGTTCTCGGCGCATAACTGTAAATATCTTTCGAGACGCGCGCTGGAATGCTCCGGCCCCTGTCCCTCGTAGCCGTGCGGCAAGAGCAGCGCAAGCCGTGAAGTCTGTTTCCATTTATCTTCCGATGCGGCGATGTATTGATCAATGATGACCTGCGCGCCGTTCGAGAAATCGCCGAACTGCGCCTCCCACATCACGAGCGCGTCCGGCGCAACCACCGTATAACCGTACTCGAAACCGAGCACGCCCTGTTCGGATAAAAGGCTGTCGTAGACTTCAAAATGCGCTTTGTCGTTTTTGTCGGAACGAAGCTCCGAAAGCGGCGTCCATGATTGCCCGGTCTGCGTGTCATACATCACGGCGTGGCGCTGGCTGAACGTGCCGCGCCCGGAATCCTGCCCGCTCAAACGCACGGGCGTGCCGTCTAAGACAAGCGAGCCGAACGCCATCGCTTCCGCGAAAGCCCAATCAAGCGGCGCTTCGCCTTCGCCCATCTTGGCGCGCTTGGCGAGTTGCCCGACCATCTTCGGATTGATGTGAAAGCCTTCCGGCACAATCGCAATCTTGTGCGCGAGGCTGCTTATCATTTCCGCATCAACGCCTGTTTCAATCATCGTCGAGCCATCTTCGTCGGGCGCAGGCGCGGCCAACTCCGTCATCACTTTCTTGCGCGCGACAATCTCTTTCGCGCCCGCCAGCGCGTTTTCATAGCGCCGCACGCGCTCATCTATCAACTCTTTCACTTCCACTTCGGTGACGACTTTTTCCTTTATCAATTGCCGCGCATAGATTTCGCGGACGCCTTCGTGAGCGCGCACGCGCGCGTACATCAAAGGCTGCGTGTAGCTCGGCTCGTCGCCTTCGTTGTGTCCGAGACGACGAAAGCCGACGATGTCGAGCACGACATCCTTGTTGAACTCCTGACGATAATCGAGGGCGATTTGCAGCACGCGGTAAGCGGCGTCCGGGTCGTCTGCGTTGACGTGAAAGATCGGAAGCTGCGTCATGCGCGCCACGTCCGTCGAATAGATCGTCGAGCGTCCTTCTTCGGGCGAAGTGGTAAAGCCTATTTGATTGTTGATGATGATGTGAATCGTGCCGCCCGTGCGATAGCCTTTGAGCTGCGCGAAGTTGAGCGTCTCCATCACGATACCCTGCCCGGCAAAGGCCGCATCGCCATGAAGCAAGACCGGCAGAAACTTATCCCACGCCTCTTCGCGCGTCGCTGTTGCAGTGATGCTCTTATCCTGTTTGGCGCGCACCATGCCTTCGACAACCGGATCAACAAACTCTAAATGGCTGGGATTCGGCGAGACTGTAATCTTGATTTCGCCGTGCGCGGTTTCGCGTCCGCCGCTTGCGCCTTGATGATATTTAACGTCGCCCTCGTCTGCCGGAAAGCTCGGATGCACGGAGCCTTGAAAGGCCGTGAAAATGCGTTCGCAGAAATGGCCGACGACGTTGGCGAGCACGTTCAAGCGCCCGCGATGCGCCATGCCGAGCGTGATGTCTTTGACGCCGCGCGCCGCCGCGCCTTCCACCAACTGATCCAGCAAAGGAATAATCGTTTCCGAGCCTTCGACGGAGAATCTTTTCTGTCCGAGAAATTTCGTGTTGAGAAATTTCTCGAACTGTTCAGCGGAAATCAGCTTCCACAGAATCTGTTTTTGAACTTCCGGCGCGACCGGCGGCGTCGTGGTTTCGATTCTGCCGCGCAGCCAAATCTTCTCTTCCTTGCTGGTGATGTGGCGATATTCAACGCCGACCTTGCCGCAGTAAGAGCGGTGCAGTATGTCCAGAATCTCGCGTAAGGTTGCGCTCTCGACGCCGCCCAAGCCGCCCGTGATAAATTCTCGATCCAAGTCCCAGACCGTCAGTCCATAGTATTCGACATCTAGTTCGGGATGATGATAGTGCGGCATCGCGTGGAGCGGATCAATGTCTGCGATGAGATGGCCGCGCACGCGATAAGCGTTGACGAGTTCGAGGACGCGCGCCTGTTTGATGGTTTGCTCGCGCGCATGATCGCCGCCGAGCAGCGCCGGATTATGGTCAACAGACCAGCGCACGGGCAGGTGCGGAATATTCAGGTCAGCGAACACGTCGTCGTAAAAGTTGCCTTCGCCGAGCAGCAGTTCATGCACGCGCGCGAGAAACGCGCCGGATTCCGCGCCCTGTATGACGCGGTGATCGTAGGTGCTTGAAATGTTGACGACTTTGCTGATGCCTAGCTGCGATAGAACTTCGGGAGCCATCGCGTGATATTCCGCCGGATACTCAATCGCGCCGGTGGCGATAATCACGGACTGACCGGCCATCAGGCGCGGCGTCGAAGCGACTGTGCCAATGGTTCCGGGATTGGTTAGCGAAACGGTCGTCCCTTGAAAATCCGGCACGCCGAGTTTGCCGCCGCGCGCGCGCTTCACCACGTCATCATAAGCGGCGAGGAACTCGTGAAAGCGCAGGTGGTTCGCATTCTTAATGTTCGGCACAAGCAGCGAGCGCGAGCCGTCTTTTTTCGCAAGGTCAATCGCCACGCCTAAATTTACGGCCTCGCGTTTAAGACGCACGGGCTGGTTATCGCGCGCGTCGAAGCCATCGTTGAGTTGCGGGAATTCCTGAAGCGCGCGGATGAGCGCCCACGCGATCAAGTGCGTATAAGAAGTCTTGCCGCGATTGTTCTCGCTCAAATACTTGTTGATGATGCGGCGGTTTTCGTCCAGCACTTTGATCGGTATCCGGCGCACGGAAGTCGCCGTCGGAACCGTCAAACTCGTCTCCATGTTCTCGACGATCTTTAGCGCCGCCCCGCGAATCGGCACGGCTTCAACCTCATCGCTCGCGGTTGCAGAAGTCGCGGCGGGCTTCGCCGCGGACGCCTGTGCCGCCGCCGGTGCAGTGGCTTTCGCGGTTGTGTTCACAGCGGCAGCAGTTGCGGTGCGTGCGCCGTTCGACGAAGAAGAGGCCGCGCGGCTACCGTTGCCGGAAGCGGCGGCAATCGCCGGATCATTAAGCATCTCCGTAAAATACGCGCGCCAAGATTCGTCAACCAACGCCGGATCGCTGCGAAAGCGGTTCAGCAAACCTTCGACGTAAGTTGCGTTCGCGCCAAAGTTTTCCGCAATGAATTCCGAGTAATCAACACTATTCGCACGTTCGCTCACGATTCCCCACCTCTCGCTCATAAAACCGCCGTGCTCTCAACCATCAAGGGCACACGCGGCAACAATATTATTCTTTTCGCTTGAAATGTCAGCCTATCACCTTCCGCCCCTCATTGCATCCGAAGCGGATACCGGCACACACTGAAAAAACAATTTTACACCACAGAATATTTTACTGCACATCTGCGGTAGAATGTTCAGCACGGCGGCTTTGTAAAGATTGTGGATGAACCGCACACGAATCCCGATTCGCCTTTCTTTTCGAGATACAGAAGATTGCAAAGGAGCGGGTATGCGCTTGAAAGTTGGAAGAATATTCATCGCGGCGGCGTGCGCGTTAATCGTTTTCCTGACGATGAGCGCTTGCGGCAGTGTCGGCAAAACGGAAGTTGCGTCGAAGGGCGCGGCGGTTGAAGAAGCGGCACAGCATTCTTGGACACGGGTGACGGAAGCGGCGGCGTTTCCGGGCGCGTACAATTTTCCCGTCTTTAATATGCGCGGGCAGATGTGGGCGTTTCATCCGCAGGGCAACTGGTATTCGGACGACGCGAAGACGTGGACTAAATCGGAACTGCCTCTCTCCGGGTTGAATTCGGGTTATCAGAAATACGTACAGTTTAAGGATGCCGTTTACGCGCTCGGCACGATGGAGGGCAACTACACGAATATGCGCCTTCATTCGCGCATCGCCCGCACAACCGATTTCAAGAGGTGGGAAACGCTCGCCGAAACATCCGAGCTTCCGGCCAGAGTCTTTTACGGCGCGCAGGTCTTCGACGGAAAAATCTGGCTGATGGGCGGCTTCGACGGCAAGGATTATTACAACGATGTTTGGAACTCCGGCGACGGCGTGCATTGGACGAGAGTTGCCGCCAAATCTGCGTGGAGTCCGCGCAACGTCGGTATGTCCGTCGTGTTCAAAGATAAAATCTGGATCATCGGCGGCGGCTTGATTGACGGCACGCCCGGCGCGGATAAACAGGCTGAAAAGGAAATCTGGTCTTCCGGCGACGGCATTAACTGGATGCGCGCGACGGGCGGCATTGCGCGTGCATGGGGCGGTACGCCAATTGTGTTCGACGGCAAACTCTGGCTCGTCGGCGCAAACCGCGACGGCACTTTCACGCGCGCCGTGCTGGTCACCGATGATCTTGTGAATTGGCGAGAGGAAACTGCGCCCTGGTCGCCACGCGGAGCAGCCGCCACATGGGTCTTCGACAACAAACTTTATATGACCGGCGGCAAATATTCCGTCACCGAAAACGGCGAAATCAAATTTATCTACAGCAACGATGTCTGGTACCTGACGGTATCCAGAACTTAGCCGCCACACTCACGTAAACACCTTTCAATTAAATGCAGAGACTGAGCAGCAAGAGATGCGCGAACTGCGGGCTGTTGAACTTCGCGGCAGATGAAACCTGTAAGCGTTGCGGCGCGGAGCTGGGCGAAGCGCAGGAAACGAACGCGGCGGATTATGGCGCTATGGATGAAGGCGAGAAAAGCCATAGTGTGATTAAGCGCGTGCTCGTAACTTCGTCGGTAATCGTCGCGCTGCTGTTCGCATTTTACGTTTCGCTGCTGGTGACATCCGATCCGGTTTCGTTCGAGCAGAAGCAGACGATTCACAGGGCGATCAAGGTGCTCGAAGAAAAAGGTTTCGCGGGCGAAGCATTCGTGCTAAATAATCTGGTGAATTATCGCGCGACGGACAATTGGTGGAATCGCTATGTCGGGCATTCAGATGCATATGCGGCGACGAACTTTCCGTTCGAGGTCGTCACGCTATATCCCGATTTTTTCAATGTGCCCGTTGACGATGTCGAACGCGCGATGGTACTGCTGCATGAATCGCAACACCTGCGCGGCAAAGGCGAACAGGCGGCGTTCGGCGCGGTCTGGCGCGACAAAGCGCGTTTGGGCTGGACGCAGGAAAAATATGGAAGCACGCGCGCATGGAATAACGTGCGCGAGTTTACGGCGAACTACGCGCCGGAGCTTTTTCGTTGCGGCCTTGACGCGCAAACGGACTGCGCACGATAATTCGCTTCACGCCGTCAAAAGATCGAACGAACACAGAGACCGACGCAGACGAACTATAATGAGAAGATCAAAAGTCGAATCAAACAGTGCCGTTGAAAAGCCGGAGAGCGCATCGCGCCGCAGCTTTGCCAAGACCGTCGCGGTGAGCGCGATTGCCGCCGCCGCGCCGCTGGCCTCTTCCGTTATGAAAGCGCAAACGCCGAACACCACGAAAGAGACGCCCGCGCCGCCGAAGCCGCAGGCGACGCCCGCCGCCAAGGCCGCTGCTGCAACGCCGCCTCCTTCGCCGCTCGCATTGGCTTACGCGGAAGTGGCGCGCATACGTTTCGGCGATCAGCTTACGTCCGAACAGCTCACCCAACTTCAGAAAGAGATGGCGGGCAACGTCCGCGTCGCCGACAGCCTTCGCGCCGTTAAACTAAAGAATGCCGACGAACCCGACTTTGTATTTAACGCCTGATCCTCGCAAATGAAAAATTGAAGAATTAAAGGCGAGTCGAACGACTTTCACGGGAGACTGTATGATTGAGCAAACTCACACAGATAACGAATCAAGATGGCGGTTGCTTCCTATTTTCATCGGTGGCCTTTGCGCTCCGATAGCGGGACGCATTTTACACAACTGGCTTCCATTGCCTTTCGCCGTCGCTATCGCGGCGTTTGTCGTGTGGCTTATTGTCGGGTGGGTGATTGATAGAAGGTTTTCAGGCCCTAAATTGAGCATGGTGCGGGTAGTTGGAATCGCAGCTCTGGCCGCAGTCTACGGCGGCGTGATGGCGGCTCTTCTTCCCTGGTAATAGTTGAAGACCGAGCAGAGCATCACCTTCATCGTCCTTTTTTGCAATTCAACTTTCTACCGGTTCAATTTCCGTTCTTAACTTTCACGTTCCGTCCCTTTAATCAATGCTTCCTGAAAACATTTTCTTCTCGACCGTCGCCGAACTCGCCGCGCAGGTGCGTGCGCGACGCATCTCGCCCGTCGAATTAACCGAAGGTTATCTGGACAGGCTGGAAAAATACGGCGCGCGGCTCGGCGCAGTCGCCACCGTGATGCGCGAAAGCGCGCTCGCGGAAGCCCGCGTTGCCGAAAAAGAGATTCGCGCCGGACGCTATCGCGGCGCGCTGCACGGCATTCCTTACGGCGCGAAGGATTTGCTGGCAACACGCAACGCAAAGACGACGTGGGGGGCGACCCCCTACAAGGATCAGCAGTTTGCAGAAGACGCGACGGTTATCAAAAAATTGCGCGACGCGGGCGCGATACTCGTCGCCAAACTCGCAATGGTGGAACTCGCGGGCGGACTCGGCTACAACCAGGCGGACGCGAGTTTGACGGGCGCGTGCCGCACGCCCTGGAACACGGATTTCTGGAGCGGCGGTTCATCTTCGGGGCCGGGCGCAAGCGTCGCCGCAGGTCTCGTCGGCTTCGCCATCGGCTCGGAAACGTCCGGCTCGATTATTACACCGGCAGCCTTTTGCGGCGTCACAGGCTTGCGCCCGACCTACGGCGCGGTCTCGCGTCACGGCGCGATGGCGCTGTGCTGGACGCTTGATAAATTGGGGCCGATGTGTCGCTCGGCGGAAGATTGCGGGCTTGTCTTTAATGCAATCGCTGGCAAAGACCCCCTTGATCGAACATCACGCGAAAGAGCGTATCACGGCCCCATTTCCCCTACTGCAAACAGACCTGTACAACGCATCGGCGTAATTAAAGATTCCTACGAGAAGGCGCAACCGGAAGTGCGCGAAAACTTCCTTCGCTCGCTTGAAGTGTTGAAGAGATTTGCGACAATTGAGATGAACGTGAAGCTGCCGGACTTTCCGTATGGTGCGGCGGTGGGAACGATTGTTGACGCGGAGGGCGCGAGCGCGTTCCGCGAGTTGATCGAATCGGGGCGCGTGCGCGAACTCGCCTCCCCGGAAGGACGCATCGGCGGCTACTCGGCATCGCTCGTGACAGCGGTTGATTACCTGCACGCGATGCGCCTGCGCGCTCCGATGCGACGCGCATGGGCGCAGCTTTTTTCAAAGTACACGCTGCTCGTCGCGCCCTCGCGCGCCACCGTTTCCTATCCCGTCAATAAAACTTTCGATAAAGCGTACCCGAATCTCGGCGCGACCACCTCGCCCATCGGCGCGGCTAATCTGGTTGGCGTGCCCGCTATCTCCGTGCCGAACGGCTTCGGTGAAAACAATCTGCCGACCGGCCTGCAATTAGTCGGCGCGGCATGGAGCGAAGATATTCTCTTAGACTTTGCGAGCCGTTATCAACAAGCCACCGACTGGCACAAGCAGCACCCGAAGCTCGGCTAAAAGAAGCGATTAAAACGAAACCATCTCCAGCAGGCGCGGCAGATCGAGCATCAACGCAATTGTTCCGTCACGCAGTTGCGTTGCGCCGCTAATGCCGTGCCAGCGCGAGGCGTGGCGACCAAGCCCGCGCACCAGCACGTCCCTATTCCCGTCCCATCCGTCAACCGACACGGCCACGCGCTTCGATTGCGCTCCAGCTTCTGCGTCGCCTTGTCCTTCGCGCAAGATGATGACGTGTAGAGGCTCCGGCGCTTTATCACTCGTTTCAAGCGCGTCATCCTGCGCAAGCAATTTGCGCATTTCAACGAGCGGCAGAACTTGATCGCGCCAGTGAATCACACGCGACGTGCCGCTGCATTCGATCTCGTGCGGCGCAATGTCACGCGCTTCCGCGATGTGGCGTGCGTCAACACAGTATGTATATCCGCCGGAGCGCACGACGAGCGAAGGCACGAGCGCGAGCGTCGTCGGCAACAGCATCTCGAACATAGTGCCTTCGCCAAGCTCGCTCCACACGCGCAACTCGCCGCCCATTCTTTCGACGGCGCTTTCCACTATATCCAAGCCGACGCCGCGCCCCGAAACGCTTGAGACGGAAGCGGCGGTGGAGAAGCCCGGACGAAAAATCAAACGCAAGCTCTGTTGCTTTGTGACGAGGGCGTTCGCCTCTAGGATTCCCTTTTCGACGGCGGCGCGGGCGATGCGTTGCGGGTCAATGCCGCGCCCGTCGTCCGTGATGCGCAGGCGCACGCGGTTGCCTTCGGCGATGGCGTCGAGACGCACGCGCCCGCGCCGAACTTTACCCGCCCGCTCGCGTTCCGGCGGCGATTCTATGCCGTGATCCACAGCATTGCGCAACAGGTGCAACAGCGGATCGGAAACGGCGTCGGCGAGCGATTTATCGAGCCGCACGCTGCCGCCCGTTGTCTCAAAATCTATGGCCTTCTCCGTTAAGCGAGCGGCCATTGCCCCCGCGCGTGCAGCGCGTTGAAGCGTCTGCGCGATGGTCACCATACGTAAACCTATCAGGCGTTCTTCGAGTTCGTTGAAGCGGCGACGAACGCGCGCCATACGAAGCTCTATTTCGTCGCGCGGCGAATTTTGCTGCAACGTCAGATCGAAGGCGGACGTGGTGTCCGTCGAAAGTTCATGGGCGGCGGATATTATATCGTCCAACTCATCCAGTTCGACGCGCACCAGCGTCGAGAGCGGGGCGAGCAGAGTGCTTGCCGGCGCGCTGTCCTCGTCTTCCGCGAGAGCCGCATAGCCCGTCTCATCCGCGTCGGTGGGGTTCGCTTGCTGTTCTTCTGCGGAGAGTTCCGTGAGACCGGCGGCAAAGGGTAAGAGGCGCGCGGCAACGTCTTCCCGGCCTGCGTCCGCCGCATAGACGAGACGAAATCTGATTTGATCGGGCGCGGACGCTTCGAGTCCCGGCAGGGTGGAGATTATCTCGCCGACTTCGACAAGTATCTCGCTTAAATCGCGGAAGCGTTCGTCGAAAGTGGCTAAATCGAAATTGACTGTGACGACGAAAAGACGCGCGCCCTCTGCCGCCGCTTCGCCGAAACGGTGCAACTCGTATTCGCTAAGAGAGCTACGAATATCTTCCGGCAATGCGTTCAGCAAAATCTGATACAGCGAGGCGGGCGGCTCGACGACGGCGGTTTCGCTTGTCAGCGCGAGGTGTCTGAGACGTTCGATGAGGGTGCGGAAAGATGGCTGCGCTTCGCCACGTGCGACGGCGCTCAGGCTTTGCGAAATTGCGTTGGTGGCATCATCGAAAGCATCCATCGTCGCATCGTCGAGGTTCGCGTGGCCGAGACGCACTTGGTCAAGCAGGCTCTCGAATTCGTGCGCGATGTCGGCGGTGGCATTCAATTCAGCGGCTGCCGCAGAACCTTTGAGCGTGTGGACGTGGCGAAAGATGCGCCCGATCAATTCGCGCCGAGCGCGTCCTTTTCCGCGCCGCGCACGCAACGCCAGCGTATCACCGATAAGAGTTTCAATTAACTCTTCGGCTTCCGCTAAAAATTCACGCTGCAACTGATCGTCCATAGCAAGCAGTATTCAGGAGAAAGTGTGCAGAAGTCAAAACCGGAAGCGACACGAATCAAAGCAGATTGCGCGCTCAGTACCGATGACGACAACCCAATCGAAGATAAAACGAAAACGCACTCTGCTTATCATGAGGCGAAGCGTTTTTGAACGGAACGGCTGATTTATGATTTAGAGCCGGGGAGATTAAATGGAAGTTGTGCGTTCGTCTTTGTCGGGTGCTTCGTCTGTTTCGGGATCGGCGTTGTCGGGCGATTCGCCAGATTCGGAGTCTGCGGTGTCTGTGTTCTGCTGCGGGTGTTGCTCGTCGAGATCGCGCTTGATGGCGTCGAGAATTCCGTTGATGAACTGCGTCGCTTCATAAGTGGAGAAGCGGCGCGCTATTTCTAAGGCTTCGTTGATGGCGACGGTGCGCGGCGTTGGTTCATACAGAAATTCGTAGACGGCGAGACGCAGTATGTTGCGGTCTACGATAGCCATGCGCGAGATGCGCCAGTGTTCGGCGCGCGCGACGATGCGCTCGTCCAGTGCCGTTTTGTGCGCGAGCGTTTCCGTCGCAAGGCGCGTCGCAAATTCGCGCGCCGCCTCTTCGACATCGGCTTCGCCGAGTTCGCTCCAGTAGACGCGCGCCAATTGATCTGCACGCATCTCGGAAACATCAGCCGCAAAGAGCATTTGCAAGGCGCATTCACGCGCCTTACGTCTGGAACCCATAATAAATAAAGTGTGAAATAGGAAGGCGGAAGGATGAAGTTGCAAAAACACCTTGCGGCGTGAATTGAGAAACTCTGAAGATCAAAGCGGAAGCGTTGTCCGAAACTTTCGCCTTCATCCCTCCTGCATTCTACTTCTGTGAAAACGCTTCCTTGTAAAGATTAACCAACTCGACCGCCGACATCGCGGCATCGAAACCCTTGTTGCCCGCTTTCACTCCGGCGCGGTCAATGGCCTGCTCCAGCGTGTCCGCCGTGACGATACCATAAATCACCGGCACGCCCGTTTCCATTCCGGCCTGCGCAATGCCCTTCGTCGCTTCGCCCGCGACATACTCGAAGTGCGGCGTCTCGCCGCGAATAATCGTGCCCAGACAAATCACCGCATCGAACTTTCCCGCCGCCGCGATTTTGCGCGCCACCAAAGGAATCTCGAACGAACCCGGCACGCGGTAAAGCTCAACGGTTTTCGCATCCGCGCCCAAACGCTCCAACGCATCGAGCGCGCCTTCGATCAAACGCCCCGTCAGAAAATCGTTCCAACGGCTCGCAATAATCGCAAAGCGAAAGCCAGCGGCCTGAAGCCGTCCCTGATGTATCACAGCGGGCTGCAAAATAGTTCTTCGGTTTCACTCAAACGAAAATTCATGGAACACACGCAGTATAGGTGAAGCGCGAAAGCGTGACAAGCACCGGTCAGTTTTTCATTTACCTTCAAACACCGGCGCGCGTTTTTCGAGAAAGGCGCGTGTGCCTTCGCGTACGTCTTCGGTGGCGAATAATTGGCTGAACAGTTCGGCTTCGAGCGCGAGTCCCTGTTCGAGCGGAAGATCGAGGCCGCGCGTGACGGCTTCGAGGCAGGCGCGCATGGCGAGCGGCGCGTGTTGTGCTATTGCGCGTGCGAGCGCAAAAGCTTCGTCAGTAAGTTGCGAAGGAGGCGCTAGGCGATTGACGAGGCCGGTGCGTCGGGCTTCTTCCGCGCCGATGCTTTCTCCGGCGAGCATCAAGGCATAAGCGCGGCCTGTGCCGACGATGCGCGCGAGGCGTTGCGTGCCGCCGTAAGCGGGAATCACGCCGAGCTTTGTTTCAGGCAAACTAAACTGCGCGGTGGTTGACGCGATGCGCAGGTGACACGCGAGCGCGAGTTCACAGCCGCCGCCCGCCGCGAGTCCGTTGACGGCGGCGATCACGGGCACGCTCGCCCTTTCGATTTGCGCGCACACATCCTGCCCGCGCGCCGCCGCCGCCCGCGCTCCTTCAATATCGAGCGTAGCCAACTCTTCAATATCCGTGCCCGCGCAAAAAGCCCGCTCGCCCGTGCCGGTTAAGATGACGGCGCGCAAAGAATCGCGCTCGCGTTCGATCTGTTCAAACACGCGCCCCAATTTTTCAAGCATCCGTCGCGTGAGCGCGTTATGCTTAATTGGACGATTGAGGCGCACATAAGCGAACGCCTCGCGCGTCTCAAAGATAACAGCGGGTTCATCGCTCATATTGTCTGAAGCGGCTGACTTCTTATACCAAGTTCATTGGTTGCGGGTTCTTCGCGTCCTGCGTGTAATCATAAAAGCCGCGCCCGGATTTGCGCCCGTAGAGGCCAGCGAGCACCATGCGTTTGAGAAGCGACGGCGGCGCGAAACGCTTTTCGCGGAACTCGTTGAACATAATCTCCGCGATGTAATATGTCGTATCGAGGCCGACGAAATCGCCGAGCGTGAAAGGCCCCATCGGATAGCCGCAGCCGAGTTTCATCGCGTTGTCAATATCAACGATGCTGCCTACGCCCTCTTCCAAAGCACGTATCGCATCCAGCATATACGGCACAAGCAAACGGTTGACGATGAAGCCTGTTTTATCTCCGGCACGCACGGGAGTTTTCCCCAGCCGCGTGCCGAAATCAATGGCCTGCTCGTAAATGGCTTCGTCTGTCAGAATCGTGCGGACAACTTCGACAAGCTTCATGAGCGGCACGGGGTTGAAGAAATGCAGCCCGATGAAACGCTTTTGCCGCCCGGCGGAAGTCGCCGTCATCATCTCCGTAATACCGAGCGAAGACGTGTTAGAGGCGAAGATCGTCTCCGGATTGCATAGCTCATCGAGCTGCTTGTAGGTGTCGCGCTTAATCTCCAGATTTTCGATGATCGCTTCGATGATGATGTCGCAGTCTGCAAGGTCTGCGAGCGACGTGGTGCCGCTCAGACGCCCGCGAATCTCTGTTTGTTGTTCGCCTGTGATCGTGCCTTTTTCGGCAAACCGGGCGAGCGATTTTTCGATGCCGCCGAAGCCTTTATTAATAAACTCTTCCGAGACTTCGCGTACCACGACGTCGAAGCCTGCGCTCGCCGCCGTCTGCGCAATGCCTGCGCCCATCAGCCCGCAGCCGAGCACCCCGACCTTCTTTATTTCCATGTTCGATTTCTTCTCCTTATAATTTGTATAAAAACAGAGTTATTGAAACCCGATGCCCGAATCAACTCGCACCGGGCGAGCGGTATTGTACATGAGCCGCAAGGACAAGCATAAAAGAGAGATTATTAAAGCCTCAGGCCGGACGGGTTGTCAGGTGTGGAGCCATTGATTTAATCGGGATTGATTTTCTCGATCTCTTTATCAATCAGCGGGAGTAGACGCTGCCGGAGTCTGGAAACCAGCGAATCAGCCTGCTTCACATCGTCATCGAGCCGGAGGCGGCTTTGTGCAGTTTGATTCAACAGGCTTTCGATTCCCTTCCGCTCGTTTTCCAAGACACGGCGTCGAACTTCACGCAGCTCCGGAGCGCGGGTCGAGCCAACAGGACTCAGTGCGCGCTCGATACTTTCGGGACGCATATCTTCTTCAATCTGCACGAGACGGTTCTTAAACGAAGTCTCTTTTTCGATTAATTCGAGAAGCTGTTTTCGCAGGATTTCGGCGCGTTGTTCGGCGCGGGTCATAAGCTCGAGGTTGAGCGAAATGCGATTCTGTTTGTCATTCGGCGAGCCGCTCTGGTTGGCATCGTTCGCGCGAACTTTTTCGCTGATCTCGCGCAATCTAATGTTCAAAGTTTGCAGCGATTTTCGCAACAGCCCGATTTCATTCGCCACTATCTCGATTGAATTGGCATTCGGCGGAAGGGACGGCAGTTGTTCAAGAGCTTGCGGTGGCGGATTCGTCCGGCGTTGTTCGGAGGTTTGAGCAAACGATGGACTACTAAAAAGTATCACGACGCAGGCCACAACCGGCAAGAATCTTATGGGCATTGTCATTCGGTGAAGTCCTTTATGATTGAAAGTTCCGGGACGACCATTAGCACGCTGTGCCGTGATAGAGGTTCCTTTTTTATGCGCAAACGCCCTGCCCGTTAGTCGCTACGGAGACATCGTTTTAGAATTGGCTCGCACCTTAGCGGCATAACGCCCGGCATCACCCGCCGCGCATTCAACATCGCAAAGGCCAAGTTTCCGATAAGACTTGCGCTGTTCGCGGTCGGGTGCATGCCGTTGTTAGGCTCACGACTTTGCACATCTTTGCCATCTATGCGGGAATCAGCCTCTGGACAAACAAAGAAACCCCAACTGCCAGAAGAAGTCCTATAACCAAAGCACATAATGAACAGGTGCGGACATTTATACCGAACCCCAATCTTAGAGCAATAAATAACCAAGCTGCGAATACAACCGAGTAGATTACGCTAGCCAATATCTTGGCATTGAAAACTTTCGGTACGACCAAAGCGTTATTGTGCTCTTCGACACATACATGAAAAAGACCGTGGCCGATTCCTAGCATCTCTTCCAAATGTTTCCCCTCATTCACTAGGTGGCTAGTTCTCTGCATACCCCTCACTTCATAACTAAATAGAGCTAAAGTAAGAGCCGCTGCAAAGATGGCCGCGAAGCCGAATAGTTCATGTGAGATAGGACTCTGAGGTGAGAGCATCTTGCTTGGGTCTAACAGGAATATCCCCGCAATAGAAGTAAGAGGCAGGAATCCTAATAATTTCGTGCGGAAATCGTCAATGGCATGGTAGCTTTTGCAAACCTCTGAATACACTGCTAGAAGAGCCTTGTTTTGATTTTCATCATTTAACATAGATCTATCTCCATAAAATACAGAGCCCAACGCAGGTTAAACGCCGAGAGATTGATCGAGGCAGAGACACCATGCGTGCAGTAACATCAAATGCACTTCCTGTATGTTGGCGGTGGATGTGCCGGGTACGACGAGGATGTAATCGGCTGTGCCTTCGACGAGTCCGGCAGCGCCGGTGAGAGCAATCGTGATTGCGCCGCGTTCGCGTGCGGCGAGGAGTCCGCGACGCACGTTTTCCGAGCGCCCGCTGGTCGTCAGTCCGACGGCGATATCGCCCGGTTGCGCGAGCGCCGTGACCTGTCGCTCGAAGAGCACGTCGAAGCCGAAGTCGTTACTGATGCACGTCGTCGTGCCGGAATCGCTGGCGAGCGCGATGGCCGGAAAGGGCTGGCGCGTCGCATTGAAGCGCCCCAACAGTTCGGCCACTAAATGGCTGGCCTGCGTTGCGCTGCCGCCGTTGCCGAAAGCGATGACTTTATGGCCGCGCCGCAGAGCTTGAATCAGCACGGCAGCGGTTTGCGCGGCGAGCGGCGGCAGTTCGCGCAGGCTTTGCTCCACGAGGCGTTGATGCGCGATGAAATGCGCGGTGATGGTTTCGCCGTTCGATTGCGCGTCTTTATTCGCGCCGCCCATGTTATCCGGTAAGCTCACTTTTTATCGTCGCTCTCTTTTTCTTCGGTCGCCGTTTCCTGCACCTGCAAGCCGTACTTCGCGCTGTCGGTGTCAAGCCACTGCTTGAAATTCTTCTGCCACCCTTGAAAGTCTTTGATTAGCTGCAACTCCTGTTTCCGCGCGCGCTGTTTGGCGGGCGGTGCGGCGGCGATGTCGAGAGCGCGCACCAGCAGCGAGCGCAGTTCGTTTCGCAACGCATCGGTCTTTTCGTCGGGCGGCGAAGCTTTATCTAACGCTTCAATCGCGTGCGTTGTGGCGTTCGCGTTTCTATCTTTCAAGGCGGAGACGAAAGCTTGCTGGCCTTCGTTGAGCGCGTTGAAGTAAGCGATAAACTTCGTGGAGTCGCTCATTTGAAACAGGCCGGACGATTCGTCGTTCGTGGCGATGTTCGGCAGTCTGTCTCTGAAATGGCGCGCCACCATCACGAAGCTCAAGACGGCGAGCGCAAGCAACGCGATTTGCAGTAGATGCCACGTGAAGGCGACACGCGGCTTTTCGTGCGGGCGTTTGTAGCCGACGACGAGCGCGAGCAGCGCGCCCGCCACGAGGCCGCCTAAGTGTGCGGCGTTGTCTATGAACGGAATGGAGTAGCCGATAAAGAGATTGAGCAGAATGGTCGGCAGCATTCCCGCGCCGAAGGCGCGTTTCAAGTCTTCCGGCAATTCATGGCGAAATTTAATGCCGAAGACGAACAGCACGCCGATCAAACCAAAGAGCGCGCCCGATGCTCCCGCCGAAGGGCCGTCGCCGCCGCGAAAAAGAAAGCGCCCCAGAAACCCACCGTGCATTTGATGACCGGCGGCAAAATAGCTCGCGGCAACGCCCGCCGCGCCCGTCAGTATCCAGAAGACGACGAACTTCGCCGAACCGTAGAGCTTCTCGACATACGGCCCCAGCATAAACAGGCCGTACATATTGACGAGCAGATGAATCACGCCGATGTGTATAAAGACGGGCGTGATAAAGCGCCACCACTGCCCCGCGTTAATAAGGGAATTGAATTTTGCGCCGAAGGCTCTGAGGACGAACACCGACGGCTCCCAGACACTCTGCGGATTGCCCTGCGTCATTAGCAGAAAGACAAAGACGTTGGCGGCGATAAAGACGATTGAGAAAATGGCGGGGCGTGTGAACACAGCACGCGCAAAACGCATTGCTTCGCGGTCATAACGCGGCGACGCGGGCGCGTTCGTTTGCGGTGCGGACGCGGCGGCGGTAGCAAGCGTTGCGCCGCACTGCCCGCACGCCGTTTCGCCCGCGCCGACGATTGCGCCGCAACTACGGCACACGTTTGGCCGTCCAGCGCGCGCGTTGGCTATCAATTGATTTTCCGACAAGAATTTTAAGGTGTCCTGACTAAGGTTTTCGTTGCGACCGGCGCGCCAAAATCATTCCCAAGCGATTCGTTTTCGGAGCGGATGCGAAAAAGTATTCTACCCTGAATCGCGGCACGCTGTCATGCGGGTTAACGGAAGGCTGCAGAGCACGTCGTTTTCTTTCATGAAGCGGCGAAAGATAAGCAACCTCGTATCCGTCAGGTCATCCTGTCAAGTGTTTTAGCAAGATGACCGATTCGGTCACAACGGTTTGACCGCTGTGCGCGGCGAAAGCCGTTTTCTTTAGGAAAAACTGCTGTTTTTGTCAATCGTGGAAGTGGAATAGCGATTGCCAAACAGCGAGTGCGCGAAAAGAATGTTTTGCGCGCGCGCTGCTCCAAGAGTGTCTCAACACCAGCTATTCGTTGATTCCCTTCAAAGCCGTAAGGCAGTTTCGATCTAACCCCCGCATGGTTCATCCGTTGCGTCGCCCCAAGCAGAAATATCGTTGAATCGTAAACGAGCGGCGATGTTAAAGCGCGAATGGCGCAAAAGATGAAGCATAACAAGGAGCCTGAAGATCACAATGATGATTTCTTCACTGGCATTAAAGCATCTCAAGCCGCATCGTCCCCCGCGCGGCTACAGCGAGACGGCAAGCACAATCAAAGTCTTTCCACTTTCAAACAAGGACGCGGCGGAAGTTCTCGCCTTTCTCGCCCAACGTCCTTTGCAAACCATTATTATGAGCGGCCTGATACGCGACAACGGTGTGGTGAACCCACTGAATCGCGGTGTCTTTCATGCCGCTCGCAACCCGCAGAACGAACTTACAGGTGTTGCGCTGATCGGTCATATCACGATTGTCGAAACGCACGACGACGCGACGCTCGAAACCTTTGCACGACTTGCACAAATCAACCCGCAAGCCGTTCATGTAATTTTGGGTGAAAGCGAACAAGTCTCACATTTACAGCAGTGTTACGCCGAAATCGGACAGCATTTGCGGCGCGCTTGCCGCGAAGAGTTGCTTGAGCAACGGTGGCCGGTTGAGGTGCGCGAAGCGGTGCGCGAACTGCGCTACGCGACGCTGGATGAACTACCTCAAGTGATGGCTGTGCAGGCGACGATGGCCTATGAAGAGAGCGGCGTCAATCCGTTAGAGGTTGATCCGCTGGGCTTTCGTCTGCGTTGCGCCCGCCGCATCGAACAAAATCGCGTGTGGGTGTGCACTGAGGGCGAGCAGCTTAACTTCAAAGCCGACATTATGTCCGAGACGCCGGAAACAATTTATCTGGAAGGCGTTTACGTTGCCCCGGAGATGCGCGGCAAAGGCTACGGGCTGCGTTGCTTTTCACAACTCAGCCGCACACTGCTGACGCGCGCGCAGTCATTATGCCTGCTCGTTAATGAACAGAATCAGCAAGCCATTAAGTTCTACGCACGCGCTGGCTATAAGCGACGCGGCCACGTTGACACGGTCTATTTGAATTCCACAGCTAAAGCATAAACGTCGCCCGCCCCCGAATTTACGCGACAGCGCGAAAAGGCTGTTTCGGTCACATCAGTGGCACGGTGTTTCTCAAGATGACCGAGTCCGGTCAGGTTGCATTCACGGTACTTTATCAAAAGCACGCATTTTCTTAGGAAAATTTAATTATGAGACGTGTAAATCAGTGGTACGGCTTTTGCCAACGGGTCTCTCGTGGGTCTTCCGCCCACCGGCTCAAGGTGAATCGAAAAATTTTCGATTCGCCAACTAAGATGGATCACTTTCAAATGAAACACACTAAACGACATTCATTCATCCGGCCATTTTTCCTGTTGCTGGCGATCTGCTTGGCGACGGGCATTCTGGTGGCGGATTTAACCAGCAGCGTGACGCGCGCGCATTCCGGCCAGAGCGACACGACGCGAAGCAAAGTGTCCCCTGACTTACGCGACCGCTCGAGCAGCGCAAACGCCGTCCGGGTAATCCTTCAACTCAACGATAAGCCGAGCGGCCCGTTGAACGCCTTGCTTAACCGCAACGGCGTGCATATCCGCGCTCATTTCAGGAACTTCAACTCTTATTCGGTTGAACTTCCGGCTAATGCCGTAGAAGAGATGGCCTCCTTTAGCGAAGTAGCTTATGTTTCTTTAGACAGAGCGACGCAGTCGTTCGGCCACGTCTCGCTGACAACCGGCGCAGACGCCATTCGCACGCAGACCACCACCTCGCTTCTTGGCGGCACGACAACCACGACATTCGACGGTACGGGCATCGGAATCGCTATTCTCGATTCGGGAACCTACAACAGTCATGAATCACTCAGTGGTAAAGATTACCTGACGCGCGTGACAGTCAGTAAAGATTTCACAGGCCAGGGCTTTACCAATGACGACTACGGTCATGGCTCTCACGTCGCCTCCATTGCGGCCGGTAACGGAGTGATCTCAAGCGGGGCTTATCTGGGTATTGCGCCCAATGCGAACTTGATTAACCTGCGCGTACTAAATTCGCAGGGTTCCGGCACATCCTCTGCCGTGTTAGGCGCGCTGGATTGGGTAATGACCAATCGCGCGGCGTATAACATCCGCGTCGTGAATATGAGCTTGGGCGCGCCGGCGATTGATTCTTATAAGAACGATCCGTTGTGCAAAGCGGTACGCCGCCTTGTTGATGCCGGTGTGGTGGTTGTCGCGGCAGCGGGCAATAATGGCAAGGATAGCAATGGCCGGAAGATTTACGGTCAAATCCATTCGCCGGGCAACGAGCCATCGGCGATCACTGTCGGCGCTGCTAACAGCTTCGGCACGGACGCGCGCAACGACGATACGGTAGCGACATATAGCTCGCGCGGGCCGACGCGCAGCTTCTGGACGGATGCCTACAATGTTAAGCATTACGACAATCTGATTAAACCTGACGTCGTCGCGCCGGGCAATAAGATCATTGCGGCTGAAGCGAAGAATAATCTGCTCGTCACGCAAACCCCGTCGTTGGACGCCGGTGTGAGCGTGAAAGACTCACGCAAGATGATGTACCTCAACGGCACGTCAATGGCCGCGCCCGTCGCTGCCGGAGCCGCCGCCCTGTTGCTTCAGGCGAATCCGAAGCTGACGCCGAATATGGTCAAAGCCATACTGATGTACACGGCGCAGCCTTTGGCGGGCTTCAATATGTTCGAGCAGGGCGCAGGCCAGCTCAACATCGAAGGTGCGGTTCGTCTTGCGAAACTCGTCCGCACGGACTTGACAGCAACGACACTCGTCGGAGCACCCCTCTTAACATCACTAACAGCCCCGACGCCGCAGACGACGATTGCCGGATATTCGTTTAACTGGTCGCAGGGTTTGATCCTGAATAAGACGTATATTACCGGCAGCGCCCTGATTACCAGCTACCAGAAGATTTACGGTCTGGGCGTCACGCTCAGCGAGGGAGTAATAGTTGGTGATGGTGTAGTCATCGGCGATACGACGATGCTCTCAAGCGGTGTGATTGTCGGCGACAACATTATGACCAGCGCGGGTGTGGTCATCGGTGACGGCACGGTGTTTTGCAGCACCGGAGTGATCATCGGCGACGGCGTCTTGGTCGGCGACGGCGTGATTATCGGCGACGGCGTGATTATCGGCGACGGTGTAGTGGTGGGTGATGGCGTCGTAAGCGGTGACTTTATCTTGCAGGCGCTGTCTGCCACAGCCTACGGGGACGTCACCACTTCAATGAACATACAGGTGGATACCGGAGTTGACTACTTAAGCTACTAATCCATCCCCTCCAACACGACAGCTTAATGGACTACTCGAACATTAAGCTGTCATTCCAATTCGGGCACATCATGAAAAGCGCCAGCAAACAAAGTTACGCCAAGCCCTATATGTGGCTGACTGCGATTGCCGGTGCTTTCGTCTGTCTGTTCGCCGCCTACAACTTGCCCGTCACGCAGCTTGACGGGCGGTTTCTCATCATCGCGGTGACGACCGTCGGCATCGGTTCGCGCCTCGTGATCGGGATTCCCGGAAGCACCTCTCAATTCACGTTCTCCGACACCTTTGTTTTTCTCACCATTCTGATGTTCGGCGGTGAAGCGGCAATCTTGCTGGCGGTGGTTGAAACATTCTTCGTCACGATCCGCATCAGCAAAAAGCCCATCACCATTCTCTTTAACGTCGGCCAGATGGCCTGCGCCACGTTCCTGACCGTCTCGGCGCTGCATTTCTGCTACGGCAACATAACCGGTCTTTCCCACAATGAATATTCAGGCGGGTTTGTCGTCGCTTTATGCATGATGGCATTCGTGCAGTTCGTCGTTAACTCCGGCGCGTCCGCCTTGCAGATTGCCCTCAAAACCGCCCAACCACTCTGGCAAACGTGGAAAACGAATTATCTCTGGACATCAATAACGTATGTCGTCGGCGCGTTTGCGGCGGGCATCATTGCCAAGATGATCGGTGAGGTCGGCTTCTACGCTTTTCTGGCGACGACGCCGATCATCGCCATCGTTTATCTGACCTATCAGACGTACCATAAAAATGTTGAAGCGGCCGCGCAGCACGCCGCCCAAGCCGAACGCCACGTCGAAGAACTCTCGCGCTACATCGCCGAACAGGAACGCATCCGCGAGCAGTTTTCGCAAATCGAAAAGCTCTCCGCTTTAGGCGAACTCGCGTCCGGCGTCGCGCACGATTTCAACAACACATTGGCGGGCATTCTGGGGCGCGCGCAATTGATGATGCGCACCAATGATCCCGAGAAGATCAAGCGCGGCCTGAACCTCATCATTCAATCGGCGGAAGACGGCGCCAAGATCGTCAAACGCATACAGGACTTTGCGCGGCAACGACGCGATCACGATTTCGCGCCGCTCGCCGTAGACCAATTACTTTACGATGTCGGGGAGATGACGCGCCCGCGCTGGAAAGACCGCGCCGAAGCCGCGAACATTCAGATTGATCTTAAACTCGACATCGATTCGCACGCGATGATTATGGGCGATGCTTCGGAGTTGCGCGAAGTGCTTATCAACATAGTTTTCAACGCCGTTGACGCAATGCCTGCGGGCGGCACGCTGACGCTGGCCGCGCGTGAAGTTGAAGGCTCTGTTGAAATCAGCGTCGGCGACACAGGCGTTGGGATGAGCGCGGAAGTGCGTTCGCGCATCTTCGATCCGTTCTTTACGACCAAGGGCAAGGCCGGTCTGGGTCTCGGCCTCGCCGTCAGTTACGGCATCATCAGCCGACACGAAGGCTCCGTCGAAGCCGAATCCGAACCGGGCTGCGGCACAACTTTCCGCATCAAGCTGCCCATCGCCAAAGGCATAATGACCAATAAGCCCGCTCCGGTTGAGAGCGAAGAATCAAGTCAGGTCATCGCGTTGAATCTCGCAGAGAGATTGGTGACAGCAGGCGCGCCGCTTACCACTACTACTACTACTACTGCGCCGACGTACCCGGTGCGCATAAAGATTCTCGTTGTTGATGATGAATTAAATGTACGCGAGCTGTTGGGCGATATCCTCGAGAGCAAAGACTGCGAAGCGGTGTTAGCCGGTAGCGGACAGGAGGCGCTGCAAATCTTCGATCAAATGAATTTCGACGGTATCTTCACCGATGTCGGGATGCCCGGCATGAGCGGCTGGGAATTCGCGCGCGCCATCCGCAAACGCAACGCTTCGATTCCGATAGCCGTCATCACGGGGTGGGGCGAAGCCGTCGGCTCAATCGAACAAGAGGCCGCACAGGTGGAGTGGATCGTCACCAAACCTTTTAGCGCCGACCGCATCAGCGAACTCGTTAAGGAGATTTCCGCGCGACGTGGCGACAGCGGAGCGGTGCTTCCGTTCCCCGCCAGCGAATTAATCGTTCAGCGGGCGAATCAATTGCACAGCGAAAGCCCCGCGGCGATGTCCTTTCACTGAATCCCTCAAACAATACGGCTGCCTTAAGAGTGTAGATTCCTGAAAAGGGTTTCCGCTTTTTTTCGCGCTTCGCTATTTCTTCAGTAATTGCTGGCGGTGCTCAATGGCTTGCGTCACGGTGGCCTCAATCGTCTCCAGCTTGAAAGGCTTCAGAATATAATTGAAGGCTCCCATTCTAATCATGCCTTGCGCGTGTTCCTGATCCGTGATTCCTGAAATAATGATAACGGGCGTTTGCGGCTGATGCTGGCGTATGTAGCCGAGCAGTTCCAGACCGCTCATGCCCGGCATCGAAATATCCGTCAAGACTACATCGTAAGTTTCCGTCGCCAAAAACTGCAACGCCCTCTCCGCCGTTTCCGCCGCGTGGCAGAAATGATCCGTTTCGAGAAGTTCGTAAATCGTGTCTCTAATCGAGTCGTCATCGTCAACCACAAGTATCCGCGCCATGCTGCAATTCCTCATTTTTGAAGTTACAAAAACCGTGAGGACTCGGTTATAGAAGAACATAGTCGGGCGTTTATTAAAGATGGACGAGAGTATAACTTGATTAAGCGCGGCGTTCCTAATTTCACAGAATCTCGATGCGACCCGTCACTTTAAGCTCGCGCGGGGCGGCGGCGTCCGCCGTCACTTCAACGGGCGCACGCCATTGCAGCGTCTTGATGCGGCACGTTCCCGTGTTGTCTTCGCGGCAATAGTAGAGCGTCAGGGCGATGCGCAGGTTGGTTGTCCCGGCGGCGAGCGCCTGAACGGGCACGCGCAACGGAAGCTGCGCGATTTTTCCGCCGCTCTCGGATTGCTTCGCGCCGCCCGCCGTCGAACTTGCGAACGCGACGACTTGCGGCGACTTGCTGCTGCCGTCCGCAACGGAGATTTTATATCGCTGCGGCGCGCTCGCATTCAAGTGATAGCCCTCCGGCAGCGCGACATCAACGACGAGCGCGGAGCTTTCACCCGCGCCGCTCAAACGCAGGCGTTGCGGCGCGAGTTTGATTTCTTCCGCGCTTAATCCGGCGGCGTTTGCGGCGGTAGAGTTTGTCGCATCCGCGCCCGCGTTTGAAGCGGGCGGCGTCAGGCCGCGAATCTGAAGCGTGGCGGTCTGTTTCGTTTGCAAATCAACAACGCGCACGGCTTGATTATTAGTGTCCGCGACGTAAAGTTTTCCGCCCGCGATGCTCAGGCCGCCCGGTTCGTAAAAAGATGGCGACGCGCCGTCGGCTTGTCCGGGCTTGCCCGTGCCCGCGAAAGTTTTGATCGTGCGCGATTTCGTATCGAGCTGCTTGATTTTGTGATTGTAAGTATCCGCGACGTAGATCGTTGCGCCCCCGTCCTTTCCGCCGCCGTTTGTTGCCGCCGCTGTGACGCCGAGCGGGTGCTGCAAGCGCGCGTCATCGCCCGTGCCGTCTTTATCACCGAACTCGAAGAGATCGCCGCCAACGAGAGTTTGCACGGAAGGATTCGGGTTCGTTGCATCAATCGCGCGGATAATGTTGGATTCGCTGTCAGCAACGTAAAGATTCATGCCGTCGCTCGTAATGCCGGACGGCTGCGCGAAAGCCGCTTCGCTTACCGCGCCGTCCAGACGCGCTTCGCGCCGCGTTCCGGCGAACTGCGAAATTTCGTTCTTTGCGAGATCGAGTTTCCAGATTTGGTGCGGCCCGGCCATCGCAATGTAAAGCGTGCGATTGAGAAGTTGTAAATCCCAGGGCGAACTCAAAGCGCCGCCCGTTACCTGCGCCGCCTGCTCGCGCTTCGTTGTTTCGTTACTCGCAACGGTTTCCACCACGCGCGTTTTGAGATTCACGCGGCGGATACTGTTATTCTCCGTGTCGGCAACATAAAGGGCGTCACCGTCGAGCGCCATGCCCTGCGGACGATGAAAAGTGGCGCGTTCGTAAGCGCCGTCGTCGCGGCCGCTTGCGCCCGTGCCGATGGTATTGAGAAGTGTGCCGTCGAGTTTGGCGACGACGATGCGGTTATGATTCGAGTCGGCGATAAAGAGGCGTCTGCTTTTTTCGTCGGCGAGAACTTTGCCGGGAAACGCGAGCGGCAGATCGCCGACTTTCGCGCGTTCGAGCGCGAGGCTCAAAGGCTGTTCGTTTAATTCGCCGCGCTTGCGAAACTCCGCAATGGTTTCCGCGATGTGCTGGTCAAGCGTTTCATAGTTGCCTTCGCCTTCGACCGCGCCGACGACGTAGCCCGCCGGGTCAATCAAAATTTGCGTCGGCCACGCGCGCACGGCATACGCCGACCAGATTTTGAAATCCGCATCGTTGACGACCGGATGCTCTAACTCGTAGCGCAAAATGATGCGGCGTATGTTCTCCGTCTCTTTCTCGTTCTCGAACTTCGCGGAGTGAACGCCGATGACGACAAGTTGATTGGCATACTTGGCTTCGAGTTTTTTCAGATCGGGAATGATATGAACGCAGTTAATGCAACCGTAAGTCCAGAAATCGAGCAGCACGACTTTGCCCTTGAGTCCGGCGAGCGATAAAGGCTTGTCGGTATTGAGCCAACCGCGCCCGCCCGTGAGTTCCGGCGCACGCACGCGCCCTTCCTGCGGCATCGCCATCGCATGAGTACCTTTCAAGGTGAAAGCAGTGAATGATTGAAAAAGAATTAACAGTGCGGAAAATGCAAACACCGTCAGTCGCGCATAAAAGGGCTTTCGTTTCGCTGTCAAGTAGAATCCTCTTCTCAAACTGTCATGGGAATCTATACGATGAACAAAAGCCCCTTCAGGGTTCGCCCGTGCGGGCAATTTAAGGGATATTGAAGCGCAGGGGTTTGTCCAGACGCTGCAACGTGCGGTATGTGCCTGTGCCGACTTTATGCACGACGTAAATCTGCGCTTCGTGTTGCCCATGAGCGAGCAGCGGCAGCGGAATATTGAAACCGCATTTGTCGTTTTTCGCGCGGCCTGCGGCGACAACGTCCGGCCTTGAAATGTCTGCCGTTTGATCTGCAATGAAGCGCCCGTCAACATACAGTTGCACTTCGACGTTGGTCGCGGGCGCGGCTTCGTTGACGACCCAACCGGCGATTGTGTTGTAAGGAGTCAATTCGGGATAGCCGCGAAAAGAGGTCGGAAAGAGCGCGATATACGAAAAAACGGAAGCGACGCCGACGATCAATATGAAGAGATGCGTCGCAACGAGAAGCACCTGCGAGTTTCTGAACTTAACGAAAGGTTCGCCTGCACGTAGTTTCATCAACTTTGAGTACCAGACAGAATTTGCCACAGAGGCATAGAGATAGAAAAGGTTAAAAAACCAAGTCCACATCTCTTTGGTATCTGTTTTGCGCTGTACCTCATGGCTTCTCCGAACTTAATCTTGCGCTTTCACTTCAAGGTTTTATAGAAGCGAGGGAAGAAGGTATTTCATCCTCATACAATTTAGGGATGCCCGTCAAACCGATTCCTGTTAGAATTTTGCCGATGAACGAGACGCCTGACTTTACGGACATTTCTATTCTGCCGCGCACGCATAATCACGCGGACGCGACGAAGGACGCGCGCGTGCGGCGCGAGTTGCTGATTTTCAAAAGAGCGGAGATGCTGTTCGGCGTCTTCGCGGATGAAACCGCCGGTGCGACACAAGGGATCAAGCTCACGCCTTTGCCGCGCGCTCCCGTCGCCGTGCTCGGCGTCACGAGCGTGCGGGGGCGTATTTTGACGGTGCTCGATCCAGTGGCGCTCATCGCGGAGAACTCCGGCGCAAGGAACGCCGACGTATCACCCGCACCCGTTTCCGTCGTGGCGCTGCGCGGCGACGAGCAACTCGCGCTCGTCGTTGATCGCGTTGAAGGCGTTGTGGAAATAGTCGTCGAAGAGATCACGCCGTCCGACCACAGCACGCGCGCCGTGCGCGGCGTCGTCGCGCATGAAGCCCTGCCGGTTTTAGTGCTGGATGTTCAGGAATTGTTCGCCGCCACGATGCACGGAGCCGAACGCCGCCGCCGCCGCTCGAACATCTAACGCATCCAACGCCCGCGAACGATCAAACCGCCAACGCTTCTCGAATTGACATTAACGTATTTTTAGACGAATCGCGCCGTGCCGTTTGCGACGAGACGGTGCAAGCTACGCGATGTATACGCGACTTAGAAGAAGCACGCCGCTAATGCTAAGATAAGCCGAAGTAAATTCATTTCTTTTTCAAGGTAACAATGCACGATCAAGCGTTTGCCACGCTCGAATACGACTCGCTTCGCGCGCTCATCGAACGCGGCGCACAGACGCCGATGGGACGCGCACACGCCGCCGGACTCGCACCTTTCGATGATGCGGCTGAATTGCGTCGCGCGTTGCAGGCCGTCACGGAAGGCGGCGAATTGCGGCGGCGCGGCGCGGCGTGGTCTTTCTCCGAACTGGCTGATCCCTCCGAATCTTTAGCGCGGCTGGGCGTCGAAGGCGCGCCGCTCGAACCGCTCGCACTACTTGAACTCGCGCGCCTTTGCGAACAGGCGTTGGCAGCACGCGCGAACATCCTAACGGAGCGCGATGCCTGCCCTGTGCTCTGGGAAATCGTCGGCGAATTGTCGCGCGAGTTGCACAGCATCGCGGCGCGCGTGACGAACAAGATTCTGCCGGGCGGCGAACTCGACGACCGCGCCAGCCCGGAACTCGCGCGCATCAGAAACGACATCGTGCGGCTTCGTTCGAGCATTACGCGCTCGCTCGAAAGCTTGATGCGCCGCTCGGAGGAAGCGATTCAGGATGAGATCGTGACGATCCGCAACGAACGCTTCGTGATTCCCGTTAAGGCCGATCATCGCGGGCGCGTGCAGGGTGTCGCGCACGGCTTTTCGTCTTCCGGAGCGACGATGTTCGTCGAACCCTTAGAGACGATCAACTCCAACAACGAACTGCAAGCTCTGCGCGAAACGGAAGAGCGCGAGATCGGCAAAATTCTTTTCACGCTGACGGAAGAACTGCGCCGCGAACTACCTGCGCTGCAACTGGCCGCCCGCGCCATCGCCGAACTGGATTTCATCAACGCCAAGCTCTGGCTCGTGGCGCGCTTCAGTTGCGTCGTGCCCTTGATTGATGACAGCAACGCGCTCGAACTCAACGATGCGCGCCATCCTTTGCTCGAAGAGAATTTGCGAGAGCACGGCGCGAGCGTCGTTCCCGTTTCGTTTGCGCTCGATACTACACATCCCGTGATGGTGATTTCGGGTGCAAACGCAGGCGGCAAAACCGTCGTCTTAAAGACCGCAGGGCTGCTCGCGCTGATGGCGCTTTCCGGTTTGCCCGTGCCCGCACGTGCGGCGCGTGTTCCATTTTACAGAAGCGTCCTCGCGGATATCGGCGACCATCAATCTCTCGCCGCCAATCTCTCGACCTTTACCGCGCACGTCGCCAACATTCGCCGCATGATCGAAGTTTGTCGCGCGCCCGCGCTCGTTTTGCTCGATGAAGTCGGCACGGGCACAGACCCGGAGGAAGGCTCTGCCTTAGGCGTCGCCGTCGTGGATCATTTCCGTCGCGCGTGCGGCGCGCACGTCGTCGCGACAACGCACTACAGCGGCTTGAAGATGTATGCCGCCAACGATGCGGGCGTCGTCAACGCGAGCGTCGAGTTTGACGAAAAGACTTTGCAACCAACATATCGCCTGCTCTTGGGACTCGCCGGTTCATCGTCTGGCTTGGAGATCGCGCGGCGTTTCGGTTTTCCCCAAGAGGTCGTTGAATCCGCGCGGGGGCGCGTCGGACAATCGTCGCGCGACGCCGCCGAATACTTGCAACGCATCAAGCGCGAAGCGGATGAAGCCGAGAGTTTACGTCGCGCGTTGGAAGAAGAACGCGCAGCGGTTGCGGAAAAATACGCCGCGCTCGAACGCCTAGCCGCGCGGCGAGAGCGCGAACGTGAACGAGCTTTTGAGCGCGAGATGCGCGATGCGGTTGCGAACTTCGAGCAACAGGCGCGCGAAATGATCTCGAAAATCGAAGACCGCGCGATGCGCCTACGCGTCGAACGCGAGGCAGAGAAACGAGCGGCGGAACTGCGTCGCGCCGCGCAACAGCGACCGCGCCCTACAAGCGCAGCAAGCGCGACAAAATCTGCGACACCGCAAACGACGGGCGGCGTACGCGTAGTTCAACGCGAAGGCAGCAATGCGAATTTCACAGACGAAGCGATGATGACGGAAGAACGCGCCGCCTCGCCAGCGCGCGCGATTCGCGTCGGCGACCGCGTGCGCTTGCTCACGCTCAATACGATTGGTGTGGTCGAGAGCATGAGCGGGGAGCGCGCCGAAGTCCGCACCGGTTCGCTGCGCTTCCGCGAGCGTTTGGACAATCTCAAACTTTTGGAACGCGCGCCCGAAAAGCCCGACAACGCGCGCGGCTCGAAGCTCGAACGCATAAACACATACCGTACACATCACGCTGGGCTATGGCAGTCCACAGTAGAACGGAGCCATGGTGGCTCAATTACTCAATGAAT
>JBHENC010000017.1:0-64719 GCA_046262295.1 Pyrinomonadaceae bacterium | reverse complement strand
TGTTGCTTAACTATGCGGCGAATCATCCGGCTTGAGATGAAGAAATCACTTGACTCGTACACCTCAGATGGGTTGTTGGGCACGGCATTTAGATAATCATGCAACGCCGATTACAGGCTTTATTAGGTTCTGCCTTTACCATTACATACAGTACAATTACCCGTACCACCACACTTTGTACACGTGTATGAGGTAAACATATGCTCGGATTTTCCTTTTCCATTACACTTCGAGCACTTTCCAGTTCCATGACAACCTTTGCATTCTGCCATGAGGAAATCCTTTCTCCTGCTTGCAGGAATGTGGTTAATTATCCGCAAAATTTTTCAATATTGTTAATGATGGGTCATAGGTGATAAAGCCCATCGTTAAATCGAAAAGAATGAGGGATAAAGCTCGCGCAACATCTTCATCCCTCCAAATCATAAGGAAATGGTGATAAGCATTTAAGGTTAAATAAAAAGTCCCATCATTATGTTTCAGTCCGAAGTAAGCAGATGACCCTTGATATGATCCAGTGTTATCCACTAAAGCGTGCATCAGTTGATTAGCCGCGACATTCGCATCAACATTAAGATCGAGGTATCCCCAAATGTGTGTAAGTTCAACGCGGAACAATTCCATATCGCCTGTTGCATCAAACTTTAGCCAAGTCCGATGCTTGCAGTCCCTAGTAAGGGAGGTTTGCAATTCAAATGTATTATCGCCAACCTCTTCGTAACCTGTGAACTTTGAAACATCTTCTTCCTTAATCATGATATTCAAAATGTTTAGTGCTTTCTGTCTCATAAGTCTTTTCCTTTCGAGTGAGCGAGAGGGACTAAGAATGTGCGAGGGCGAATTCTACTACTACTCCTATAAATAACAAGCTTTATCTAAAATGTAGCGCCCAAGAGATGTTAGGCGGAGGTCAGAACCGGCATCAAGCAGCCGGGGCTGGAATTAACCCGCCGTCCGTGAATGGCATTCAACCTTCGCCGCGTCCCGGCTATCGTAGCCCGGCGAGATACAAACAAGTAGTCTGGAATTCATCTTCTCCTCGTCACGGATAAAAAGGTTTCCCGGGGGAAAGTGCTGACTGTTTCGCCCGAACCGATCCCGCTGGCGCGGCTCGGTGGGCTCGGCCCGATGAAAGCTCTTAAGCGAAAGCGGGTCGCAGTCGTCGGCGTTGGTAGTGGCGGCTGGCGGCGCGGTTTCCATATACGTTACGCTCGAATACAATATGTATATGTACTGATGCGTGATTAAAATCTTCAGTGCTCCACGTTAAATAAAAACAGCGTCAGCTAATCAGAAGCCGGACGCTGTTTCTTTTTACTCCCTCGTTGTGTTTGTGGGAAATTACCTCTTAACAAGTTGCTCTGCCACGCGGCATATAGTGCCGGATTGGAAAACAAAGAATCGTTTCCCGCTCAACTTGGAACATAGTTCGGAATCATATCAGACCCGACTACTTACAAGTAAAAGAGCAACTACCATCAGCTCCGCAGCTAACGCCTCCTACTTTTCCGCGTCCACAGGTATCGTTTGCAATCCCGGCACAAGTTACACAGTCTATATTTGCTACCTCTTCAGCTTGGTTTACCGAAAACAGGGACAAGCTATAACTATTTGCTCCTTTAAGCGCTGGATTTACGTCAGAAACGATTTGAAGTTTGTCGGCAGCTGGTTTGCTTATCGTCCCCCGCTTTGCCAAAGCCCAAGTGTGTTGTCCGAAGATACCGCCTTTTTCATTATAAGCGGTAAGCTTAATTCCAGTGTGCGGTAGCGCACTCTCAAGAGTGCCTGGTACTTGAAAAGAAAGTAGGAACCTTTCTTCCAGTTTGCCTTTATTTCTTGTGACGACATTATTCAACCGCGCATTTTGTACGTGAAATGCAGCCGAACTACCCGTCTCAACCGCAACCTTACGTTCGTGAGGGACTACTACTTCTTGAGCGACTAAATAGCTCAGTGAAAGAAGCCCCAAGGCTAGAACCAAAAGCCATCTTTTAAGCATATACGTAACCTCCCATTTGAGCGTGAGTCTTTAGCGTTTCGCTAAGGCTAATAATATTACTACAAAGCTTCTTTGCAAGAGAACGAGAAAAGTGGGGCTACTTCTGCTATTGTGCGGTCAAATCTGCTATCAATGTAATTCTTTTACTGAAGCAAAGAAGGCGGCTCTGTATTCTGTCGGTGTTACCTCACAAACTTTCTTGAACTCTCGCTCGAAATGGCGTCTATCATCCATGCCGACGCTGATTCTGATTTGCTTAATGCTTAAGGGCGTGGTCGCTAAAAGGTCTCTCGCACGTTCTATTCTGAGCAATCGGCGGTAGCCTATGAGAGTCATTCCGGTTTCGGCTCTGAATAAGTGCTGAAGACGTGAGACGGATAGATTCGCCGCTTGCGCCACTGTGCTGAGCGAAAGCTTCCGGCGAAGGTCTTCTTTCATCAGAGCGATGGCTAATTCTACCCTGTAATCCACTGCTAACCTCATCTAAGGTGGAATAGATGAAATTGGGGATGGAACCTAACAAGCAACGCTAAAGCCCCATAGGAGGTAAACGCGTGGGTCGTTTTATTTATACACGCGACGCTTATTTGTGGTCAACTTATCATCTCAATTGTTCGGCGACGCGGCGGATGCGCTTGACGCCTTCCGGCAAGCGTTCTAGAGAAAGCTAAAGATTTTCAATCAACTCTCGCTGACCGGATTCTTCATTTTGCGACCGGCAAGACTCGCAATCACTACAACCAGTTCGGCAGGCTCGACCGGCTTCGCTATATGCATTTGATAACCTGAGGCGAGCGCGCGCATACGATCCTGCCGCCTCGCGTGTGCCGTTAATGCGATGGCCGGAATCTGCCCCCCATCCTCCGGTTTCAACGCGCGGATATTACCGATCAATGAATAGCCATCCTCATCCGGCATCCCAATATCGCTAATCAGAATATCCGGCTTTAGTTTCCTTACCATCTTAAAAGCTTCAGTTGCGCTTGCGGCTGTCGTCACTTCCGACCCGCAGGACTCGAGCACCATGACAAGCAACTCCCGCGCATCCGCCTCATCATCCACGACGAGCACGCGCAGTCCCGCGATTTCCGGTGGACAGGTGAAAGGAACAACTGCCCCTTGTTCGGACGTCGGATGTCGTCGCGGAGAATCTTCCTTGAGAGAGCCGGAGTTATGCAGGATTACGCGCGGAAGCTTGACCGTGAAAGTAGCTCCCTGCTCTAAACCGCCGCTGTGGACGCCAATGGTTCCGCCGTGCATCTCCACCAGTTGCCGCACAATCGAGAGTCCCAGCCCTAGTCCGCCGTGCCTTCTCGTATTGCTGTTGTCGGCCTGACGAAAGCGGTCGAAGACATAGGGCAGGAAGTCCGGGCTGATTCCTTCGCCGGTATCACTGACGATAATTTCGATGTGCGAATTGATGCGCTCCAGCCGTACCTGTACGCGCCCGCCTTTGGGCGTGAATTTGATTGCGTTGGTGAGCAGGTTCCAAACGATTTGCTGCAAACGACCGGCATCCCCGGCGATTGGCCCGGCGATGGGATCGAGCACCGCCTGTAGCCGTACGTCACGGGCGGCGGCAGCCGGGCGCACGACCTCAAGCGCCGCCTCGACCACGCCCATTGGATTGACCTGTTGCACGTCGAGCCTGAGCTTTCCGGCGATGATGCGCGCAAAGTCCAAAATATCTTCGATGAGGTGTGATTGTAATTCCGCATTCCTTTCAATGGTCACAAGCGCACGTTCAGTGCTCTCCGCATCGAGTTGGCCGCTACGCAGCATTCTGGCGAAACCTAAAATCGGTGTTAGCGGCGTGCGCAATTCATGAGAGACGTTAGCCAGAAAATCATCTTTGGCGCGGCTGGCTGTCTCGGCTGCGCGCAACGCACGCTCGAGGTCAGAGCGCGCGGCATCGAGCTTTTGTGCCAGCGCCTTGGACTGTTCGGCTGCCTGACGCGCCACTCGCGTTTGCCCTTCGGCGATGAGCATGGCACGTTCACCCCGGAAGGCCGCTGCCAGCAGAGGCAAGAGTTCGACTACCGCGCGGGCTTCATCGAGATTCGGGTTGCCACCAATCAAGGCGAGGACTGAGCCATCCGTGCCGGCAATCGCCGCCGCGCGCTTGAGAGATTCCGCATTCGGAAAGGGCACGTCGGCGGTCGTCCACTCCGTCGTGCAATTCTTTAACAATTCCCGCCACGTCTTGGCTGCCGGAAGTGTCTGTAAAAATCCCGGCGCCGGTAACAGGATGTTTATTTCGGGGTCTTGAATAAACAGAATCAGGTCTTCTGCATCCAGTTGTTCGGCAAGCCGACGTGCCGCCTCTCGCCGCCCGTCGAAAGATACGAGCGCCGGGATGAGAGATAGTGGATGCGTCAATCTAGACATTTCATGGCCGAGTTTCTTATTCAGGAATCACACACACCACTGCCGTACAATTATGAAAGCCGCTGAATTGTCTTTCGGAGCGGGCGATCTGCCCGTAGGTGTTGCAGCCCGCATACTCCGTCGTGCCGAGGGCTTTCTTCAGTGACACCATCTCCGACCCGAACTCTTTACCCATCCTGAGTCTTGTTGCCACGCAGTCAAAGAAGAGCGCGACTTTAGGCTGGTAGCCGTTGAGCTGCTCGAGGGCGGCAAGGGCTGCCCCTTCAGCAGCATCGGCTGATGAGCTGCCTGTGGCGCTCATGATGTGTACGGTCGCGCCCGTCGGAATGTCCGCCGCACACGTCACAGAACCGTCCGCGTTCACTGCCAATGGTACGCGGAGTTTGTGGCCGCTGCCGGTATCAATCCCGACAATGTTGTGTAGAAAAAAAGGGACGGGGTCATTCGGATCGAAAGCCTGTCCGGTTGATGCCGCGTGGTCTTGAAAGACTTCGATAGCGGGCGCGGCGTTCAGGCTGATTAGCCGCATTCCGTCAGCTTCCGTTACGCGCATGGGTTCACTCGCGGGCATCCAGCCATGACTGACGCCGATGCCGAGCGGCTTGGCCGAAAGAATCTCGAGCGCGACGGCGGCATCGGGAATAGCCTCCGTATCATGAAAAATGTGCGTCCGTGTGAACTGCGCATCATCGCCCGCGCCGCCGCCGAAGAGCGTGTAGGTTCCGGCTGTGAGGAGGTTTAGAGACTCAATAAGATCGTCGGCATATCCGGCCAGCGCGTCCGTCAGCACAAGGGCGGAGCGAAAAGGGTATTTATGATTATCGAGACCGACGAATGAAGAGGCGATCTCTTTGGCTGCCGCCTCACGATCAACGCGCAGATGATGGCCGACTCCGGCAGCGAAGTGCATCTCGGTAGACCTGAGAGCGACGGCGCTGGCGGAGCTTTCCCCTTGAGATTCGCTGGTGAACTCACCGGCCGAGGAGCACCCGACCATCACTTTAGGACGGCACGCCGCTTTTATCGCCCGTAGTAAGCGTGTGTAATCATGTCTCGAGGAGGCGAAAACAATGAGAGCATCGGGCGAGTTTCCCCCGAAATCCTTTGTTATTTTTGCACCGAGAAAATCCCCCGCTTCTTTACTATCAGCTAAATCCGTATACACCACCGTTGAATCCGTCATGTAGATGCTCCCGTTGTGCTGACTTTCATGCAGCTAAGCTATTCAATCATAAGCGAGTAGTTAGTAATCATTTGTCAGTAGTCTGTAAAAGAAAGCGAGAAGCTGAAAACTGATTACTGCCTTTCATCCCTTCGGCGTGTAGTAGCCTTTGCGGGCGCGGACGCGAAGGGTCGGGCGCGCGGGGACGCGCAGCGAGATGGTGCGAAAGCGTCCGTCGCGGGCGTCGCCGTCGCCGGGATAGTAACTTAAAACGTATTGCTGCGAGAGGTCGGCGGCGATCTGTGCGAAGGCAGCGTCCAAATCGCTGGTGGCTTTCGGGACGTAGACCGCGCCGCCGGTTTGCGCGGCGAACTGTTCCATGCGGCGTTCGGCGACGAGGTCGCGCAAGTTTGCGTTCTCGATGTGGCCGGTTTGCACAACGTAAATTTGACAATCGGCGGCCTGCACACGGCGTAGTGTTTCGTCGAAGTCTTCCAGACGGCTCGTCGTTTCAACGCCGTCGGAGACGAGCAGGATTACTTTGCGTCCCTGTTGCGGGCGCAAGTATGCGGCGGCTTTCACAATCGCGTCGAAGAGCGGGGTTGCGCCCTGCGGTTTGCCGAAATGCTCGATGGTGCGCACAAGTTTCGGCACGTCGTTAGTCAAAGGCTGTTCGAGCGCGTTGTCGGTCTCGGTGGTGACGGAATAGATCGCGGCTTCGTCAATCGGGCGTATGACTTGCCGAAAGAAGCGTATCGCGGCCTGCTTTTCAAGTTCGCGGGCGGCGCGCAGGCTATCGCTGTTGTCGAAAAGCACGGCCATGCGCACGGGCGTTTCCGCGCGACCGAGATCGCCGATGGGCTTTGTCTGTCCGTCAATGCGCAGCTCGAAGTCTTCCAGCTTGAGGTCTTCGACAACCTTTCCGGTGGTGTCAACAATGGACGCCGGAATCGTGACCAGATTCGAGTTAATGCGAATCACGTCTTCCGGGTCGGTGTCGTCAGCATCGGATGCGATGGGCGGCGAACTGTTTTTGACTGGCGGCGCAGGAGAAGTGTTCGGCGCGGCGGGAAGCGTTGGCGACGAAGCATCGGAAGGCAACGACTTTGCGGCGGGCGCAGGCGTTGCTACCGGTTCAGTGTCGGCGTCAGAAGCGCGGCGCGGGCGTTGCGCGGGTCTCGAAACGGGCACACGCGGCGGCAAAGCCTTTGCAGCGGGAGCTTGCGTTTGTCTGCGACGCCCGGATTGCGCGAAGAGACGCGCGGGCGCGAGCAACGCAAAGTTAAGCAGCGCGAAGCACAGCAGGGCGCAGAGCAGGGCGCGGCGTTGTCGCACAGGCGCGAAAAGCTTTCGCCGTTTTAAGCGAGAGCGGTCAGCGTGGGCGCGGCGTTGCGCCGAAGTGTTTCTAACCAGACGTTCCATTCTTTTAATGCGAGTTCGACCTGTAATTGATGGCGTTCGCGCTTGCGCCGCATATGCTTGCGAAGTTCTTCGGCGAGCGGCTCGAGCAATGCGAAAGTTATATTGACCGGCTGATAATTGTCCGTCTCGGCGCTCGAAACATAACGCGCCAGCGCGCCGACTGCGCTCTTCGGCGGCGCTTCGCATAACTCGAGGCCGCGCGCGAACCGCGCCGCGTTCGTTCCGGCAAGCCAGCCCGTCGCCACCGATTCGACGTAGCCTTCGACGCCGCTGATCTGTCCGGCGAAGAACACGCGCGGGCGTTCACGCATCTGCATCGTCGCACGCAGCACACGCGGCGCGCGTATGTAAGTATTACGATGAATCTGCCCGTACTGCAAGAACTCCGCCGCCTCCATGCCCGGAATCAAACGCAGCACGCGCGCCTGCTCGCCGTAGCGCAGGTGATTTTGAAAGCCCACCAGATTGTAAGCGTCAGCCATTAACGTCTCTTGTCGCAACTGCACGGCGGCGTAAGGCTGCTTGCCCGTGCGCGGATCAACGAGGCCGACGGGCTTCATAGGCCCGTAACGCAAAGTGTCAACGCCGCGTCGCGCCAATTCTTCTATCGGCAAACAGGCCTCGAACCAGCGCGTCTCTTCAAAGCGATGCAGCGGCACGCTCTTGGCCGCGACGAGAGCTTCGTAAAAGCGTGCGTACTGTTCTTCGTCAAACGGGCAGTTCAAATAATCGTCGCCGCCTTTGTCGTAACGTGCGGCACGAAAGGCGATCTCTTCGTTGATTGAATCGGCGGCGACAATCGGCGCAATCGCATCATAAAAGTAAAGCTGATCGTCGCCGGTCAAACGCATGATCTCTTCCGTTAAAGCATCGGAAGATAACGGCCCGGTGGCGATGATCGTGATCGCGTCATCCGGGATTTTCGTCGCCTCTTCGCGTATGACGGTGATGTTCGGATGCACGCCGATGCGTTCGGTGATAAGGGCGGCAAATTTGTGGCGGTCAACGGCGAGGGCAGCACCGGCGGGGACGCGCGTCTCTGTCGCCACATCCATCACGATTGATCCGGCGCGGCGCAACTCTTCCTTGAGCAAGTACGGCGCGGTTCCCGGCTCGTCGGATTTGAGCGAGTTAGAGCAAACGATTTCCGCCAGCTTATCCGTGCGATGCGCGGGCGTCTGCCGCACGGGGCGCATCTCATAAAGCCGCACACGCGCGCCCGCCTGCGCCGCCTGCCAAGCCGCCTCGACTCCCGCGAAGCCGCCGCCGATAACTACAATTTCATCCATAAATATTCAATGCAAAGACAGACAAAACCGCCTGCTTTGATTTAGCGCAAGTGTTAATCAACTGCTCATTTTCAATGCTTTTACTTTTCGCGTTAACTCCAGCATCTCGCTCTCCGGGAATGGTTCTCTCCATTGCCGTTTATAGTCTGCAAAACTCTGCTTCGATTCCATATCACGCAACGCTTTCCAGAATGGCCGTACTATCTCATAAAGAGTCCCGTTAAATGCAAACTCTTCTTCGCGCATACGCCCTGCTACAGAGTCGAGAATAGTATAAACTTTGAAATCTACACGATCATCTTCAAACTTAAACAAGAATTCGTACTCAACCGGCTCATCATTCCAACGAACAACAGCATCACCATATCCATCTACAACTTTAAGGAGAGCGTAAACTAGCTCACTGATCGAGTCATAGGGAGTGTGCGACGGAAAGAATTTTAGATGCCTTTCAACAGCCGTTAGGGTTACGGTTAACCATCCGTCTTGAGGAGCACTAAACTCAACTTTCAATTTCTGATTATTAGGCATTTCAAGTCTGGACAGAGAAGCCTGCATAATCTCTGATGGCCTCACAGTTTCTTCGGCGCGGCAGTGTCGGTCTTCGGCGCGTCGAGTTTGTAATCTTTCGTTTCCGTGCTGGCGCGGCGGTAATCGCTGAATTCCTGTGTCTGGTTAATTTCGATGCCTTTGAACAAAAGCACTTTGAGGGAGATGTTGGCCTGCGCGAAGCGTGGCAGCCAGAGGCCGTCGGCGACGCGCGCCTGCTCGAACACAAAAGCCGCGCCGGGACGCACGGAGGCGAGTAGGCCGCCCGCTACCTTTATGCCCTCAACAAAGCGCGCCTCGAAGCGCATCACCTCTTTATCAACGGGATCAATCCACGCGACACCATTGAGCTTGGCGACGATTGATTCCGTGCGGTTGGAAGGACGAAAGCCGGGACGCGGGCGCACGTCGAAGACAATCGCTTCCCTGTCGCGCAGGCGTTCGCGGCGCGGCGCGACGAATTCGCAGATACGCACGAAGTCCGCGACCGTCAGATCATCGTCATCATCCTTCTTTTTCACCTTGCCGCTTTTCTCCGCTTCGAGCTTCTTCTGTTCGCGCTTCTCGCGCTCCTGTTCGTACTTCGCAACCTGTTCCTGTATCTGTTTGTCCTGCTTGGCGGCACGTTCGGGCGAGAGCGGCACGCCGTTTTCGCTAATCAGTCGCGTGAAACCGCCGCCACCCGGCAAGTGTACGATCTCTATTACTTTAACGGTCGTTTTCGTCACTTCGCCGCGATCATTGACCTCGCGTTCGGTCTGCTTCTCCGTATAAGAATACTCGGCAACGCGCTCGTCTATCTTCTTCTGATTCTGTTCGACTTCACGCAACAGCGCGGGAATATCCAGAGCTTCCGCACTCGGCGGATCGAAGACGGCGTCGCTCACGTTAGTGTTATAGCGTGCGGCATGGAGCGTGAAGAGGCGCGGCGGCTGGTTCTTCGTTTCGATGTCAATGCGATGCGGTTCGAGTGTGCCGTTTTCCGCGCGATAGTCGCCGAAGCGCGTCACGGTTTGCCGCGTATCATCCGTAATCTGCAACAGCAGTTTGCTTGGCGCGCTAAAGTGATAACGCAAACGCGCGCCTTCCCGTGTGGAGAATTCGACGATGTAAGTCGGCTCGCTGGACGTTTGTTCGAGGGCGACGGTGCGCGCGAGGATATTCAATTTCTTAAAATCGAGAAAGCGGCTGGCCGCGAGCGCCGCCTGCAATTTGGCCGCGCCCGCTTCCGTGTCCGTTAAAGTGCGCGACAAACCATCGGCATCACGCACCCATGCCGAACGCGGACTGGCAGACGCGCTTGATGTGCCGCCCGCCTTGTAGCTTAAATCGGTGCGAGCAGCGGCAGGCGTTTTCTGTTGCGATGTGGCGCGCGTGATTTTTTGATCTTGCACGACAGCGCTCCATTCATAAGTCGCATCCTTAATCGCCGCCAGACGCTTTTTGCCGCCCGCCACTTTGATGTAATCGTTGACGATCTTTTCGGGCGCGGGCAAACGCGGCGAGCGCACAGCAGAGGAAGTGCTACGGCTTTTTTGCGCGTGCGCGAATTGCGTAATGCAGACGTACACGAGCAGGAGGAGGAGCAGGGGGAATTTAAGCGTAGGAGTTCGCGCGCTGAATGAAACGCGGAAGGCGCGTGAGATCGAACGCAGAGGTCTGACGACGAGAAATGATGTTGTTGTCATTGCAGATTACAAAAAGTTTTAGAGTAAGCGGGGAGACGAGTTAATAAATGCGACTGATGTTCGGTGCGGCCTCATCGCAAAGCGGTCGCGGGCGAGTCGTTTTTGCATTGGCTCGCCCGCTTTCTTTTATAGATGCACCGTGCCGCGATGAGTTTAAGACGGCTGGCCTTCGGTCGTCTTGGAAGCGTCGAGCGGTTGCGGGACATCCGCATCCATCGCTTCGGCGGATTCCTGTTCCGCTTCGAGTGCATCTTCCGGCGCGCTCCCGGATTGCTTATCGTCGCTTACGCGCGATGCGCCACCGCCCGCCGCCGTTTCGTTTTTGCCGTCGTCATGCTGTTCCACAATTTGTTCTCCTTCGGAATGATCGCATCTCGATTATCGGTTATCGCGTGCGCGTTCGTTTGCTTGCCGACGGCACGCCGCTTTTTCGAGCGACTTTCCCGCTTCCCTTTTTAACTGCGCTCTTTTTAGCGGGAGCCGATTTAGCGCCGCTCTTTTTCGCAGCGATCTTTCCGCCGAACTTTTTCGCGGCGGCTTTCTTGACTGGCTTTTTCGCGGCAGACTTTGTCGCTTTGGCTGCGCCGCGCTTCTTCGCCCCTTGCGCAGGTTTGGCGACGGAAGACTCGGAAGACTTATTGGCGGAATATTTTTTAGCACTCTTCTTAGCGGACTTTTTCGCAGCCTTCGGCGTGCGCGCGCTTTTAGTCGCTACTTTTTGCGGCGCGGCGCGTCTGGCGGCTTTGGCTTTTTTGCGGGCGACCTTTTCGCGCACCTCTTCCATCAACTGCGCGATGCGTTCGGCCTCCGTTTGCGGCGCGGCCGCTTCCGCTTCGCCGTCATGCACGCGGCGTTCTTCTTCCTGCCGCGCAAAGCGGTCGTGCTCCTGCTCCGTGATCTGCGTGTGATGCTCCTGAAACTCGAACTCGTTGATGTGGCCGCCGCCGATCTTGTAATTAGGCTGGTTGCGTGTAGGGTCTTTCGGCATCTCTCTTTTGTTCCTCTCTCCATTCAAAAGAAGCCTGCGCTTGACAGCATAAGCGACAGGTTCGTATATTAACTTGCCAACACGGAAAGCCACCTTAGCTCAGTTGGTAGAGCATTCGATTCGTAATCGAAAGGTCGTCAGTTCGACTCTGACAGGTGGCTCCATCGTTCAATCTACAATCTAACACAACATAAAACTCATCACCGATAACGACGTTTGAGTGCCCGGATTATCTTACCTATTTGGCTGCTCGTTCGCCGCGTGCAGTTTAACCGAGTCGGGTCAAGCACTCAAAGCATTTGAGTCTCATCAGTCTTTAGTTGAAAGCTTGCGCAGGTTGGCGAGAAATTCATTGACGCTTTGCGGTTGTGCGGATATAGTGGCGTACGTTTCGCGTAGACGGTTGACGTTTGCCGAAAGATTGAAAAGAGGAAAATCACAATGAGTTCACGTTTACAAAAAATCAACCGGGCGACGGCCTTACTGGTCGCGTGCGCCGTCTCGCAGGTTTATGTGTTCGGCAACGCGCCGAAAATTAACGCGACGACGCTTGACGCGGACGAAACAACGATGTCGCAGCCGGAGACGGTCTTCGGCCTGCTCATCGCGCGCGGAACCACACCTATACTGGTCAACGGCGAAGCGAGTCCTTCGGGCACGACCATCCGTTCCGGCTCGCAGCTTCAAACAGGCGATCAAGCAGAAGCGATGGTGCAGATCGGCGCGCTGGGCACGCTCGATATCGCGCCGAACACGAATCTGACGCTTGAATTCGATAAAAAGAGCGTGAACGTCAAAGTCGCAAGCGGCAATGCTTCGTTAAAGACCAGCGAAGGCATTAAGGGCTTTGTGGAGACGCCCGACAACGTCACGAATCAAAACAACTCGGCGCAAAACTCTTCCGCTAACGATCAAGACCGCGATCACGGAGACGATACGGGCGAAGGCGTTCTCGGAAACTTAACCAACAGACAAGCGCGCACGTTCGGAGTAATCGTTTTCGCGGCACTGGTCGCAACGGCGATCATCGTCGTCGCCACTCGCGGCCGCGGCCGCAATCCGAGTCCGGGAACACCGCGCGGGCCAGCTTAACCTCAAAGCTCGACTGAGCATTCTTAAAACAGCACGACGCAGACAATTCTTTCATAAAGAAAGCGCCCGGTAGCCTTGAGCCGCCGGGCGCTTTCTTTATGATGAAGCTGGTTAATTTTTAACTGCTGATAGCCGTGCCGGTGGTCGGCTGCGGGGGTTGCCCGCCCTTCGATCTCTCCGCCTTCAGCATCTCATGCAGAGAATCGGCGACGCGCTGCTCGTGTTTGGCGATGTCAATGTCTATCTCGTCAAAGATAGCGGCGGTCGCCGGATCGGTCAGCGTGTTGCGCAAAATGTAAGCGTCAACCACGCCGGTCTGTAAATCGCCGAGAGCGCGGCGAAGGATCGCCGTGTCGTCGCTCGATTGCAGCCAGCTTTTGATCGTTGCAAACGCGCCGCTGCCCGCCGCCTGAAAAGATTCCTTTTCGCCGAGTTCCGCAAGGCGCGCTTCGAGCATCTGTATGTGCCGCTGTTTGGTGGCGGCGATTTCGTTAAAGAGCGTGCGCAGTTCGTCTTTAGATGTCTTCTCCGCATACTTCTCGAAAGCATCATGCGCGTAACGCTCGCCGCGAATCGCCGTATTGATCCCGTCAACAATCTCTTTTTTGGTCGAGCCGCCCCACTCTTCGCCGAGTTTCCACCACTCCGCATCGCGGTCGTTCTCATCCGGCGCATTCATGCCTTTGATCGTCAGGCCGAGACGGTTGAGAATCGCGGCGGTGAAAATCGGCAGATCGCCGGGACGACGCGACGTAAGCAAATTGCCGTCAACGACAAGCGATTTATCCTCAAAATTTGTGCCCGCATTCTCCATGTCTTTGCGTATAGAACGAAAGCCCGTTGCGCGTTTGCCCTTCAAGAGATCGCCTTCGATTAAAACCTGCGGGCCATGACACACAGCGGCGACGAGTTTGTTCTGCTTCATTGCGTCCTGTACGAAACGCACCGTCTTCATGTTTGTGCGCATCGTGTCGGGAGCTTGCCCGCCCGGAATAATCACGGCGTCGAAATCTTCGGCGAGCGCGTCGGTCGTCGTCGCGTCCGGCGCGATGGACGCCTTGCCCTGCTTGCCCGTGTACTTTTCGTTCATACGCGAGCCGAGCACCTTGATCTCCGCTCCGGCCTGCTGCAACGCCGTATAAGGAATCCGAAACTCGGAGTCTTCAAAGTTCTTCTCAATCAGGATCGCAACCCTTTTCGTCTTTGTGTCTACGCTCATAAAAATTCTCCTGTTATGTGTTCGATTCAGTTAATGCGCACGATTCGTCTTAGGTTCGTAATTTAACCAGAGTTCATCAAGAAATTGTAACGACAGTGATTGGTTTTTCTGTTATTCGCCGAAGACGAAATTAACGGAGAGCAGAACACAAGGCAATGCTCGCTCATCCCTTGCATAAACTACACGGACGCAGAAGCAAAGCGAGCTGGACTGTTTATGGATTTGGTGTAAATCAGGCGGCGGGGCGTAGCAGGCCGCGAAAGATGCCTTGCACGACGACGCGCGAGGCCGCGAGGCGCAAGGGGGCGAGTTGCGAATTGGCGGGGCGTAGTTCGATCTCGTTACCGAAGCGGCGTATGCGTTTGAGGGTCGCGCGGCTGCCGTCCACAAGGGCGACGACGATCTCGCCGTCACGTGCTTCGGTGCGATTCTCGATCAACGCGATGTCGCCGTCACAGATGTGCTCGTCTATCATCGAATTACCTGTCACACGCAGCGCGTAAACCTGTTCGGGGCGCACGCGGCCAAGCAGAAAGCGCGGGATGCTGATCGGCTCGACATCTTCGATGGCATCAAGCGGCGCACCGGCGGCGATGCGCCCGAGCAGCGGCACGTCGCACACGGCGGCCATCACGTCGGCGTTCGGATGATCCGCTTCAACGGCGGTCACGGCAAGTTCAAATGCGCCGTCTTCGCGTCGTCTGGAGATTAACCCGCGTCGTTCGAGCGCGGCGATATGTTTAGCGATGGTCGCTTTGGACGAAATACCGAAGTGGCGCGCGATCTGCGCGTAGGAAGGCTCGTAGCCGTGCCGCTCCAGAAAGCGCGTGATGTAGTCCAGAATCTCTTTCTGGCGTTGTGTGCGTGGCGGCATAAACTCGAAAACTTTCCCGGCGCGAGACGATTGCCAAATATTAAAGACTCGTTCGCGCGCGAAGCAGGTTAGCGCAAAGTGTAAAGGCGCGCCGAGCAAAGCGTCAAGCTTTATTCAAAGCCACTGCTTTATCTCGACGCGCCTTTCGTTTGTCTGCGGCGTGTGCCGTGCGGGTTTAGCGAACGGAATAGCGCGCTAAGGTTTGCGGGAAGATACGCACGACGGAAGGCATTGTCGCCAGCGTCATCTTCTGCGTGCCGGTCAAAAAGTCTACGGCTTTCATGCCGTACACTGCTTCGTTCAAATCGTTATCGGGATTGATCGTGCCGCCTTTGATGACGGCTCCGATGAACGCGCCTTTGCTGCGCGAGTAGGAAAGAATTCCGGCCTGTGCGCGGGCGTCGGTCGAGGCGGCGGCCGTGCGTCCGTAAGGGCCTGCGGCAACGCTTAGTTCGCCGCCGAGTTCAACCTTGTCTTTCAGCAAACTCTCCACCGCGTTGTCGTTCATAAAGAGCAACACGAAATCCGTCTTCGACGCGCCGATCTGCGCCCCGAAATCCGCGCCGCCGATATGGAAGAACGCGGGTGCGCTCCAACCGTTCGGCAGACGGCGGCTGATGACGCCCTGTCCGCCGCGACCGCCGACGATGAATCCGGCTTTAATCACGCCGGGAAACACCGCAATCGCTTCCGCCTTATCAAGCAGTTCGTTCGGGATGCCTCTTTCCGGCGTGGTCATTAATTCATTAAATACTTTCGATGCGTCTCTCGCATGGCGCGAGGCATCGGCAGATCGCCGTGCGTCCTTGACGGGCACGGATGCCATAGACCGGCTGCCCGCTCTTCGTGGCCGCTTCTGCGCGTGCGTCGCCGCCGCCGCAAACACACACAGCACCAACACCGCACAGAGCGCACTTGAAACTCTTTTTTGCAATAAAACTTTCATCGTTCTTTCTCCTTCAAAGTTAAAACCTGATTCAGATTATTTTTACGGCGCGCGAAGAACGGGGAAAGAAGTTTGATGCTTCGCCAAAACTCATTTCGGGGATAAATGACAACGCCACTGCTTTTAAGAATAACACACTGTGCGCTTCGGTTGCCCGCTAAAGCCGATGTGTCGCTTGCCCGCACACCTTTCAAGCGAAAACAGCGCGGCAATATTTTCCAAGCGCGTGCGCCTTTCACGCTATCGCTGAATCTTATAACGATGGCGCGCGGAAGTTGGGGCAACCAAAGCGCAACCGGCACGCTCCGGTTTGACCCTGCGAGGCGAAAGGTGAGACGATACGAACGCTCACAATACCCGACCGAATATTTTATCTTTTATAAAGGCGGCTTCAATGAGTATAGATAAAGACAAAATCAAAACGCAGGACGAAGAGACCGAACCGGCGCCGATAGATCAAGTGGAAGATCGCGTCGAAGCGGAGATGAAGCGCATCGAAGGACGCGCCAAAGAGCGCGTCGGGCACGGGTTGCAGGACGAAGAATTGGAACGCGAAGGCCGCGACTTAAAGAACGAAGGCAAGCGCGAACTCGAGCGCGAGCGGCAGGAAAATTCAAAATAAAGTTTACGCGCCCGCCTCTTTACAATTTCGCCAAAGTGCCTTTTGAGATATTGCGCGGGCAGCGTTTCAGCTCGCGCTTTTGTCGTTCACGGCCTCATCTATGGCGGTGCGCATTTTGTCTGGAGTCACAGCGGAGCTATAGCCGCGAAAGTGTGCGACGACGCGGCCATCACGACTGATGACGAGCGTTTGCGGAATAGAGCCGTTGCCTCGCATCAACGTCAGCGCCGCATCCTGCTCCGCCCAACCGAGCTTATAATTAACATTGAATTTCTTGGCGAAGCTGCGCACCGTCTCCGCATCGTCCTGCGCCGGATCAATGTCAAGGCCGATCACTTCAACGCCGCGCCCCGCATACTCTTTGCTCACACTGACGAGATGCGGAATCTCTTCGCGGCACGGCGGACACCACGTCGCCCACATATCGAGCACGACGACCTTGCCTGCGTAATCCGAAAGCTTGATCGCTTTGCCGTCGAGACCCTTGAACTCTGTTTCGAGAAGCTTCGCGGGCAAAGCGTTCGGCGCAGTCGCGGGAGTCGCGCCCGTGTTACGCGCCGCCGCGTTGTTGGCCGGAGTACCGCCGGTCACGCTCACCGACGGCAGCGATTTCGTCGCGGCGTTATTATTGACGACATCCGTCGAGCGGCTGCAACTTGTCGCGCCGAAGGCAACGATAAATGCGAGCGCCGCACAGGAGACGACGAGGCGCGCCGGCGTCCAGAGATTTTTGCGGCGCGGATCAGGTGGCGAAGCGTGGTTCATATTTGCGATTTCCTTTGCTCTGAAAAGATTGCCGTCAGTTGGACGTGGCCTCGACGCGAAATGTTGCAAGGCGCGCGAGGTCTGCGCCGATGAAAGCATACTCGCCCGGCACGAGCAATTCGCGCGCGCGTACTTCCATAAAGAACATTCCGTTTTCATGCGCCAGCACGCGGTAATGCGGCTTAACGATCTGCCCTGATTCATACGCGAAGCCGCGCACGCCGCGCTCCGTCGTCACGACAGCACGACGCGCGTTGCCTTTTGTTGCAAGACGCACGAGAAACGGCGGATGCACGTTCGGCGTATCCGGCACAAACAAATAAAAGCGCGGATGACTATTTGCGATGGTCGTCACTGCGCGTTCGCCCTTTAGTTCGACAAAGCTGATGCGGTTACTCTTCGCCGGAGCATCCGGCTTGAGCGGCGTCGTGCCCGCCTCGAAGGAGAACGGCGCGAGCGTGCCCGTCTGGTCTGCGTAGTAAATCAACGCGCGATCAGCGGGCGGCGCGGGCGTTGTTTGCTGCGCGAAAATATTACTGCCGATGAAGCGGTTCGTCGCGCCGCTCGCCGTCAACGCAGACAGCACGCAAAGCGCGAGCATCAATGAAATCTTTTGGCGACGAGTCATTTTCATTTCAAGATACTTCCCTTCCATAATTCGCGGCTCGCTCTTATTTATCCCGTTCGCCATTTCAACGAACGAGCCTGCCCTGGTTATTTTACGACAATGTTAACGAGGCGTTGCGGGACAACGATTACTTTGACGATTTCGCGCCCGTTTGTCCACACGCGCACGCCTTCATCCGCGAGCGCCGCCGCGCGCAACTCATCTTCGCTTGTCTCCGGCGTCGCGCTGATGCGCCCGCGCAGCTTACCGTTGACCTGCACGGGAATCTCCAACTCTTCCTTACGCGCCAATTCCGCATCCGCCTTCGGCCAGCGCGCCGCCCCGTCTTCGTTGCGCAGCAGCCCGCCCGCATGATGCAAAGATTCCCACATCTCTTCGGCGACGTGCGGCGCAAACGGCGCGAGCATCAGCACCATTGATTCCAGAGCTTCACGCACGCTGAAAGCATCCGCCGCCGAAGCCTTCGACGGCTCGACTTTGAAATCGCTCAAAGCATTGACGAGTTCCATCAACGCGGCGATGCTCGTGTTGAAATGCAACTCCTCGAAATCCTTCGTCACACGCGCAATTGTCTGATGCGTGCGCCGCCGCAGGGCACGCGCTTCCGTGCTCAATTCCGCTTCAATCTGCGATGATTCGCGCGGCACATTGATGAAAAATTCGCGCCAACGCCAGATCATGTTATAGATGCGCCGCAAGAATCTGACCGCGCCTTCGATGCCCGTTTCCTGCCAGCGAAGTTCGTTCTCCGGCGGCGCGGCGAACATCACGAACAATCGAACCGCGTCCGCGCCGTAAGCCTCTATCATTTCGTCCGGGTCAACGCCGTTGCCCAGAGACTTCGACATCGCCTTCCATTCGTTCGTGCTCTCGACGATGTTCGTGACCATCCCCTGCGTCAACAAATTCTTCACCGGCTCATCAAAACTCACTAAACCGATGTCGCGCATCGCCTTCGTCCAGAAGCGCGTGTACATGAGGTGCATCACGGCGTGTTCGATGCCACCGATGTAATGGTCTATGGGCATCCAGTGCGCGGCCTTCGCTTTATCAAAGGGCGCGGCGTCGTTGCGCGGATCGAGGTAACGAAAGAAATACCAAGACGAATCAACGAACGTATCCATCGTGTCCGTCTCGCGCCGCGCCGGTTTATGGCACTTCGGGCACGTCGTATTCACAAACTCCGCGACGCCCGCCAGCGGCGATTGGCCTGTGCCGGTAAACTCCGCCTCGTCCGGCAACACGACGGGCAAATCTTTTTCCGGCACGGGCACCGCGCCGCACTCACCGCAATAAATAATCGGAATCGGCGCGCCCCAGAAACGCTGCCGCGAGATTCCCCAATCACGCAAACGATAGGTCACCGCGCCGCCGCCGAAATCCTTCTCTTCGGCATACCGCGCCATTTCGCTGACGGCATCCCGCGAAAGCTTCCCGCTCCACTCGCCGGAATTGACGAGCAAGCCGTAATCCGTGAAAGCGTGTGGCATCACCGCAGACTGATCGAGTCCGGCGTCCGGGTCGCGCGGAATCTTTTCCTGCTGATGCGAGATGCGTTCGATGACGCGGCGAACGGGCAGCGAATACTTTTGCGCAAACTCGAAATCGCGTTCATCATGCGCCGGAACGCTCATCACCGCGCCCGCGCCGTAATCCATCAACACATAGTTTGCCACCCACACCGGCAACTGCTCATCGTTGAACGGATTGACCGCGAAGAGTCCCGTGTTCACACCTTTTTTTTCAACTTCTTCGCCGACCGCCGCGCTGCTGCGTTCGGCGCGCACGCCCTCGGCAAATCGCTCGACGTCGTTCCGCAACGTCGAATCCTTCAAAGCTTCCGCGAGCAAAGGGTGTTCGGGCGCGAGCACGACGGCCGTCGCGCCGTAGATCGTGTCAATCCGCGTAGTGAAGACACGAATCTTTTGGTCAGTATCTTTGAGTTTGAAATCAATGTACGCGCCGACGCTGCGGTTGATCCAGTTGCGCTGCATCGTCAGCACGCGCTCCGGCCAGCCTGCTTCTATCTCCGCCATGTCCGCGAGCAGTTGTTCGGCGTACTCGGTCGTGCGTATAAACCACTGTTCGAGGCTGCGCTTCTCAACCGCCGCACCGCAACGCCAACACACGCCGCCCGACGATTGCTCATTCGATAAAACCGTTTCTTCCTTCGGACACCAGTTGACCTGCGAATCGCGGCGGTAAACGAGTCCGCGCTCCAACATCTTTAAGAAGAACCACTGATCCCACTTATAATATTCGGGCGTGTGCGCCGCGATTTCCCGGCTCCAATCGAAGCTGACGCCGAGCCGTTTGAACTGCCCGCGCATATGATTGATGTTCTCTTCCGTCCACGCGCGCGGGTTGACGCCGCGCTTGATCGCCGCCTGCTCCGCCGGTTGCCCGAAACTATCCCAGCCAATCGGATGCAGCACGTTGTAACCGCTCAGACGCTTGTGCCACGCGAGCGCGTCGCCGATGGAATAGTTGCGCACGTGACCCATGTGCAAAAACCCAGACGGATATGGCAGCATTTCGAGGCAATAAAACTTCGGGCGCACGGTGTCCGCGCCGTCCGCCTGAAACACGCCGGTCTCTTCCCAACGCTTCTGCCACTTCTCTTCTATCTTTTCTGGAAAATATTTTTCGTCCATCGCTCGCATACCTCCGCTTACGGTTCGCGCTTATTAACATAAAGCCTAAACGCCCGTTCCGCCTTCAATCAACGAAACGGGTTCGGCCTTCTCTATTTTGCTGAAAATGTTTATTCGCCGCCGCTTCGACCCACGCACGCGCTAAGAGGCGTGCGCCAAGCAAAGCGGCACCGTAAGGTAGAGTTTTCTATTTCTAGCAGGTTGTTGCCGGAAATTTTTCATTAAAAACTTTTCACGCCTTCACGTCGCAATTTTCAAACCATGTTAACGCAATTGCCGCAAAGTTGTCGAACGCGAAGTGAGTTAAAGAAAAGCAGCTGTTTAATTAGCTCACGAAAGAGCGGAGCGTGTCGAGGTTGGTTGCGTCGTCGCCCGCTTCGTCCTGCGGTGTTTCGAGGATGAAGGCGGCGTGCGCAAGTGGCGTATGGCGTGCGACGCGGGCGAGGGCGTCGCGTCCGATGTGGCCGCGACCGATGTGTTCATGGCGGTCAACGTGCGAGTTGTATTCCGCTTTGGAATCGTTGAAGTGAACGGCGCGAATGGTTGTTAGACCGACGTTGCGTTCGAGGGCTTCGAGCGTGGCGTTGAAGCCGTCTTCGGCGCGCAGATCGTAACCGGCGGCGAAGGCGTGCGCGGTGTCGAAGCAGACGCCCAAGTTCAAGGCGGGACAGGCGGCGATGATATCGCGCAGGTGCTCGAAACGATCACCGATGCACGCGCCCTGCCCGGCGGTGTTTTCGATGAGAATGCGAAAGTTTCCCAAGTCCAGATTAGCGCACGCGGCGTTGAGAGTTTCGGCGCAGGTGCGGACGCCGTCGCTTGCGCACGCGCCCTTCGCGCTGCCCGGATGAACCACCAGATAATCCGCGCCGAGCGAGATGCCGCGTTCGATCTCTTCGCGGAAGGCGGCGCGCGATTTCTCGCGTATCAAAGCATCGGCGGCGGCGAGGTTCGTTAGATAGTTGGCGTGAATCAAGACAAGCGCGATGTTGGTTTCCGCGCGGACGGTGAGAAAGCGTTCGACTTCGTCTTCGGCGAGCGGGCGTGCCGCCCAGCCGCGCGGATTGCGCGAAAAGATTTGCACGGCGTTGCATCCAAGTTCGCGCGATTTGAGCAGCGCGTGGTGCAGTCCGCCCGCGATGGGCGCGTGAAAGCCTATCCGCCGCCGCGCGGACGACGGCTCGTTATCGCCGCTCTCAATCGTTTCTTCGGGGCATGGCTTCGTTTCAGTTGAGATGCCTTTGCCTGATGAAATGCCTGTGTCAGATGCCTGCGGCTTCTTCACTTCGCGGCGGCCTCCCAGGTAAGATTGAAAACGTAGTCTTCCGTTGAATTGCTTTTGTCATTGGTGATCTGCACGCGCGCCGTGTAGTTGTTGGCGGCGCTCGGCTGCTGCGTGACGACGATCTGCCCCCGCCCTTTCTTTTTATCAATGCGAACAACTGCGGGCGCTTGCGGCAGTCCGTTATCAAGACTCAAATGCGCCCTTCGCAAAGACTGTGCGGAACCGGCGACGGATTGATTGCGCCCGCTAAATTCGATAACCGCAGAGCCTAAGACCGTCCCGCTCCACTCGCCCGCACCTCTGTGCGGCGCGCCCGGCGGCAAACGCACGGCAGCAGAACCGGGCGTAGGTGATGTGCGGGAAGCTGCGGGCACGCCTTGTCCATTAACACTCGCCGCTTCACTGCCGGGCACGGGCGCTACTGAAGCGTTGGGATCAGGCGCAATGATAACCGGCGACGGTTGGGCAATGGCGGGCGCAGGACTGCCGGAAGATGTTGCGGCGCGCCAACCCGTAATCGGCACGGGCACAGGAACAACCGGCACCGCCGCCTCACGCCCCGCGCGTGAAGGCTTGCGATAATAGTTTTGTAGAAGGACGAAGGCCAATCCGATGCCAAGTGCCAACGCCACCAGGCTGACTGTAATCAACGCAAAAGGGTTTTGTCTCCTTGGCAGTGGCGTGGCAGGTTTCGCAGGCGTGGGATTCGCCGTAAAGTTTGGAGTGCTCAATGCACTGCCCGCATCGTACACTTTTGGAGGCGGCGGCGGGCGCACTAAAGTCTCTTCTGATTCCTCCGTCTCGCGTGTTTGATTTGAGGGCGCGGACAGTAGTTTGCCGGTTGTCGCGGCGTGCTCAAGCGGAACGTGCGGCGAGCGCATAACGGGTGTGGTCGCCTTTGTTTCAAGAATCGTAGTATCGGCGGGCGGAGGCGGTTCGAGACTTTCGGCAGTAGTGCGCGCTAAGCCTCCGGCTTCGAGCGAGGTGGTCGCCGCCGGATCGTTCGCGCCTGTATCTTCTGTCTGTGCCGCGCCGCACCATTTACAAAAACGCATCGGAACGGGCAACTCGCGCCCGCACGCTTCGCATTCGACGGGCGCGTGCGGCATAACAGACTGCGCCGCACCGCACTTTGAACAGTACGGGCGCTCATCCGAAACAAGCTCATTGCATTGCGTACACCTGTGCATGGTGGGAATAGTTTTCAGTAGTCAGTAAGTAGTTTTCAGTTTAATGCGTTAAATGCTTTCACTGAAAACTGAAAACTACTTATTGAAAACTCTTATCCGCCTTTCTCCGTTTCTTCCATCACACGGAGAATATTGCCGCCGAGTATTTTGGTCACGTCGGATTCCGTATAGCCGCGCCGCAGAAGTTCCACCGTCAGGTTCGGCAAATCGGCAACGGAAGATAAATCGTGCGGCGTCGCTTGGATGCCGTCGAAATCAGAACCGATGCCGACGTGGTCTATGCCTGTGAGCTTCACTATGTAATCAATGTGGTCAACCAGACGCGCGACCGCGACGGGCGGCAAACGCTTTGCGTACTCGATCATACGCACGCGATCACGCGCGATCTTTTTATGCGCGGCGTCGCCCTTCTCTGATTCCGAAGCTTTCTCGACGAGCGGCTCGATCTCAGCATCAACGCGCCGCTTTTTCTCATCCCAGCCGGGTTCGATGAATGCCGGATAAAAAACGACGCAAACGACGCCGCCGGTTTTCGCCAGCGCGCGTATTTCATCGTCGTCCAGATTACGCGGAACATTCACAATCGCGCGTGCGCCGGAATGCGTGGCGATGACGGGCTTCTTTGAAGCGTTGACGATATCCCAAAAGGTTTTGTCGGAAACGTGCGACACGTCAATCATCATGCCGAGACGATTCATCTCGCGGACGATGCTTTTGCCGAAATCATCGAGGCCACGCATCCGCCCCGCTTGATCGCCGCTCGAACCCGCCCAACCCGTGCTGACGCTCCACGCAAACGACATATAGCGCACGCCCATCTTGAAATAGCGTTCGACGTTTTCCAATTTTTCGTCAATCGCATAGCCGCCTTCCAAGCCCATCAGCGCCGCACGCTTTCCCGCGCCCGCGATGCGCCGCACATCACCGGCGGTCGTCGCCAGTTCCCATGTTTCGGGATGCTTTTCGGCGAGCGCGCGAACGGCGGCGATCTGTGTGTCGGCGCGTTCGATGGCCGCGCGTCCGCCGCCACCGTAGAATTGCGGTTCGACCCAGATGGAAAAAAACTGCGCGTCAAGCCCGCCCTCTTTCATACGCACGGCGTCCAAATGACCGTCCGCGAGCCGTTCGTTGATGTCCAGATTTTCGTCAACGAGACGCTGCGCCGTGTCCGCGTGCATATCTATTACGATGGCGCGCCCGTGAATCGTCGCGGGATCGAGCGCGGCAACGGCGGCGGGAATCTTGTTTGATGAGTCCGAAGAATTTCTGTTTTCTGTTTTTTCAGTCATACGGCAGCTGGCAAAAAGCAGGGTGACGGCGAACACCGCAACGGCAACACACAATCGAGGCGACGACGACAAAAACACAGTGCGGAATCGAACGCGGTGTAGCATCTGTCGAAATAATTCGAAGCGCGGTGCAATGTACGTTTAAGTATTAAAAGCAAACATGGATGGTACGCGCCCCATCTTGAAGAATCAAGCGCGCTTCTCCTTTCGCCTCCGGTGCGTGCCTTGCCAAGTGATGCGTCTTTACGGTATTGTGCCGTATCTAAATCAAACGATGAACTCAAACATGGACACGAACAAAGAACTTCCTTATCAGCATCCGTGTCCGCGCACTTTTTCGCTGTGAGCTATCGTCGCTCTAACGCGCCATTTTCAAATTAAGAACCTTTAATCTAAGGAGTACACATCGTGTTTGCAAAAGACGGTAAATCTAAAGACGTTAAAACGCCGCGCATCGCCGGAGAGATTTGGCACAACGGTGAATTCATTAAATGGGACGATGCGCGCGTTCACGTGATGTCGCACGTGCTGCACTACGGCTCGAGCGTCTTCGAGGGCATACGCTGCTACAACACAAAACGTGGCCCCGCCATTTTTCGTCTTACCGAGCATATGCAACGGCTGATGAACAGCGCGAAGATTTACCGCATGGATCACGAGTGGACGCGCGATGAATTATGCACGGCAGCCATTAATCTCGTTGCGCGCAGCGGACTCGAACAATGCTACCTGCGCCCGATTATCTTTCGCGGCTTCGGCACTTTCGGCGTCAACCCGTTTCCGAATCCGCTGGAGTGCTATATCGGCGCGTGGGATTGGGGCAAATATCTGGGCGACGAAGCGATTGAGGCAGGCGTTGACGTATGCGTTTCATCTTGGAATCGCCTGACGCCGAACTCTATGCCCGCGATGGCAAAGTCCGGCGCAAACTACATGAACTCGCAGCTCATCAAGATGGAAGCTTTAACCAATGGCTTCGCCGAAGGCATCGCGCTCGATGATCGCGGGTTCGTCTCCGAAGGCTCCGGCGAGAATATTTTCATAGTCCATGAAGGGCGCGTCATTACGCCGCCGCTTTCAAGCTCCATACTGCCCGGCATCACGCGCGACAGCGTAATTCAGATATGCCGTGAGTTGGAGATTCCCGTTATCGAACAAGGCATTCAGCGCGCCGCTCTGTACGTCGCCGATGAACTGTTCTTTACCGGCACGGCCGCCGAAGTCACGCCGATTCGCTCGGTTGATCACATACAGGTCGGCGAAGGCGCGCGTGGCCCCATCACGGAACGCATCCAGCAAGCCTACTTCGATATCACTAAGGCCGAGCGTACCGCCCCGGATCAAAAATGGCTGACCTTCGTTAACGAAGCGACCGCCGCCGCAAATGGTAACCAGCAACATCGCAAGGCGAACACGGCGACGACAACGGGCGGCGGCGCGGAACTAGCCGCAGATTTACAAACGATGGCGACGGACTGACATTTTCTTCGACTAAAGCCACGATCAACCGAACAGCCGCCGTGTGAAAGCAACGCGGCTGTTCGATCTTCAACGCGAAAGGCTACTTATGAAATACTCTGTTGTTTCGGAAACCCGTCACGGCGTAGAGATTTTCATGCTGCGCGAAGCCGACGAAGCCCGTGCCGAAATCGCTCCCGCGCTCGGCAACAATTGTTTCGCGCTTGATATGCCGGACGCGGTGCTGGAAGACGTGCCCTTCGATCAATTCCTTGCGCGCCCGACAAGTTACGGCATCCCCATCCTGTTCCCCTATCCTAATCGCATCAGAGACAGCCGCTTTGCTTTTCGCGGCGAGACGTATACGGTTGACCAGCCGCAACACGGGTTCGTGCGTGGCAAAGCATGGAAAGTTTTAGACACGGGCGCATCCGAAAACGAAGGCGCGTGGATTCGCTCAGGCCTCGACGCGAACGATTACGCCGAACAGATTCTTCAGCAGTTTCCGTTTCCGTTTAATCTGCAAGTGACATACAGATTGAAGAACGAACGATTGGAGATGGAGACCGTTGCGCAGAACACGGGCGACCGCGTGATGCCTCTGGGTTTCGGCATTCATCCTTACTTTCAGCTTCCCGCACAAAGCCGGATTCAAGTGCCCGCGCAAAAGCGTTGGGAGTTGGTGGATAATTTCCCTACGGGAAACTTGCTGGACGTAGAAGGACACTACGATCTGCGCCGCCCGCAAAGCACAGACGGATTAAGTCTGGATGATATTTATACCGACGCGACGGCGGAGCCGGACAACTTAACGAGATGCTTTCTTTTCGACGACGCGAATAACAAGCGAACCGTCGTGGAATTTGACGCGCAACAGTTTCCGCATATCGTCGTTTACACGACGCCCGCACCACGCCGTGCTATCTGCATCGAGCCGAACACCTGCCCGACCGACGCCTTTAATCTTCAACAACGCGGAATCGAAAGCAACGTGATCGCATTGGACGCCGGTGCGAGCGTCAATTTCAAAATCTCCGTGTACAGGCAGAGCGCGCCGACTGAAAGTTAAGCAGACGGCAGCGATTCATAAGCCACCCGCGCGTTCATAGCGAAAGATTTTCACGCGCCGACGCAACGCCGGATGTTCGCCTTTCGCTTAAAGCTTTTCCAGTTCCGTCGCCGTCAGTTCGCCGACCACGTTGCCCGTATTGAGAGTCGAGGCAGGCTCGAACAGCAGCACGTGGACTTCTTCTTCCGCAAAGGGTCTGTGCTCAGTCTCTTTCGGCACGACAATAAACTCGCCTTCTTCTATCCATACGTTCCGTTCACGAAACTCCATCCGAAACCGTCCCTTCACGACCAGAAACAATTCGTCTTCCGTCTCATGTTGATGCCAGACGAAAGCGCCCTTGAATTTCACAAGCTTGACGTGCTGCCCGTTCAACTCGGCGACGATTTTCGGACTCCAATGCTCATCGAACAATGAGAACTTCTGCTTGATATTGACCTTCTCCATATCGCTTATTCTACACTTCCAACCACGCCATTAATAGCGGGTTTCAAAATTGTAGGGGCAGCGGATCGTCCCCGCCCGTAAAGTTCGCTAAGCACTCATAACGGCTTTAAACTCGTCTACTGCCGTCTCCTCGTTAACGTGATTCTCAAAATCTTTCTCGAACCAACGCAAACGCTCGCGCAGGCGCACGACTTCGCCGACGACGATGACGGCGGGCGGGCGCACCTTCGCGCGTTCCGCTTCAAAAGCAATCGTGCCCAGCGTGCCGACGATTGTTTGCTGTCCTTGATATGTGCCCCATCGAATAATCGCCGCAGGCGTCTCGAGCAAACGCCCGGCGGTAATCAAATCATCGGCGATTTCTCGCAAGCGCGCGATGCCCATAAGAATGACCAACGTGTTGGCGGCGGCGAGTCGGGCGATGGCCTCTCTGCGCGTGGCGTGATCATCGTCGGCATACGCGCCCGTCAGCACGGCGATGGAAGAAGCCTGCGTGCGATGCGTTAAAGGAATGCCCGCATAGGCCGGAACTGCGAGCGCAGAGCTGATTCCCGGCACAACTTCAAAAGCGATGTTCGCTTCATTCAAAGCTAACGCTTCCTCCGCGCCGCGCCCGAACAGAAACGGGTCGCCGCCCTTGAGCCGCACCACACCTTCGCCGCGCCGCGCGCGTTCAATCAGCAAAGCATTAATCTCAGGCTGCGGCGTCTGCCGACCGCCACCGATCTTGCCGACGTAAATCTTTTCTGCCTGCTGTGAAACATGGCGCAGGAGTTCCGGGTTGACCAGATAATCGTAAATAACCACATCGCACGTTTGCAGCAACTCGCACGCGCGCAAGGTGAGAAGTCCGGGATCGCCCGGCCCCGCCCCGACCAGATAAACCGTGCCGCGACGCATCTGTGGCGAAGAAAGAATCGGCTTGGAAGTTTCTTCATCGTTCGCTTCGTATATGCGTTCGATGGAAGCATCAATGACGAGACGATGCGCGGACAAGGGTTCGGTGATGCGCCAGGTGATGCCCGGATGCAGTGCGGCGGCTTCGCGCACTTCTACGGGGATATCGCCGCGTGTGTGGCGTCCGGGCGAAAGAAAATAGGGATGAACGGTGATATCTTCCGCGCCTTTTGCGACGAGTTGCGCGAAGCCTTCCCGAATGTTCGGATGCGTGATTTCTAAAAACGCGGCTGCGATGAGATCGAAGCCGCCGCGCACGCCAATCTTACGCGCCGCTTCGCGCACGTCCTCGTTCGCTTCCTCGCGTCGGCTGCCGTGCCCGACGATCAGCACCGCGCGCTTCGCTTCATTCGTCGCGCCGTCTCTCACTTCAACGCTCATGCCGGCACCTCCGACGCTAACGCTTCAGTTGTGCCGAGCAGTTCCAACTCTTCAAGGCTATGGCGCGCGATGAAATTTTGAAAGCTTTCGCTTTCTCCCGCGCGCCGCTCAAGATAATCGCGCGCCAATCGCTCGACATAAAACTTTACTTCTTCCGCTGCAATCTTTTTATTCAGCTCGCGCCCGAACGAATATTCGCCGCCGAGATGCCCGCCCAGATAAATTCTGTACGCCTCTTTTTTGCCTTCCGGCGTGCGCAGAAAATCGCCTACCAAACCGATGTCGCAGATTTGATAATGCGCGCAACTGTTCGGGCAGCCCGTCACGCTGATGCGAAACGGAGTCTTGAAATCCGGCAGCGCGCTTTCAAGATGTTCGATCAACTCGGAAGCGCGGTCTTTTGTTTCCGTCAAAGCAAGTTTGCAAAACTGCGTGCCCGTACAGGCCAGCGTGCCCGTGCGAAACGATGCCGGCAGGACTTGCAGATCAAGCTCGGCAAGCCCTGCCGCGAGCGCGTCGCACTGGCTCTTCGGCACATCCAGCACGACGAAATTCTGCGTCGTCGTCAAACGCACGCGCCCGCCGCCGTACTCTTTGGCGAGGCGCGCAATCTCGATCATCTGTGTTCCCTGTAAACGTCCGCGCTTTGTCGCCACGCCCGCGTAGAAAAGCCCGGACTGTTTCTGCGGATGAATCCCGATGTGCGCGCGGTTGGCCGTGACGGGCACGCGCGGCACATCGCCGTTCTTCAACTTGCGCCCCAATCTCTTTTCCAACTCCGCGCGAAAACGCTGCGCGCCCCACTCCGCCATGACAAACTTCAGGCGCGCGAGCGGCCGCGACTGCCGATTGCCGTGATCGCGGAAGATCGCGCAGATGTGATGGCAAACTTCCACGACTTCTTCCGGCGCGATGTGCGCGCCCAAACGATCCGCGAAACGCTCTTTCGCGCCGAGTCCGCCGCCGACCCACAAATCGAAGACGACTTCGCCGCGTGAGTCGCGCAACGCAATAAGCCCGATGTCGTTTATCTCGTGCCCCGTGCAATAGTCGGCGCAGCCGGAAACGGTGATCTTGAACTTGCGCGGCAAGTTGGAGAATTCGCGGTTGTTCAGAAAATGCCTGTGAACCTCTTCGACGAGCGGTTCGGCGTTGATGAACTCGCCCGCATCAATGCCTGCGAGCGGACAGCCCGTGACGTTGCGCGTGATGTCGCCGCACGCGCCCGATGTCGTGAAGCCGACGCGCTCCAACTCCTCGAAGATGGCGGGCACGTCTTCGATTCGCACGTAGTGAAACTGTATGTCCTGCCGCGTCGTCGCATCGCCCGTGTTCTGCGCATACTTAACGGAGAGTTGGCCGAGCGTGGCGAGCTGTTCGCTGGTGAGCGTGCCGTTCGGCACTTTGACGCGCAGCATAAAATAGCCTTCTTCGGGAGGGCGCTGCGTGTAAAGCCCGTACCAGCGTAGGCGCACGTTGAGATCGTCTTCGGCGATTGATTGAAAGCCGTCGCGCGCATAACGCAGGATGTCTTCAAAGCAATCCAGCGCGTCGCGCTCGCGTTTGACGCGCTCAACCTTATTCTCTTTTCGCGCAACAGCCATCACACATACCCTCTCGCAAAACAAAAAGCCCCGCGTCGAAAGAAGCATGAGGGACACGTTTCTTTAGCGGTGTTCAACGCGGAGCGAACCAGCCCTTGAATCGCCACGCTTAAAATCAGACGATTAAACTGCCTGTCAATATAACGGATGAAATGTAAAATATAGCGGCAGAGGCTGTCAAGGTGTAATTGCGAGAGGTGAACGGGTAATGTGAGCGATACCAACGCGGTGATTTATAAACAGGCGCGCTTGAGATGAAAGGGGAGGCCGCTTGATGAATGGCGTTATCCGGTGTTTCGCAGTCCGGCGGAGATGCCGTTGATGGTGGCGGCGAGCGCGTAGTTCAATTCTTCGCTCTCTTCGCCGCCGCGTTTGCGCCGCAGCAGTTCGACCTGAATCAAGCTCATCGGGTCAACATATGGATTACGCAAACGTATCGAACGGGCGAGGACGGGGTTGCGTTCGAGCAGTTGCCGTAGATTGCCGACGCGCAAAACCATGCGGCGCGTGCGCGCGAACTCTTCCGCGATCAAAGTCAACACGCGCTCGCGCAATTCTTCGTCCGCGACAAGCGCGGCATAGCGGCGCGCAATCGAAAAATCCGCTTTCGCCAGACCGCTCTCGACGTTGCCGAGGAGATCGTTGAAGAACAAAAACTTGCTCGCCATTTCCCGCAAAAACTCTTCGCCGCCCGCGTGCGTCTCGCAGTAGCGTTCGAGCGCGTAGCCGACGCCAAACCAAGCGGGCAGCACATGGCGGCTCTGCATCCAGCCGAAGACCCAGGGGATCGCGCGCAAATCCTCTATGCCGCGCCGCGTATCTTTCTCGTCACCCTTTGCTTCGCGGCGGGCCGGGCGCGACCCCGTCTTGGCAAGCTCGAATTCGAGCACCGGCGTAGCCTGATGAAAATATTCGATAGTCTCTTCGTTCTCCACTATCGAAGCACGGTAAAAATCAAAGGCGGTCTGCGACATCTCTTCCAGAGCTTGCTCCCATTCCGCTTCTGTTTTCGATTGGTCGGCGCTCGCCAGCGATTCGAGCGAAGCGGCGATCATCAACTCGAAACTGCGTTCGGCAAGCACGGCGTCGCTGTATTTGAAGTTTAAGACTTCGCCCTGTTCCGTGATTCGCAGTTTGCCTGTGAAAGCTCCGGGCGGCTGCGCGATAATCGCGCGATGCGTCGGCCCGCCGCCTCTGCCGACGGTTCCGCCGCGCCCGTGAAAAAGCCGCAGACGCACATCGCATTCCGCCGCGACGCGGTGAAGCTCCCGGTGCGCTTTGTAAATTTCCCAAGAGCTTGTGAGCATCCCGCCATCTTTGTTTGAATCGGAATAGCCGAGCATGATTTCCTGCTCGCGGTTCCATGAATCGAGCAGGCTCGCGTAGCGCGGCGAAGTCCAGAGCGCGCGGCAAACTTCCGGCGCGCTGCGTAAATCCTTGATTGACTCGAAGAGCGGCACGGGCATCAGGCCGGGATCGTTCGTCTCCTTCACAGCGGCGACGCGAACGCCGCAGGTTTGCATCAACCACACGAGCGCAAAAATATCCTGCTCCGTTTGCGCGCCGCTAATAACGTAAGCGCGAACGGACTGCGGCGGAAACGCGCGCTTCAATTCCGCGACGCCGCGCAGGCTGTCTAGAAGCGCGGCGGTTTCCGTCGAAGTGTTCGGAAAACCCTGCGTAGTTAAGACCTGCGCTGTTCCGGCGGTTTCAGTTTCAGTTGAAATTTCCGAATCGAATTGCGCGCCGCTTGCCAGCTCGCGTAGGGCGCGTGCGTGGATGCGCGCGTGCTGGCGTATATCGAGCGTGTGCAGATGAAAGCCGAACGTCTCGGCTTGACGCAGCAGCGGATCGAGCAAGCCTTCCGCTAACTCTTCGCCTTTGTTCTCGAAGAGACTTTCGCGCACGAGTTGCAGATCGGCGATGAATGAAGCGGCGTCCGCATAGCTTTGTGCGCGCACGGGCACATCGCGCGAGGCGCGCAAGCGATGCAGCACGAAGGCCAGAAAACGCCTGTAAGCTTCGGCGGGCGGATGGCTGTCGGCCTCTGTTTGTGCCGCCGGAAAGCTCGCCTCGTAAGCATCAAGGCTCGCGCGCAATTGTGCGGCGACGTTTGCTTGATGAACGGAAGAACTAAGCTGCTCCTGCAAGCGATCAAGGGCTTCGATGTAATAATCAAGAATCGTGTGGCGCGCCATCAGCAGAGCTTCGCGCGTCGTCCCGGCGGTGACATAAGGATTGCCGTCGCGGTCGCCGCCGATCCAAGAGCCGAAGCGAATCACGGCGGGCAGTTGCTGCGCTTGCCAATCGAGATTGTAAGTTTCATTAAACGCGCTCGCCATCTCCGTATAGACTTGCGGCAAGGTGTTGACGATGACCGTCGGGAAATAATCGAGTCCCATCTTGATTTCGTCTGTGACGGTCGGCTGGCGACGGCGAATCTCATCCGTTTGCCAGAGCGCGGTTATCTCGCGCGCCATCGCGTGTTCGGCGGCGCGCGCTTCCGTGTCGGAGAGCGGCAGCAAATCGAGGCGTTCGAGTTGATCGGCAATGCGGCGGCGTTTGAACAGAACCGTGCGGCGCGCGACTTCCGTCGGGTGCGCCGTAAAGACCGGCGTGACTTCGATGCGCTGCAATAAACGAAGTGCCGTTTGCCATTCAAGTCCCTTGTCGCGTAGGCGTTCGAGCGTGCCGCGAAAGGTTCCCGCCAATATGGGCGCACCGGCGGCGAGTGTGCGCGCGCGACGACGACGTTTACGATGATTGGTTTCGGCCAGATTAGTCAGCTCGAAATAGATAGCGAAGGCTTTCGCAAGCTGATACGCCTCTGCGATCTTCGTGCGACTGACAATCGTTTCGGCCTGCGCCATCGCATCCGGCTGTTCGGTAGATTGCGGCGCGTTCGCCGAATCGAAACCGGCTCCGGCCTCACGGTGTTCGGTTGTTAAGCGGCGCAGGTTTTCGACCTTAACGAACAGCTCCTCGCCCGCTTGCTCTCGCAATGTTTTGCCGAGCAGAAGGCCGAGCGAACGCACGTCGCGGCGCAGCGGCGCATCCTTCACGTCCACATCGTCGCTCGCTAGTTCAGCGAGCCGCGCCGCCTGATCCGTCACACTCCACAGCGATTCAATCGTCACACTCTTTGCCTCAACCTTCGCGCGTCGGCGGGTTTTCCGTTTCGCCAAAAGATTACCACGTTATGCTCGCCCGCCTTGAATGATTGCGGCACGCTCCAAAATCGTCACACCGCCGATAGCGATAGGGGCAGCGGCTCGCCCTGCCCGTGTGACATTAGATGAAAACACGAATAGGGAATAAGCCGCTGCACGACAAGTTTGAAAGGCGCTCTGACGAATGAAGGTCTTTACTGTTTCGGCGCGTCCGTTTTTCGTCCCGCGAGAAACTGTCCGGCGACTTCCGCGATGCGTTTTCCTTGAAAGCGCGCGGCCTTCAAAGCAACTTCATCGGGTTTCAGTTCGCCGTTATTGGAAGTGAAAGACGCGCCGTAAGGATTGCCTGCTTGAAACTGAATCGGGTCTGCGTAAGCGGGTGCAACGATGATGCTGCCCCAACTGTAAAAGACGTTGTTGATCGCCGTGAGGGTCGTTTCATGTCCGCCGTGCAAAGTCGCCGCGCTCGTAAACGACGAAGCGATTTTGTTGACGAGTTTGCCCTGAAACCACAGGCCGCCGGTCTGATCTATGAATTGCTTGAGTTGCGCGGAAGGCAGCCCGTAGCGCGTCGGCGTGCCGAAGATAATCGCCTCCGCCCATTCCAGATCACTCAACTGCGCTTCCTCTACGGCCTGTGTTTCAAGCCTGTGCGCAGACCAGCCTTGATTCGCCTTGATCGCTTCTTCGGGCGCAAGCTCCTGCACTTTGCGCAAGCGTACTTCCGCGCCCGCTTCCCGCGCGCCCTCTTCGATACCCCGCGCTAATTGGTAAGTGGTTCCCGTCGCGCTGTAATAAATGATTGCAACTTTAACTGACATTCGATCCTCCTCCTTGTAAATGATGAATACCTGTTCGAGTGTACGGCGTTCTTCACCGACACCTACAGCCACGCCGGACGACGCTTCAATCTCAAGCACGCCCGCCTCAATCCTATCCGAATTGCTCGACGAGCGTTCTGGCTCTTCGTGTTTATTGATAATGGCTCACGCGGGCAAACGAAGCAAGGGCAACGTGCCTCCAGCGGCCTTCTTCGCGGGCAGTGGCCCGACGGCTTCGAGCGCCACCGCAACTCGCACGCCATAGCCGACGGCTGATAGCATAGGAAGTGAGATGCAGCGTCAAAAACCGTATAATAGTTAAATTGCTCCTTACTATAGGAAGATTCTTATGGATGAGCCTCTTGACCTGAAGTTTGAAATTGATTTTGCAACTTGCGGTGTAAAACCGAAAGGTGAGCTTTTGCTGCGTGCCTCCAAAGTATTGGAGGGTTATGGAAACATACGGGTAAGCATAGGTCGGAAATCAGAGGACATATTTGAAGTAACCCATAGACTGGTTAGGTTGTATGTTAAGTGTCAGGAGGTAATATTTAGGCCCCGTACATATCATGTTGAAGACTGGTTAGCTAAGCGCATTACTTGGACATTTATGAACGCCTGTATGCAGCGCCAGTTACCAAAAGCCCTCGAATACAAAAACCATATAGAAGCTGAGGCAAAGAATTCAGAGCTATATGCCGTTGCCTTAGACATTATCGGCGAATATGAAACTTACTGCTCACACGTATCAGAAATCAATAAGCATGTTGAAGGCCAAAGGAGAATAATAGAGACAAAGCGTAATGAATTTCTTGTGGCTTTAGAAAAGCGCGACGGTTTATATTGCCGAGCCTGTGGCTCAGTTGAAGATTTAAGAATAGATCACATAACCCCTTTGTCGCTTGGCGGTTTCTCTGTTTTAGAGAATCTTCAACTGCTTTGTAGTTTCTGTAATGGCAGTAAGGGCAACAGACCAATGGAGTATCTACAGGAGCGTATAAATAATTTGCGGAAGAAAGATGTCAAATAGGCCGCAATCTAACAACGGCATGCACCCGACCGTGAATAGAGTGGCTTTCATCCGCGAGACTTTGATGATTAATACGTTGAGAGCGCGGCGGCTGATGCCTGGCGTTCGATGACGATTTGGCCGGTAAAGAGCGTGTAGGCGGGGCGATGGACATTTCCATACGGCTGAATTATCTTGCTTTTTCGATTTCCGATTGATTTTAACGGCGCGGGTAAGCTCATGAGCGAAACGGTCAGAGTAAACATTTTCGATCAGATTTACAGCCTGCGGTCGCCGAGCGGCGGCGCGCACGTTGAGCGGATGGCGAAAATCGTTGACGAGCGTATGCGCCAAATCTCTTCGCACACGACGACGTTCGACCTCGCGCGCATCGCCGTCCTTGCGGCCTTGAATATCGCCGACGAATTGGAGAGATTGAAAACACACCAATACGAGCAGGAGTTGGAAAGCCCCGCACCGCCATCAGCGGATGTTTCGAGCGAGACGGAGACGGCGCACGCCGGGAATGAAACGAATAAGGGGGAGGCTGGCGCAGGAGGGCAATCATGGTTCGAGGCGATTTTCGATGCCGAAGTCCCCGTCAAGAACCGCACCGAAAGATTAAGCAGCCAGATTTCCGCCAAGCTTCAATCGCTACGGCAAGACGAATCGAAGCCGCTCAACATCACAGATGAAGAGGATAATTAGCACACGGGGACAGTTGATTCGGAGCTTTGGCAGCGCAAAGTTTTTCATGCCACAAGGCTATATCGTAAGGATGGTTAGAGTCTGCTCTGTCGCGTCAAAGTTCTGGACGATAGGCAACTGTCTTCTACTTTCCATTTAAGACTTTATTGATAGCGACGCGGATGCCTTCCGGCGTCATGCTCTGAGAAGGCACTTCATGGTTGTTGATGAAAAGGGAAGGCGTGCCTGAAATGTTCACAGACTCGCCGCGCTGCTGGTCGGCGATGATTCGCTCCTTTACTTGCGGCGCGTCCATGTCCCGCGTGAACCGCGCGATGTCTAAGCCGAGAGCGCGGGCAAACTCAACGAAGTGTGAGCGGGCGTTCGTTGTTTGCTCCCACTGCTCCTGACGCTCGTAAAGCAGATCGTGCATTTCCCAAAAACGATTTTGCAGCGCGGCGGCTTCTGCTGCCTGTGCAGCTTCAAACGCATGGTTGTGCATGGATAGTGGAAAGTGCCGGAAGGTGCAACGCAGGCGCGAGTTGTATTCGTTCTCAATCTGTTTGAGTTCGTAATGAAGCTGCTGGCACGGCGGACACTGAAGGTCTGCGAATTCTTCGAGCGTGACGGTGGCTGCTTCCGCGCCTTTGATGTGCGGCGGTTGTGCTCCGGCTGAAGCCGACGCTAAATTCCTTAAGGGTTCGGCGGGCGGCGCTGAATGAAATGGCGCGCGTCCCGTCAGCCACAGAGCAGCTATTGTTCCGGCGAGCAATCCGCAAACGATCACGATCAAAGAAGCATAACGTTTCATAGTTTGCCCTGAAGAATTTGTCTTTAATAACGCAGCAAGTAACTTACTTTGACGAAGAATTGTCGCCCCGTTAAGGTCGTGGGACTATTGATGCGAAGCAGTTGAGGCTGGACGCCGGGCGAAAGAGCGACGTTTCCATAATTATCAGTATAACCGATGTAAAGCGCCGTGCCCGGATTGAGCAGATAGGTCAGCAGCACGTCCGCCGTCACACGCTTGTCGAGTTCCAAGATTGAGAGCGCCGTATTCGGAAGCACCGCGTTGTAGTCTAGGATCGCGCGCAATGATAGTTCACGATTGAATTGATAATTGAGCTTTGACCTTAGAATGTGATTGGTAAAGACGCTCGCGCGAACCGGATTTCCCAACAGCGTCAGGCCTTCGCGCGTGCCCAAACGACTGTAAATGTAAGTTTGATCGAAGCGCAGTTGGCCGGTCGGTCGGAACGTCAAACCGAAGCTACTGCCGGTAGAATCAGCTGTGAAGGGTTGAATCCCGGCGGCTGGAAAATAGTTAATGCTGCTGCCTTGATTGTATGAGCCGGAGAGCGAAAGCCAGTTGAGCCACTCGGTTGAGAAAACAACGCTCGTATTGCCTGTGTGGAAACCACGATCCGCAAAGAGTTCGTAAGATTTCGATTGATTGATTTGCAATGAAGTGAGTTTGGCGAACTCGACATTGAAGCCTGCGTTGGCATACCAATCCTGTACGCGCCCCTGCCTGTTCCGGTTAATCAGTGTATAGGCGGAAGGGCCGAAGCTGATGATGCGGCTGTGTTGCGGTCGCCAACGATAGTTAGCGTATTGTTCGAGTTGGCGAATGTCCACGCGCGGGATGAAACCCAGTTCCGAACGAAAGGCGGGGCTGCGGTCTGTATAAGTGAGATCGTAATTAAAGCGACGCCCGCCGCGTGAAAGATTAACGTAATAAGCCGTTCCTGAAAGCTGCGCTCCTTCGACTTCTTTCGTGTAACTGTGCGACAGTTGGCCGCCGAAAGTCCAATTTTGATTCAGCTTAATCCGCGCGTCCGATGAAAAAACACGGTTCGAGCCGGAAGCGAAATCCCGACTCGTTACCAGAGCGCCGAAGCTGGATTGTTCGGCAAATTCACGCTGCACGCGAAAGACGCCGATGCGCGCGCGACGGTTATGGAGCGGATCATCTTGCGGCACGAGTTCGCCCGGCGCGCGATCATCAATCAGCAGCGCGCCGAACGCCCATTGCCGCGCCTTGCCCGTCAAACGCGCGCCGAACTGCGGATTAGCGATGCGGCGCGAAAAGAAAAGCGTTTCGGGAGTCTGAAAAAATCCGGCGTTCTCAAGGAAGAAGGGCCGCTTTTCGGGAAAGAAGACCTCGTAACGCTGGTTGACGGTGACGCGCGGCTCGTCGGATTCCACTTGGCTGAAATCAGGATTGAAGGTCAGGTCGAGCGTCAGCGCATCGCGCAAAACGAGCTTGGCATCAAGACCGCCGCGCGCTTCGTTAGTACGCCGAAATGCAGGATCAGTTCCCGGCGGCGCGTCGAGTGAACGCGAGCGCGCCAGCGTGCCGTAGGGAATCAACTGAATGTTGCGTCCCGGAGAGATTCGCTCAAGCCCTTCCAGTCTTCCCAACTGCTGCACGAAGCCTTGAACGCGCTCGGTGATATAAGGCCAGTAAGATTCTTCGTTGTTGTGTGGAATGGAGCGTCCTAGTCCAATGCCCCACGTCTGCACGGAAGCGTCGGAGAATCGCAGGCTCTTGAATGGAATCGCCATCAAGACGATGAAGCCATCCGGCGTCAAGCGCCCTTCGGAGCGCCAGAGCGTATCGAAGCTGTAATCGTCACCCTGTCCTTCTGTCGTGATGCCATCAAGCTGTACTCCGAGCGGGTTGGCGCTGAAGAAGTAAGCCCTTCGCCCGTCGCGGAATGTGTCCAAAGTAAGGCTTACCAGATCATCGCTTGTAATTTCTTCACGCTTCGCCATATGTGCGCGAACGCGGTTGGGATCATCCTTACAGACGAAAACGGCATAAAGGTTCGCGTCATCGTAGGAGAGAAAAGCGGCTGTTCGCTGGCTGATGGGCGTTCCGTCGCCCGGCGTGCGCTGGCGAAAGTCTGTGAGCGGAGTTCCGTAACCGCGCGGCACACCGTTCAGGAAATCTTCCAGCTTCGGTGGCCTTGACGCGCGTAGAATGTGCAGCGCGGAGCGTCCTTTGCCGGATTCAGTGTTGGGTTCAGTGCTGGATTCAGCAACTGCCGGCGCAGCCATTATCACCGCCCGCGTCATCTCATCGGGAAGAAGGAATGTTATATCGAGCCGGTTGAATCTTTGACTAACCGACGCTTTTGTTCCTGATTGCAGGCGAAAGGATATAACGGCGTCAACGCCTCTGCGCTCCGCCTGTGCTTCGACGAAACCACGCCCGCGCACGCCGCTCTGCAAGCCGGACAACTCGGCTCGCGGAACAATCACATAAAAATAATCGCCGTTCCGGTAAGCCGTATAGTCATTGATGGGAGCGTCCGCGATGAGCGTCACCTGCGTGGCTTCCGGCGCTTCGCTGGTACGTAAGGGAGCAAGCAAACGGGGGCGAGGCGTCTGCGCGTCTCCCTGCATCGCCGCGAGGAGAATCACGACAAGGATAGCTAATGAGGCAACGATCGAGCGTCGCATATTCATTCAAGAAGGCTTGCTTACAAGATGGCGAATCTCGTCGTGCATAAGTCCGCGTGAAATAACCAAACGGCAGTTTGCTCTGAAAGACGCAACGGGCGAGCCTCGAAAAGGCCGCCCGTTACGGATTCCAACGAGTTCGAGCAGTGTCTGCTCAACCACGTTTTGGCGACAGAATCACTCTTCTTACTGACAGGTTGCGAGGCACGCGCTAAATGCCCTCCTGCATTGATTGAGACCGCCCGGGTTGGAAGTCTCTTTGACGCATTTATCAAAGGCTACGCGGCACTGCGCGCGGCAACTGCCGCCCTGCGCGCCAACTGTTGGAGAAATGACGGCGAACATCGCCGCTAGAGCGACGACAAAGGATGCGACGAAGTAACCAATTCTTTTTTTCATTCTAGATACTCCCTGTTTGTAAGTTGATGCACCGGAAGCCTATCGCCGAGCAATCTTCCATGCGATACGACTCCAAATGCGTGGACTAGCGCAATGGAAGCCCGCAAGCCTCAGCCAATAACCTCCGCTCTTTAACCGGAAGAGGACAAAGAACGCAAGCGATTTTGATTATCATCGGTTCAATGCGCGATTCGGTAGCATATCGCTATTTACAACTTGAAATACAACCTTGAAAAGACTTATTGCATTGCGCGGCTTCGCTGGTCGTGTTCGCCGTCGCCAGACAAGCGTTCTTCGCGCGATTACATTTGCCCTGGCAGGATTCTACGGCGGCGTTGACCGAAGAACTGAAAGGCATCTGGAACACGAAGGTCATTGCCAAAGCAAAAGCGGCGACGAAGTAAGTCAAATTCCTTTTCATAATCTTTATCTTCCTCATATGAAGTGTGGCGCGGAACTCCGGTGTTGCCAATTCCACGTGACGAGAAATTACAACGCACGGACTCCGACGCGGGACAAGTTGAAGGAGAGATATAACCGCCCGAGGCTACCGCACATTTTCCTCCCATTACCGACTGTCACGCGCCACTGGCCTGACAACGCGGGCATATTATTTGAGAGCTATAATTTAGGGATAGTGTTATATAGAAGAAACTTCCAGAAAGCAACGACAATAAAGTTCCGGCAAACCGGCCAGCCAAAGAATCACTGTGTCAGTGTAAGTCTGCGGATGCCCGCGTTTGCTGCCGGTAACCTTACCGTTCCATGCCGCCGAGACATCTGCACCACCCCGCACATTCAGGCTTCCATGATTAACTAGGATTCGGTTATATTCACTCCAGATTACGGAGATGGTGCGTGCGTTTAGTTTTCTTGCTGGCCGCGCTTCAGGAATAATCGCGCTGCCGTCTCAGTAGCCATTCTTATGCAACAAAATTACTATCTGTTATTCTTTCGCTTGCCAAGCCCGCGTCTCTTTGCTAAGTCCAATGTTTATTGTGCGGGTCATTATTTAGAGATTATTTTATGAGGAGATTTATGAGCTATAAAAAATATGCGGCGTCAATGCTGGCGTGCGTGCTGCTGTTGGTGAGTCTGGGAGCGGTTTCGTTGGCCGACACGATTCGTTTGAAGGACGGCACGGTGATTCGCGGCGAAGTCGTGGGCTTCCGTGACCAGCAGTTTACGGTGCTGATCGGCGCGGGCGCGCGCGGCGGCGGTCGCCGTAGCCGCATCACGCTTTATATGGAGGACGTTGACAGCATCGAGTTTGACGCGACGGCGGCGGGCAATTCCAGAAACGCGGCGAATGATAATGCGGGCGTGGACGCCGGAAGCGCGGGGACGATCACGCAGCCGCGACAGGCGGATACAAGCTCTGGCGGAGAGCGGTCTTCCGCATCGGATAGCGTAGCGACGAATTCCGGCGCGGATCAAGTCTCGTCGCAGCCGTCGAGAACGCAAACGTCGCCGACCTTTTTTCAGATCAATACGCGCGTGCGCGCCGACAATACGACCAACGGCTGGACGAACAGCGGGCTTGTCGTGCGGCGCGGGCAGCGTATTCGCATCAACGCTTCGGGGCGCGTCTCGATTGGCGGCGGACGTTATTCGACGCCCGCCGGTCTGCCGTCTCTGCCGGACAAAGACAAGCTGATGCGTAACGAACCGACCGGCGGGCTGATCGCCGTGATCGGCGACAACAACGATGATTTTATCTTCATCGGTCGCAGCCGCGAATTCCGGGCAGAGCGCGAGGGCGTGCTCTTTCTGGGCGTCAATGAAGGAGTTTTGAATGATAACTCCGGCACGTATGATACGGTGATCGAAGCGGAAGCGACGCCGGGCAATTAATAGCGACCGTTGTGCCGTAACGAACGCTTCAGGCCGGTTGCGCGAAGCGAACGAAAACAGGCGGCTAAGCATCAGAGATTAGCTAATGTAAATGTGTTTGCTTGCTCGTTGCGTTCGCGCGCGTTTAATATGGGCGAGCGTTGTATAAAGCATCCTTCCCTTTCGCCCGTTCTCGTTCGCCTGAGTATTACGATCATGAAAAATTCCCGCCCGCGCCGTTTCCTACTCTTCGCGTCGCAATCACTATTGCTTTCCGGTCTGCTGTTCTCCGGGCAAGTGACGCCGCCGGGCGCATCCATAACGCTCGCGCAATCGCGTCGCCAGCCGCCCGCGACGCAGCAGAAAAAGAACAAGCGCGCGAATGACGGCAAACAGGGCGAGAGCACTGAAGAAGTGCCGCCCGATGTCATCAACAAGCCGCAGGACGCCGAAACCATCTCGATCAGCTCGGCACTCGTCAACGTGGATGCGGTCGTCTACAACAAAAAGAGCGGACAGGTTGTGACCGGCCTGAAGAAAGAGAATTTCGCGCTTTTTGAAGACGGCGAGCGGCGTGACATCAGCAATTTCTCGACGCCCGAAGCGCCGATTACGGTCACGATGCTGCTCGAATACAGCAAGCTGCTCGAAGCTTACAGGGGCGATAGATTTGAACCGCAGCGCTACGAAATCCTGCGCCCGATGGTGCTCTTTTTGTCACAATTCGTGAAACCGCCGGACGATTACATTTCCGTCGTCGCTTACGACATACGCCCGACGCCGCTCACGGATTTCACAAACGATCCGCGCCGCATACGTCAGGTTATTGACCTACTGCTCAGGAATTATCCCGCCTCGCGTGAAGCCAATTTATTCGATGCGCTGAAATTCGTGCTCGTCGGCGGGCGCGGCGATTCCGTCGTGCTTGAAGATTCCAAAGCGGAGAAATCAGACTATGCCGGTCTGACAAGTTTGAAGGGACGCCGCACGGCAATGATTCTGGTCTGCTCCGGCATTGATACTTTCAGCAAAATCAATTACGACCAAGCGCGTAAGGTGGCGCAGAACGCGGGCGTGCCCATTTACATCATCGGAACCGGAAATCTTTTCTTCAAAAGATACGGCGACGATCTTTCCGCCGTTGACGGATTGCTGGGGCAACCCGGCAGGTTGACTTTTTTGCAAGCGCAGAACGCGCTCAAGACTTTCGCTAAAGAAACGGGCGGCGAGTATTTCCCCGTCACCTTCGAGGGCGAGTTGCCAAGCGTGCTCGGTTCGATCAACGCGCTGCTGCGCAACCAATATAGTCTGGGCTTTAATCCGGGCGAGCGACGCGACGGCAAGCAGCACAAGCTTACCGTCAAGGTTGACGTTAACGGCGACGGGCAGTTTGACGATAAAGAGTTCACCGTCAAGAATCGCCCCTTCTACAACGCCCCGAAAAGTTAAGTTACCAGTCAAGAGTCTAAAGTCAAAAGTCTGAAGTCCAGAGTCTGGAGTCACGAGTCGAGAGCCGGAAGTAGCCAGCTTCCGACTTTGAACTCAAGACTCTGGACTTTTGACTTTTAGAGGCCGTGCAGTCGCAGGCGGAACTCGTCGTTGAAGCAGCGAAGTTCCGCACGTTTGCCGGAGAACAGGCGTGCCTCGCGTAGCAGCAATGGTAAGCCATTGTGTGCGACATCCGGCAGGCCGTAAGCCGCGCTGCTGAAAATCGCTTTCAATTGCGGATTAAGACTCTGCGGCACGCCGTAGCGAATCGCTCTTAAAGCGGCGGGCGCAAAACCGTTTGTCCGGCGCGGATTAACAAACTCTAAAGAGTGATCGAAGACGTGCAGCCGCGTTAATTGATCGCGCAACGCCAGATCACGATGCACCAGCGCATTAGCGAGTGATTCCTTAACCGCGAGGCTACTGTAATTAGCACGCGCGGTGATGCCTGCTGCCGATTCCCCGTTATCAACATCGTGTCCCGGAAAACTGCGCGGGCGCCCTTCCCACAAATCGCAATAGCGTGTCAGGAAACGCAACGCGGATTCGTAGAGCGTGAAGAGATTGCCGGAAAGTTGCACGCGCTCTATCACGGGCGATTGCGCGGTGTCACCGGCAAATCTCGTGGCGACGACGCATGAGCGCGGCAGAAGCTCCGCCACGCGCTCGTCGCGCCCGAACAAAAGCACTCCGGCGATGGTCGGGATAACTGCGCCGCCCGCCTCACCGCTTATCGCCAGCAGCAGATCGCGTTCGAGCAATTCGCCCGTCGGATAATTGACGGCGCTTCTTTCTTCGAGCGCGTCACCCTCGAAGGCACGCGCGAAACTCCACAGATGCGCTTCATCAATATCGGCGAGCGTCGCGCCGGGAACGGGCACATTTTCATACTTGAGCGGGCGCGCTTCGTCCAGCAACGCAGATAGTTCTTCGCGCGTCGCCTCGCGTTTCTCCGCGCCGGTGCGTATGTAGAATCGCCCGTCGCGTGTGCGATACGGGCGACGCTTGCCGTCTATATCGAGCGCGACGATGCGGCGTCCGTTGTCGAAGGCGATGCGATCAATGAAGGGCACAAGGCTCGGCACGATCTCATCGCGGCAGATGCGCACGATTTCGTCCTGCACATCATCGGAATCTTCGAGGCCTTCGACGCGCAGTTGATCGTTGACGCCGAAGACCATCACGCCGCCGCCCGTGTTAGCGAGCGCGACAATCTCCTGCGCGATCTTTTCCGTGTTGGAAAGTTTGACTTTGAGTTCGAGAAAGGTGTCTTCGCCGCCGCGCACAAGTCGCATCAGCTCGTCGCGCGAAGTTTGTTGGGCGGGTGCGGAAAGAACGTACTCCTGAAAAGAGCGTTCCGTGAAGGATTCATGCCGCTGGTTATTGCGAAATTTTCTGCGCGCCATTTGTGTCAGGACGGGGCGATTGCGCTCTCCCGCCCGGATGTCGCAACGTCGTATGTTCCGCAAGAAAAACGCGCGTTGCCCATCGCTGGAATGGAATTATTGTTCGCGCTCGATTCAACGAAGCGTTTCCACGCGCGAAACTCGAACAGTATAGCACACGAAAAGAGGCTTCGCGCGCCGTGTATAATCTGGAGGAACGGCGCGACGTGAAAGCGTTGAAGCATGAGACGTCGCACGCTAATATTGAATCGGTATGGAGATAGAGAACCACATTATGGCGGATAATTCATCAACCGGAAGGCGCGTGTTTGTCGGGATCGGCTCCAACATGGGAGACCGCGCGAGGAATCTGCTTTCCGCTGTGCGCGGGATGACGGACGCCGGACTCTCCGTCGCACGGCTTTCATCCATCTACGAAACCGCGCCGGTTGACGTCGTGGATCAACCGATGTTTCTCAACATGGTGGCAGAGCTTTCGCCCGTCGCGTTGCCGCTCCCCGAACAATTACTCGCCAGACTTTTACGCATCGAATATGCTTTAGGACGACGCCGCGATGCGTTGAGCGTTCGCGGCGGCGCACGCATTATTGATCTTGATCTGCTGCTCTATGGCGACACGCGAAGCGACACGGATTTTCTACAACTGCCGCACCCGCGCCTGCACCTGCGCCGTTTCGCACTCACACCGCTCGCCGAACTTGCGCCGCGCCTTATTCATCCGACGCTTCACAAAACTATCGGAGAACTGATTGCCACGACTTCGGATCATTCCGCCGTTGCACACTGGCAGTCTTGAAAAGACCATACATCGGGAATCAAAGAGACGAAGATCAGGTTGGTCTCTCTTCATTGTTGCGCTTATTACGGTTGCGGGCGTAGACTGCGTGCGCCTATAATCAAGGCTTAAACTTGCCTCGTTGACGGGTGGGAGAAAATTTCGATGGCTTATCTGAAACCGCAGCGTCCTGAAAAAGTGACGGCTCCGAGTTTGCGCGCCAGCAAAGAGCGCGGCGAGCGTCTTGTGTGCCTGACGGCTTACGATTACCCGACGGCTCGCATTGTTGATGAAGCGGGCGTGGACGTAGTGCTCGTCGGCGACTCGGTCGGCAACGTCGTGCTCGGCTACGGCAACACCGTGCCCGTCACGCTCGACGACATGATACGGCACACGCGCGCCGTTCGTCGCGGCGTTCAGCGTGCCTTGCTCGTCGCCGATATGCCTTACGGCTCATACCACACGGGCGCGGACGATGCCGTGCGCGCCGCCCTGCGTTTAATCAAAGAGGGCGCGGCGGAGGCCGTCAAGCTTGAAGGCGGACGCGCGCGCGCCGAGCTGGTGAAGCGGCTCGTTGACGAAGAGATTCCGGTGATGGGTCACATAGGATTGACGCCGCAGTCGGTCAACAAGCTCGGCGGCTATCGCGTGCAAGGAAAAACGGCGGAGGCGGCGCGCGCACTCATCGAAGATGCACACGCGCTTGAGGAAGCGGGCGCGTTCAGCATCGTCCTCGAAGTCGTGCCGCACGAGATTGCGAAGATAATTACGGAGAGCGTACGCATTCCAACCGTAGGCATCGGCGCAGGCCCCGATTGCGACATACAGGTGCTTGTCACACATGATCTCGTCGGTCTTTCTTTCGGCAAGCTGGCGCGCTTCGTGCGGCAGTATGCTAACTTGCGCGAGACGATGACGGATGCCATCAGCCGTTTTGCCGAAGATGTGCGCACGGGCGCGTATCCATCAGCCGCAGAATCCTACTCGCTGCCCGCAGAAGCGGCGGAAGAATTGCATATCAACGCACCGTCAGGTGATCCGAACGTCGAGACGCTCTGAAGCTTCCTCAATAACCTTTTATGGAAATCATCAACCGCCGTCAACGAATGGCGAGCGTCGCGCGCAAGATACGGCGCGAAGAAGATAAAACCATTGGTCTTGTGCCGACGATGGGCGCGCTGCATGACGGACACCTAAGCCTCGTGCGCGAAGCACGGCGTATGTGCGATGTCGTCGTCGTCTCCGTCTTCGTCAATCCGACGCAGTTCGGCCCCAACGAAGATTTTGCCAAATACCCGCGCGATCTGACGAAAGATACGGCGGTGCTGACGGACTATAATGTGGATTATATTTTCGCGCCTTCGCCCGGAGAGATTTATGCGAAGAACTTTGCGACTTACGTGAATGTCGAAGGGCTTTCGGAACAGCTTGAAGGTGCGGCGCGTCCCGGCCATTTTCGCGGCGTCGCCACCGTCGTGGCTATTTTGCTCAACACGGTGCGCCCTGATTTTGCTTTCTTCGGACAAAAGGACGCGCAGCAAACGATCATCATCAAACGCCTTGTGCGCGATCTGGCGTTCGACACCGAAATCGTCGTGCTGCCGACGGTGCGCGAAAAGTCCGGCCTCGCGTTGTCATCGCGCAATGTTTATCTGGACGAAGCGGAGCACACGGCGGCGACGATTATTCATCGCGCTCTTTCACGCGCCGCCGAAGCCTACGCGCGCGGCGAGCGCACGGCCTCGCATCTTGTGGAAGCCGTCCGCGCCACCATCGAAGCCGAGCCACGCGCGCGGCTTGAATACGTCAGCGTGACGGACGCCGAGACGCTTGAGAAACTGGATAAGTTGGACGACCGCATAGTGCTCGTCGCAGTCGCTGCGCGCTTCGGCAAAACAAGGCTGATTGATAACATCGTGCTTAATCAAGCGCGCCATAAAACGCAATCTCCCAGTGAAGTTTAGTCTTGCATAGAGCGCGCAACCGGAACATCGCGTCAAGGTCGAAATATCGAAACGCGATAAAGCGAGAGATTTACTCAATGAAGAAAGAATTACTGACACTGCGCGTCAACGGTGAAGAACGCTCGCTCGCCGTCGCTCCGAATCAAACGCTGCTGGGTGTGCTGCGCGAAGAGTTGAATCTGACGGGCACCAAGCAGGGCTGTGACGACGGCGATTGCGGCGCGTGTACGGTGCTGATGGAAGGCGCGCCCGTCCTCTCCTGTATGCTGCTCGCCGCGAGTTGCGATCATCATGAAGTCGTGACCATCGAAGGACTGACGCAGGCCGGACGCCTTGACCGCGTGCAGGAGGCTTTCTGGCACGAAGGCGGAATGCAATGCGGCTTCTGCACGCCCGGCATGATCCTTAGCTCCTACGCCCTGCTGCAACGCAACCCTGATCCGTCCGAAGCAGAAATCCGCGACGCCCTCTCCAACAATCTCTGCCGCTGCACAGGCTACACCAAGATCGTCACCGCCGTTCGCCATGCCGCAACCTTTGAAGAATTTACGAAAGAAGATAAAGCGGAGCAGCTAACCGGCGCGCATTAAGAACTGTCTTGCGTAAAAACAACTTGACCGAAACTATTTCTCGCACCACAACTGTTTTTCAGTGCAACTTATATGAGCCAACGTGAATTTACTTCGATAGGCCAGCGCGTGCCGATGACGGATGGCGCGCCGAAGGTGACGGGGGCAGCCGTTTATGCCGACGATCTGCGCCTTCCCAATATGCTTTACGGCAAAATCCTGCGCTCGCCCTACGCGCACGCGCGCATCATTTCGATTGACACACGAAAGGCCGAAGCGTTGCCCGGCGTGATGGGCGTCGTGACGGGCAAAGATGCGCCCGTGAAATACGGCATTCTGCCCATCGGCCATGACGAAGCGGCCTTTTGCACGGACAAGGCGCGCTACATCGGCGATGAAGTCGCAGCTGTCTGCGCCACCTCCGAACAGATCGCGGAAGAGGCACTCGATCTTATCGAAGTCGAATACGAAATCCTGCCCGCCTACACGAATTACGAAGAGGCGATGGCGTGTACTGATCCCGATTTGTGGATTCATGCGGACAGGAAATCGAATATTGAAAAACAGTATCACCATCATTTCGGCGATGTCGAAAGTGGGTTTAAGGAAGCGATCGAATCGGGCGGCGCGGTGCGCTTTGATCGCTACTATAATCCGCGCGTGACGCACGCGCCGATGGAGCCGCACGCCTGCGTCGCGCAGTGGGAACACGAAGGCCGCGTAACCTTATGGACTTCAACGCAGACGCCGCACTACGTTCATCGCACCCTCGCCAAAGTTTTAGAGATGGAGATGAGCGCGGTTCGCGTCATCAAGCCGTTTGTCGGCGGTGGCTTCGGCGGCAAAAGTGAAACCTTCGCGCACGAAGTCGCCGCGTGTCTTTTCGCAAAGATGACCGCGCGCCCCGTTAAATTCACCTTCACGCGCGAAGAAGTTTTCTATGCGCATCGCGGGCGTCCCGAACAATACATAGAGCTAAAAACCGGCGTCGCCAAAGACGGGCGCATCACCGCCGTCGAAGCGAAAGTCATACAGGACGGCGGCGCGTACTGCTCTTACGGCGTCGTCACGATTCTTTATTCCGGCGCGCTCATCGCCGCGCTCTACGATATTCAAAATATAAAATTCGACGGTTATCGCGTGTTGACCAACAAGCCCGCGTGCGGCCCCATGCGCGGACACGGGACGGTCGGGGTGCGCTTCGGCTTCGAGTCGCAGATAGATATGTTGGCCGCCGAAATCGGCATGGACGCGGGCGAGCTTCGTTTGCGAAACAAGTTGAAGCCGAACACGATTACTGTGAATGATCTGCGTGTGACAAGTTACGGCTACGACACGTGCATAGAGAAGGTGATGGAAGCGTCCGATTGGAAAAACAAACGCGGGCGGATGCCGTACGGCAAGGGCGTCGGGATGGGCGGCTCGCATTACGTGTCGGGCGCGGCCAATTCGATTATTCGTTCCAAGCTGCCGCACTCGACCGTCTCGATCAAGATTGATTACGATGGCGGCGTGACCGTTTACACGGGCGCGGCGGAAATCGGTCAGGGCACGGAAACCATTCACGCGCAGATTGTCGCCGAAGAGATGGGCGTCTGTTTATCGCGCATACGCATCATCGCCGCCGACTCTGCGCTCACGCCCGTTGACCTTGGCTCATATTCCTCGCGCGTCACCTTCATGGCGGGCAACGCGGCCAAAGAAGCGGCGCGCGACATTAAGCAGCAACTCTTTCGCGCTGCCGCCGAACTTCTCGGTGAATCGCCCGAACATCTCATCGCACGCGAAGAAAGAATTTTCCCGAAGGATCAGCCGGAGCGTTCGATCAGTTATCAAGAAGCACTGCTCGCCTGCATCGAACAGGGCGGCACACTCATTGCGAAAGGCACGTACACGCCGCCCGCCGAATCGCAGGGCGGAAGCTTTCGCGGCGCAGGCGTCGGCCCCGGCGTCGCTTACTCTTACGCGGCGCAGGTCGCGGAAGTCACCGTTGACGCGGAAACAGGCCGCTTCACCGTTGATAAAATCTGGGCGGCGCACGATTGCGGGCGCGCCCTTAATCCTTTGACCGTCGAAGGCCAGATCGAAGGCTCCGTCTGGATGGGATTAGGGCAGGCCGTCGCCGAAGAGCAGGTCTTTCACAAAGGCTTGACGATGAACCCGAGTATGCTCGAATACAAATCCGCGACATCACTGGAATCGCCGCCGATAGAAACGATCATCGTCGAGACGATTGACCCGGAAGGGCCGTTTGGCGCAAAGGAAGCTGGCGAAGGCAGTCTCGCCGCCACCATCCCGGCAATCGCCAACGCGATCTACGATGCCGTCGGCGTCCGCATCAACGAGCTGCCGCTCTCGCCCGAAAGAATCCTGCGCGCCATCAACGAGAAGAAGAAAAAGCGTTCGTAAGCTTCGCTCAAAGGTTATGAGCACACAGCGAAAAACCGACAGGCTCTACACGCTTGAAGATTACTTCAGCGTCGAAGAAACGGCTGCAACGAAGCATGAATTTTACGACGGTGAAATTTTTGCGATGACCGGCGCATCACTTAATCACAACCGGATTGCAGCTAATATCTTTACTGCTTTGAGCGCAGGCTTGCGCGACAAACTCTGCGATGTGTTCACCAGCGATATGCGCATCGCCACGTCTAGCAAGCTTTACACCTACCCGGATGTTTCCGTTTTCTGCGATGCAGTGGAATTGACAAAGGATAAGTATGACACGGCGACGAACCCGACAATCCTTGTGGAAGTGCTTTCAAAGCCAACGCAGAAATATGATCGCGGACAAAAATTCGATCAATACAAATCAATTCCGACACTGCGCGAATACGTTTTAATCGACCAGTATCAAATCTCCGTCGAACATTTTCAACTTGGTAATAATCATCAATGGGCACAGCATGATTACCGTGAACTGTCAGATACGCTTGATCTCTCTTCCGTAAGTTTTCAGGTTTTGCTTGCCGAGATTTATCGCAAGGTTGATTTTGATTCTTGAAGTTTCAAACGAACTTCGTAGCTCACTGGAATTAGGAATAACTGTCAATTATGACAATGGCATCATTCACACTGCATCGCCCGCAGACGCTTTCGGAGGCGTTGGAAGTTTTGCGGGCGCACGCCGGACAAGTGCGAATCGTCGCGGGTGGAAGCGACATGGTGATTAATATGCGTATGCGTATCGAGACGCCCGCGCACGTTCTAGACCTGCGCGGGATAGACGAGTTGCGCGGCATACGCTTCGATGAGCAGGACGGATTGCGCGTCGGCGCGTTGACGACTGTCGCGGCGCTCGCAAACGATGCGACGGTGCGCGAGATGTTCCCCGTCGTTGCTTCTGCCGCCGGGCAAGTCGCCGGGCCGAACATACGCAACATGGGAACCATCGGCGGCAATCTGTGTCTCGACACGCGCTGCGTTTATTACAATCAATCCTATTTCTGGCGCAAGGCCAACGATTTCTGTTTGAAGAAGGACGGCACGATTTGCCACGTCGCGCCCGGAAGCGCGAAATGCTGGGCGGTTTATTCAGGCGACATCGCGCCCGCGCTCTTGACGCTCGGTGCAAGCGTCAAACTCCTCAGTCCGCGCGGCGAACGCATTGTGTCGCTCGATAAATTCTTTGTAGACGACGGAATCAAAAAGTACGATCTTGCGGCTGACGAAATTTTGTGCGAAGTCCGCCTTCCCGCAAGCTCTGCCGGATACAGAGGCGTTTACAACAAATTCCGCATACGCGAGTCAATTGATTATCCGCTCGCGGCGGCCGCTGTTGCCGTCAAAACAGACGACGCGGGGCTTTGCACCGACGCGCAGATCGCCATCACCGCCCTTAATCCAAGCCCGCGTCTTGTCGAAGGCGTGCGCGAGCTTTTCGTCGGAAAACCTTTAACGAAAGAAGCCTTAGAGCAAGCCGCCGACCTGACCAGACGCACGGCGAAACCTCTGCGCACTTCCGCATCAACCACCACCTACCGCCGCCACATCATCGGCGTCCTCGCACGGCGCGGCCTCGCGGCAACACTCGCGCCACCGGATGAAGCACAACAGTAACGGTTCCTGTAATTTTGTCAGGCAATGAAGTCGCGCTCTTGCGTGATTTTTTCCGGCGGCAGCGTGCGCAATGCGCGCAAGATTTCTTGAGCGTGTTCTTCTGTGAGCATGATTATCCGAAACATTTGATTTACAGCAGCTTGATAAAGCCTGCTTGCTCGAAATGATGGTCTGACGAAAAGGCGTCTGTGATGTTCGCCTCTCGCATTACGATGAAACTTGTGCAGTCGATTAAGCTCCATTGCTTGTCAGGACGCTCGCGGTAAAGATTCATGCCATCAGCGAACAGCATCGCGCTGGCAGGAACGATGCGCGCGTAAGTTAGCGTTTGCAGGCCTTCAATGAAAGCGGCAGCTTGCACGCGAAAGGCCGGAGCGGAGAGCGCGTTGGCGAGTTCGATTAAGATGAATTCGGTGGTGGTCAGCAGCGCGTTTTGCCGTTGAAGGCCAGCCATCACGCGCAGGGCGGGAGCGTGCAGCGCGTCACGTGTGTTGAGCAACGCGAGCCATGCGGCGGTGTCAACAAAGACAGTCACTGCCCGTGCCTCTCAATCGCGTTTCGGTGTGCCGTAAAGATAGTGGTCATGCTGTTCGGCGAGGTCTTGGATTCCGGTATCAACGGCGCAACGTCCCAGCAAATCGGAGAGCGCATCCGGCGCAGCTTCGTCGAGCGTCGTGATCGTCACTTCAACCACTTCACCGTCGGCAATCGCCAGCGGTTCTTTCAAACGCAACACGCCCTGTTCGTAAATCGCTTCAATCGTGGTCGTCATAACTTTTCATCTCCGCAACGATTATACCTTAATCCACGTGAGCACTTTATATCTAAAATTATTTCTCGTCTTGACGTAGAATTCTAAACCTCAAAGGGATATTGCTAATGAAGGTCAAAGAGATAATTAAGTTGATCGAAGCGGACGGGTGGTATCATATCAACACGGAAGGCAGCCATCGGCATTTCAAGCATCCAGTGAAAAAAGGGCGTGTAACGGTGGCGGGCAAAATGAGCAAAGACCTTCCGTTGGGCACAACAAATAGTATTCTAAAGCAAGCACAATTAAAGGAGAAGAAATAATGAGATACGCAATCGTCATTGAAAAAGCAGAAAACAACTACGCCGCATATATTCCTGACCTACCGGGATGCGTCGCCGCCGGAGACACCATCGAAGAAACAAAACAACTATTACAGGAAGCTGTTGAAATTCATATTAAAGGAATGAAAGAAGACGGTCTGCCGATCCCTGAACCGACAATACAAACCGACTACGTTGAAATTGCCGCATGAGGTGAGCGCGAACCATTCTTCGAGTTGGCATCTACCAAACGGCCCGCGCCCCGTCTTCACCGTCGGCGACAGCAAGCGGCTCTTTAGCTATACAGCACGCGATCATGTTCGCGGTTTGAGAACTTCTTGCCGTTACCTTCCGACGGCAATGCCGCAATACGTTCCAGAATCGCCGCCGATTTAGTTGCGGCAGACGCAACATAGCGCAAGTCTTTATCCGTCCATGCATCGCTTTCGTCAATCGGTGTCGCGCGCCCGTACTGCGCTTGGAGGAAGCGTATGAAGTCGCGCGCTTGCGTAATCTTTTCCGGCGGCAGCGTGCGCAATGCGCGTAAGATTTCCTGGGCGTGTTCTTCTGTGAGCATATTTCCGTTTTACGCCTCGTCGTAGGGACTCAAGTAGAGCAGTTGTTTGTAATCAACAATGCCGACGCGCAGGCGATCCAGACCACGTTAAGCGGGAAACTTTCATCTTCCGCGAAATAGACGATTGCCTGCCATTCGAGTTCGCCGACGGTTATCGTAAGTTCGTGTCCGTAAGAGTTGAATGAGCCTGTCGCAGTACGAATGGGTTGCGGCGTTCCGCGTTCAACATCGAAGCCGAGCAGTTCAGCATAAATGCGTTGGAAAACACACAACGTGCTGCCGGTGTTGAGTTTCACTCTGACTAAAATTCGATTAGCAATGTCGGACGAAAGAGCGATTGGAAGAATCAGATCGCCAAAAGCAGTGTAGTCAATGCGGTTTGTGAAGGTAAGCTGCTACGCGCTCACAACCAGCCACCCGTAAATGGCTCTGAGGCGTCGCGCACGAACTCGACAAAAGGCAGCGCCAGGCCTTCGGCGCGAGCCTGCGCGACAATCGGGCGCGGATCATCGCCTGCGCCAATCAAGCGGTCGCCGTCGAGCACGATCCACTTGCCGGAGTATTCATGGCGATGCGCCTTGAGCCATTCAGACAACTTGTCGAAATCGTATTTGATTGTCGCCTTTCGCACTTTTGGTAGAGAAGCAGTGGACATAGGATTTTATTTTACCAAAAGATTCTACGAGAGCGCATCTTGCGCAGCTTCGTCGCGCGTCCCTTTCGCCACTTCAACCACTTCACCTTCGGCGACGGCCAGCGGCTCTTTCAAACGCCGCACGCCTGTTCGTAAATCGCTTCAATGATTGTCGTCATAGCATTTCACGTCTGCGGTGATTGTAACTCAAGATGGCTATCAGGGTGCCTTTGGACGGTTGAGAACTTTCATGTAACGGCAAGGGCGATTCGCAGACGCGCTTTGATCTCCTGCCAATCGCGGTCAGACAATTGACCGATAGTAGAGATAACGCTTGTCGCCGGAAGCGTGGAGAGGAACGCGCGAAAGGCTGAAGGGCTGTGTAATCCGGCAACCGTCCAATCCTGCAAAAGATAATCCGTCGGTGCAATGGCTTTTGCGGTCTGGCTCGTGATAACGCCGAGAATAACATCGGGTCGGGCAGCGTGATAGGTGGCGGTTGAAACGATAATCGCCGGACGCCTTTTGATTCCCGTTGCGCCGGGAAAATCAACGATAACAACTGCGCCCGGCGCTGCCATCATGCTTTATTTTCTTTCGCGTCGGACTGATCGGCATAATTGAGCGATGCCGCCGCAAAGTCGCGCAGGTCTTCATCCGTCCATGCGTCGCTTTCGTCAACCGGAGTTGCGCGCCCGTACTGCACTTGCAGGAAGCGTATGAAGTCGCGCGCTTCCGCTATCTTTTCCGGCGGCAGCGTGCGCAATGCGCGTAAGATTTCTTGAGCGTGTTCTTCTGTGAGCATAATTTTATAAGATTCTTATGTTTTCGCTGAACGCATTCGCACGCTGCGCTGACGCGCAAAAGGCAAAATAGCTAAAGACTACGTTCGCGCAACCGCCGCGACGCGAAACCCGATAGAGTTGAGGAAGCCACCGGGCGCGTCACAAGGACGTACGCACGACCGAAGGATCATTGTTCCACGAACCACCGCGCAACACCCGGAGTGGCGTGTCCCGCTTCCGCCGCCTCACCCTCGTGAGATGCTAACGACGAAATCTCGCTGATTTGCTCGAAGTCCTGAAATCTATTTTTGGCTGCGCGCATTCGCGCGCAGTCAAGACCGTAAAGGCTACTAATTCCGCGCGACGGCCACAACCCGAAAGCCGAAATCGTAGAAGCGGCCGCCCGGCACATCCCTGACGCGGAAGGCGGAGCGCAGACGAGAAGAATAGCTGACCCACGAACCACCGCGCAACACCCGACATTTCTGCTCTCCACCGCTCACCCATGCGCTGCCATCCGTCGGCGCACCGTTGTAATTATCGTGATACCAATCCGCGCACCATTCATTAACATTACCATGCATATCATACAACCCGAAACTGTTCGGCACTTTGCTCCCGACCGCGTGCGTCTGATTGCCGTTCTCCTTAATCCGCTTGTAGTAATTTTCTTTGTCCGTCCGAAATATCTCCGCGCTGTTCAATCTCGTTTGTCCAGAGTTATCGCCGTACCATGCCATCGCATCCAAGTCGCCTGCGTAATCTCCCGTCGTTCCCGCACGGCACGCATATTCCCATTCCGCTTCACTCGGCAAACGATAGTAATATCCATCATCCTGCTGATTCAACTTTTGTATGAACGCCTGCGCCTCGTCCCAACTGACGTAGTACATAGGATTATTATCGCCCTCGCCGCGCATCGGATATTTTGGATCAGCCTTATCGCGCTGTTGCTGCACCGTCGTGCCCATCACTGCCTGCCACTGCGCCTGCGTCACCTCCGTCCTTCCCATGTAAAACGAATAGTTGATGTCAACCCGATGCACAGGCTTCTCATCCGCGTCGCCGTTCGTCGAACCCATCATAAAACTTCCCGCCGGTATCAACACCAACTCCATGCCGCCGCGTGTCTGAATCCGTCGCGCCAACGCCGATGAAGACTTAGCATTCGACGCCACAGTATTAGCCGCCGGATTCGTCGCCGGTCTGTTAGCAGGCTGCGCCGCTTCCGCCACCACACTCTTCGCCGCGCGCCGTCTGGCAATGCTGGCAAACTGCCCGTTCGGATACTTCGCCAGATACTCCCTGTAATCTTCCGCGTCGGTGCTCGTCTTAATCGAATCCCAGAAGCTCAACTCAAAGGCCGCAGCACTGACGGGCGGCGGCGCTGAAGCAGGCGTACTGACCTTCACCTCCACCGTCTTGCCGCCTACCTTGACGCGCACGAACACGAAATCGCCGTTGTCGTGCCCGGAATTGCGCAAAGGATTATATTCCGGCGTCTGCTCCGCCCTGCCCGCTACGCTCTCCTGTATGTAGCCCTGAAATAGTTCTCCGGCTGTGAACATTCGCTTATCCGCCTGCGTTAAACCGCGCAGCAAGGCATTAGCGAATATCGAATGATTGCCACCGCCTCCATCCGCGACAGGTTCATTGCCGCCGCTCGCCATCAAGGTGCGCGACTTTCCGGCCATCATCTTCTGCAAATACTTCTGACGCGCGACGGGTTCTGAAATAGACGGCTCTAAGCCTCTGGTGAGCGTCCCCGAATAACAGCTATCGGAGACAATCAGGACGTGTCTGGCGGGAATGCCTCTGATGTTGTTGGTTATGTCGTCGGCGCTAATCCAGTTCGAGTTGTCATCAAGCGTGGCATCAACGGGCAGCCAGTAAGCCTTGTCTATATCCTTATCGTTGACGCCGTGACCGGCATAGTAGATGAGCAGATTGGCGTTTGCGTCCAACTCTCTGCGATACGAATTGATGGCGGAGATAATCTGCTGCCGGTTGGCGTTTAAGAGCAGCTTGGTCTGAAAGCCATACTGATCTTGCAGCACGGCGGCGACTTCCCGCGCATCATCTTCGGCGGTCTTCAGCCTACGGATATGCTGGTAAGTATTATTACCGATGACCAGCGCATAGGAACGCCCGGCGGCGAGTCCTTCATCCTGCGCGTGCGTCTTTAACGGCAGCGCGATAAAGGCGAGCGCAAAGGAGAACAGCAGCGCGGCGACGACGGCGGCTTTGGGTGTGGAAGATGAAAGTCTCATAAGCTATGGAATATACGGCAGAGAAAAGAGGCCGGATTGTTTACCAGAGGAATGGAGCGCACGCTCCGCTAACAGGCGCAAAGCAAATGGTATATTCGGCAATCGCGGAATGTCAATAAACAACCCGCTCGGCCTCTGCTATACTTTCGTCTGGAAGATTCAATTTGCGCAACGAATCCATCGCCGCCATTCTGCTCGCCGCCGGACGCTCAAGGCGTATGGGGGCGTACAAGCCGCTGCTGCCCTTCGGCGCGCGAACCGTCATCGAAGCCTGTCTGGAAACTTTCGAGCGCGCCGGAATCAAAGAGATCATCGTGGTCGTTCCGGCGAATAGAGCCGTAGAAGTGCGCGCCAGACTCTCGTCTAAACAAGTTCGCTTCGCCGTCAACGAAGCGGCAGAGAGCGAGATGAGCGCGTCAATCGCGTGCGGCGTCAGTCAGCTTTCAAGCGAAACGAGTGCGCTCTTTATCGCGCTCGCCGATCAACCCGCGATTCCGCACACCGTCGTTTGCGAGTTAATGCAAGAACGCAAACGCACGAACGCACCCATCATCGCCCCTGAACACAAAGGACGCGGCGGCCATCCGGTACTGCTCGATTACAGCTTTCGCGCGGAGCTATTGAATCTGGATGCAGCGCGCGGCTTGCGCGGCCTTTTGGAGAAACACAAAGAGAGTGTGCGGCGCATTGCGGTTGAGACGCCGTTTGTGGCGCGCGATATGGATACGTGGGAAGATTATTGCGCGCTCCACGTTGAAATATACGGAACGCTTCCGCCGCCGCTGCGCGAATCGTAGCCTTGCAGAAGGATTCCCCGCCGGTTCACGCCGTCCAACCAAACGCCGCGCGAACTCATCGAATTATTCGCTTGCATCGTTTCCCGTCAAGAAGCCGAGTTTCGTTATGGCGAACGGCGTTTGAAACAAAGTTACGGGAAAACGAATAAGGAGAAAAGATGTTTTCACAAAAACGCAGACGATTCGTTGCCGCCGCGCTGCTTGCGCCCTGTGCGGTCGCTTCCGTCGCCTTCGCGCAACGTCTCATTGCGGCTCCCGTTTTGGCTGATTCTGCGGCGACGATTGCGCAGGACGCTCCCGTAGATTTTTCTTTGCACTCGATTGACGGGCAGACAATCTCATCGTCAACGGTACGCGGGCAGGTTGTCGTGCTGGCCTTCGGCGCGTCTTGGTTGCCGCTCTCGCGCAAACAGGCGCAGGGCGTGCGCAAGTTGGCCGACGAATACAGCAAGCACGGTGTGGTGGTTTATTTCGTGAGCACGGATTCGGATTCGCCGAAATCTAAAAACTATGCGTCCGACGAGCAGATACGCGCCTTCGCACGCCGCAACGATCTGAACATCACGGTGCTGCGCGATCCCGAAGGCCAAGTCTCCAAACGGCTCGGCGTTGACCAATTGCCCGCGTTCGTGATTCTGGACAAGTCCGGCAATATGTCCGGCTCGCCCATCGGCGGCTTCGATCCGAACTCCAGCCTTGTGGATCAACTCGCGCCGCGCCTAGACAAAATCATGTAAAGCTACTCCGGCAAAATCAATTCCCTTACCCGAAAGGCCGTCGAGTTAGTTCGACGGCCTTTTCCATTTCTCGAATCGCTTTCCAACCACCGCATCGCTCACACGACGCGCGCTAAAAGTTTATAAAGCAGGCGCACGGGCAAGCCCACGACGTTCCAATAATCGCCCTGAATCTCTTCTATGAACAGCGCGGCGCGTCCCTGCACGCCGTAGGCTCCGGCCTTGTCAAAGGGTTCATCGCTCGCCACATACCAGTTGATTTCCGCTTCCGACATTTGCGCAAAACGCACGCGCGTTTTTTCATGCGCGATTAACGCCGGTTGCTGTTCGCCTGTTTCACTTTGCGCGCGAACAATCGCCACGCCCGTCAATACGTCGTGCCAGCCATTGCTCAAGAGCCGCAGCATCCTGCGCGCGTCCGCTTCATCGCGCGGCTTGCCTAGAATCTCACCGCCGCCTGCAACGACGATTGTATCCGCACCGAGAACGAGCCGCCCTGTTTGAAAACTCACCGCGACGGCTTCCGCTTTTTCGCGCGCAAGGCGTTCGACATACAGATGCGGCGCTTCGTTCGGCGTTCTCGATTCGTCAATATCCGCCGCCGCTATTTCAAACGGCAGCCCGACGGTGCGCAGGATTTCCGCACGGCGCGGGCTTTTGGAAGCGAGCACAATCGTTCCCGCTTCGATTCCCGGCAACTGTTTAATCGTCTCACCCGCTTGTGGCTCGCGCTTGTTTTCCATTACACTCAGGCCGATTTGGATTCACTAATTTGTGTTTCAAGCACGGATTTTGCTTTAATCCGCGCGTAACCGCAAATCTAAAAACGATGGAAGATTTAATCCGCACGTTGCCGAAACTTTTGCGCGCGGCAGGCGAAGGCGAAGAGATTAACGAAGCCGCCGCCTGTGTCGCGTGGCGGCTTGTGGCGGGCGAAGCCTTACGCGGGCAAGCCGTGCCCTTTCGTCTCTACCGCAAAACTTTGATTGTCGCCGTCGCCGATACGACATGGCAAAGGCAGCTTGAAGCGATGAGCGGCCAACTCCTGTTTCGCTTAAACTCCGTGCTCGGTCAAGCGCTGGTCACGTACATAGAGTTTCGCGTTGACGCGAAGACCGTCACGGAAGCACGCGCCGCTTTGCCGCAGAAAGCGGATCGCGCGCAACAGGAGAAGCGCGCACTGGCAACGACTTCCGGGCAACTCCGCGCCGCCGCCGACGAAGCGATTCACGACGAAGATTTGCGCCGCCGTTTTCTGCTCGCCGCCGGAAGCTGCATTGATCGCCGCGAAAACGACACTAAACCTTAGATTTGCGAATGAAGTAGTTGAATCTTAGAGACTGTTTCATAATTTGCCACAGAGACACAGAGCAGATGAAACAGTTTTCGGTTATCAGTTTTCAGCACAGACACTGGCGATATGCTCTAAACTCAAAACTGAAAACTCAAAACCGTTCTTCTCTGTGGCAAGTTAATCTTATTTTGAAACACCCTCTTACATTGAGAAATAATTACTATGCCGATTACAGAATCAGACGTTCAGAAAATCGCCGCGCTTGCGCATCTTGAAATCACGCCCGAAGAGCAACGCGCCTTTACGCCGCAACTCGCAGAGATCATCGCTTACGTCGAACAGCTCAACGAGTTGGACACGAGCCGCGTTGAGCCTGCGGCGGGCGGGCTGACGCGCGAAGGCGAGCAAACAGAGGTCGTACGCGAAGACGCCGTGCAGCCTTCGCTCGGACAAAAGCTTGCGCTCGAAGAAGCGCCCGACGCCGCGCACGGCCATTTCCGCGTGCCGAAGGTTTTGTAAGCCTCCATGCGAATCATGCGAACGTAAACGCTTCGTTTATCGCTCTTTGTTTCAAAGCTCAACTTTCAATTTCACCGTACAGCGCCCCTTATGACTTTTTTCGGACAAGACATCGAGACGACGCGCGCGCGTCTCACGAATCGTGAAACGACCACTCGCTCGCTAATCGAAGCCGCGCTCGACAACGCCGAGAAATCGAACGCAGAGCTTAATGCGTTTCTGCAAATTGACCGCGAAGGTGCGCTCCGTCGTGCCGACGAAACGGACGCGCGCGCTCGATCCGCCGACGCGCGCCAAACGCTCGCGGGAATTCCCATCGCCATCAAAGACAACATCTGCGTGCGCGGCCTGCAAGCCTCCTGCGGCTCACGCATTCTCGGCGATTATCATCCTCCCTACGATGCGACGGCCATTAAGCGTCTCACAGAAGCGGGTGCGATTATTATCGGCAAAACCAACTGCGACGAGTTTGCGATGGGTTCATCGAATGAGAACTCTGGATTCGGGGCGGTGCGTAATCCTTGGGATACAACGCGCGTGCCGGGCGGATCGTCGGGCGGTTCGGCGGCGGCGGTCGCGGCGGGCATCGTACCAATCGCGCTCGGCTCGGAGACGGGCGGCTCCGTGCGCCAACCGGCGGCGCTCTGCGGTATCGTCGGCGTCAAACCGACATACGGGCGCGTCTCGCGTTACGGCCTCGTCGCCTTCGCGTCCTCGCTCGATCAAATCGGCGTCTTCGCGCGCACCACACGCGATGCCGCAACCGTGCTCGGCGTCATCAGCGGGCGCGATCCATCTGATGCGACGACGGCTGATGTGCCTGTGCCGGATTATGCGGGTGAATTAAACGAAGAGATTAAGGGAGCGCGCATCGGTGTGCCGCGCGCGCTCTTCGGTGACGGGCTGGATGAAGAAGTGCGCCGGAGTGTCGAAGCAGGCATCGAAGCTTACCGCGAACTCGGTGCGGAGATAATCGATATCGAACTGCCGCACGCGAAATATGCCATCGCCGTTTATTACATTATCGCCACCGCCGAAGCTTCTTCCAATCTCGCGCGTTTCGACGGCGTGCGCTACGGCTTTCGCGCCGAAGAAGCGCATACGTTGCGCGAGATGTATCGCCGCACGCGCGACGAAGGTTTCGGCGCGGAAGTCAAACGCCGCATCATGCTCGGCACATACGTTTTATCTTCCGGCTACTACGAAGCTTACTATCGCAAAGCGCAACAGGTGCGCGCCCTCATCAAAGAAGATTTCACGCGCGCCTTCAATGCCTGCGATGCGATTCTGACGCCGACCACGCCGACGCCCGCTTTCCTGCTCGGCGAAAAAACAGACGATCCGCTGCAAATGTATCTCAACGACATTTATACCTGCACGGCAAATCTGGCGGGCATTCCCGGCATCTCCATTCCCTGCGGACTGTCGAGCGAAAAACTCCCGATTGGCCTGCAACTAATGGGCGCGCACTGGTCTGAAGCGACACTCTTTCGTCTCGCACACGCTTACGAACAAGCGCGCTCCTTCGACGCGCGTCCGCCCGTAAGCTTCGACAACAGCCAGGCAATCGGGTCTTGAAAATAATCTACAAGACGCGACGAGTGCGGAGCTTTAGCGTGTCCCTTTTATTAAAGGGTTCTACTTAACCCCTCTGTTGCGTGTGTTCGTTTCTTTGTCGGGAATCAAATCGCCTGTGAAGAATTCCAGCACATTTTTGGTTGTGCCGATGATGGGCGTGGCATCGAGGCCGACGCTGATTGCGCCGCGTACCAAACCTTTTTTCTTGATCTCATAGCCGACCAGACCGAGCGCGACCGCCGAGCCGATGATGGGGACGCCTTTAATCAAACGCTTCGCCACCTGCCAGCCGCCCGCGCGCACAGCTTTTCGCTTCAAATCTTCCGCCATAGTTTTTCCCTTTAGCTCAAACCCAATTCCGCCCGCAAACGCCGCTCGTCATACGGCGACAAATCAAACGCCCGTCCGTCAACCTCAAACGTCGGCACTTTGCGCTTGCCGTTATTAACCTTCATCACATACGCGGCTGCGCCCTCCGTCTGCTCTATGTCAATCTCCTCGAAAGCGATGTCGTGCTCTTTCAAAAAGCGTTTCGCGTGGCGGCAATCGCCGCACGATGTCGTCGTATATATTTTAATGTTCGCCATAAATCCGTTCTCCCTTTTTAATCGCAGAATATTCTACTTGCGAACCCATCCATCCGCCAACGTCACGCGCCTCGAACGCAGTATCGTAGAAACCGAACGCGCCCGCACTCGTCAAACTTCCCGGCGACGAACGGCGGGCGCGCCGAAGAGCTTTCCGGCGGGCAACATACAGCGCGGCGGTGAAAGTTGCCCGCTCGCCATTCGTCCCGAGCACCTGCGCGTTAACAAATCAATTTGAAACGAGCGCGACGGCAAAACGCCTCTCGATCAAGCTCCGGCTAGCGGGCGTTTAGATTTAATCTTCTCTTCTGCATTGCATCAGCTCGATGCGGTTGCCGAAGGGATCACGAAACTCGAAGCGGTCGTATTCGGGGATCGGGATTGATTCGACGATGGCAACACCCGCCGCTTTCAATTCCTGCCGTGCCGCGTTCAGGTCGCTCACTTCAAAGGCAACATGGCGTTTGGAGGCGGCGCGGGCTGTGGCCTCTTCCGTGCCGAAGTGCAGAAGCTGATCGCCGACTTCAACCCACAACCCGCCGCGCCCGCGCAAAGATTCCGGCTTCGCCACCTCGCGCAGGCCAAGCACTCCGCAATAAAAACGGCGCACTTCATCCTCGCTGTTGACGGGCACACTGACCTGCACATGGTTCATACGCTCTATCTGCATTCTCTATCTCCTCCACACGCCAGCTTAACGCGGAACTGATGGCGAGGCCAACATCGCCTCAACTTGCCAGCATCACCGGCAAGCTCTCATAATGACTTCAAATTTCGCTGAAACAATCGTCTTCCGAATATGTCGTTTCTAAACTTCAAATGGCCTGAGATGCGCCCCGTCGCGCTCGAACTGATCGCGCAGATGCACGCGGGACACGCGCGCGGGCGGTTTGCGATTCCCGTTGTGGACTTCGCGCGCGTCTTCGCGCCCGCCGCGCCGCCCGCCGAACTCGCCAAGGCTACCGAACGCGGCGACATACACTTCACCGCCGATCAAACAAACGGCGGCACGTTCGTTTTAGCCGAAGGCGAGCGCGCCGCCTTCGATCTCGGGCGCGAAGGATTGGTGCTGCGCATTCCCGCGCGGATGAGCGGCAGATATTCGATTCGCCCCGCCGCCTTCAGCATCAACTTCAATCGCGGCGAAGAGCTGGAAGGCTGCCGCCGCTTTCTCCTCTTGGTCTGCCACCGCGTCGTCGCCGTAGACGTATCCAGCGAGCGCGTTGACGTGCGTATGCCGAACCGTATTTTCGATCTCTGCGTGGAATTTGAATAGCCGCCGGAACTTTCGCCAACGTGATAATATTGCATGGAAGGTGTTTACGAAATATAGGACTGGAGCATTATGAGCAGTAAAACTCGTACTAATAAGAAAAATCTTGTCGTTGGCCGACGCATCGTGCGCGCATGGTTCGACACTATAATCAATCCCTTGCTCTCCGGCCTCAAAACGGAGCAGGATTTTTTGTATAAGAAATTTTGGACATGGCAGTCTCAGCCAAGTCACCTTGAATCAATCCGACCAATCCGAAGTATGATCTCCGGTTTATATGAGGACAATTTGGAGCAATTCCTTGATTTTTTCCCGAACCTGAAAACGGATATGGATGAACATGACGGTAAGGCGGCAACGCTTCTAGCTGAATGTGAGAGTCTCTATAAAATACTATTTGAAAGTTCGGCGTTGCGAGAAGTCTATAAAAGTCTTACTTCTGCAGAATCTTTGGCTAAACTAGACATAGCAGAGGAAGAGAAGAATGTTTATAGCCTTCTCGGATCATCTAGACAAGAATTACATCTTGAGCTTTTAGCCCAGCATACCGTGAATAATACAATTTGGCTTCCGTCTTACTATACGACAGCACCTTTTTGGAATAGGTACAAGAATGAATTTCTTGCGCTTTTAGAACATCCGAATATTCATGAATATAATATTCAGACGGTCAAAGCCGGTGAGTCTCTATTAAAGGCAGTCGAACATCTCATTAACTCATTGAAAGCAACGAGAGCGGAGTTATCCCTACAACACGATGAGCCTCTGGTAGCGGTCGAAACTTTATCAGACGATAGAGGGTTCTAATGGTCTATGACAGAATCTCCAAGGCTGTTGTAGACACCGGGCCATTACTTAACTATCTAACGCTCACATACGTCCGAGACCATCCAAATCATCGCACTGAACTGCACCCTTGACTGAGACAAAAAGTTAAGCCACTACTCATTTGAAAGAGGAGGCTTAACATGGTTCTCAAAC
>JBHENC010000016.1:0-80407 GCA_046262295.1 Pyrinomonadaceae bacterium | reverse complement strand
AAAACAAAAACGGCGCACTGCCCGTTTAGGGAGAAGTCTGTTTTTTCTCTTGACTCGCTTTATAGACGGAATTGAGCGGCTGCCCGCCCGCTAAGAGCCGCCTCAAAGAAACCATACAAGGTTGATGAGAGGCAATCTAGCGGGCAGTCCGCTCGAATAACTTGTTAGCTCGCATCGGAGCAGCCACATTGCTATCATTATTATTTCCTTTTCAGCTTTTCAATCGCCGCATCTTCGGCAGCATAATCGAACTGATTATAGTCAATCTCTATCGGCGGATTTGCCCGCTCCCAAGCAACCGTTCGCAATATCGCTTCGTCTCTTGAAACCTTTTCTTTGTAGCCTAGCTCGTTTCGTATGCGGCTGGTGTCAACAGCCAGATCGTGTTCATAACCGGTATGACCTTTCAAATGCTCCGGCAGCTCGTCTTTAGGAATTGCTAAAATTTTACCATTCCATCCGGCAGCTTGCCCGATACTTTTCACCCACTCAGTTCTCGTCAAAGCATCTTCCTCACCAACATTATAAATCAGATTTGCCGCTCGTTTGTCAGTCACAGCTAGCACAACTGCATCAGCAACATTTTCGACATAACCATGCGTCCAACGCCATTGCGCTTCATCTTCTTCGAGCAATATGAATGATCGTCCATCATCCATTCGTTTCAAATACTCAAACAATCGGTGCTGCTTATCTCCAGCGCCATAAGTCGCAGGCAAGCGTAAAACTGTGCCGGGTAAATCCGCATCGCCCATCACGACGCGCTCGACGGGAATTTTGTCGTAGTTATATTTGAAGTCGTCCGTTCCTTTGGCTATCGGGCGATACGGATACAAAACGCTACGCAAGGGCGCATCTTCGCTGATGGGTGTGATGTTTGGGAAGTGATTTCCCTTCGCCAAAGGATTCCGTAAGTTCGATATACGTCTTGGCTACTGATGGCGACAACGCGCTCGGCTATGCCACGAAAGGTTTGCATGACGGCAACAGCATCTTGCTCAACGTAGGCTATCATGTCGAGGACGACTTGAGGCGCAAACCGCTTGAACTCATCCCTGAAATCGGAAAGTTGTTGTCGGTCTCCTAAGATGTGGCGGACACTGGAAGGCAAATCGGCTTCTGTTTGACCACGATGGAAAACCGCTACGTCATGTCCGGTGGCAACTAACTGTTGCGCAACTTGCTTTCCGATAAAGCGTGTTCCGCCTATGATGAGAACTTTCATAGTTTGTCACCTTACCAAGATTGTTCAATAGATGCGGGCTACCATACACTGGCCGCCTTTCCGATTATCAAAAATTCCGAAACGCACGGAGGGAGCCATCACGCTTTATTCTCACACGCTTTCGGAATACACCGCACACCGGCAGAAGTTACTAAAAGAGGCAACCGCGATTCTCGCCCTCGAACTCTCACCGGCGACTGAAGTTCATCGCTGATGCGGGCGGCACAACCGAGTTTTTTGAATCTTTACGCCCCCTACATGGCGTGAACTAAATTATCCTTGCCATCTCCCGTTGACTCGTATAAAGTGTTTTAAGACGGTTTAAGCCGTCTCAACACTGCTCTCCGGCATTTTCACCACGTAGGAGATACACACAACAAATGGATTCCAAAGAAACGGCGTCGCCCGCGCCGCTAAACGAAGAAGTGTTTTGCGCGCAATCCGATGATACGTTCGACGCGCGCCGCGAAGTGGAACGACTCAAAAGCGGTTTCGTCAACACGCTGGTGCGTGACGTGCGGCTACCTTTGGCGAGTATTTTAGGCTTGCTGGAATTGTTTGAGAGCAAGTTGCAGGCGCGCGAATCTTTCGATATGGAAGACCGTCAGCTACTGGAAGCGGCGATTGAAAACGGCGACCGCATACGCCATCTGCTGGATGATCTGCTGGAGATCGGACATGGCAGGGAAAGGCCGCTCGCCATCGAGTTGGAAGAAGTGGCAGTCGAAACTTTGCTTGAGCAGGTGACGGAGCCTTTGCGCGGCGAAGCGGCGTTGCGCGGCGTGGAACTCAATGTCAGTGTCCCGGATCAATCATTACAGATGCTTGTGGACGCGAAGCAAACGCGCCGTGCCGTCTGTCATCTGTTAACCGCCGCGCTTGCGGCGACGCCCGACGGCGGTACGGTCAATGTCGAAGCGCAGGCGATCATGGGCACGCGCGCGGGCGACGAAGGCAAGCGATTGGTATTGATTAACGTCGCGGATTCCGGCGCGGGGATTCCGGCGGAGGAAGTACCGTTTATGTTCGACGCTTTCTGGCAGGCAGCGGATTCGCCGCAGCGCATGGGGCGCGGCGTCGGCCTCTCCATCGCGCGCCGCATCGCTGCCGCGCATGGCGGCAACGTGACGGTGCGCAGCCAACTCGGTAGCGGCACGATTTTTTCGATGGTGCTGCCCGTTAACCTAAAAGAAGACGCGCCGGATAAGCGTCGCATTTTGATTGTTGAGGACGTGCCGGAAATCTTGCTGCTGCAACGCAAGCTTGTCGCGCGCATGGGCTATGAAGTTGAAATCGCGCCCGACGCGCGCCAGGCGCTCGCGTTGCTCGAAACTAAAAGCTTCGATCTTCTGATCACAGACTGGGCAATGCCCGGCATGAGCGGCGGCGAATTAATCAGCGCCGTCAAAAGCGACGAACGCCTGCGCGAAATCCCCGTCATCGTCCTCACCGGCCATGACGCCGACACGGAGCGCGAAGAAGCTAAAGAGGCGGGCTGCGCGCGTTTCCTCGTCAAGCCGTTCAAGCGCGACGAACTGCAAAAAGTCATCGCAGAGCTTTTGACCGTTACTGTTGCCGCCACCTAAAAGCTACTAACCGGCGAGCCAATCGAACGCGACAAAGGCAAGTGAAAGAAGGGCGCGGCCTTTCTCACACTTGCCTTTTCTCTGTCTGCGTTTCGCGCCCTTTACAAGCCGAGCACGTCTATCAATTCCTGCACGGATGCCGCGCTCTTTTGCAGCGCGATTCTCTCTTCCGCGTGAAGATTGATTTCAATGATCTGCTCAAGGCCGTTTGCGCCGAGTTTGCACGGCACGCCGACATACAGACCGTTGATGCCGTACTCGCCTTCGAGATACGCGGCGCACGGCAGAATCTTCTTTTTGTCTTTCAGGATGGATTCCGTCATCTCGACCGCCGCCGACGAAGGCGCGTAGTAAGCCGAACCCGTCTTTAAGAGCGCGACGATCTCCGCGCCGCCGCCCGCCGTCCGCTTCACAATCTGGTCAATCTGCTCTTTCGGCAAAAGCTCCGTGATGGGGATTCCCGCGCACGTCGAATAACGCGGCAAAGGAACCATCGTGTCGCCGTGACCACCCAAGACAAACGCCGTCACGTTCTCCACCGAGACATCTAAAGCCTCTGCCAGAAAGCAACGCATACGCGCGGCATCGAGCACGCCCGCCATCCCGATTACGCGATGCTTCGGAAAGCCCGAACGCTTGTAGGCCACCTGACACATTGCGTCCAGCGGATTCGAGACGATAATCAGAATCGAATCCGGCGAGCGTTTCACTACTTCGTCAACGACCTTTGAAACGATGTCGGCGTTGGTCTTCAACAAATCGTCGCGGCTCATGCCGGGCTTGCGCGCGAGTCCCGCCGTGATAATCACCACGTCGGAATCTTCCGTGCCGTCGTAATTGTTCGCGCCCGTCAAACGCACGTCGAAGCCTTCTATCGGCGCGGTCTCCGCGAGGTCTAAAGCCTTGCCCTGCGGCACGCCTTCAACTACGTCCACCAAGACTACATCGCCCAACTCTTTGCTCGCCGCCCACACCGCCGCGCTCGCGCCGACGTTGCCCGCCCCGACCACCGTTATCTTGTTTCGCTTACCCATTGTCGTTACTATTCCTTTCATCAAAAGAAGTTCGTTTAATATTGAATTTCGGCAAAGGGCGACAATACAACAGCCGCCCGTTTTCGGCAAACACGCGCTACGCCGCTCTCCGTTTAACGGCAACGACTGATCCGCTATGCAAATACTAAACGCGCTCAAAGATTGGTTTGGACTAAACACGGCGAACGATTCCGCACGCGCGATTGCAGATATTGGAAAGGCGCACGCGGACGCGGCAGACGACACAGACGACTTCGTTGACCCGTTCGATCCCTTCCCTGCTCCCGTCAAAGTTGAGATACGTGATATTTTCAATTTGCACACCATTCACCCGCGCGACGTGCGCCGCGTTGTCGAAGAATATTTGCGCGAGGCACACGCGGCGCAGTTTCCGGTTGTGCGTATTATTCACGGCAAAGGCGTGGGCGTGCAGCGCGAAGTGGTGCGTTCGGTTCTCGCGCACACTCCTTTTGTTGTAGATTGGACGGACGCGCCGCCCGAAGCAGGCGGTTGGGGCGCAACCATCGCGCGCCTCAAATTCACGGAAGCAACCGCAGCGGAGAAACCATGACCGAACCACAACGCACCATCGCCGACATCATCAACGATCTCTCCAAACCCATTCCGGATCGCCTGCTCCGCACCAAGACCGTCGGCGGCCAGAAGATACGCTTTATCCCCTGGCACACCGCCGTCAAATTTCTAGACCTCTACGCGCCCGGCTGGTCTTACGAAATACGCTCCGTCACAGGCATCAACAACCGCGTCATCGTCGTCGCGCGCATCGTCATTTCATGCGCCGAAGGAACGATTTACCGCGAAGCGACGGGACAGGAAGAAGCGGACGTAGGCAGCTACGGAGACCCCTCGTCAAACGCCGAAAGCATGAGCCTTCGCCGCGCCGCCGCAAAGTTCGGACTCGGTCTTTACTTGTATGACAAGGAAACGAAGCGTTAAAAGCTGTCTTAATGGCTTTGCGTTGAAGCCGCAGTTAGTTCGCAAGGGTTAAACTCAATTGATTGCCTTCCACTTCGCGCTGGGCGTTCTTGAGGACTTCGAGGCTCATCGGCACGTCAACGCCGCTCGGCCTCTAGAAAAAGTCCGAGTACAAAACACCCACGCGACGCCCCTCAACACAAGCGGAGACGCCGAAGTAATCCAAACGCAATCACAACGGGGAACAAAAAGGGAGGTGAACCAAGTTAAATGGTTCGCCTCCCTTCCCAAACTTCTCACCACCGTAAAGAGTTCTTGACGCTTCATCAGCGCGTGATGACCGTCAGTAAAAATGAGCCTGGGAGGACTCGAACCTCCAACCCCAATCTTAGGAGGATTGTGCTCTATCCTTTGAGCTACAGGCCCATACAAAACGATTATGGCAAATGCGGCGGAGCGTTGGCAAGAACGCCCTTTCCAAGCAATGGAGAAAACAGATGATCGGGCAAACAACTTATGACAAAGGCAATGTTAGCGAAGGGATTGTTTTATCCGCTTATCTGAAGGCAGGCTTCATCGTTTCCATTCCCTTCGGAACCGGCGCACCTTACGATCTGCTGGTTGATACAGGCTCGCGTCTCTGCAAAATCCAAGTCAAAACCGGATGGCTACGCAAGGGCTGCATCGTCTACAAAAGCAAACGGCGGATGCGCGAAGCATCACCATACGCAACACGCCCTTACATGGAATCCGAGGTAGACTACTTTGCCATCTATCATCCGCACGCCGCTTCGATTTATGTCGTCTCCTTCAAGATGTGTTGCGGAGATGGAAGGCTAAGACTCGACCCCGTCCAGAACGGACAACAAAAATTAATCAGGTGGGCGAGGGATTTCACTTGGGCGAAACATCTTGAAGAATTGACCACCCCCGAATCTAAGATTCAGGAGGCGGACGCTCTAGACAACTGAGCTAATGATTCTCGCCGGAAATGTCGGAAGGGTAGCGTAAACGGTAACAATCAATCTAATGCAGTTTTGCGACGAAACTACAGACCGCATCGCCGCGCGCAAAATTTTTATTCCTTTATTTCGCGCGAGTGCTATAATCCGCCTCCGAGCTTTTCCAGAGCACTACCGCAGGAAGTTTTTCAAGCACGCTACACGATCCGGGACGCCGCCCTCGCAATCGGCCTCCTCTTTCTTACATTTGAATACGAATAGCTATGCCGCGAGAAATTACCAAACACAGCACCATTCTCGATGCCATCCGCAGCGTTGACAGCATACGGGAACTGGCAGACAAACACGACGGCCATTTCGAGTACGAACTGGAACTCGAAGTGATCGCTTACGGGCGCAACTACAACGGCAAAAAAGTCGGCCCATATGTGCGCCTGCTGGTTTACGAAGCGGAAGAAGAAGTGATTCGCCAGAACGACTGGGGCGGAAACACCTTCTTCATCGTCGTCGAAGGCACGCTCGACGTGTATGTGCGGGACGATCAGGGCAAGCAGAACCGTGTCGGCGAATTGAAAAAGGGCACGAGCTTCGGCGAGATGTCCATTCTCGCGGGCGTGCCGCGCAACGCGACGTGCGTCGTGCCGAAAGGCGCGCAGACGACCGTGCTCGAAGTCCAACGCCCCGCCTTACGCCTTCTCCGCAAGCTTCCGAAATTCGGCCATGCGCTCGACGAAACTTACAGGCATCACGGATTAGGCCGCGTACTCGAAGACGTGCGGCAGGCGACGGGCGAGACGTTCAGCCCCGAAATGCTGAAGCAACTCGGCAGCGCCGCACGCTTTATCGTCTACGGCAAAAGCCACGTGCTCTTTCAGGAAAACGCGCCGGTTGACAAACTCGTGCTGATTAAAAACGGCTGGGTGCGGCGCGTGCGCGGCGAAGTCTTTGATGAAGGCATCGCGGATGTGACGGGCGGCGCGGACGAAGAAGCCCGCATAGACTTTCTCGGCGCGGGCAATTGTCTGGGACTGGAAGGCGTCAAGGAAGATAAGAAGTGGAGCTATACCGCGACGGTGATGGCGCGCACGGAGGCGCTCGAAGTCTCTATCCCGCAATTGCGCGCCGACCCGAAACTGCGTGACGCGCTGCTCGGCAGCTTCGCGGATTTTTCACACGTGGACGATGACGTGAATCTCGAGCACGCGCCGCCCAAGCGCGTTGCGGCGGCGATGGAGAAAGAGATTTCGACGGGCGTCGTAGACGGCGAAAACCTGCTCGTGATGGACATGGACTTGTGCGTGCGCTGCGGCAACTGCTCGTTCGCCTGCCACAATATGCACGGGCAGTCGCGCCTTCTGCGGCGCGGCATACACATCGAACGTCCCGTTAAAACCGAAGGGCTTTCGATGCTCGGCATCAACTCGACGCAGCACATACTTTCGCCCTCCGTTTGTATGCACTGCCAAGACCCTGAATGCTTGACGGGCTGTCCGACGGGCGCGATTGGACGTTTCGGCGACGGCCAGATAGACATTGACCCGAAGACCTGTATCGGCTGCGGCGACTGTGCGACACAGTGTCCTTATAACGCGATCTCGATGATCCCGCGCAAGCCGCCCGCCGCGCCCCCGCCGCTTAACTTCGCCGGGCAACTTCGTGGCTGGCTAAGCCTTGCGCCCGCGCCGCTGCCCTCGCCCGTCACGGAAACCGACAACCTGATAGCGGTCAAGTGCAATTTATGCAATAACACGCCGCTCAACCCGCCGGGCAGAAAGCAGCAGGCGTATTCGTGTCAGGAGAGTTGTCCGACGGGCGCGCTGGTGCGCGTCAACCCGCGCGAATATTTTACGGAAGTCGGCGATACGCTCGGCCTCGTCTTCCGCGACGAAACGCACGCCATCGGGCGCAACATACACAAGCGCGATCCGCTCGCACGTCTTTGGCACGCGGGCGGCATCATCGGCACGATTCTTTTCACGCTCGCCACCCTCTGGGCGCTCCGGCGTTACGGGATGGACGGCAGAATCAACGACTCATGGCTTAGCGTGCGCTGGATCACGGGACTCGTCGGGCTTCTCGGCATCGCCGCCGTGATGACGTATCCGGGACGCAAGCAAATCTATCGCCGTCGTGCGGGCGCACTTCGCTACTGGATGCTGATGCACGTTTACGCGGGCGTCGTCGCAGGCATACTCTTACTGCTTCACGGCGGACGCAGCACCGGCGGATTGCTGACATCGCTCTTAATGATCTCCTTCGATCTGGTCATCGTGTCGGGACTCTTCGGCATCGCCTGCTATATCATCGTGCCGCGCATTATGACGAGCATCGAAGGCGACCCGTTATTGATCGAAGATTTGCGTGCGCGCCGCGCCGAACTGCGCGAAACGCTCGCCACCATTGCGACCCGCAGCACGGGCGAAGCATCCGAGCTGATTAGGCGAAAAGTGCCGCGACAGTTTCTTTCGCTCGGCTATCTGCTGCGGCAATATATGCGGCGCGAAGAGTTGTCCGGGATGCTCGCGGAAGCGCGCGGGCAGTGGCATTCAAGGGCTGAGGGATTATCCGATCCGCACCAAAGCTCGCTGCTAATGGATGCCGTCGAATCCTCCGCCACGTTGCGGCGCGTGGATGCGCTCATCTATTTGCATCAATTGCTGAAACTCTGGCTTGCGCCGCACGTCGTTTCGACCTCGATAATGCTGGCGTTAATGATCGTTCACATTATCCAAGTAGTTTTCTTTGCTCCACGCTAACGCAAAGTAGTCAAAGCATGAACTCCGAACAGCACAACAGCACGTTTATCATCACGCGCGAGGATTACAATGTCGATCCCGTCACGCTTCTGACTGAGGCGCTCACCATCGGCAGACTTCCGGGTTGCGAGCTTCTGCTCAACCATCCGAGCGTCTCGCGCACGCACGCCGGAATCAAGGAAGTGGACGGCCACTTCTACGTCTTCAACCTGAGTCCCTCGAATTCGACGACGCTCAACGGCAAACTCATCGAACAAAGGGCGGCGCTCGCGCCCGGCGACAAGCTTCAGATCGGCACGTTCTTTCTGCAAATAGAGCGCGCCGACCACCATACTCTGGAGATCAGCGTCTCGCTCAAAATCGCCGCCCGCGTCGGCGAAGACCCGCAGGCCAATGCCGAACTCTCGACACCCGCCGACGAATCCGCAAGACCGCACACCGCCGACGAAACAGCTCCGGCAAATCTCGTTGCCGCCGCGCCCGACGCTCGGGATGCCAAAGGCGAAGAAGTAGAGAACAGCGAAGCGGCGCTCGATGTTTTCTGGCAAAAGCGTAAACGCGAAGCGGGCAAAATGGCACGGCAATCGCCGCTGCACCCGCACGAACAAACCCGTGTCGGCAAAGCGCGCTGGAACTGGACGCCGACGCGCGATCTGGCGCGTCCCTGGCCGACCTCCATTTTGATCTGGGGCGCAATCATCGTCGGCGTGCTCTCGGTCGCGGCGGCGCTCGGCTACTCGAACGCCTTTTCGCCCGCACCGATTTCCAATCCGCACCGGCAAGCTTCGCTCAACGCGACGCCCGCCATCGCACGCCAGCCCAACGCCAACTCCTGTACGACGTGCCACACGGTCAGAACGAGCATGGATGCGAGTTGCTCACAGTGCCATCAAACGGAGGCCTTCGTCTCGACCGTCACAGACCCGCACACGAAGGCCGGAATCACCTGCACGAATTGCCATCAGGAACATCGCGGCATCGCCTTTCGTCCCGGCGAAGCGTCGCTTGCCACCTGCGCCGCGTGCCACAACGACAACAACAAAAAGCTTTATCGTGGCAAGTCCGTACACACGCCGCACAACGGCACGTGGGGCTACCCGGTCATGAACGGCGTGTGGGAATGGAAAGCTCTCGACGGCGAAGAATGGCAGCAGAAACAGATTGCGCTGGAACGCCAGCCAGCCGATTCGGAGAATGATTGGCGCAGCAAACAATTTCACGCGATACACCTTTATCGCGTGCGCCCTGTCGCGGGCATCACCGGCAACAGCGAAGGCGAGATGTCCTGCTCCAGTTGCCACCAATCCTTCTCGCCGATTGACCGCGACACGCCGCGCGAGACCTGCGCCAAATGTCATAACGGCAAGGTGGAAGAAAAAACAGGGCGCGTCCAGATTGCGGCAGACACGCCCAACTGCACGTCCTGCCATATTCAACACGTGAAGGACAAACGCCACTGGAATCCATCATTGCTCGTGAGTCCGCCAACCGCCGCGAGCCACGAACCTGCGGCGGCGGCAATCGTTGCCTTCAAAGCCTCAAAATGACTTTTGATTATTAACTTAACCCTTGATAGTTCGCTCCAGATAAAGGTATGAAAAAGTCTCAAATTATCATCGTCGTCGCACTGCTTTTTCTGCTTCTCGCCATCAACTTACTGACCGGCGGCAACAACTTGGGCAGAGATTATTTCGGTGGCCTGCCTTGGTACGGCTGGGGCGGCATCACTGCGGTGCTCGCCATTGTCGGCATCGCTTTCGCTATGCGCGATGCGGCACGCACGCGCCATTTTATCGAAGAACCGCCACCGGAAATTAAAGCCCATGACGGCAACGGGCTGGTCTCCGCCGAAGATTTAGAGCGCATTGACCCGGATGGGCCGAACTACCCGCATCCCGTAATCTTTCCCGAACGCTGCATCGGCTGCCACGCCTGCGTCGAAGCCTGCCCGCACGACGTGCTCGCCATCGTCAACGGCATCTCAACGCCGATTGCGCGCGATCAGTGCATGGAGGACACGGCCTGCCAGGTCGAGTGTCCGGTCAGCCCGAAGGCTTGTATCGTCGTTAATACGACGAAGATCATTCCGCCGCGCAAAGTGCCCAAACGCGATCCGACGTTTATGACGGATGCGAAGGGCTGCTACATCATCGGCGATGTTTCCGGCACGCCTCTTATCAAGAACGCCGCCAACGAAGGCGCGGACGTGATTCGCCACATCACGGAGGAACTAAAAAACGCCGCACCGGAACCGAAGGCGGAGGTGGATGTCGCTATTATCGGCGTCGGCCCGGCGGGACTCTCGGCAGCCGTGCTCGCACAAAATGCAGGTCTGCGCTATGTCGGCATCGAGCAGGACAAAGTGCTCGCCACGATTGATGCTTACCCGGCGAACAAGTACGTGTTCTTCAAACCCGAAACAATGGAATCGCGCGGCGGCATTGACGTTAACGGTCTCGGACTGCAACGCGAGATCATTCTCGAAACGTGGAAGAATGTGATGCTCTCGACCGGCGTGCAAGTCAGTGAAGGCGAAAGCTGCAAGTCCGTGACGAAAGCAGAAGACGGCGATTACTTCACGGTCAAGACTGAGAAAGGTCTGGAGAAGGAAAAAATGACGTATCGCGCACGCCGCGTCATCATCGCCGTCGGCAATCGCGGCACGCCTATGAAACTGCGCTTGCCCGGCGAAGAGATGCGTGTCACGCGCGACGGCGTTACCGAAGACAAAGTTAAGTACAAGCTAACCGATCCTGAAGAATACAAAAAGCGTAGGGTCATCATCGTCGGCGCAGGTAACTCCGCGATTGAGGCGGCGGTTGATTTAGTTGCCAAGCGCAACGGCGATCAAATCACATTTCGCCCGGACGATGAGATCAACGATGTCACATTGGTTATCCGTAGCGACCTGAAAAACGATTTGAAGTTCGGCAACAAGATGCAGGTCTACCAGTGCATTGACGAAAAGAAGATCAAAGTCTATTTCGGCACGGCCATCAAAGAGATACGCGATGAAGATGTTGTCTTAATGAACGCACGCACCAGCGAAGAGAAAGCGACGGTTCCGAACGATTATATTTTTGCGATGATCGGCGGCGACCGTCCTACGAAATTTCTCGAAGCTATCGGCATCAAGATCGGCTGAAGATTCAAAGGCAAAGTTAAAATCAAAGCCGCACGCTTCTTTAGAGAAGCGTGCGGCTTTGATTTATACGGATGTTGCTGGCCTACTATGGTTCGTTGCCGAGTTCTGGGACGGGGCGATTCATTGATTGATAAATGGTAACAATCGTATCAACTTTCTCGCGTGCGTCGGCGTTGTCCGGCTCGTAGCGCAAGACCCTGCGCAGATCGCGCAACGCAAATTTATAAAGTGACGGACGCCCCGCGTTGTAATAGACATTGCCGCGCTCCAGGTAAGCGGCAGCGGCGGCGTGTTTGTCCGCTTCGCCCGCATTGGGAGCTTTCGCTTTGCGTTCGGCTTGCTCGATCTTGGCGTCGAGCGCGGCGGTTTCTACTTCCGGCGTGTCGGCAGAGCCTTTCGCGCCGCTGCCGCCTCCCGGAGGGAGACCCGCGCCGCCGTGCGCTGAAGCAAGCGGCGTCTCGCCGCCCGGCGATTGTGGCGTGGTGGCAGTCTGCGACGAAGATTGCGTCGTAGATGAATTAGTTACGGTGGTTGATTGCGCGTTATTCGCTGGCAGCTGATTGCCGGTACAAGCGACCGCACCGCACGCGACAGTTAAAAGGGCAACGAAAAACGCCGTCTGTCGAAGCTTAGGCAGCATCTTCACACGGCGTTTCTGAACAAACTTGAGAACCATCATTGCTAAATTAAACGAAGCCTTCACGAAGCATCAAGCGGCGCGTGAAACGCAGTGTGCGAATCGCGCCGCTTGACGCTTTCGGCTTAACCTTTCTTGACGTGGCACGCGGCGCACTGGCTGCTGGTCGGCGCTTTCGTATCCGGGAATTTTTCTTTGTAAGCGTCGTGGCAGACGTTGCAGTTACGGTGATACGCTTCCTTGTTGGTCAGTTCCGTCGGGTCTGAATCGCCCGGATAGGTAAGCTTCGGCGAAGGCTTCGTGTCTTCCTGAAAATGGCAGGTGCGGCACGATTTGACCGGGCCTTCATCGTTCAAATTCGCGGTGGTCAGCGCGGCTTTGCGCTCGGCGAGTTTGTAGGGCGCGGGCGGCGTCGGCTGATCCGTGTGGTGGCATTCAACGCAGGCGATGACGGATTTACCGTCCCGGCTGTAATTTTTCAGCGTGTGCGTTTCGTGGTTGAAAGCAACGTCGCCCCACTTGTCGCTCTTGCTGTCTTTGTCGAGCGTCACCTGTTTCGGTTGCACTTTGCTATCGAGCACGGCAGCCGGGCGCGCGATGGTGTAGGCTTTTGATGTTGGGGGGTTGCCGATGAACGTGAGCGCTAGAAAAGCGAGCGCAGCGGCAAAAACAATCAATAGTTTCATAATGGGATGTCCTTGATCTCTCCGGTCATTTCCGGGAAATTGCTTACTGTTTCAAAAAGGGAGAGCGTGCAGACTGAAAACGAGCGAGAACCGCAATGTACAGAGGACGAGGATTTTTCAGGAATCAACCGGCCTCAAACGAACCAACGCATCATATTCCGGCAATCACGTGCTTGTCAAACTATTTTATCTTTATCGTAGCCGCCGAAATCAGGATCAGCAACGCGAGCAGGAAAAGGAAGTTGCTGATGACAAGCGCCGGTCTCTGACCTTTTGCTCGTGGCTGGATTGAGGATCGAAAGAAAGCGTAATAAAGTCGCCTTTGTCGGGAACATAGGCGGGCATTTACCATTCTTCCTTCCCTACAGGCTCGCCAAAACCTCTTCGCTCGCATGATAGTCTGACGGCATCAGCGAAACCATCTCGGCCAGGTCGAACTTATTGACGCTCGCGTTTTGTTCAAAGTTTGGCACAGCGACGTACACTTGTGCGTTTTCCGGCAGTCGAACGTCCGCCGGAAGCCGCACTTGCCCATTCTCAACCGTGCCCTGAAAAGTTGCCACCGGCATAAGCCTTCCTCCAAAGGCGTCCTTTTGACGACAGCCGAATGCGAGATGCCCAACGGTTGAGATGACGTGGGACGAAACCGAATACACGCAACTCCGAGTTAAAGAGGCAACGTGATAACAAAGTCGCTGTTTCGCCCTCACGTCCATTGAATTGTTCGGTGCGCCGTAAAAAGAAATAATGTTTTCAAGTTTCATTCATGGTCGGTCTAATGTTACCGTCAATGAGAAGCTGCGCTATCGCTGAACTGATCTCGATGCCCGTTGCTTGTTCAAGCCAGAGCCACTGACCACTTGGATTAACTTCCAGAAAGACGAATTCACCTGATTTATCAACAATGAAATCATAAGCCCCATAAACTAAGCCCAATTTTTTATGTAAAGAAATAATTTTCGATTCAATATGTTCTGGTAGAACAAATTGAGAATAAAGGTTCTCTATTGTTTGGTCTCGCCTCCAATCTATTCGGGTTGAATTGAATGATTGTGAATCAATGCGAACGGAATAAGCCTTCTCCCCGACGACAGTAATGCGAAGTTCAAATTCTTTTTCAATCTGCTCCTGTAATAATAGAGGCGTTACATAAATATTATTCTTGAATTTAGTAGGAGCATCCAAAGGGACAAGTGAAGTAAAAACTGCAATGTTATCTTCCTCATAATAGTAAGTTAATGGTTTATAAATAGCTTTTTGCGATGGGATTTGGGTCAAAAAAAACTCAAAATCATCTGGTGAATTTGTAATCAAAGTTTGCGGTATGTTGAAACCTTGAGCCGCAGCAATCTGTAAATTTCTAATTTTTAAGTTACATGCTGCAGTTGAGACAGGATTATTTATCCAAAAAATATCTGTAGTTAAAGAAGCTAACCCCCTAAGCCCCGCTAACCATTCGCGGGTGGCAAATGCTTCTTGTGTTTTTAGTGTTCCTTGATACTCAAGCCATGTCCCTTTGTATCGCCACCAAACTGATTTGTACTGAAAACTAGAGTTTATATTTATCGGAATAGAGAATTTTAGCGTCTTTGGATTATTAATGTCCCATACGTCAAAAGTAAAGTTTGCCTCATTAATGTGCTTTGTGACTGCCTCAACATGCACATCAGGAAGTCTACAAATTATTAAAATTTGCTCCAAACTCATTAGCTATACCTCTGTAGTAATTCATTAATCGCCGAGAAGCGAATCAAAAACAGTATCGCTTCTCGGCTAACTTCAATCTGTTAATCAATGTCGGGACCATCATTATCACTACAGAATGTGCAAGTCCCTGTTCCGGTAGGAGGTGCTAAAGCATTCGCTGTAGCAGGCTTGACACGCTCTTTGAAAAGAATTCCATATGGAATTGTTTCGGCGACGAAGTCATCGCCAAAATGAGTCGCAACAGTTTCACGAAGGGCTTGTGCCGCATCAGCGCGAGATAATTTCTTTGTAGTGGAATCGTTGCAGGTAGATTCCATGGCTTGCCCTAAAGCACGCGCTCTCTCTAATGCTTCGTGAGCCTCATGAGGACATGCGTAATCCTCAGTTTTAATTTGATTTTTCTCGAAGAACTCTTTGGGAGAATCCATAAGTTCTTGAGCTAAGTTTTGGGATTTAACCCACTCATGTTCAGAATGCAACCCTTGTAATTTCGCCATTTTGATTTTCCTCCATAGTAGAAACAGCTGCTTTGTTGGGCAGCATTGTTTTACAGCATTTCAATCTCCGTTGAGATTGCCGAAAAGACGGTTCAATGTTTTGCCTAACTCGTTTGTTCCGACTCCTGACTTGCTCGTTCTTGATTCTCCTCAACAAACCGACTCATAATGCGCGAGTGCGGATGTGATTCTGGCAAACGCTCTTCAGTGCAACGGTCAGGATTCAGATAAATCACTAACCTAAGCATTTCCGCCAAAGTATCGCCAACTAATGCCATGTGGTGCATAACAATAGATGGGTTGTTGTCTTTAACGGCGTGTTCAAGTTCTCCAAGTGCGCGGGTGTAACCTTGAGCTAGCAGGTCGGCTGTTTCAACCATACTATCACCTTCGGCATCTTCCTTTTTCTCGGACGAAGCAGAAGTATTTAACTTTTGCAGAAGTTCATTTACAGATGCCTCCGAATCTTCTGCGGTAAATGCTTTGTGTTTAAGCCTGTAATTGTCCTCTGAAATGGAAAGTGCAGTTGGGAGACTCCACAAACCTACAAAGATGTCTCCTAATAAAGCTGATAACTGCAATGATTCAAGACTTGTTCGGTCTTGCTGAGAACGCCTAAGATGCTGCACTGCAGTTGTGTAAAGCTGTGCTAACGCAAGAGCTTTAGTATTTTGGGGTAATTCTTCCGCCGAAACGCCGACGCAAGGCGGTTCAGCAAGATAGCCTTTGATATTTTCTCTCAGTTGAGCTTGCTCTTTAAGAAGAACCTCTTTGTTATGCTTTCCGGTTAGACTTTTGCAGTGTCTATCGTTGCAATAGCAAATATGTTTAGTTTCTCCCATTAAATTTTCCTCCTGTCTTGAAAGTCAAGTTGAATGTTTATGCTTCTTCAGAAACGGCGCGTTACCATTTAAGGAGAAAGCACCGAACTACTGCTTATGCAACATGATTCCGTATAATGTGCAATATTCGAGGATTATCGAGAATCGTTTCGCATAACTAGATTTTGTACATCAGAGGTATATCAGTTTTTGGCAACACAAATTAAGACGCTGCTTAGTGAAACTCAACGCCCGCCGATGATTAGCGTCCCATCTGGAAGCTCTGGGACTTATGGCATTTGCGGCAGTCGTTGAAATTGGCGTCGCCGAAGGCGCGGCGTCCGTTGTGGCAGGTCAGGCAGCTTTGGGCGCGCGAGTTGGCGAAGTGCTGCGCGGTAATGGTCGCGGTGACTTGTTGGAGTTGCGGCACGCCGCTTCGTGTGCGATGGCAATCGGCGCAGCCTAGTCGTTGCCGTGCGCTGTGATCGGCGTGGCTAAAGCTGGCGGCGAAGGCGCGCGCGTTCATTGAAGCGCGGACGAGCCTTCCCTGCTCGTGACAGGTGTTGCAAGAGCCTATGTCGCGCCCGTTGGCGGAAGCGTTCGGCGTGTGGCAGGTATAGCACTGCGAGTGAGCCGCGAGGCCGGACGGAATTGCGAGCGCCGCCCCCCCGCGACGCAACGGCGCGTGACAGGCCGCGCAACCCGCTTGCGGGCGCGCCTCGCCCTGATTGTGCTGCGCGTGATCGAAGAGTGCGTTGAAGCTCTGGAGTTTCGGGAAACCTTTGAGCGGCGGATTCCGCTCGCCCAGATTGCTATGGCAAATCGCGCACATCGCGTTGCTGGTCGGGTTGGTTGAAACAAACTGCGCGAGATGGCAGGCCGTGCAGGATTTATGGCCGGGGAAAGTCGGCTGCGGCGAGTTGTCCGCGCGACGGTGGCACGAAGCGCACTGCAAAGAGGCATGGCGCGCGCTCGTGTGCGAGAATCTGGAGAAATCCATATCCGCGCTTTGGACGAGCGCGGGCGACGTCGGCGCGGTGGTGGCGGTGGCGACGGCGCGCACGCGATTGTTAAGCGCCAGCGCAACAAGCAGGCAGGAGGCCGCGAGCAGAACGGCGATGGAGAGATAACGGCGCAAGAGTATAGGCACGCGGCGCGGCGCGGCGGCGTGCGGCGTCAAACAATGGTTCGCGGAATCGGCGTGGGCAGTGTCCGGCGAATCAGTCGGCATATTTTGGGGAGATACGTCGCTCACTTTTTATCACCGCCGGTGGTCGGTTGTGGAGTCGGTTGCGGTTTAGTGCGTTTGACGGCTTTGTAATGATCGTCGAAGCCATCCACTTTTAGCCCGATATTCGACGAGTGGCAATAGACGCAATCGAATTTCGGATTCTGCTCTCTAGCCTTCAACTCCCTGACGATGGCCCCGGCGTCGCCCTTGCCGGATTTATCGCCGTGACATTCGACGCATGAAGCAAGTTGCACGGTGTTATCTTTGCGCCGGAAAATTTCAAGCGAATCGACTTTTGAAACTTGCTTGTGGCAATCCGTGCAACTCCCGCGATGCGGATCGTCTTTCGGCTTGGCGTCAAATTTCGGAATCGCGTGCTCGAACTTTGCCGAAATGCGCACCGCCCAGGCGTCCGTCACTTGCGCCAAAGCTGGCGGCAGCGCGGGCACAACGGCGACGGCGTGCGCCGGAACGAACTTCGCTTCCGTCATCGCCTCGCTTTTAGGCGTCGCTCCTCCTCCTCCTCCTCCTGCTGCCATACTCTTTTCGGCTTCGCCGCTCTTTCCAGCCGCCGCGCCGCTTGCCGCTGTTTTCGCGGGAGCTTTGAGCAGCACGTTTTTGTGGCATTCCGAACAACTGTTGATGTACGGCTCATACACTGCGAAAGCTGTTTTCTCTTTTGGTTCGGGAGCTTTCCAGTGACATTCGATGCAGGAAGCATGGCCGGAAGGCGAGGTCATGAAAGTTCCGGGCGACGGCACAAACGAATCTTTCGGCCACTTGGCGGCGACCTTCTCCAGATTCGCATTATTTACTTTATGGCAGTGGATGCAGGTATCCTGCACTGTCTTGGCCTGATTTTTCGCATCCGGCAGCTTGGCAAAAGCCAGTCGCGTCTCACGCGAGAGATGCTTGCGGTGCGGAAAAATATCCGTGAACTGTGATTGAGCGGCGGGCTTCGGAAACTCGAAACGCGCGCCGTTGCGCGGTGAAACGACGGTGTGGCACACGGAGCAGATCGCGGGACGCGCGCCTCTGAAGAATTGCTGGCGATGGCAATTAAGACACGAATCGTGTCCCGGATAATCTTTGATGTCCGACTGTTGTTGCGACGTGACGGTGTGGCAGGGCAGGCAGGACTCTTTCGGGCCGCCGCCGTGTCCCGCAATATCGTGCGTAAACTTGGAGTAGTAAGAAGCGGGTCTGCCGCGCGCGGGCGCAGGCATACGTCGCCCCGTTTGGCGCGTGCCGCGTCTGGATTGTTGCGGGTCTGGATTCGATTCGGCGGCTGTTGAAGCGTTGTGCGAGCAAACGAACGAAACCAACGCGAGCGTCGTGAAGATAAGTAAGACGACGGCGCGAAGCCTTTGCACACTGTTGCTTGGCGATCTGCTTTGCTGCACTTACAAATCCTTTTGCGAGGGATTACGGCGGCAATAAATTTTAGATCAAGAACGTGTAATGCCCGAACAGTGATACCGGCGGTGAAGCGTTGCAGGTAAGACTAAATTTAATTCACGCGCGAAACCGAACCTTCGCTATCTTACTATTATTTGTGCTTCGACAACTAAATAATATTTTCAGCGTCGCCGCTTAGGATTTCCCGCCACTACCGGCATCCAATTTTTGCAGTTCGGAACGAATTTGGCCGAGCGCGGGATTGGATGGATTGACTTCCTCCAGCTTGGAAAGCATCGCGTGCGCTTCTCTGGCGTCGCCTTTGCGCGTTAAGGCGATGGCGAGATTTTGCAGCGTCTGCTCGTGGCGCGGATTGTAGCCGAGCGAGCGGCGAAACTCAGTGATCGCGCGTTCCGTGTCGGGCGGCGTACGCAGAAAGAAACTCAACCCCAAATCCGTGCGGACGTTAACATCGTCCGGCTTTTTCTGAAGCGCCGTCGTGTACCATCGTTCGGCTTCGCTGAAACGCTCCGCATCATAATTGGCATTGCCGAGTTTGACAATGGTTTCGTAACTGTCCGGGCGAAGTTTGTTGGCCTGCTGCCAGAATTTTATCGCGTCGTCGTAGCGTTGAATCTGGTAAAAAAGATCGCCCGCCTTCGACTGCACGTCGAAATTGTTCGGCTCTTCGCGCGCCTGCTGAATCTGCGCCTGCACCGCCGCCTGCATTCCCTGCGCCGCCTGCGGATCGGCAACGGCAATCGAAGAAGTTTGCGCACCACCGGCGGGCAACGATGCATCCGAACTCTGCGCACCGAGACTCGCGCCACCGGCAGGCAAGCGCGCCGCAGCACGTTGATTAACCGAATTAACGAACATGAACCCGACGATAAAGCCGAGCAGCACGCCGATAATCAGAAATAGACTATTCTCTTTCGTCATACGATTAACTAAGTCAAGAGCCGGGAGATAAGAGTCAGGAGTCTTAAGTCTGGAGTTAAGAGTTTGCCTTCGACTCTTGACTCACGACTCCAGACTCTTATGCGTAAGAATGCAGACCCGGCAGAAGATAACTCACGCCCAAGTAAGTGAAAATTACGAGCAGGAAACCGACGATGGCGAAGTAGGCGCTGCGCCGTCCCGTCCAGCCGCGTGCGATACGCGAGTGAAGAAAGCCCGCGTAAGTAAGCCATGCGACGAACGCGCCCGTCTCCTTCGAGTCCCACTGCCAGTAATGTCCCCACGATTCATTTGCCCAGACCGCGCCCGTCATTAACAGCAAAGCGAGTCCGGCAAAGGTAATGCCCGCCGTCACGTACATCAAGCTGTCGAGCTTCTCCAGCGGCGGAAGCGCGGCGCGCAGTTTCTCCGTGCGGAAGCTAAAGATAATCACAAAGAGCGTCGCCGCGAACGCCGTGATAAGCGCAGCCAATTCGACCGGGTTCGCGTTCAAGCTCAGGTGAAGCAACGCGCCATTCTGCTGCATGAAGCGTGCGGAAAACTGTGTGAGCTGCGCCGCGCTCATCGTGGCGATCTGCTCTGTCGGAAGCCCTGCGGCGTGCTCCGCGACCCACTTACCGAACTGCGGATACTGCGCTTGATCTATGTGCGCGACGACGTTCGTCATCGTCTTCACGCCGGAGACGAGCAACGCGATGGCACACCCTTGTGTGACCAGCGAAAGGTTCAGCATACGGTGTCCCCAGACGCGGGCAGTCTCTTTTCCCTGCGAGAGGTACATCCAGAAACTGACCATCACGCCCAAGAGAAGCAGCCCGGCGAAGACGAGCAACGGCCCGACATATGGAATGTCTGCGCGCAAGGGAACGGGCGAACGCGAGCCTTGCGTGCCCAGAAAAGTTGACGCGCCGTAAGCGAACGAAGTGAACACGGAGAAGCGGCTGATCGAACCGATAACCGCGATAGCGAAGATGCTCGACCAGATCGCCATCGCTTCCGTTTTTAGTCCATCCTTCAAAAGATAAACGACCGCGACGGCGAAGCAGACGAGCGCGACGCCGTAGCTTAAAGAGGCGATGCCGACGTGAATCGGACGCCAGTAGGAATCCAGAATCGGCGGCAAATCAATAAACTCGTTACCGATAAAGCGCGCCAGCAGTAGTATCAGCGAAGCGAGCGGCAACGTCACCGCGCCGAGAAAACGAAAGCTTTTGCGGTGCGCGATAAAGAGCGTCGTGATGCCCGCACCGAACGCAAAGGCGAGGCTCAAGTCATATAGATTGGCGAACGGGATATAGCGAAAAGCCCATGGCATATCGGCGGCGGTGCGTCCCTGCGCGATGAAGGTTGCGAGTTCCCTGTCATGCGCCGCCACCCAGCGCACAGCCCAACTCGAAGCGTTACAGAAGACGCCGATGGTCGCAAACCACAACCCTAATTTTTGCGCCGTGTTCGACGGCGCGTAAAGATTCGTCAGATGAAACGTCGCGGCGGTCAAATAACAGGCCAGCGCAATCATCATCAAGGCGCCGTCGGAGATGAAATGCGCGCCGCCGAACTGCAAGCGTAGCATGACCATCACGACAGCTCCGACGATAGTAAGAATCGCGGGCAGATATGAGAGCACGGACGAGTTTTTGATTTTAACTTCCGGCGCATTCATCACCGCCGGTTGCTGTAAGACTTCGCTCATGATTCGGTTACCTCTTCTTGCTGCGGGGGATTTCCGCTGACGGCGTGTGCCAGCTTTTTGAAACGGTCTTCAAAGCCGAGCCAGTTGCGGTTGGTGTTGCCGCCCAGCGTGACTTCAAACTCCTGCGCACCGCGTTCTTCGACTTGCGCCCACACGCGCTGGTGCGAAAAGAAAAAGACGGCGCTTAAGGTTAAGCCGAGCAGCACAAAGCCTATGTAGACGATGCGCGTGCCGGGGTCGCGTTGAATCGAAAGAATGTGCGCCGTCGGAACTTTCTCGAAGTCCGCGAGGCGGAATTTATAACCGGCGACGGGCGCGCCAATCGGAGCGCCGCCCGGCAAGTCAACGGCAAAGGCATATGCGTTCTTCTGTTCGCCCGCAGGCGTCGTGATGCGCAGAAACGCCGCCGGATTATTGTACTCACCGGAGGCCGTAGAAGGCTGGCCGCCCGCGAGCGTAAAGTCCGGGAAGAAGTTCGCAAACTGTATGCGCGTGCCGTCTGGGAGCGTCGCCTGCCCGTCGCGCTTGATCGTCACATTCTGAACTTCGCCGCCATCTTCCGGCGTCAAACGCAAAGTAATGTTGCGCGCATTGCCGAGCGAAATAAAGCTCGCTTGAAACAAACGATAGCCGCGATAGTCGTAAGGATGGTTGAGATGCACGAGTGCTTCGCGCGTTCCGTACTCGTCTTTGATCTTAATGCGCGTCAGCCAGTCAATCGTATTATCGGCGGTGATCGCTCCCTCTTTTCTGATGAGCTGCTGCTCGATGTCCGTGCAGGTGATCGTGAACGGCAACTCGTAGGGCGTGCGCGTCATTTGATCTAGCGAAAAGTTAATCTCCGAAATCTGCGACGAACTCTTGCCCGGCGTCAACTGCATCTCACCCGTGTGACCGAACTGCGCGGTTAGAAAGCCGCCCGTAAAGATCGTGAGCAGCGCAACGTGAACGGCGTAAGCGCCGAGACGATTCCACGCGCCGCGTTCGGCAAAGACAAACGTGCGATTGTTCTTCTCCGTGACGCGCGCTTTGAAGCCGAGACTTCGACACGCCTCGCTGATTCGCGCGGCAACCGTCTGGCGGCTTTCGCCTTCGAGTTGTAGCGTCGCGTTCTGCTTTTGCCCGCGCAGCCACTGGGCGGAAGCATCCAGTTTCGGGCGCGAGATAAACGTCCACGCATTCGGAAAGCGATCAATCGAAGCGAGAATGATGTTGAGCGACAGCACCAGCAACAGCACGTTGAAGTACCATGCGTGGTAAATGTCGAAAAAGCCGAGAGTGCCGTAGAGAAGCTGCTGCGACGGCGTCAACTCCGCATAATACTTGTCAAAGCCTTCGACGTTCTGCTGCATGATCAGCATTCCGATCATCGAGCCGATGACGAGCAGCACCAGCAACGAGACGCCGAAGCGCACGGAGCTGAACAGATTGAGCACGCGCGTCAAAGGCGATGCGGCGGCACGGGCGGACGGCGCAGACTTCGCAGCCGTCTCTAGCTTACTTCCTTCAACTGCTGACATTATTTTTTAATATGACCAAAACGAATTACTTGAGACACCGTAGATTGCCGGTGATTTGAAGCTCCATGACGTTAACGAGGAGACAACTCCCGTCATCGAACCGTTTGTCTGAAACGCTCGCATGATACCCGATTGAAACGTCTTCATCAACTACTTTTGGAAACTTTTCTCAAAGCCTCGCCATCCGCTCGGGAGATTCACGAATTTGCATTAAACCGTGCGCTGCGGTTATTTTACGCAGGTCATGGCAAAAAACATTCTTTTCACAGGCGCGGGACTTTTTCTGGGATTCGCGCTCGGTTTTCTCATCGCTAACTCTTACACGAAAGCGACTGCGCCCGTCGGAAGCGCGGCGAGTGTGAACCCGCGTTCCGGCGCTGCGCCGCCGCTCGACCCGACGCAGACCGACGGCAAACTTCCGCCGGGACATCCGAACATCGGCGGCGAGAATCCGGCGGGCGCGAATGCGGCAACAGGATCACCTAACATTGCGGCGACTTCTGCGCAAGCGCAGAGCGCGATGGAAGACGCAGACCGCCAGCCGAAAGATTTCGATGCGCAGATGAACGCCGCCGCCGTCTTTTATCGCGCGGGCGCGTTCGACAAAGCCGCTCTTTACTTAACCCGCGCGCTTGCCGTCAAGCCGACGGATGCCGACGCGCTCACGGCAATGGGCGACACCAAATACGAGACCAAAGATTATGCAACCGCCGCCACATTCTACGAACGCTCGCTCGCCCGAAATCCGAACGACGCGGACGTGCGGACAGACTTGGGCAATGCTTACTTTCAACGCACGCCGCCGGATTACGACCGCGCGATCAAGGAATATCGCTTGGCGCTCTCGATTGACCCGAAGCACGAAAAGACGCTGCAAAATCTTGCCGCCGCCTTCTTGCGCAAAGGCGATAAAACGAATGCCCGCGACGCCATCGAAAACCTCGCGCGCGTCAATCCGTCAAATCCAGCCATCGCGCCGATGCGTGCCGCACTGCAAAACTCCACCGCGCCATAAGTCTTTAAGGTTTTACCAAATAGATTTCGCGCGCGAAGGTTATTTCAATTTCCGGCGTGCGGCTCTGCCGGAAGATAAACGCGCGGTACGCGGCGACTGATCCCGCACGTAATTTCGTAAGACAAAGTGTTGGCCGTCTTCGCCAAATCTTCAACGGGAACAGATAGCTCGCCGTCTTCGCCGAACAACGTCACCGCATCATCCAACGTGACGCCGGGAACATCCGTCACGTCAACCAGACTCAAATCCATAGAGATGCGCCCGACGATTGGCGCATAGTGGCCGCGCACGATGACGCGCCCGCGATTCGAGAGCGCGCGCACGTAACCGTCGTTATAACCAATCGGTAAAGTCGCCACCAGAGTTTCGCGCGCGGCCTCGAACGTGCAACCGTAGCCGAGCGTTTCGCCCGCATGAATCTTTTTTAAAAGCGTGACGCGCGAGCGCAGCCGCATCACGGGACGCAGGCCGACGGGTTTCATGAGCGGCGGCAACACGTCGCGCCACAAACCGTAAAGAGTGCCGCCCGGCCGCACCATGTTGCCGCGCGCTTGCGGGTGCGCGAAAGTCCCCGCGCTGTTCGCCATGTCCTCGAACGTCGGGTTGAATCCGCGCGCGCGAAACATTTCCACAGTATCTTTGAAACGCTTCGTTTGTTCTTCCGTGAAGCAATCGCGGTCGGGTTCGTCCGCTGCCGCGAAGTGCGTCATGATTCCGTCAACGCGAATATTCTTCAGCTCACGCAGCGCGTCCGCAAATTCACGCGCGTCATCAAAGCGCACGCCGAGCCGTCCCATCCCTGTATCAATCTTGACGTGAACATCCGCCACGACGCCCGCATCCCGCGCCGCGCGATCAAACGTCGCCGCCATGTCCGCGCGATAAATCACCGGCACGATCTTATATTTGAGACACGCCTGCGCCTGCCCTTCCCAGAAACCGCCCAGACACAGAATCGGTTGTTCGATCTTTGCTTCGAGCCGCAACGCGATGGCCTCTTCCGGCAACGCGACGGCGAACCAACGTGCGCCCTCTTCGCTCAATCTACGCGCGCAGAGGTTCGCGCCGTGCCCGTAAGCGTCCGCCTTGACGACGCACATCACTGCGACGTTTGCGCCGACCATGCGGCGGATGAGATGGAAGTTTGCGGCGAGCGCATCCAGCTCGATCTCCGCCCACGTTGGACGATGCGCGAAGTTTTCCGCTTCGTTCAAAGCATCGGTTTTTTTAGTTGTGATGGAGTTGGACATCGAATCAACCACCAATGCTCGCGGCGCAAAAACTTCAAACGCGGAGAAGTTGGAATGATAGGGAGAGGCGAAGCGGCTTACTCTCGCCACATATTTTCAAAGCGCGTGAACTCTTTGAGAAAAGCGAGTTTGGCAGTACCCGTCGGGCCGTTGCGCTGTTTGGCGACGATAATCTCGGCGACGCCCGCGTTCTCTTCCGTGCGATTATATTGTTCTTCGCGGTAGATGAACGCAACCACATCTGCGTCCTGTTCGATAGCGCCGGAGTTGTGAAGGATGATGTCATTGGCGATGAAGTTGTGCGTGCCCGGCACCATCAAGTCGTAAGTCATTTCACGCCCGGCGGGAGTAATCGCGGCGATTTTATCCCAGTGAATATCGCTTTGCGCAAGCGCCATCAATTCGGCGACGCCGAGTATCGCGGCGACGTGCTGTAAATGAAGCCGCCCGATTCGCTTACCCTGACAACCATAACCGAGTTGCGTCCACGGTAAACCACGCGCCAGCTTTAGCTGATGAACGGCGTTCGTGATAAACATCGGCAAGCGGTCATGATGTTCGTTGGTTTTGCCACGCGCCGCCCATGCTGCCGCTTCACGCAAGCGGTCTCCCTTGTTTCCGACGACGCTGATGGCGCGCGCGAAAGCAGTGACCTGCTGTTTCCCCTCAACGATCAATTCAGCGATGTCGCACGTTGATTTGCGGTGTCGCGTCGGCTGCCTGAGCGTGGCAAGAATGCCCAGACGCAGCAGTAACGATTGCGCTTCGACGAGCAGGCGGCGACTCGTCGAGACGTACTTGATGACATAACGATCAGCGCGCTTCACGATTGAACCGTCGCCTGCATAAAGGCCGCCGATAAATTCAGCAATGACGTGCACGGGCGACTTGAAAACAACTTCGGGAATGCGCTTGTGTTGCGTGGTCTGGCCGTGAATGCCGACCTCTTTAAGCCATTGCAACAGAGGGTTTCGATTCGGGCCATAGCCGCCGCGAACGCTGAAATCCACTTGCCCGATGCCGCTCCAATGCTTTTTGTCACGCGGCTCGAATCCGAATTGCTCGCAGCAAATACGGCGCGCATCTTCGAGCACGCGGGAGTCACCTGCAATGAAAGAGACGGTAGGGTGCTTAGTGTAACTGCCGTCGCTGATTAAATAGCCGAGCAGCCGCGCTCTATCGGTGTTCAAATCCCCTGCGTCAACGAGTTGCGGATAAACGCGCGGCACGGCGATCTCTGTTCCGGGTGTCAAAGCGTCGAGCCGCCGCCAACCATTGATCGTGAGAAAAGGATGGTTCGCCGACGCGCGCACTTCGCGCCCCGTCGCCGTGCGCAGCAGGAAAACATCTTTTTCGCCGGATTGAACGATACGCGCCGGGGGCGACTTTGCAATCTTAAGACTCTCGTCAAGCGTCAATACCGGCGTCTCCCGCTGTTGCGCGAACAGTTCGGCCACCGTGTTCCGCGCGCCGGTTTGCGGATTCGTCAGGATGGCATCACCTGTGATGCACTCGCGCAAGTCTGCGAGTTGCGGGCGGTGGTCTGTGCGTGCTTCCGGCGCGCGCGATAATTGCGAGAGCGCGACGAGCGGCACGTTCAATTCTTTCGCCAGGCCTTTCAACTCGCGCGAGATTTGCGAGACTTCCTGCTGGCGCGATTCCGTGCGCCTCGAAGAGCCGGACATCAACTGCAAATAGTCTACGATAATCAGATCGAGCCGCTTCTGTTCGACGGCGAGACGGCGGGCTTTGGCGCGCATCTCAAGCACGGAGATGCCGGGCGTGTCGTCAATATAAATTCGCGCTTCAGCCAGCGTGCCGAGCGCGCCCGCCAGCCGTGCCCATTCTTCGCGCGATAGAAAGCCGCTGCGAAAACGGTGCGCGTCAACGCGGCCTTCCGAGCAGAGCATACGCATCACCAGAGACTCTTTCGACATCTCCAGCGAGAAGACGCCGATCACCGCCTGCGCCTGAATCGCGGCGTTCTGCGCGAGCGTCAGACAGAGCGCGGTTTTGCCCATCGAAGGCCGTGCGGCGACGATGATTAAGTCCGAAGGCTGTAAGCCGGAAGTCATCGTGTCCAGCTCGTTAAAGCCTGTGGTCAACCCCGTCAGCATCGCCGAGCGTCCGGCCATCTCCTGAACTTTTTCAAGCAGCGAATCCGCAACCGGCTTGACGTGCGAGAAGCCCTGACGGATGCGTTTGTCGGCGAGCGCGAAGATGGCCTGCTCCGCGTGATCCAGAATTATTTCCGCTTCGTCTTCTTCCTCCAGAGCTTCGCTGGTGATTTTGTTCGCGGCTTTGACGAGCTGGCGCAGCATGGATTTCTCGCCCACCATCTTGGCGTAGGCGACGACGTTCGTGAAATGCGGCAAGCCGTATGTGAGATTGGTAATAAAGGTCAGTCCGCCGACTGCTTCCAAATCTCCGGCACGGCGCAATTCTTCGCCGATTAAAATGGGATTGATTTCCGAGCCGCGTTCGGAGAGCGCGATCATCGCAAGAAAGACGCGGCGATTCGAGGGAACGTAAAAATCTTCCGGCTTTAAGAGTTCAATCGCTTGATTGACGAGCGCGTTGTCTAAAATAATTGCGCCCAAGATGGCGCGTTCGGCTTCGGCGCTGTTCGGCAGCGGCCTCTCTAACATTTGATCGCGCGGCGGCGACTGTGGCGGAGTCTGCGACGTAGTTTGCATCAGGAAACGGTCTTGCGTGTAATTTCGGAAGCGGTGATCGAACGAAACAGAAAAGCTGCAAGCGATGCGCGTCGCCCGCTTCCCGATAAATGGAAGCAGCGAACCCGCCCGGCTTGCAGCCGCGAACTATACTACACAGGCGCGGGACGCGACAACGATAACCCGTTGCACGCGATTTCCGCGCCTGTTTCTTTAACCTTTGTTAGACGTTTTCTGTCTCTGCGGAATCGGCGTCCGGCTTCGTTGCAGCCGTCGCGTCACTGCCCGCCGTGTCAGCTTGGCCCGCGTTCGTCGCTGGCGCTGCGGCAGTCTGCGCGCCGCTTTCGTCCGTTACGCTGACGGGCACTTCGACGATCACTTCACGATGCAGGCGAACGGGCACGGTGAATTCCCCTATCTCTTTAATCGCGTCGCGCAGGGTAATGCGGCGGCGATCAATTTCGTAGCCCTTCTCTTTCAAGGCTTCCGCAACATCCATCGAAGTCACGGAGCCGTAAAGGATGCCGTGTTCGCCGACCTTACGCGCGAAGTTCAAATGCAGCGCGCGCATCTGTTCGGCCTGCGCTTCGGCTGTGCCGCGTTCCTTCGCTTCTTTTTTCAGCAACGCCGCGCGTTCCTGTTCGATCTGCTTGATGTTGCCCGCGTTGGCGACGACAGCGATTTTGCGCGGCAACAGATAGTTGCGCGCGTAGCCCGCTTTGACGCGGACTAATTCGCCGCGTGCTCCCAGATTATCCACGTCTTCACGCAGGAGGACTTGTGTGTTTGCCATCTTTTTTCTCTCCTCCTTACTATTAAGCCGTAGCGTAAGGAATAAGCGCGATGTTACGCGCGCGTTTGATTGCTTCGGCCAGCATACGCTGGTGCGTCGCGCATGAGCCGGAAATGCGACGCGGCAGAATCTTACCGCGCTCCGGGATGTAGTTCTGCAACAGCCGCACGTCTTTGTAGTCAATCAAATCAACTTTATCGAGACAGAAGCGGCAAACCTTGCGACGGTGCATACGGCGACCGCCGCTGCCGCCGCGACCACTTCCGCCGCGCCCTCCGCCGCCGCCGCCACGCGAATCTCTATCGTCGCGGTCATAGCCGCCACCGCCGCTGCCACCACCGCGCTCGCGGTCGCGGTCATCCGAATAATTTCTAGACATAATCTTTTTTGATCCTCATTAAATGGCGCGCGGCATGGGCGAACATCCTCTTGTAGATGAGTTCAAAGCGCCGTCGCGTCGCCGGTCAAACTTTTCTCGAAGCTGTAAGGTTACGAATCCCGGTTGCCCGCAAAAGACGAACCGCCGTCGCTGCTTCTGTCGTCCGGCGCGCCGCCGGAATTGCCGTCGCGTTCGTTAGCGGAGGCCGAGAACGGGCGTTTGCTCGCTCTACGTGCGCGCTTTGCTTTGAACTTTTCCGCGCGCTGCCGGTCTTCATCAACGCGCACGGTCAGATAGCGCAAGACTTGATCGTTGACGCGCATACGTCGCTCAAGCTCCGCGATTTCGCCGCCCGTGCCGTCTATCTCCAGAAGCACATAAGTGCCTTCGTTGCGGCGGCCAATCGGATACGCCAGTTGCCGCCGTCCCATGTTTTCGTTCTTGGTGATCGTACCGCCCTGATCCGTGACGATCTGTTGCAGGCTTTCGCTCAGGCGTGTGACATCGTCTTCGGCGACCGCCGTATCAACGATAATCATTACTTCGTAGGTTCTAGGTGCTGCCAAAATTCATCCTCCTTATGGATGTCTAGCTTCACAAACTTTTGCGGTGAAGCAAGAAGGAAAAGGGGGAATAGTTTTCAGTAGCCAGTTTTTAGTTTTCAGCAAGACCTTAAAACTGAAAACTGTGTACTGAAAACTATTCCTCAATTATATTGCGCCATTGCTCTTTCGATGCCGTCGCGGATGACGGTGCGGAGAGCTTCGGCGCTGCGTTCTAAAACTTGTGAAAGAGCGGCGCGTTCAGTGCGCGTGAATTCGTCTAGGACGAAGCGCGCGGTGTCCGTCACCGGATGATCCGTGCCGATGCCTATGCGTAGCCGTATGAACTCATCCGTGCCGAGCGCCGCGATAATTGATTTCAAGCCGTTGTGTCCACCGGCGCTCCCACGCGGGCGCAAGCGTATGTGCCCGAAAGGTAGCGCCAGATCATCGCTGATGACGATCAAACTTTGCAGCGCAACACGCTTGGATTCCTGTTTCGCCAGCAAGCATGAAACCGTTTCGCCGCTTAGATTCATAAACGTCTGCGGCTTGACGAGTTCAACTGTTTCGTCTGCGACGACGGCACGCCCGATGAGCGCGCGACAGTCCTTGCGCTTGATTGGCGTTCCCGCTTCGCGCGCCAGCAAATCCACCAGCATGAAGCCAAGGTTGTGGCGCGTCCATTCATACTGCGCGCCCGGATTGCCGAGGCCTACGACGAAACGCATACGAAACTTTCAATCCACGATTTGCGATTAATTGGAAACAAAATAAAATTTCTGTTTCCGACCTTACCACGACAAACGCAAATCGAGACCTTGTTACTTCTCTTCGGCTTCGTCGTCTTTCTTGCCCTTGCCGATTACTTCCGGCTCGGCAGGCGCGTCTTCCTCGCCCGCAACCGCAACCGCTTCCGGCTCTTCGCGGACGATGCCGACAGTGGCGATGACGGTTTCGGCGTCCGCGAGAATTTCAATGGCTTCATCCGCCGGAATATCCGAAACGTGCAGCACGTCGTGCGCTTTCAGGTTCGAGACATCCACATTGATGGCGTCCGGGATATCACGCGGGCTACAACGTATTTCGACTTCACGCAACGTCTGTTCGAGCACGCCGCCTTCTTCGCGCACGCCGATGGGTTCGCCCGTCAAATGCAAAGGCACTGTGACTTCGATCTTCTGGCCGCGCACGAGCCTTATCAAATCGGCGTGGATCAGCCGCCCGCGCACGGGATCAATCTGCCGGTCGAAGAAACGCACTTCGCTTGCGCCGACGCCCGCGACATCAAGCGTAAAAATCGTATTGTGCCCGGTATCCGAACGCAGGATCGCCGCCAGCTCGCGCAACGGCGCGGTGACGGATAAGACGTCGCCTTCGCCGCCGTAAATCGTGAGCGGCACGAGGCCTTCGCGTCTGGCGCGTCGCGCGTCGTTTTTGCCGCGCCCGTCGCGTTTCTCCGCACGCACCGTAATCTCTTTTCGTTCTGCTTTTTCTGCCATGATCTTTTGTGTTCGCTTTCTAAAACTAAAAGTGTTTGCCCTTCAGACGAAGAGCGAAGAGACGCTGGTCTCCTCGTGGATCGACTTGATAGCTTTCGCCAGCAGCGGCGCGATGCTCAAGGTCTTGATGTTCTTCATCTCGCACGCGCCGTCGTGCAAAGGAATCGTGTTGGTAATCACCATCTGCTCGATGTCGGAAGCGGCGAGCTTTTCGCAAGCCCTACCGGACAACACGGCGTGCGTAAAGCAGGCGTGGATGCGTTCGGCTCCGGCGTTCTTCAAAGCCTTCGCAACTTTCGTCAAAGAGCCGCCCGTGTCGCACATATCGTCAACAATCAAACAACTGCGCCCGCGCACATTACCGACGACATTCATTATTTCCGCGACGTTCGCTTTTTCGCGCCGCTTATCGCACAACGCCAACTCCGCGTTCAGGCGTTTGGCATAAGCGCGCGCGCGTTCGGCTCCGCCAGTATCCGGCGCAACGACCGTCAGATTCGGCAACGGGTTATCCTGATAATGGCCGATCATCACGGGCGCGGCGTACAGGTGATCTACCGGAATATCAAAGAAGCCCTGAATCTGCGAGGCGTGCAAATCCATCGTCAGCACGCGGTCGGCTCCGGCGGTGGCGATGACATTCGCCACGAGCTTCGCCGAGATGGGCACGCGCGGGCGATCCTTTTTGTCGGAACGCGCGTAGCCATAATACGGCAACACGGCGGTCACGCGCTCTGCCGATGAACGACGAAAAGCGTCGAGCATCACGAGGAGTTCCATCAGATTCGCATCCGTCGGCGGACACGTCGGCTGCACGATAAAGATATCGCCGCCGCGCACGTTCTCGTCAATCTGAAAATTGAACTCGCCGTCCGAAAAACGCTCCGCGATGGCGCGTCCCGGATCACAACTTAAATAGTGGCAAATCTCTTCGGCAAGCGCGCGATTGGCGTTGCCCGTAAAAACTTTGATGCCGCCGGTTGTGCCCATAAATAAAAGTTTTCAGTTTTTGGTTTTCAGTTTTAAGCTCTTGCTGATAACTTAAAACCAAAAACTGAAAACTTGAATATTGGCTGGGGCGGGAGGATTCGAACCTACGAATGCCGATTCCAAAGACCGGTGCCTTACCACTTGGCTACGCCCCAGCAAAAAGTTTATTGTTTAAGAAGATGCGCGAAGCACTATGCCGCACGAACCGAGTGCCTCGAAATATTTCGCACGCGAGAGTGTTCCGCATTTGAAAACACGCCATTCGCTTTCGCCTTGAAGCTTCAAGGCGGCGTGCTCCTGCTTCGTTTCACTCTCAAAGACCCCGAATACGCTCGCGCCGCTTCCAGACATCAAAGCCTGTGACGCTCCCGCTTCGATTAGCGCATTTTTAACGCGCCCAATCTCCGGTTCGAGTTGAAAAATAACCGCCTCGAAATCGTTATGCGAAGCATCAGGGAGCGAATCCGTCAAAATGTCGTCCGCACGCGAATTAAAAAGAATAGTGCCCGTTAAGCCCTTTGTCAAGGCACGCTCGTCCAGCATCCTGTACGCTTCTGCCGTCGAAACTCCTTTGTTCGGCATGACAACGAGCAAACTCATTTCGGGCGCGTCAGGAAGCGGCGCGACTTGAATTCCGAGTCCCGTGCCGAGCGCCGTTCCGCCGACAAAGAAGAAAGGCACGTCAGCCCCGAGCGACGCGCCCATTTCAGTTAATTCGGCGCGCGGCGGCGATAAATTCCAGAGCCGCGCAAGGCCAACGAGCGCCGTCGCCGCATTGCTCGATCCGCCGCCGAGACCGGCCATCGCCGGAACACGCTTTTCGAGCACGATGGACGCCCCTCTTTTTACGTCATAGCGTTGCTGCAAAACACGTGCGGCGCGATGCACAAGATTACTCTCGTTTGTCGGAATGTCCGGCGCGCGGCATTCGAGTTGAATCTTTTCATGGGGGACGGGCGCAAAGGTCAAAGAATCGTGAAGCGTGATGGTTTGGAAGATTGTGTGGATGTCGTGATAGCCGTCCGCGCGCCGCCCGAGCACGCGCAACATCCAGTTAATCTTGGCAAAAGACGGAACGGTGAAACTCGTTGAAGACACAAAAAGGCGGCTCGACTTTTCAGTTTAGCGAGCCGCCCTGCTTTGATTCGACGCAAACAGTTAAGGCTCAACGCGCAGCAAAAACTTGTGTGAAGAAGATTCTACCATCGGCGGCGCGCGCCGCGCCAAGCCCCGAGCGTGTGAAACCTCCGTTCAAGATGTTCGTGCGGTGCTTTGTAGAGTGCATCCAACGCTCTACGGCGAAGGCCGCCGGATCATCGAAGCCCTGATTGTAAGAGATGTTTTCGCCGAGCGAGCGCCAGCCGAAAATCCGGCAATCGTGTGCCCGCGCCACCATGTCACGTCCATCCGGCCCGACGTGATCGAAGAAATTTTTTTCCGCCATGTGCATCGAGTGAAGACGCGCCATGCGCGTCAATTCTCCATCCCAGACAAACGGCGTCTGGCCGTTGGCAACACGTTGTGCGTTAATCAGATCAAAGGCGTGCCGCTCAACGCTTGTCGCAGCAACTGTCGCTGAAGCGACAGTTGCTGCCGCACGCCTGACAGGGGCGGCGTTCGCGCTAATCATCACAGCGCGAACGCGCGGCGCAGAGGCTTCCACCACAGGGCGCGGCATGGCGCGCGTCGAAGTGATTAAACGCGCGACGGGACGCGGCGTCTCCGCCACAGGATTGTTTTTCTCATTTTTCCCGTTGGCGAGTGCGGCGTCAGACCACGCGATGCTGCATAAAAAGAGTGCTACGGCCAAGCGCAAGCCGGGATGCGATGTCAGGGGAAGCAAACGAAAATCTTTCATAGGGGAACTCCGCTTCAAACTTTGGGAAAATCCTTGAAGCCGTGAGTTGGCTTCAATCACCGGAGCCGGGCTTGGGGCAGCCGACTCAAAATGTCGAATAACATAATATCGCGTTGTTTAATGTTAGTCAACATCTTTTTACACAATGAGCACAGAAATAAGGCGTGACTCGCGGGCTACCAGAGGCAACAGCGCAAACCATTCAGAGTGTTCGACTTACCGTGTTGCCCTGTGATTTAGTGCCTGGCGAAAGCGTTGTTGAGGTGGATTGTGGCGTGAGGATTTTGGTTTTTAGTTTGTTTTACTTTTTCAATTTGGCGGCGATGCGTTCTATTCCAGCGGGTTCAACGGAAAGGGTGAGGGCTTTTTGCCATGCGCGGCGGGCGAGCGCCGTTTTGCCCTGTTGCTGGTAAAGGTCACCCAGATGCTCCTGAATAGTCGCGGATGAGGCATCGCGGCGGGCGGCTTCGCTTAGCTGCCGTTCGGCCTCGTCTAATTTGCCTAGCTTGAAATAAGCCCAGCCCAAACTATCCAGAAATGAAGAGTTGTCCGGCTCTGCGCGGACAGCTTTTTGGATAAGGACAAGGGCTTCGGGCAGGCGTTCATTGCGCTCCAAAAGAAAATAGCCCAGATTGTTCAGGGCGGTGGCATTATCCGGCTCTTTAGCGAGCACGCGGCGTAGCGATTCTTCAGAGCCTTTGGCATCGCCCGCGCGTTCCTGCGCCGAAGAGAGCGCGATTAAAGCATCCGTCGTCAAGCGCGCGTTGCCGGAGGCGTTTGCCAGATCGAGCGTCTTGCGCGCCGCTTCGACGGCCTCGCGTCCGCGTCCGGCCTGCGCGTAAAGCCCCGAAATCGTGCGGTAGATCAAAAAGTCTGCCGTCGTTCCCTTGAGGCGTATGCGCAAAAGCGCGACGGCTTCTTCGACGCGCCCCAAGTCTGCCAGCGTTTCGGCTTCGAGACCGGCGAGGGCGAGGCTTTGCGGAAAGCGTTGGGCGGCGGCGTGCGCGGCATCGAAAGCTTCGCGGCGTTGGCCTTGCCCGCGCAGGAAATCTACAAGCTGCACGTCCGCCGTCGAATCGCCTGCGCCGAGCACGCGCCGCAAACGCTCGATGGTTGCCGTCACATCACTATTACGTCCGGCGCTTTTTTGCAGGCTGATAATTTCGCCGAAAAGCCCCGCGACGAGTTCTTTCTGGTTGGGCGAAGCAAGCGGCGCGTCGGTGATGCCGCGATCTTTGAGCAGGCTTTCGTAAACGGCGATGGCGTCGTTGTAGCGCGCCGCGTCAGCGTAAGTTTGACCGAGCGCCAGACGCAATTGCTGCTGTTCCTGATCCGCTGTGGTGCGTTTGGCGATGGCCTTTTGCAGAGTGGCAACTGCATCATCAACGCGGCCTGCGCGCGACTGTGTGCGTGCGAGCAGTTGCGCTATGGCGATGTTCGACGAATCGGCGGCGGCAATCCGCTGCAATTCGGCGATGGCGTTGCTATTGCCACCTTCGCCGCCTCCGGCTTCAAGCACGCGCCCGAGCAGTTCGACGTAATCTTTATTATCCGGTGCGAGTGAAAGGGCACGGCGAACGGCGTTGAGAGCTTCGGCGCGGCGATTCGCGGCCAGCAATGCCTCGCCTAATTGTGCCGCCGCCGCATCGGGCGCAAGGCTGCGTCCGCCTGTGGCAAACTGAAAGAAGCGCGGATCGGTGGCGGCAGGCGCGGCCGCCCATTTTGTCAAAGCGTCTATCGCTTCGGCAGTGCGTCCCGTCGCTTTGTAAAACTCTGCGAGCAGCGCCCATGCTTCCGCATCCGTCGGATCGAGACGCACAACCTGCCGCGCTTCCGTGATGGCGCGCTCCACGTAGGACTTATCGAGGCTCTCACTGTTGAGACCGCTCTTGACGGCATAGATGCGCGAAAGCAAACGATGTGCGCCGAAGTTGTTCGGGTCAATGCGTGCGGCTGAGGCGGCTTCGCGTGTGGCCGTCTCTAAATCGGAAGCGTAGAAGCTAATCTCCGCAAGCGCGGTATGCGCTTCGGCAAGCATCGGATCGAGCGCGGCGGCTTGCTGAAAAGCTTCGCGTATTGAACTCACAGTGGCGGTTGAAGGGTCTGCTCCGGCGCTCATCAAGCGACGCTGTCCTTCGAGCAACTTGCCATACGCCTGTTCGCGTTTCTGGCGCGGCGTCAAAGCCTGTTGCGGCGACGGCGATGCGGCGTTGTTTTGACTTGTGGTGGTTTTTTGGTTGAGAGCGTCAGAGGCCTGCTGCGCACGCGCGTCGCGCGGTGTTATCAAGAACGAGAACGAACTAATAGTGAGGAACAAGGCTATGCGGATAAAGCTTTTCACGCGACGTTTCCTTTCGCAGGCGGCGCGTCATCGGCATCGCCCGTCGTTTCAATTCCGCGCACGACACGCTGCCATGCAGATTTTCGCGGATAGCAATAAAGCAATACGGCCAATGCGATTATTCCCGAACCAATCGCATAATAGGCGTCGCCGGTCACGGCGGTCACGGCGACGCCCATCAGCGTGATTGCGCCGCCGAGCAACGCAACTTGCGTGGTGGTCGTTTGCAGCGCGGCAAGCAATCCAGAAATGCCGCGCAGGGCAGCGATGTCCTGCAAGCGCATCGCGGAAAATTTAGTGCGCCGCAGCACAACTGCGCCGAGTCCGCACAGCGGCACGAGGATGCGCCACGCGATATCGAGCGACGGATTGTTTCGCGTTACGGAACTCCTTGTCGCCGCGACAACGATAGCGACGAGCAGCAGAGTCAGCGTTATCAGCGCGTTGACGATCATCGCCGTCTTTTTGTAACGGCGCGTGAGTTCGTCCGGCGCAGCGGCTGATGTTGGAGGCGGATGATCCACAGTTGAAATCTCTTCGCTCTTTCGCGCGGCATTTCTTTGCCGTTTACTTTGCGCCAGTGAAATATAACATCCGGCTTTCGCGCCTAGCAAACACCGGCTAAAGACTTGATTAGCCGCCAGCATCTTTCAGACACCGGCGGCTAACCTTAATTCATTCGACGAAGACGGAAGCGCGTTACGGTTTCACGCCGGTCTGGGTCGAAGGCGTCGTCGTTGCGGGTTTAGACGGCGACGGCGTTGCTGCGGGCGGAGTGACCGCCGGCGAAAGTGTTGGCGAAGCCGTGTTGCTGCCGGGGTCTGCGGGCGGGCCGGGCTGCGTCGGCACGATTTTGATTCCGCCGGAAGGCGCTGGCGTTGTAGTGTCGGGCGTTGCGGCAGGGTTGGCCTTTTGTTGCGCGGCAGGCTTCACACGCGGCGCATTGTTCTGCACGGGAACGCGCGCCGGTGGCGTGCGGCGTTCAGTGGGCGCGTTGGGTGTCGTCGCGGGCAACTGGCCGCCGTTGCGTACCGCTTCGGCAAGCAGGTCTGTGTCCTTCTCGTCTTTGCTGATGAGCACGCCGTTTTTGTCAACGGTCGCCTGCGTCGTGCCCAGCACTTCCTGAAATACTTTTTCGGTGAACGACGGGCGCGGCGGCGGCTCGAACTTGGCTTTGATCGGGTCGGGTTCAGGCACGGGCGCGCCGATAATGTTCAACTGCTCACGCGCCTTCTCCGCATACTCGCTCTTCGGATAATCGCGCGCAAGCTGCTGAAAATATTTGGCCGCTTCGTCCGGCTCTTCTTCCTGCAAATAAAGACTGCCCTGACGAAACAGCACTTCATCGAGGTAAGAGAAGTTCGGATACAGCTTGACGATGTCGTTCAAACGCGACTGCGCTCCCTTGAGGCCGCCGTTGCCGTGTTCGTTGCGCCCTATATAAAAGCGTGCGACTTGCAGATTGTGCATCGCCAGATTTTCCTGCGTCTCTCTCAGACGAAGCTCGACGGCCTGCCGCAAAGACGTGTTCGGGAATTGCTGCAAGAGAGCTTTGAGGCGTTGTTCGGCCTTGCGCGAATGAGAGATATCGCGGTCTGACAAACCCATCTGCCGCATCTCGCATTCGGCGGCCTTGAGCATCACGTCGTCGGCCAGCGGATGCGTCGGAAAGAACGTCAGCCAGTCCTGATAGGCGGCGGCCGCTTGAATCAAAGAACTCGTAGAGCCTTCCAGATAAAATGTGTCGGCGATGGCGAGTTTGGACGCTGGCAGATAAGCCGAATCGGGATACGTCGTAATGATCGTGCTGAAGAGATAGCGGCCTTCTTCCTGATTGCCTTTGCGTGCTTCCTTCGCCGCCGCCTCGAACAATTCCCGATCACGCCCCGTTGCGGCCGCGCCCGTCAGGTCTGCGTACTTCTCGTCGCCGCTGCCGCCGAAGATACGCCCGATACCCAGAAAGCCGCCGCCCTTCTTCTTTTTCCCGCTCTCTTTCGCGGTTGACTTGCCATCGGCTTTCGCGCCCGCAGTATTGTTGCCGCTGCTGTCGCTACGGCGTGCGACGGCGGTGGCGCGCAAGGCTGCCTCAACGCGCCCGTTCAAGTCTGTGACTGAAGCTTCCAGCTTATCGAGTTGAGCGACGTCGAAGCGTTCGGCGCGCTCCTGCTTGCTGCGCACATCGTTAACATCGTTGAGAATCGAGTTCGCTTCCTGATCCAAACCGCGCAGAAGTTGGCGCGGATCGTCGGTTGCCGCCTCTTTTTTCTTCGCGTCTTTTTTGCCGTCGTCCTGCGCGTTAAGAGTCGAGAGCGCGCCGCCGAGCGAACGCCGCATGGAATCCAACTGCGAGCGCATAATGCTGAGCCGCTGGGCGGGCGAGCCGTCCGATTGCGTGCGAGCGGGAGCAGTCGCTCCGGTCTGTGCGAAGACGATTCCCGTCAGGGATAAAAGAATCGCACCAAGAGCGAGCGAAAAAGCGATACGACGAACCTGCATTACTAAACCTCCAATAAAACTACCCAACCGATGAAAAGGTGAATGACAAAAACGATTAAGATTGCCGCCTGAAATTTTGGACGGCGATGTTCATCAAACGCCGGGATTAAACTTGAACCGGCGATGCCGCGCCGCGCAAGTCGCGCACGGCCTGTGCCGGATCGGGCGTGCCGAAAATGGCTGAACCCGCCACCAGAATCTCGGCTCCGGCAGCGACGACCTCCGCGACATTCCCGCGATCAACGCCGCCGTCAATCTCTATCCGAACCCGTAAACCGCGCTCGTCAATCATGCGCCGCAAACGGCGCACTTTATCGAGCGATGCACGGATAAACTTTTGCCCGCCGAAACCCGGATTGACGGACATTAAAAGAACGTAGTCGGCGAACGGCAAAGCTTCTTCGATGCTCGAAAGCGGCGTCGCGGGATTGAGCACGATGCCAGCCTTCGCGCCTTTCGCTTTGATCGCCGACAACGTGCGATGCAGATGCGGATCGGCTTCGACATGGACAGAAACCATATCCGCGCCCGCTTCGACGAACTGCTCGGCGTAGCGTCCCGGCTCGACGATCATCAGATGCGCGTCAATCGGCAGTTTCGTTTCCGTGCGAATTGATTTCAGCACCGGAAGTCCGATAGTGATGTTCGGCACAAAGCATCCGTCCATGACATCGAAATGCACGATCTCTGCGCCGCCCGCTTCAATCGCCTGAAGCCCTTCGCCGAGGCGCGCGAAGTTTGCCGACAAAACTGATGGAGCTATCTCAAACATTTTGCTGCTTCCTTTCTGCGCGAGGGCGGTCAAAGTAAGTTAGACGCTTTTCGCAAAGCGATGGAGGCGTCTCGAATAATGCGTTACGGCTTGCGCGTGTTGCCGGTCGGGTTGAAAGGCGGCGTCTGTAATACCGGCGCGCGTTTGTTTGAATTCAAGTTATTGGCGTTGCGGTTACTGCTGTTAGCATTAGTAGCACTATTGGCAGCATTGGCATTGCGCGCCGAATTAGCGTTGCGATTGCCGCCGTTAGAATTATTCGCGTTCCCGTTCGCGTTGCGATTGTTCGCATTACGATTACTGTTCGCGTTGCTCTTTGCGTTCGAGTTTTTATTGCGCGCGTCTTTGCCGGGCTTCTGATCTTTATTAGTGTTGCCGTTCTTCGACGCCGAATTGTCGTTGGCGTTTGCTTCGTCTGCCGCTCTTTTTTCGTTTGCTTTGGATTCTTGTGCGGCGAAGGTTGCGGCCTCGCCTTCCTTCGGCGGACGGCTGACGACGACGGCGACGGTCTGCCCCGCCTTAATGACATCACCGGCGCGCGGCGATTGATCGAGAATCGTGTCGGGCTTGGCATCGGGGCTGAAACGCGATGCGCGCTTGCGTATGTTCAAGCCAGCACCGTCAAGCATCTCTTCACCCGTCAGATAGTTCTTGCCCAGAATATCCGGCACGCTTACTTCGCTGCTGCGAAGGCTAAGATAAACCGTGCCGGTCAAGCCTAGAATAAACGCGACGCCGACGCCGCAGATGATGCCGATTTTACTTAACACCGGCAACGCACGGTTTGTCTCTATCACAGAGTCTTCAGTGCCTTTCTTGGTGGACGCGCGGACAAGCCAATGACAGCCTCTTAATACAAGTCACGAAGTCTAACACCCGTCTCCGCCGTCTCGCAAGCGTACATACAGATTCAGATCGAACGCTCCAAGAGCGCGATAAAGAAGCCGTCCGTGCCGTCTCTCTGCGGCCACGTGCGCGCCGCGCCCTGCGAAGTCAAAAGCGATGCGGGCACATTCACGGCAAGCTGCTTAAAGCTGTGATGATCGGCCAGAAAACTTTTCACGACGGATTCATTCTCTTCCGGTTCGATGGAACAGGTGGAATAAAGAAGCCGCCCACCGCCGGGTCGCACCACCGGCGCGGCGCGAGCGAGTATCCGTTGCTGCCGTTGCGCCAACTCTGCGATGTCGTTTTTTTTGATGCGCCAACGTATTTCAGGGTTGCGCCGCAACGTGCCCGTGCCCGAACACGGCGCATCAACGAGCACGCGGTCAAAAGAGCCTTCGGGAAACGGCAGCGCGGCGATGGCATCGAAGACTGCGACACGAACGCTTTTGACATCTTGCCGCGCGCAGGCTTCAAGCAAAGTGCGCAAACGCTGTTCGCGCACGTCGCCCGCGAAGATTTGCGCTTCGTCATTGGTGTTCAAGGCGACGTGCGTTGTTTTCCCGCCCGGCGCGGCGCACACGTCCAGCACGCGCTCGCCCGCCTGTGCGTCAAGAACGTGCGCGATCAACTGCGAGGCTTCATCCTGTATGTAAATCCTTCCTTCGCGCGCCAATTCGCGCACAAGGCCACCCGCGCCCGCGACACGCCATGCGTCCGGCACAATCGACGAAGGCTGCAACTCGCCGCCTGCCGCGCGCAGTTGATGGAGAAGACCTTTATCCGGCTCATCCATCTTACTATTCACGCTCTTTTGTACGCCGATTGATTTCATAGTGAGACGAAAAGCGACGGGCGGCGCGTCATTATTGGCGCGGGCAAATGCGCGGGCATCTTCGATACCAAAGTGATTCGCCCAGCGTTCGAGCAAATGCGCGGGATGCGATGTTTCGACGGCGAGGCGTTCGAGCGGATCAACGATGTTCGCCGCCGGGTCATAGTCCGGTTCGCGTGTCGCGCGGCGCAGGACGGCGTTGATAAAACTTGCGGCGGACGAAAGTCGCGCGTGCTTGGCTAGATTGACTGACTCATTGACCGCCGCCGATTGCGGCACGCGCTCGAGAAAGCGCAGTTGATAAAGACCCAGCCGCAACGCCTGTCGAACCGGCGCATCCAGAGTTTCCGCGCCCCGCCGGGCGTAGTGCTCGATCAACCTATCAAGCCACAACTGCCAGCGCAGCACTCCCAAGACAAGTTCATAACAGAGCGCACGATCATCCGCACGCATTTCTTCAACGGATGCGGCGAGCAGCACGGAAGCAAACGCGCCGTCTTCTTCCACGCGCCGCAACACCTGAAAGGCGGCGAGACGCGCGTGCGAAACCTTCACGCCCGAATTCGTTTTCGTCCCCCGCCTGGCGTTTTTGATAGACGAAGGTAGACTCATCCAAACTTGTCGCCGACGATGGGGCGCGTGCCGTTGAGAAAATCGCGTGTGCGCATACGCCGCTTGCCTTCTGGCTGAATTTCGCGCAGCCGCAACGCCGTTCGGCCACCGCAAGCTATATCTAAATGCCCCTGCGTCAGGTCAGAGTTAATGACCGTGCCGCATTCTTCTTTATCTTGACTATTAAGTTCTCTTTCGGCGTGCCGTAGGAGGAAACGACGCAATGTTTCCGCGCGCCAGATAACAAGACGGCGTGAGTTAAATATCGTGTAAGCGTTCGGCCAGGGTTGAAGGCCGCGCACACGCCGTTCTATATCAACGGCGTTCTGTGTCCAATCAATTAAACCCTCCTCGCGTCGCAATATTGGCGCAAACGTCGCCACATCTTCGCGTTGCGGACGCGGCTTTAAGGTTTCAAGCTCGGCGAGCGTCGAACTTAACAACCCGGCACCTAGTTGCGCGAGCCGCGCCGTCAACTCCGGCGCAGTCTCACGTTTATTGATATCAATTGCGCGCTGCAAAAGAATTGCGCCCGTATCGAGTCCTTCGTCCATCTGCATCGTCGTTACGCCGGTCTCTTCTTCTCCGCGCACAATCGCCCAATTAACCGGCGCAGCGCCTCTATACTTCGGAAGCAAAGAGAAATGCACGTTGATGCAACCAAGGCGCGGCGCACTCAAAAAAGCAGGCGGCAGTATGCGCCCGTAAGCGACGACCACCACCGCGTCCGCGTCGTATGAAGCAAATAACTGCCGCGCTTCGTCCGTCTTGATTTTCGATGGTTGATGAACGATGAGATTGTGCGCCAATGCAAACTCTTTGACGGGCGGCGGCTTCAATTTATTACCGCGTCCGGCGGGCTTGTCCGGCTGCGTCCAGACGGCGACAACCTCATGCCCGTCCGCCAGACATCGCTGCAATGTCGGGACAGCCGCTTCCGGCGTGCCCATGAAGACTAAACGCATAATAATGAGTCGGGAAGTCTGGAGTTCAGAGTCAGGAGTCAAAAGCAAAGCCGTCAATCTTGTTTGACTTAAGGCTTTCGACTCAAGACTCCAGACTCACGACTCCCGACTCCGATTGGTTAAACCGCCGTGCGCTTCTCCGCTGCCTTGAGTGCGTGTGCGCCGATTTTGGCGGAAGAGACTTTGGCTTGCATGAAGAGACCGAGGTAATCGCGCCCGCCCGCTTTGGAATCCGTGCCGCTCATATTGAAGCCGCCGAAGGGATGCACGCCGACGAGCGCGCCGGTGCATTTGCGATTGAGATAAAGATTGCCGACGTGAAATTCCCTGCGCGCGCGTTCAAGCTTCGCCGCATCATTCGTATAGACCGCGCCGGTCAAGCCGTACTGCGTATCGTTGGCGATCTTCAAAGCGTCGTCAAAATCCTGCGCGCGAATCACGGCAAGCACGGGGCCAAAGATTTCTTCCTGCTCGATAGTTGAACCGGCTTTCACGTCCGCGATCACCGTCGGCTCGATGAAGAAGCCCTGCTCGCCGTCCGCGCCTCCGCCCGCGACGACGCGCCCGCCTTCGGCTTTTCCCTTCTCTATGTACTCATTGATCGTCTTGAAAGCTTTCTGGTTAATCACCGCTGACATATTCGTTGCCCCGTCCGTCGGGTCGCCGACGCGCAACTTTTCCGTGCGCTCAACGATCTTGTCGAGCACGGAATCGTAAACGTCCGTGTGAACAATCGCGCGCGAACAAGCCGAACATTTTTGTCCTTGAAAGCCGAATGCGGATTGCACGACGCCCGTCGCGGCCTCGTCCAAATCCGTATCCGCGTCAACAATGATCGCGTCCTTGCCGCCCATCTCCGCCACCACGCGCTTGATCCAAATCTGTCCCTCGTTCACTTTCGCCGCGCGCTCGTTGACGCGCAGACCGATCTCCTTTGAACCCGTAAAAGCGATAAAGCGCGTCAACGGATGATCCACCACCACGTCGCCGACTTCCGCGCCCGACCCGGTCATAAAGTTGACGACGCCCGCAGGCATTCCGGCTTCTTCGAGGATTTCATAAAACTTGTAAGCAATCATCGGCGCATCCGAAGAAGGTTTCAAAACGACTGTGTTGCCCGTGACCGCCGCCGCGACCGTCATGCCCGCCATAATCGCCAGCGGAAAATTCCAGGGCGGAATCACGCATCCGACTCCAAGGGGAATATACTGCAACTCGTTCTCTTCGCCTTCAACTTTCGTGAGCGGTTGCGGCGCGCCGTAACGCAGCATTTCGCGCGCGTAAAAATCGCAAAAATCAATGGCCTCCGCCGTGTCGCCGTCGGCTTCCGCCCACGTCTTGCCGACTTCGTAAATCATCCACGCCGACATCTCGTGCTTACGCTCGCGCAAGAGCGCGGTCACGCGAAAAAGAAGCCCGGCGCGTTCTTCGGCGGATGTGCGCGACCACGTCTTGAACGTCTCGAACGCCGTCTCGACCGCGCGATTCGCCAACTCCTTCGTCGCCTTTTGAAAACGCCCGACGACCTCCGTGCGCTGCGCCGGATTGATGCTTTCAAATTTACTTTCGGTCTTGATACGGTGGCCTCCGATCACCAGCGGATACTCGCGTCCAAGCTTGCCCTTAACCTTTTCAATTGCCGCGCGCATCAACTGCGCGTTCTCTTCCTTACTAAAATCCGTAAACGGCTCATTACGAAATTCGCCCTGCTGTTCGTGCATAACTCGCTCCTCTTTTATGTAATTTTCTTTCATACTATCACACCGCGCGAAACAAAACGCGGCTGCGCGCTTCTCAAAAAGCGGCAACCGCGTCGCTCAAAAACTCTTTCGCTTTTCAGACCACTAATCCCACTCGCCCAGCTTCTGCAACTTCCTGATTTTGCGCTTCACCATCTCGCGCTTCAAAGGCGTCGTGCGATCCAGAAACACGATCCCGTCGCAGTGATCCGTCTCATGCAACATACACCGCGCCGTCAATTCCAACCCGTCTATCTCAAACTCTTTACCGTTTACGTCCTGCGCCCGCACAACGGCGCGCAGGCTTCGATTCACCGGGAAAAAGATGCCCGGAAACGACAAACAACCTTCCTCGCCGTACTGCTCGCCCTCGACCATCACGATCTCCGGGTTAATCATCGCAATCCGCTGTGCAGGATCGCGCCCCCCCGAACAATCCATCACAAACACGCGCTTCGACACCCCCACCTGCGGTGCCGCCAGCCCCACACCCGGCGCATCATACATCGTCTCAAACATATCCCCGACGAGTTGCTTCAACTCCGCATCAAACCCCGCCACCCCGACCGGATCACCCGGCGCAAGCAACATAGGATCAGGGTATTTTACAATTCTCAATAATGACATCACAGCTTCCTTTATTAGATCGAATAAGGCTTGTGTACTTTTTCTGATAAGTTTAATTATGGCGAATTATTAAAGTAAAGCCTTGAACTCATCCACAGTCAGTCCGGCCTGCTTGATGATAGCTCTGAGTGTTCCCTTTGCGACTTCAGGGTGATCCGGCACCACGAGGCGGCGATGCGGATAAACGCTCCGCCTGAGAACAATGTGGCTTCCGCGCTGGCGATCTTGTTCGTAACCAAGTTTGCGCAATGCTTTGACGACCTCACGGCCAGAGACGCGCGGTAATCCACTCACTTTTACACCTCGACCAATTCTTCTGTTATTGGCGGCGGCACGGCGTCGCCGTGATATTCCAAGCTTTCGAGATACGCGGCGATGGCTTCTTTGATGTTTTTGACGGCCTGCTCTCGTGTCTCTCCCTGAGAGATGCAGCCGGGCAAGGCTGGCACTTCGGCGACGTACACGCCGTCTTCGTCCTGTTCAATCAAGGCGCGGTATTTCATAGCTGTCTCCTTAAATACAGTATCAGGCTTCGTGGAATTATAAACGCTTGGATCAATACTCGCGCAACTGCTCGCGGTAGCCGTCGAAGTTGCGGCGCATCTCTGTGAGGCTGTCGCCGCCGAATTTGTCGCGTAGGGCGGAGGCGAAGGTGAGGGCGAGCATTGCTTCGCCGATGACGCCTGCCGCCGGAACAGCAGTGATGTCGGAACGCTCGAAGGCGGCGAGGTCTGTTTGTTTGGTGTCTATGTCAACGGAAGACAACGGGCGGCGCAGTGTGGAGATGGGTTTCAGGTAGCCGCGCACGCGCAAGTCTTCGCCGTTGGTGATGCCGCCTTCGAGTCCTCCGGCGCGGTTGGTGGGGCGCGTGAAGGTTTTGACGTCGGCGTCGTAAGCGATTTCGTCGTGGACTTCGGAGCCGGGCAAACTGCTTGCTTCCGTGCCCGCGCCGATGCTGACGGCTTTAACGGCGGGAATGGACATGATGGCCTGCGCGAGCCGCCCGTCGAGTTTTTGATCCCAAGAAGTGTGTGAGCCTAAGCCGGGCACAAGCCCGCGAGCGACGACTTCAAAGATGCCGCCGAGCGTGTCGCCCGCGCGCCGTTTTTCGTCTATCAATTCGACCATGCGCGCTTGCGTTTCCGCGTCGGCGCAACGTAGCGGCGCGTCGTCGGGAATGGAAATAATTCCATACCAATCAACTTCGAGCGGCGCATCGGGAATGCCGCCGAGTTGAATGACGTGGCTGGCAATCTCAACGTCGAAGGCGGCGAGCAGTTGTTTGGCGAGTGCGCCGCAGGCGACGCGGGCGGCGGTTTCGCGTGCGGAGGCGCGTTCGAGTATGTTGCGCAAATCGCGTGCGCCGTATTTCTGGCCGCCCGCTAAATCGGCGTGGCCGGGACGCGGGCGTTTGAGGCGGCGCGATTTCTCCGGCGGCACGTCAACGAACTCGCTCGCCATCACGTCCGTCCAATTCTTCCAATCCTTATTCTCAATCAACAACGTGGCGGGCGAACCAATCGTTAAGCCATGCCGCACGCCGCTTAAAATCTCTGCGCGATCCTGCTCGATCTTCATGCGCCCGCCGCGCCCGTAGCCCCACTGTCGCCGCGCCAACTCTCTATCAATCCGCGCGACATCCACCGGCAAGCCCGCAGGCAAGCCTTCAACGATAGCGACGAGCGCGCGCCCGTGCGATTCTCCGGCAGTGGTGAAACGAAACATGGGTAACAGTTTTTAGTTTTCGGTTTTTAGTTTTCAGCCGGAGCGTTTTGCTCAAAACTGAAAACTGAAAACTATTCTTACGTCATTTGCAATTCGCGTTCGCGTAAATATTTGATGCGGTCACGTAGTTCGGCGGCGCGCTCGAACTCGAAGCGTTTGGCGGATTCGCGCATTTCGGCTTCGAGGCGATGGATGGTTTCGTCCAATTTGTCGCGCGAGTAGTCTTCGATGGCGTCGAGGTTGAGCGGGACTTTGAAGTAGTCCGCTTCGTAGGCCGTGACGAGCGTCGCTTCGATGGATTTGATGATGGTCTGCGGCGTGATGTTGTGCTCTGTGTTGTATTCCTGTTGAATGCTGCGGCGGCGGTCGGTTTCATCCATCGCGCGGCGCATCGAATCCGTAATCTTGTCGGCGTAAAGAATCGCTTTGCCTTCGACGTTTCTGGCGGCGCGTCCCATTGTTTGAATCAGGGATCGTTCGGAGCGTAGAAAGCCTTCTTTGTCGGCGTCGAGAATTGCGACGAGGGAGACTTCGGGGAGATCAAGACCTTCGCGCAAAAGATTGATACCGACGAGGACATCGAACTCGCCGCGCCGTAGATCGCGCAGGATTTTGATGCGCTCAAGGGTTTCGATGTCGGAGTGTAGATAGCGCACGCGGACGCCGACTTCGGCAAAGTATTCGGTCAAGTCTTCGGACATCTTTTTGGTGAGTGTCGTGACCAGCACACGCTCGTTGCGTTCGGTGCGCAGGCGACACTCTTCCAGCAGATTATCAATCTGGCCTTTGACGGGGCGGACTTCGACAATCGGATCAATAAGCCCAGTAGGGCGTATGATCTGCTCTATCACTTCGCCGCCCGCCTTCGTTAATTCGTAAGGGCCGGGCGTCGCGGAGACGTAGATGGTCTGGCCGATGCGTCCTTCAAATTCCGTAAAGTTGAGTGGGCGATTATCCATCGCCGAAGGAAGACGAAAGCCGTATTCGACGAGCGTGCCCTTGCGTGATTGATCGCCCTTGAACATCCCGCCGATTTGCGGAATCGTCTGGTGCGATTCGTCTATCACCATCAACGTATCTTTCGGCAGGTAATCGAGCAGGGTCGGCGGCGGCGAGCCGGGCGGCTTGCCTGTTAGATGACGCGAATAGTTTTCGATGCCGCGACAAAAGCCCATCTCCTTTATCATCTCTAGATCGTACATCGTGCGTTGATGAAGGCGTTGCGCTTCGACGAGCTTGCCTTCCTGAATCAGTTTCGGCTCCCACCACTCTAACTCTTCGCGGATGGATTTAATCGCGCTCTTGATTGTCTGCTTCGACATCACGTAGTGCGATTTCGGGTAAACGGGCACGCGCGAGGTGTGTTTGTGAAGCACGTCGCCGAGAAGCGGATCAATCGTCGAGATCGAAACGATTTCATCGCCCCACAGTTCGACGCGATAAGCCTGCTCCTGATAGCTGGGATAAATCTCCACGACGTCACCGCGCACGCGGAAACTTCCGCGAGTAAATTCAACATCGGAGCGTTCGTACTGCAACTCGACGAGCTTTTGCAGCAGAGCATCGCGCGTCATGCGCCCGCCGGGTTCTAAGAAAAGCAGCATCCCGTAATATGCGTCGGGATCGCCTAGGCCATAAATGCAGGAGACACTGGCGACGACGATGACATCGCGCCGCTCGAATAAAGCGCGCGTCGCGCTCATACGCAAACGGTCTATCTCTTCGTTGATCGTCGCTTCCTTTTCGATGTACAAATCGGAAGCAGGCACATACGCTTCCGGCTGGTAGTAGTCGTAGTAGGAAACGAAATACTCGACGGCGTTTTCGGGAAAGAAGGTTTTGAACTCCTGATAAAGCTGCGCGGCGAGCGTCTTGTTATGCGCGAGCACAAGGGCGGGGCGTTGCGTTTGCTGTATGACGCTGGCGATGGTGAAAGTTTTGCCGCTGCCGGTGATGCCGAGTAGGACTTGATCTTTCGCGCCTTCATCGAGGCCGCGCACAAGCGCGTCAATCGCCTGCGGCTGATCGCCCTGCGGCGCGAAATCCGAACGAAGTTGAAAAGGCATAAAAGCAGATGTCAGATGTTAGATGTCAGATATTAGAAAGGATATTCTAACACCAACATCTAACATCTGACATCTAGTATCTCTGCTTTTAGGCGGCTGACGGGCTATCCGAAGACGATTGGCTGCTGATCTGATAGATAGCTTCCATCACGGCGGAGCGCACTTCGGTTGGAAGTGAACCGCGCACGGCGAGACGGCGAAACGCGGGCAGTATTTCCTGTTGCCCGCTCAGGGCAAGCAGTTTGACGACAGCGAGGCGCACTTCGTTGTTCGGGTGCTCTTCGATAGCCTTCATCAAAGGTTGCACTTCGCCTGCTTTCGACATCAGAAATAGCAGCGAGAAAGCATCGTAAGTCTTTTCGCGGCTCTCGCCGGACAAGTGGCCGATGGCTTCGGCGGCAAGGCCGGAGGAAGAGAGCGATGTGCCGATTTTGCGGCGACGTTCCGGCGGAGCTTCACGAAGGGCGCGCGTGAAAGATGCGGCGCGATCCGCGTTGAGGCTGAAGAGCGCGCGTGCCGCAGCATCGCACACTTCCTGTTCGGGATCGTCAAAGGCCGCGCTGATTTCGCGGAAGGCGTCTTCACCGCTGACGCGCGCCAGGTCTTCGACCGCTGCGGCGCGTTCGCTCGCTTCCTCGCTCGCCAGCCGTTTCAGAATCGCGCTCGGCACAGTCGAGAGGTCTTCGCCGACGGGCACGATGCCTTTATCCGAAACCGCCACCTCGATTTCTCTGGCGGATGTTTCGGGAACGGCGGGCGTCACCCGTTCTTCAAACAAAGGCTCGGCGGCGGGAGCTTCCGACGGTATCGCAAAGGTCTCGAAAGATTCCATAGCGGGCGGCGGCGCTTCGGCAGCAGGCGGCGTAGTAGTAGACGGCGCGGCATGGCTGATAATCTCCGGCTCGCTCATGTCAACTTCAACCCAGCCCTGTTGCGCCGTGCCGTCGTTGCGCTCTATCAAAGAATCCTGAAAAGAATCCGGCGTATCTGTGGAAGCAGGCGTCGTCCAAGGAGTTGCGGAAGACGGCTCGGCGATATCCTGCTGTGGCGAAAGCGGCGGCGCAAAGTGTGTCGCGGTAATCGCTTCATCGGCAAAGTTAGACTCGAACTCTCCGATAGCGGCATCTTCATCTACGTCCGCAGTGTCATCCGTCAACGAAGTTTGATCCGGCACGGAAACCGGCGCGAAGCCAGAAGCAGCGGCGTTATCAGTCTCCGCATAAGCGTGATCTGCAACGAGGGGCGACGGTTCGGCGTTGGCCGCAAGCGCGTCCGGCGCAATGTCCCGCTCAAGGTCTTGCTCAAACGCAGGCGCGTGTGCTTCAAAGGCTTCCGTCGGAAGCGGCGCAACCGGCTCGAATGTTTCCGGCGCGTGCGCTTCCGTTGTGTGCGGTGTTTCGTCGGCAGTGAGGGCAGATTCTTCAACAAGGTTCGGCGCGGCAACTTCGTCGGCGACGACGACGGGTGCGGCGAGCGATGCTTCTTCTTCGACCGGTGCAGCGACGGGCGCAGGCGTTGAATCATATGCAACCGGCGCGGCTTCGATGGTCGCGGTGTCGTCGCCGGTGTGAATTGGCGCAGCCGCTTCCGAAGCAGCAAATTCTTCCGGCGCGGCGCTCTCTTCCGGCGCGATAATTTCATGAGGCGCAGTAAGTTCTTCCGTAACTATTTCTTCGCTGACAGCGGGCGCGGCAGGCGCGGCGGCAAGCGGCGGGGTCTCCGTCTTCTCCTGACCGATGACGCTCGCTTCGATAGCTCTTTGAATCAACGCGCGCGGGATTTTGCGATTCTTTTCGCGGTCGCGCAACGCTTCGAGCGGCGCAACCGCCTGCGGGTCGCGCACCTCTGCGAGTGCTTCGACAGCGGCGCGGCGCACATCCGGCGACGAATCTTCGAGCGCTGCGACGAGATGCGGCGTCGCCGCTGTGTCGCGCACGAGGCTCAGCGAACGCGCGGCGGAGACACGTTCGGCGGGCGCTTCGGCGGTGCGCAGATCGCGCGTCGCGTCTTCGAAGTAACCGTGTTTGATGAAGGCCGCACGCGCATTATCGCGCTTGGCGATGTTGCGCCCGGCGAGCGCGACGAGCAATCCGGCGGCGATAAACTGCCGCGTGCCCGCGTCTTTCGCGCCGACCACAGTTTCATCGTAAGGCTCGCCCACCAGCGCGTTCTGCGTCTCGACATCCGCGCGCTCGACATCTACGACGGGCGCAACCAATTCGACTTCTTTCGTTTCTTCGTCGGCGACGACGGGCAGCGTCGGCACACTCTCCGTAACGGGCGGCGCGGCGCTTGACGTCGTGAACGGCGCGGCGATAGTTGAAGCGACCGCCGCCGACTTAAAAGCGTTTGTGTCACCTACGATGGGCGGCGTGGAGGCGGGCAGCGGCGGAATGTCATCATCCAATCCGGCGAGCCTTTCTTTATGTGCGGCGGCGCGTTGCGCTACGACATCATCGCCCGGGCGACTCATCGAGCGTCGCGCAAGGAAGACACCGAGCACGCCGAGTATCAGCGCGGCGATAACCGCCAACGGCCAATTACGCGCGACGACTGCGCCCAAAGACCCGCTCGAAGCCGACGACGATGCGGAACTATCCGCGCCGGTCGTGACCGGCACAACGGGCTGCGTCTGCTGCGCTATCTGCTCTGCTGTGGGCGCAGGCGACGGAGAAGAAGTAATAGACGGTGTTTCCGATTGCTGCGCCGGAAGCACCGGAGACAACGACGGAAGCGACGCGCCACTGCTGCCCGGCGAAGCCTGTGCGTTCGGCTGGGCGTTTATGCCGATGCCGGATAGCGGCGTGTTGTTGCGCACGTTCGCACTGATCGGTTGTTTAAGTTCGGAGGGGTTCGGGCGATTGACGGGCACGGGTGTCGCCGTCGGAGTCGGCTGCACAGACTCGCTCGGGCGCGGCGTCGAAACGGGCTTCGGCGGCGGCGTAGTTCCCTGCTTCGGCTCGCCGCCGGATGTTCCGCCGCCCGGAACGGAAAAGACCACATCGAGTTTATTAAATTTCTGGTTGACGTGTGCGGCGGTTCCCGGCTGCAACTGAAAAGAGATGACGGCGTCGCCCCCGCGCTTTTGCACCTGCGCGTTCTCGAAACCGCGCCCGCGCAAACCGGCGGTGGCCTGCGCCGCGTCCGCTTCAGGAATCACGACGTAGAAACGGTTGCCGCTACGGTATGCGGAATAATCGTTGAGCACGCCGTCGGAAGCAATCGTGACGCGCGAGCCTTCGCTCGACTCGCTGCTGCGCGGCGCGGTCAATTTCTTGCGCATAGACCTTTGCGCCGTACCGGAAGCCGTGTTGGTGTTAGCCTGCGGCGGCGTCGCGGTCTGTCTTTTCTTTTGCGCGATGGCGGGCGTAGTGCCCGCACACGAAATAAAAAGAAGAGAGACCAAAAGCAGCGGGGTGGCGATAGCGTTGGCGACAGTGCGCCGCGATTTAACGAGAAAGAGAGAGCGAAGCATTTTATGTGTCATTGAAGGCCGTTAAACTGAAACCGTTTGTAACGCCCCGTATTATGCAACGCAAAGCCGTCTCTTGTCACCAGAGATTTCTCCACCGGCAATTATTTTCAAATTAAACAGTTTGCGTTTGATCCATTTTGTAGACGACTTCGAGCACGGCGGCACGCACTTTCTCCGGCACGCCGTCGCGCACGGCGAGTTGACGCAAACGGCTTGCGACCTCCGCGCTGCCCGCCAAACCCAGCAAACGCACGGCGGCCAGCCGCACGTTCATATCGCCGTGATGCTCTATGGCGTCCAGAATCGGCTGCGTCTCGTCGGATTTAACGAGCAGTGACAATAGCGAAAAAGCTTCATAGGCCGGGCGACGGTCTTCGCTCGCCAGCCTGTCAATCGCCTGCCCCGCCATGCCCGCTTTGATGCAGGCGCGCGCCACTTCGCGCATCGTTTCCGCGTCGGCCGTTTCCGCGACGCGCACGTAAGCATCCGCGCGGTCGAAGTTAAGTCTGGACAAAGCACGCGCCGCCGCCGCACGCACTTCGCGCGCTTCGTCGCCGAAGGCCGTCAGCACCGGGGCAAAGACCGATTCATGGTCAATCGCGCCGAGGCTGGTCACGGCGGCGGCACGCACAACGGGTTCGCCGTCATGCGCTGCAAGTTTCGTCAAAGCGATGACGGAACGCTGCACTTGGAATTGCGCCAGCGCACGGGCGGCGGCGGTGCGAACTTCAATGTTCGCGCTCTCAATACCCGCGAAGGCTTCGGCGAGCGTTTCATCTTCGAGCCATTCGGGGAGTTGCTCGACAATGCCAGCCGATTCGAGATTGGTGATTTCGCCCGTGAACGATTCGCCCGCGCTCATGGAAAGAAAGGCGCGTTCCGGCGCTTGCGTGCCGAAGATATCCAGCGCGTCAAGCGAACACTCGTTGAGCGCGCGGCTCAAAAGAGCGGCGGGCATTTCCGGGTGACGCCGTGCCATGTCCAACAGCGCGCCAATCGCCGACGGAAGTTTCAGCGCGCCCAAACTTTCGACGGCGCGTGTGCGCACAATCGCTTCCGAATCATACAAAGCTTCGAGTAGAAATTGCAGCGACGTGGACGACCTGATTTCGCCGAGCGTCTGCGCGGCGGAGGCACGTTCGTAAGCATCCGGCGCAAGCAGCAGTGCCGCCGATTGGCGCGCGACAAAACCATATTCTTCGAGCGCCTCGCTGGCGCGGCGTCGTCCGCTCTCGTCCGTGTCCGCAGCCGTCAGCGCCTTAATCAAAGAGGCTTCGATGGCGCGACGATCATCCAGCGCGCGTGAGGCCAACACGTCCATCCGGTGTGGTTGCCCCAGCACCAGTTTGCCGACTTCCTGATCGACACGGTACGCACCGAAAAGAACGGCGGGAGCGTGCGCCTCAAGGCCGCGCCCCTGTGATTCCGTCATCGCCTCGCGTTGTGCCGCGCCAGCCGCTAAAGCAGTGCTCAAGGCAGGCAGGTTCGCCGCTTCATCGCTCTCACGTCGTCCCTTTTTACGCCGTTCTTTTCTGCGCCGCCCGCCTGCTTCGGGATCGGCGGTCGCTTCAACTTTGGTCGTCGCCACTGCGTTCGTCAACTCTACGCCTTCAACATCCTCAAAGCCCGAAGCCTTGCGGCGACGCAACACCAGCAACGCGACGAGGCCAAGCACGACGAGAAGAATGATGCCGACGGTTGAAAACAGAAATGAGAATATGCCTCCCTCTTCGCCGCTCTCCGGCGCAGCCGCGCTCGCCGCCGGAGCGATCGGAACAACCGGCGGAGCGACCGGCGCATTAACGGCGGGCGCAATCGCCGCCTGCGCTGTCGAAGGATTATTAATCGTCGCGGCGGAATTAACGGCAGGCACGGAAGAATTCTGTTGCGGCGCAGTAGTGGTGGTGGCGGGCAATGCACCGCCGTTTCCGGCACGTTGCACCGTCGAAGATACGGGTGCGGGCGACGGCTCGTAAGCCTGCGGCGTGTAATTCGCTTCCTTAGGCTTGCTCATCTGGCTTGCCGCAGCGGAAGCAATCTGCGGCGCACCGCTTGACGAATAGCGACGCGCACGCGGCAGGCGACGCGGCGACGGCATCGCGGCAAGAGGCTCGCCGCGTTGTGTTACGCGCGCGTTTTGCGCCGCCGGATTTTCGTTGCCGCTTTGATTCGACAATCCGCTCACGTCGCCGTTCACAATCAAGTCCATGCGGTTAAAGCGCGGCTGCACCGTGACGTTAGCGCCGCGACCGGACGGCACGATGATCTCCAGCGAATCGCCGATGCGCTGCACTCTGACGCCGTGCCCGCTGCGAACCCGACTCTGCCCGGCGCGCGGCAGCACCATGTGAAACTCGCCATTGGCGTCCTGCCATGTCTGCGTTCGATTGAGCGGCGCATCAGCCGAGAGCGTGATGACTGCGCCCTGCGGCGTGCGGCGCGTGTCAACGCTGGTGATGTTCACGGGCACGTCTCGCCCGTGCTGCGCGATGGACGGCGTGAGCGCAACGGCTCCGAGCAACAGCACGGCAGAGGAAACGCGCGTCAACTGCTTTTTCGATGTAGGTTCAGAATTTTTCATGGCTTTAGTTTTGGCAGGTGGCTGCGGCTTTTTTCGTGCGGCAGCAATAGAGGTGATGGTTGCAGGCGTGCTCACTGTTGATTGCCATAGTTTTGACTGAAGGCAAATACGTTAGGACTCGTATGCAAGCGTTTGTAGAGTTGCGGGGAGACGGGATAAGCGACGCTGCTATTGTGGTCGCCTTGACGAACTAAAGATTCCTTGCTTCAAACGTCACGGTCGTTCGGGTCTGGCAAGGAATTCGGGGGATGGGTAAAGCAGCAAGCGTTGGCGCGGCCGAAGGGCTTTGACTTTACGCTTGCTCGTCGCTGAATTTGTAACCGATGCCCCAAACGGTCAGCACCATTTGCGGATTGTCCGGGTTCTCTTCGATCTTCGCGCGCAGGCGATTGATGTGCGAATCAATCGTGCGGTCGTAGCCTTCGTAAGAGTAGTCCCAGATTTTTTCGAGCAGGTATTTGCGTGGAAAAACCCGCCCGGGATTGGTGGCGAAGAGGCGCAGCAGATCGAACTCTTTCGGCGTTAGTTCGACTTGTCGCTCGCCGACAGTTACTTCGCGCTTCGACGGATCAATGCGCAGCCGCCCGCGTACAATCGGGGCTTCGTCGCCCGCGTTCGCAGCACTCGCAATGTTTCTCGCGCGGCGCAGCACAGATTTGACACGCGCTTCCAATTCGCGCAATGCAAACGGCTTTGTGATGTAATCGTCCGCGCCCATCTCGAGGCCGAGCACTTTGTCTACGACGTCGTCTTTGGCCGTGAGCATCAGAATCGGAATGTACGGAGCTTTTTCGCGTATCTCGCGGCACACGGCGAGGCCGTCCATCTTCGGCAACATCAGATCGAGCACGATGGCATCCGGGTGATCCTGAAGCGCCACCTGCACGCCCTGCGTGCCGTCTTCAGCGGTCTTCACGTTAAAGCCTGCGCGCGAAAAATGTTCGGTAATCATCTCGGAAATCTTATCGTCGTCTTCGACTACGAGCAGCGTCGTTTTGCGCTCGCCGGGGGCGGCGGGCGTATCTGCATTTTGATATTCTTCGTTCGCGGACGGCGCTTTGTCGGTCGCAGATTTGGTCATCAAAGATTTCTTTCGCGGGCGAACAGGACGTTCACATGAATGCGTGTCGGCGGCGTAGTGCGGCACGACGCTCTGGCATTAAAGAATATAACAGGAAAACTCGCTTAAACTCAAGCATTAAGTTATAGATAAGCTCAAAATCACTTGCCCGCAGGTTTCGGCGTCGCCGTTTGTGCCGTGCGTAAACGCTCCTCATACGGCACAAGCAGCGTCGCCGCCTCTTTACTGTTCGCCTTGCGGCGTACACTCTCGAAAACCTCCAGACCGCGCGGGTCGCCGAGCGCGACGAGGGCTTCAGCGCCGTTAGTAATCAAGGTTTTATTGCTCGCGGTGAAGGCCTGCGTGAAAGTTTCCGCGAGACGTTGAAAGACGCGCGGATCGTTTTTGCCGACGCCACCGAGCAAGCTGATGGCGGCGAGACGCACGGCAGTGGCATTTCCGCTTGTCGAATAACGCAGTGCGGCATCGAGCGCGCGAGCGTCACCGAGCGTGCCGAGACCGTTCAGCGCAGAGATGCGAATCGTGTCGCGCCATGACGGAACTTCCAGCAATTTGGAGAGCGCGGCATACGCGCCCGCCGCTTTCGTTTCACCTAAGGCCTGCGACGCCGCACCGATTACGGCGTAGCTCGGATCGTCCAGAAACTTTTCGTAGACGCCCGCGAGCATCGCGTCTCTGGTTGGCGAAAGCGACTCGATGGCCGCCGCGCGCACCGCCGACTTTGCATCCTTCGTCGCGGCAAGCAGAGCATCGCGCGCCGCCGCGTTGTTAATTCCCTTCAAAGATGCTGCCGCTTCCGCGCGCACGCCCCAGAACTTATCTTTCAAAAGCGCGCCGCCGATTGCCGCCGTCACCTGCGCGCGCTCCGCCTCCGGCGCACCGCTGTCCTTGAGGCGATCACGCAATCTTTCAAGCGCCCACAGCCGCCCCGTCAAATCTTCATCGTTCGTCAATTGATAAACAAGCTCGCTCGCCGGTTTGTCGAAGCGAACTTCTTTGATTAACGCGCCGCCGTAATCGAAGTTGACGAGTTGCGGTTCGCCGTCGAGTTTGAAGCTAAAAGTTTGTGTCTCTTTCGGCTCAATGATCACGCGCTCGATGCGTGTCTTGCCGCCTGCCGCACCGATTTCTATATCAACCGGCACACGGAAAAGCGCCGCCTGCGGAAAAGCGCTCGTCGGGTCAATCTTCTGCGCCTGAGCGACGTTGAGCGTTAAAGTCTTCGCCGCTTGATCGTAACTCTTCGTCACGTAAAAAATGGGATGCCCCATTTTGTAAAGCCATTGATCGAAGAACCACTCCAGAGGCTGCCCCGTCGCTTCTTCAATCGCAATGCGAAACTGCGCCGTCTCGACGGGCTGGTGCGCATACTTCGTCAGGTAGTGATTAATCGCGCGCCACCAATTTTCATCGCCCAGATAACGCCGCAGCATATGCAGCACAGCCCCGCCACGCGGGTATGCGTAAACGTCGAAGACCGCATCCGGCTCCGTGTAGTTCTTCGTCACAATCGGACGCCGCAGGCCGCGCCGCCATGCTTCAAGATATTCGTTCTGATTGTTTCGCACATCTCTGTAAAGAAACTCGTCGCGCCCCAGATTGTGTTCGTCATACAACGCTTGAAAGTAGGTGGCGAAGCTTTCGTTGAGCCAAATGTCAGACCAGTTGCGGGAGGTCACATAATCGCCGAACCATTGATGCGCGAGTTCGTGCGAAAGCAGACTATCGCTCGTTCGATCAAGCTCTGTGCGCGCGTCGTGAATCGTCATGTCGGTCAAAGTCGTCGCGGAGATATTCTCCATGCCGCCGCCGAAATCGCGCGCGACCGTTTGGGCATACTTCGCATATGGATATTTGACGCCCGTTCTTTCGGAAAAGAACTGCACCATGTCTGCAATGCGCGCCGCCGTGATGCGCCCTTCCTTCACTTCAGACGGGTAAACGTAAGTGTTAATCGGGATGCCCGCGTAAGCGGCTTCGACCGGCGTGTATTCGCCGACGACGATGGAGATTAGATAGCTTGCGTGCGGCACGTCCGTCTTCCAGTGAAAGGTGCGCGTGTTGTCGGGATTGTCTTTTTGTTCGACGAGCTGGCCGTTGGAGATTACCGTATAGGGTTTATCAACGGTGGCGATTAATTCGGAAGTCGAGAAATCATTCGGGTGATCGTAGCAGGGAAACCAGTAATGATTATATTCGGATTCGCCCTGCGACCAGATTTGGCGCGGGCGCTTCGGCTCGTCCTTCGTCGGTTTAATAAATGCCAGCCCGCGCCCGTAAGCGCCGCCGATGCCGGACTCTTTAACGACGCCGTTGGTATGGTAGTCAAAGATGATCGTCAAAACATCCGTCGGCTGATAAGCGCGGTCAAGCTCGACGATTAACTTTTCGCGTGGCGCAGCGAGTGCAAATTTTAGCGGAGTGCCGGACGTAACAGGAACATTTGGAGCGACGAGTTTAATCGAATTGAAAGTCATGTTCCCGGCGTCGAGTTCGACGCGGCGCAAATCTTTAACGAGCGGCGCGAAGGTGAGCGTCGCCGTCCCGATGGCCTGCTCGCGTTGCCAGTCGAAATGCAGATTCAAAGTAATATTGCGCACATCGTAATCATGGCTCGGAATATATTGCGCGGGCGGCAAGCTCTGGCGCGCAGACGTTTCTTGCGCCGGAGCGGAAGTTTGCGCTAAGGTGCGCGTCCATGCGCCGTGCGGCGCGACGTAGAGCGCAAGCATCAGCGCCATATTGAACAGCGCAAAGCTCGCGGCAGAGCGGATGAATCGGGCAACTCGCATGATAATCTCCCGGAGATAAATTACTCGCCCGCGCGTACTGATAAACGTCGTGACGGCGCGGGCACACTTCGTTCACACGGAAAAAGCCAAACGATTTTTTGTAGGAAATAGCCGAGACTTACGAAGACGCGCTATTATCGCACGGAATATTTCACACTTGAAAGGAACACGAACATACGCCATGACGCCAGAAGAGAAACAGACTTTAATCGCGCAGTATGCGGCGGGCTACGACGAAGTCGCACGCAGCCTCGAAGATTTTCCCGCCGACGCTATGACCAAACATTTGATTACGGGCAAGTGGAGCGCCGCTGAAATCGTGCAACATCTGGCCGATAGCGAGATGCGCAGCGCGATGCGCCTGCGACAACTTCTCGCCGAAGAAAACCCGACCATTCAAGGTTATGATGAAGAAGCTTATGCGGCGCATCTTCATTACAACGAGCGCGACATTGCGCCCGCGCTCGAGTCCATCCGTTCATCGCGCGCCTCAACCGTGCAACTGCTCTCTTTTATGAACGAAGAAGATTGGACGCGCGAAGGCACGCATACGCAATCAGGCCGCTACACAGCCGAAGACTGGCTGAAGATTTACGCCGCCCACGCGCACAGCCACGCCGCGCAAATTCAAAGATTGAAAGAATCAATCAACGAGCAGTAGTTTTGAGTTTCGAGTTTTAAGTTTTTAGTGTTCAGTTTCGAGTTTTAAGTTATTCGGCTTCACTGAAAACTAAAAACTGAACACTGTTATCCGCTTTTCCTTGACAAAGGCACGCGGGGCAAGCAGAATCCCGTCTCGCCGCTTGCGCTTGCAATCGCTTGTTTACGTCCTTCTAACCCGACGCGCTAGTCAAAGTTTATGACCGCACCGAATGCAGCATCGCCGTCCGCTTCTTTGACGCTGCCAGTGCGCGAGACTTCGCTGGCAAATCTACAACTCGTTAATCGCGGCAAGGTGCGCGATGTTTACGCGGTTGACGATGAGCGGCTGTTGATCGTGGCGACGGATCGCCTCTCGGCTTTCGATTGCGTGCTGCCGACGCCGGTTGCGCGCAAAGGCGAAGTCTTAACCGCGCTCTCGCATTTCTGGTTCGCGCATCTCGAACATATCTCTCCGCATCATCTTCTGACAACGGAGATGGAAGAGATGCCGGAAGCCGTCACACAACACGCGCAGGTCTTGCGCGGACGTTCGATGCTCGTCCGGCGCACGCAGGTTTTTCCAATCGAGTGCGTGGTGCGCGGCTACTTGAGCGGTTCCGGCTGGAAAGATTATCAAACGACGGGCGAAGTCTGCGGCCATCGCTTGCCGGAAAACTTACGCGAATCCGCGAAACTGCCGCAACCGATTTTTACGCCCGCGACGAAAGCCGCAACAGGCCATGACGAAAACATCAGCGAAGCACGCGCCGCCGAAATGTTAGGCGAAGAGACGACGAAGTTTTTGCGCGATACGTCCTTAGCTCTTTACAAAGAAGCGAGCGAGTATGCGCGAACGCGCGGCATTATCATTGCCGATACGAAGTTTGAGTTCGGGCGCGAGGCGGACGGACGCATAATTTTGATTGACGAAGTTTTGACGCCGGACTCTTCGCGCTTCTGGCCTGCCGACAAATACGCGCCCGGACGCGCGCAGCCTTCTTTCGACAAGCAGTTTGTCCGCGATTATCTGGAATCGCTGGCATGGGATAAAAGGCCGCCCGCACCACCGCTGCCCGAAACGGTCGCCGCCGCAACCACCGCACGTTACCTTGAAGCTTACAGGCAATTGACAGGCAGCGAACTGTGAATGACCGTTTTTGATTTATTTGTGCTGGCGATAATCGGAGCGTCTGTTATCGCGGGCGCGTTGCGCGGGTTGGCACGGGCGCTTGTGACGGGAGTCGCGCTCGTCTTCGGGTTGGTCTTGGCCGCGCGCGGTTACAACTCGGCGGGAGCTGTATTGCGCGCCTTCGGTCTTGTCGAATCTAATGCAGCAGCCAACGCGGGCGGCTTTCTGGCGATCACGTTGCTTGTTCTTCTCGCTGGATTCGTCGCCGGACGATTGCTCGGCAAAGGCTTGCGGCGGGCGCATCTCGAATGGATTGACCGCGTGCTCGGTGCAATGTTCGGATTCATTCGCGGGCTGGCCGTGTGCTCCGTGTTTTATCTGGCGCTGACGGCTTTTCCGGTTCGCCTCAGAGCGGTCGAAGAAGCGCGCACCGCGCCCGCTCTGGCCTACGGCGCACGCCTTCTCGCACACCTGACATCGCAGGATGTGCGCGCACGTTTTTATGATGAGTATCGAAAACTGATTAACGAATAAATCTTACACGGACACTAACATCCGCCGCCGGAGAACGAAGATGCAGATGCGCGCGCGCCTCGAAGCTTTGATTGACGAAATGCTCGACGGGCAGATTATGCTTGATGAAGCCGTCGCCGAATTTGAAAAGCTTTACATACAGAAGGCGCTCGCCCGCCACAAAGATCGTCTTTCGCGCACCGCAGGCATCTTGGGCATTCACCGCAACACGCTCTCCAAACGTGTCGCCGCCTACCGCACACAGGAGCGCGCCATCACTGCCAGCCATGCCGCGACTAAGCGCCGCTCACGCTGATTGCTTCCACCGGTTACCACACTTCGCGCGGCAAACAGTTGACAAAACCGTGTTCCGCCGCTATATTTTTAGCACTCGCAACACCAGAGTGCTAACGCGAACGGAATGCTATTCAAATCCAGCAATTAAATTTTATGGCCGGAACATCATCCGGTTTTTTCGGTAACGTGAAAGGAGCAAGAAAGTAGTATGTCAACTAAAATCAAACCTTTGCATGATCGTGTGATCGTGCGCCGCCTCGAAGAAGGCGAGCAAGTGCGCGGCGGGATCATCATCCCGGACACCGCCAAAGAGAAACCGTCGCAGGGCGAAGTGATCGCCGTCGGCGAAGGCAAATACAAGACCGATGGCACGCGCCAGACTTTGGATGTCAAAGCGGGCGACATCGTGCTGTTCGGCAAATGGGGCGGCAACGAAGTCAGCCTTGATGGTGAAGAGTTGCTCATCATGAAAGAGGAAGACATTTACGGAATCGTCCAACGCGCGGGCGCGGCAGCCGGATCGGGCAGCACCGGCGGCGGCAAGAAAAGCGGCAAGTAGTTTTCAATAGAGAAACGCTTGAGCCGCTTTTTCCATGAACGGAACAACACATATTGAGTAGGAGAAGAAATTAGTTATGGCAAAGCAAGTAATTCATGGCGAAGAGTCGCGCGCAGCTATCTTGCGCGGCGTCAATCAGCTCGCCGATGCTGTCAAGATTACGCTCGGCCCCAAAGGGCGCAACGTCGTGATTGACAAAAAATTCGGTTCACCGACGATCACCAAAGACGGCGTCACGGTGGCGAAAGAGATTGAACTCAAAGACGCGCTGGAGAACATGGGCGCGCAGATGGTGCGCGAAGTCGCTTCCAAGACTTCGGATGTCGCGGGCGACGGCACGACCACCGCGACGGTGCTCGCGCAGGCGATTTTCCGCGAGGGCGTGAAGACGGTTGCGGCGGGTGCGAACCCGATGGCCTTGAAGCGCGGCATTGATAAAGCGGTCGAGCGCGTGATGGAAGAGATCAAGCGTCTGGCGAAGCCCGTTAAAGGCGACGCTATCGCGCAGGTCGGAACCGTTTCGGCCAACGGCGACGCGAACATCGGCAGCATCATCGCGGAAGCGATGGATAAGGTCGGCAAAGACGGCGTGATTACCGTCGAAGAAGCGAAGACGATGGAGACGACGCTGGATATCGTCGAAGGTATGCAGTTTGATCGCGGCTACCTCTCGCCCTATTTCGTGACAGACCCGGAGCGCATGGTTGCGTCTTTAGACAACCCGCTGATTCTCATCAACGAAAAGAAGATTTCTTCGATGAAGGATTTGCTGCCGCTGCTGGAGCAGGTCGCTAAACTCGGCAAGCCGATGTTGATTATCGCGGAAGATGTCGAAGGCGAAGCGTTGGCGACGCTCGTCGTCAACAAACTGCGCGGCACTTTGAACATTGCCGCCGTGAAAGCGCCGGGCTTCGGTGATCGCCGCAAAGCGATGCTCGAAGACATTGCGATTCTGACGGGCGGACAGGTTATCAGCGAAGACTTGGGCATCAAGCTCGAGAGCGTCAAGATCGAAGATTTGGGGCGCGCCAAGAAAGTGACGATTGACAAAGACAACACGACCATCGTCGAAGGCGCAGGACAGGCGACGGACATTCAAGGCCGCGTCAAGACTTTGCGCGCGCAGATCGAAGAGACATCTTCGGACTACGACCGCGAGAAGTTGCAGGAGCGTCTGGCGAAACTCGTCGGCGGCGTCGCGGTAATTAAAGTCGGTGCGGCGACCGAGACGGAAATGAAAGAGAAGAAGGCGCGCGTCGAAGATGCGATGCACGCGACACGCGCAGCCGTCGAAGAAGGCATCGTGCCGGGCGGCGGCGTGACGCTTGTTCGCGCGGCGAAGGCGCTCGAGAAGTTTCGCGCCAACGAAGAAGGCGAAGGCGATGCCGACGAGCAGATCGGCGTCACGATCATTCGTCGCGCTCTGGAAGAGCCGCTTCGTCAGATTGTGCAGAACGCGGGCAAGGAAGGCGCGGTCGTCGTCGAGCGCGTGCGCACCGAGAAGAACGAAAACGTCGGCTTCAATGCTGCCACAGAGCAGTTTGAAGACCTCGTCAAAGCGGGCGTCATTGATCCGGCGAAGGTCACACGCACGGCGTTGCAAAATGCCGCGTCAATCGCCGGTCTGATGCTCACCACCGAAGCGATGGTCTCGGAACTTCCCGAAGACGACAAAGCTCCGGCGGGAATGCCCGGCGGCATGGGCGGTATGGGCGGCGGCATGGGAATGTAAGCGGTTCCCCTACCGGCAACCTGAAAGAAAAAAGCGGTCTCGCTCCTTTATGGAACGAGGCCGCTTTCGTTTAACTACCAAGAGCCGCACGCCTATCGCGTTATGTAAATGAACAGACGTTCAGAAGCGCGCTTCGATAATTTCGCCGCGCTTCGTTCCGTGCCGTGCGGCGAGTTCCGGGTAGGAGTCCATCTCTGCAACGGCTTCAGAGAGACAGAGAGTTTCTTCTAATTCGAGGATGGAATTCTCCGCCGCTTCAATCTCCAGAAACAGTCCGAACGGCAGCTCGTCAATGGCGATTTCGGCGTCCGCGATATGCCACGTCGCGCGTCGCTTTTCGTAAACAAGGGCGGGCGTGAAGCCAATCGCCCGCAGAATGTCGTGAAGCGAACCGGCGTCTTCGATGAGCGTTTCGTCTTCGCGCTGGTGTTTGATCGCTGAAGCGGAAGCGAAGCGTTCTTTATAAGTAAGTATTGCCCGCCCGCCCGCGCGTCTGAGACGCAAGACCTGCGTTTGCGGATTGAGATTTCCGCCTCGATACAAGACGTTCTCCTCAAACTCTTCGACGCGCAAAATCGCCCCCGCTTCAATCAAGCGATGAATCAACTGCTCGCGCTGCGCCGCCGTCAAGCGGTATTTCTTCTCGATCTCTATGCCCATTATAAAAATAAGATATCAGATGCTGGATGTTGGATGTTAGTAGAATTCGCCTTTCAACATTACGCTTGGTATCTAACGCTCGAATCAACCGGGCGCGGAAATAACCACGAAACCATCCAAGTCTCGCGCATAAAAGCCCCGCTATCCGCGCTCCGGTTGAATGAGTTATAGGTTAACGAGGTTCATTTCTGCGATTCAATTCACTAGACTTGAACTGTAGAAAGAACATGCCGGGCGAGTGTGACGAATCTTGAATGAAAGACGCTTCGGACGCCTCTAACAACCTGTTCGCACACCCGCCCGTTCGCTTTAGCTCGACAACGACTGCTCAGATGATGTCCGGCCACAGGCTGGACTCTACTATAACTATCTCGCCGCGGCTATTGCCAGCATGTTCTCCGAACCTGTGTTCACACTTTTTCACGGAGGACGATGATGACTCGATACGCGGCACTGATTGGCATTGACTGGGCTGACACCAAACATGACATCTGCTTGCTTGATCTGACCACTGGAGCACAGGAAGCCAGCATCCTGCGCCATTCTTCCACCACGATTGACGAGTGGGCGACGGCTTTACGTCGGCGCTTTGGTGGTCAGCCAGTCGCCGTCTGTGTGGAGCAGTCACGCGGCCCGCTCATCTTTGCTTTGATGAAGCACGACTTTCTGACGCTCTATCGGGTCAACCCCTCCACGAGCAGCGCGGGCGGGGCAAGGGGCATCAGGCGACAGTCAGAGCGCTGGCTTTCAAATGGATCAGAATCATCTTCAGATGTTGGAAAAGTAGGACGCCTTATGATGAGGTGAAATATCTGGAAGGGTTGCGAAAGAAAGGCTCAATGTTGCTTAACTATGCGGCGAATCATCCGGCTTGAGATGAAGAAATCACTTGACTCGTACACCTCAGATGGGTTGTTCGGGGGCGCTGTGGGATTATAGACACAACTTCAAATAGCCTTTGACCCCGTAAGTATAAAAAGCTGTATTTACACTAATGTGCTTAGCTAAGAGATTGCTATGGAACTTTTACTTAAGTATCTATAGTCTTTAATCGTCTTACAAGTTGCTGAAGCTCATCAGAATTGTAGTGTCTTTTTAAGGCTTCTGTAGCTGCATCAACGTCTTTAGGTATTGTGATGCGCTTCTTTCGCAATCCAAGCTCTACTAATGCGGCGTTAACGCTCATTCTGCCTTCCAGAACAGCTTTGCGGGCAGCCGCTGCTGCTCGGTTCTGTTCTGCGTAGCGGCGGAGTCTGCGAAGGGCTGCTTGACGGGAGTTGCTTGCCCGGAACCGTTGTTTCGATTCGGACGTATTTGTACTTTCATTTCGATTGTTTATGTCGGCTTGAATGGCTTGATCAAGCATTTCTAGAACGGATGAATCTTCACTGCACAACGCGAACAGTTTATCCACCGTAGTGCCTAAACCGTCGGGTGGGTGCGTTTCAATAAACTCTGTCAGGCTATTGAACCGAAACACTTGCCCAGTTTTCTCGAACATGTGCTCTCGCCACATTTCCTCCTCAACGATTTGCTTCACCAATGCAGGAATGAGCCCCAGAGCCTCGCTATTTCGGACGGCGCGATAAAGGGTATCAACTTTTGTGCCGTTACGATGCAGCTTTTGTTGCTTGTTCATCGGCGAAGTTCCTCAGCAATCGAGCGGTCACCTTGGAGCGCTCTCCGAATGAGACCTTCCAACCATGTCAACTTGTCTTCAAACCCATTGTTGGTGGATTCGCGGCTGTATTCCCGTTTTCTGCCCCAAGCGAAGTTAATAGCTTGATAGGGATTGGTGTCTGAGAAGCGAATTCCCTGTTGCTGGCAGACATGTACTAAGCGTGCCACTTTTCTTCTGACAGTAGATTTGAGCTGTTCCTTCTGAGCATATTTAGGCTGCGACGGAGTTCTCGCAGGAGTCATGTCATGAATTTGCGGCTCGTATTCAATCTCCTGTTTCATGCGCCGCCATGCGAATGCTTTGGCCGCGGAGGGAACACGTTCAAAGCCGGGGAATGCGAAACGTCTTTCCGCGTTCGCCAGCTCCTCTAACGTGAACTTCTCACCGCTGAAAATATGATCGCTTTCCTCGCCGTCCGAATGCTTGAACTCATAAATGTCGAACAAAAGTTGCATTAACTCAGGTGATGTCGGTACGTTATTCCTTTCTTGTTGCGAGTCCCTAATTTCCTGCTGCCGGATCGTATCGGTAATCTCGACCTTGATCTCTTCGGCTAACCTCACCAACTGTGGGTCTTCAGGAAGGTAAAACCAAGCTGTTTGATCGTCGAGTTGCTCCCATCGCGGATCGTTGTCCCAGCGAATAGCGCGCCCGATGACTTGGCGAAAGAAGGTTGTTGTCAAAACATTAGTTGCATACACACCCACCCGGATACGTTTGATGTCTACGCCTTCAGAGACCATCTTAACGGCCACAATCCATTTCTGATTGCTCTGGCGAAACTTGCTAATGGCTTTAGAAGCATCATCGGTGTCGGAAATTGCCAACGTGCATTCCTCGCCTGTTACATCCTTGAGCACACGAGCGTACTCTTTAGCGTGCCACTGATCTTGTGCGACGATCAAACCGCCTGCAATTGAGTATCCTTCCTCTCGCCGGATAGTGTTCAATCTATCATCGGCCGCTTTGATGACTTTTTTGATCCAATCTCCCTCTGGATGAAGTGCCGTTCTCAATCGGTGACCAGAATCGGCGCGATCCAGGCGATCTTTGAACGTCGCTTCCTTCTTCTCACCACAGTGTTCCCAAATGTAATGCCCATCGTAAGTCGGAAAGACGACGTGCCGCACGACGTTCTCATCTTTGAGGGCGTCGCCGTAACCATAAGAGTGGTCTGCAAAAGAAACGCGAACTGCCGGATTGTTGGGCGCGGTTTCGTATCGAACGAAAGGAATAGGATTATTGTCGCTGCGAAACGGGGTGCCGGACAGCAGAAGGCGCCGCGTGGCTAGATCGAAGGCGTGCTTAATAGACTGCCCCCAAGCTTTATGCTCTTCATCGCCACAATGGTGAATCTCGTCAAGGATGACCAAGGTTCTAAAGCGATCCGTATATGCCCGCAGATGCTCTTGCTTACTTACAACCTGTGCATAAGTAGTAACCATCCCGATGTAGTCGGTAGTCTGCGCAATTTGGCCGCTCCAACCCAACTGAATCTTGTCCAAATGGATGTTGACTTTGGTCGCATCTTCTAGCCACTGCGTCCGCAGGTGATCGGTTGGGCAAACGACCACAATCCTTTGGACAACGCCGGAATTTAATAGGTCATGCCCAGCCTTTAAGGAAGCAACGGTTTTGCCAGCGCCCGGCGTGGCTACCAAAAGAAAATCTTTAAGTTCCGCAGCGTTGTATTTGTCCAGAAACTCTTGTTGCCACGGACGTAAGGCTAAATTAAAAGGCCACGCTAACATGAGTTGAGCCCCCTTTCTGCAATTACAGTTCGGGCACAAGGCTTGCCCGTTGACGACATCGGTTCGCCCGCCATGAGCGTATGGCCGGAGATGATCAGCATGCCAATCGTTCGGCAGGGGCGCTCCACAGTTCTGACATTTGCCACCGGCAAGCCAATACAGCGCCTCCTTTTGCTTACGATCAAACCGCCTTTTCACTTAACCATCCTATCAACTTCAGTTGCTGCATACGATGCGCCAACTGTGGTTGCGGCACTAGCGCTTGATAACCAAGATTCGCCGCCCCTTTAACCCGCGCAGTTTAACACAAAAACCCAGCATCGAAAGATAACAAAAAACTAGCGCATTCATGTGCCTTACGCGCAGCCGCCGAACATCTGATATCTAACATCCGGCATCTTCCTCTCATGCTTGCCGCACCCAGCGAATGACTTCGGGAATCGTGGCGCGTTTGCCGTACATCAGCATTCCCGTGCGGTAGATGCGCGCGGCGAGCCAGATGAGGCCGACGATTGTGCAGAGACCTATCAAAAGCGAAAGCGCGATCTGCCAGAACGGTGGCGTTTGCGTGACGATGCGCACGAGCATCAGAATCGGCGAAAAGAATGGAACCATCGAGAGCCAGAAAGCGAAGCTCGAATCGGGCGCGCGTATCACAGGAAATGCCAGATAGAAGGCCATCATCAATAGAAAGATGACGGGCAGCGCGACTTGCCCGCCCTCCTGCGTCGTCGTCACCATCGAACCGACCAGCGCGTAAATCGTCGCGTAAATAAAGTAGCCCATCAAAAAGAAGAGCAGGAAATAAACGAAGACCGACGGCGCAATATGCGGAAGCGAAACGTCCATGCCGCTTGCGGCGAGCATCGCCACGCCGTAGAGCGCAAAGGCGGCGAAGGCAATCGCCCACACCGCGTATTGTGTCAGCGCGACGAGCGAGACGCCGATCAGTTTTCCCATCATTAACGTGAAAGCTTTGACGGAAGAGAACAACACTTCGGCGATGCGCGTGTCTTTGTCTTCGACCACCGCCGCGAGAATCAATTGCCCGTACATGATGAGTGTCAAATAAATTAGAAAGCCGACGATGAAGACTAAGTAAAAGGCCTCGCCGGAATCCTTCTCTTCAACGCTTTTCGTCGGGTTCGAGCCGCTTAAATGAACGGGCGCATCCATCTCGCGCAAGATGTTCGGATCAATATTGGCATCCCTCATGCGCTGCTCGCGCACGGCGCGGCTGACGTGATTCTCCAATTGTTCGCGCGTTATCATGTCGCTCGTATTGCGCGCATAATATGTCGCTTCGTGGCTTTGCAGCACGTCGCGCGGAAGAACAAGGTAACCGTCAAGTTCGTTCTTTCGGAGACGCTCGTTTAAGTCACGCCGTACATCTTCGAGCGAACGATTCTCCAGCGCAACCATTTCAACTTTGAAAGACGACGGCAGCCGTTCGCTTCCCTTTCGTAAACGCTCTCTGGTGTCTGCGCCCGCCGCATTTGCGACAGAGTTATTGTCCGTCTCTTCCTTCGCTTCGCGGTTGTCCTCGCGTGCGAGCGCATCGGCGATGCGAGCGGACAATTTCCCGCTTTCGTCAACGATGGCGAGGCGCGTCGCGTCGCCCGCCTTGAGGCCGAAGAGGATTCCGGGAACGACAGCGAAGACCACCACCATTACTGGGCCGAGCAGCGTTGCGACGATGAACATTTTCGTCCGCACGCGCTGCAAATATTCGCGTTTGATGATCGCCAGAAGTTTTCTCATTCGCTGCCGCCCACCTTTTCGATAAAAATATCATGCAAGCTCGGCTCCACCAGCTCGAATTTCGAGATTCGCGTGCCCGCCGCAATCAAACGCTCAAGCAGTTTTTGCGCGTCGGCTCCTTCTGCCAGCAAAACCTCCGCATCGTCGCTATGCCGCTCGACTTTCGCCACCAGCGTTCGATCTTCCAGCACGTCTGCGCCGCCTTCTGCGCGCAACGACACGGCATTACGCCCGAAGCTTTGTTTCACTTCGCGCAACGGCCCGTCCAGAATTTTTCTCGAACGATTAATCAAACATATATCGTCGCAAAGTTTTTCGGCCTGTTCCATCAAATGAGTTGAAAAGATAATCGTTTTGCCGGAAGCCTTCAGTTCAAGCACGATGTCTTTCAGAAGCTCGCTGTTGACGGGATCGAGTCCCGAAAAGGGTTCGTCCAAAATTATCAAATCGGGATCGTGCATCACGGCGGTGATGAATTGAATCTTCTGCTGCATTCCTTTGGACAATTCATCGGTGCGCTTCTTTTTCCATTCCGTCAGCTTCATCTTCGCCAGCCAACGGTTGATGCTCGCGTCCGCGTCCTTCCGTGTCAGGCTCTTTAACTCGCCGAAGAAGCGTAGTTGTTCGTCAACGCGCATCTTTTTGTAAAGGCCGCGCTCTTCCGGCAAGTAGCCGATGCGGTCTTGCAATTCCGCGCACATCTGTTTGCCGAACAGCTCTATCGTTCCCGAATCGGGGGCGGTGATATTGACGATCATGCGGATGGTCGTTGTCTTGCCCGCACCGTTGGGGCCGATGATGCCGTAGATTCTGCCGGAGCGCACGGCCAGACTCAAATCACTCACCGCCGTAAATTCATCGAAACGCTTGGTAACACCTGTGAGCACGAGCGTGCGTTCCTGATTCATGTCGGGTGGAATCTCCAACAATTTAAGATTGTCTATCGTTGCATATTAAGAAAGCGCGCCGAATGTCTTATACGGGCGAGGCCTCGCGGAAGTTATACCCGAGAAACTCTCTTGTTTTTGTCGCTCATGATATGATGCCGGAGATGAAGTAGTAGAGTTCCGATTCCTCCACAGCTTTTACCGTTATGCCGCCACTCAACTCTTATATACAGCGAGTCTTCTGCGCCGCACTTTTGTGTGCAGGCGCGCTTCTTTCAAACATTAACGCACAAGAGCCGAACGCGGGACAAACGCCGCCGGATAAACAAAGCGACGACGTGATACGCATCAATACGGATTTGGTGCAGACGGACGTAACGGTTGTTGATAAAGCCGGACGCCTTATTGACAATCTGCAACGCGAGCAATTCGTCTTAATGGTGGATGGCAAGCCACAGCCGATCACTTTTTTCGAGCGCGTCGCAGCGGGCAGTTTCAACGAAGAAGCACAACTCGCGGCCGCGCGTGGAGCGGCGCGCGCCACTTCGTCGAAAGAGACGACGGTCAGGCCGCTTGATCGCGGGCGCGTCATCTTTTTCTTTGTTGACGATCTGCATTTATCTTTTGACAGCCTCTCGCGCACGCGCAAGATGCTGCTGCGCTTTATACATGAGGAACTGGGTCAGAACGATCAAGCCGCGATTGTTTCGACGAGTGGGCAGACGGGCTTTCTAGGGCAATTGACCGACAACAAAACCGTTTTGCGCGCCGCCGTCGAGCGTCTCGCTTATCGCAATAATTCGACGCGAGATTCCGAACGCCCGGCGATGAGCGAGTATCAGGCACTTGCCGTTGACCGCCGCGACACGGACGCGCTCGGCTACTTTATAGATGAATTACTGCGCGACAATCCGGGCATGAGGCGTGATACGGCGGAGAGTCTGGTAGCCAACCGCGCCCGTCAGATTCTTGAGCGCGGATCGTTTCTCACGACCAACACGCTCGCCACACTGGATAGTCTGGCGCGCACAGCTTCTAAACTTCCGGGACGTAAGCTGGGCTTCTTTATTTCCGACGGTTTCTTTCTGGACACACGCACCTCGGACGTCGTCGGAAGGCTGCGGCGTCTGACGGATGGCGCGGCGCGCTCCGGCCTCGTGCTCTATACAATGGACGCGCGGGGGCTATCAACAGGCTTCGCAGATGCGAGCAGCGATGTGGCCTTTGATCCGAGCGGCCGTTTGTCGCGCGTTGACCTGGGCGAGATATCCGCTTCGCAGGAGGCGCTCTACACGCTCGCGTCAGAGACCGGCGGGCGGGCGCTCGTTAATACCAACGCGCTCGACAAGGCGCTAACCAGAACCTTGAAAGAGACTTCCGTTTATTATCTTCTGGCATGGCAGCCGGAACAAATCGAGGGGCGCAAAAACGATAAGTTCCGAACGATCAAAGTCAGTATTAAAGATCGCCCGGAGCTGACCGTGATGGCGCGCAAAGGCTTTTTCACTTCGGCGCCGCCAGCACCCGTCGCCAAGCGCGACAAGAAGAACCGGCAAACTAAAGCTACCGATAGCGACAAGTCGCCGGACGGCGAGTTACGGGCAACGCTCTTTTCGTTTTACCCGCAAAACGATCTGCCGACGTCGCTTTTCATCGGTTATGTGGATGTGCCCGATGCGGGAGCGGTGTTAACGACAATCGTCCAAGTCGAGGTGGAGAAATCTTCTGCGCCCACAAACGAGGTAACGCCGAAGATGGTTGCGGAAGTGGTCAGCGCCGTGTTCGACGATAAGGGAAAACCCGTTTCGAGTCTTAAAGATCAGATCACCCTTAATCCCACCGGCGGGACGGTGGCACGCCGTTCTCCGGTTGTCTTCAGCCGCCAGTTTCAACTCGCGCCGGGTCTTTACCAAGTTAGAGTGGCGGCGCGCGAGATAAAAACCGGACGGCTCGGCAGCGCCCTTCAGTGGATAGAGATACCTAAAATCGCGCGTGGCGAGTTTGCGCTCAGCAGTCTATTTATCGGCGAGCATAAAGCAAATGAAGCAGGAGATGGAGGAAAAACCGGCGCGGCAGCCGTTCCCGATGTGCCGCTCGTGGTCAGCGCGGATCGCCGTTTTGCGCGCGGTTCGCAATTGCGCTTCCTCGCCTACGTCTATAATGCAGCGCGGGCTTCGGGTAAGCCGCCGGACGTGGCGCTTCAAGTGCAGGTTTTCCGCGACGATCAGCCGGTCATCACTGCGCCTTTGAGCAAAGTTTCAACCAACGGCATCACGGATTTGGCGCGCTTACCTTACCTCGCAGAAATCTCTTTGAATAAACTACCTCCCGGCCAATACGTGTTGCAGGTCACAGTCATTGACCGGACGGCGAAAACAAGCGTGTCACAGCGCGCGGGCTTTGTCGTCGAGTAAACTCATCCGCCGCGCTTTATTAAACTTAACCGCCCGTTAAAGATTAATCGCACGCGCGTAAAGTATCTCGTCAAAGGCGCGCAAAGAATCGAGCGTGTCGCGGTCAGCCGCCGCGTCCGTTTCAATAAGCGCCATCGCTTCGCCGCCGCGCTCCTGTCGTCCCAGATGAAAACTGCTGATGTTGATGCCGCCCTGACCCAGCGCCGTGCCGATGCGCCCGACCACGCCCGGCACATCTTTGTTGCGCGTGATTAAAAGCTGCCCGCGCGGAATCGCTTCGAGACGGAATCCGTTAATTTCCGTAATTCGCCCTTCGCTTTGCGCACCGAACAGTGCTCCGGCGATTGTTTGTTCACTGCCGCTGGCGGCAATGACGCGCGTGTGTATCTTATTAATTGCGCCGCCCGCCACACCCGCACGCTTGTAAGAGACCGTGACGCCGATGCCACGCTCTTCTGCAATCAAAAAGGCGTTGACTAGATTGACGCGCGCGCTGACCTGTCGCAGCAAACCGGCGACAAAAGCGCGCGTCACGGGCGCAGCATCCAGCAACGCCAACTCGCCTGCGTATTCGAGCCGCACTTCGGTCGTCGCTTCGTCAAGCAACTGCGCATGAAATCTGCCGAGACTTTCCGCGAGCGCAAGATAGGGCTGAAGCGCACTCAATTGCTGCGCGCTGATGGCAGGCAGATTGACCGCGCCGCGTAACGCGCCCGTTAAAAAGTAGTCGCGCAACTGTTCGGCGACCGTCACGGCGACGCCCTCCTGCGCTTCCGTCGTCGAAGCGCCGAGATGCGGCGTTGCAATTACTTCCTCGAGCATCAACAGCGGATGATCCGGCGGCGGCGGTTCTTCTTCAAACACATCGAGTGCCGCGCCCGCGACCTTGCCGGACTTGATCGCGGCAAAGAGCGCCGCCTCGTCAATCAATCCGCCCCGCGCACAATTGATAACGCGCACGCCGTCTTTCATCTTAGCGAAAGCTTCCCTGCCGATTAGCCCGCGCGTTTCCGGCGTCAGCGGCGTATGCACGGTCAGAAAATCTGCGCGTGCGAAGACTTCATTAAGCGGCGCGATTTCAATCTCAAGATCGCATGCATTTTCCGGCGCGACGAACGGATCATAAGCGACGACGTTCAAGCCAAGCCCGCGCGCTCTCGCGGCGACGACGCGACCGATGCGCCCCAGCCCGACGATGCCCAGAGTCTTGCCCTGCAACTCGACGCCGACAAAACGCTTGCGCTCCCAACGCCCGGCACGCAAACTTTGATTCGCCTGCGGCACGCGCCGCGCCAGCGCCGTTAATAAAGCAATGGTATGTTCGGCAGTCGTGATCGTGTTGCCATCCGGCGCGTTCATCACCACGATGCCGCGCGCCGTCGCCGCCGCGACATCTATGTTATCAACGCCGACTCCGGCACGCCCAATCGCGCGCAAACGCACGGCCTCATCCATCAACACAGCCGTGACCTTCGTTTCGCTGCGCACAATCAAAGCGTCGTAGTCGCGCACGATCTCGCGCAACTCTTCGGGCGCGAGACCCGTTCTTTTTTCAACCGCAAATCCGGCGGCGCGCAGCGGCTCGAGCCCGCTTTCTTTCACATCGTCGGAGACAAGTATTTTTATTTCATTCATAGTCGAATAATTTATGCGTAGAAGAAGCGACGCGGCTGCCCGCGTTTCTTTACATGGGATCGGCGTCGGTGCGTCCGCGCGAGCTACCCGCATCGTCTGCATCGAATTCACCGTCGGGTGATGCTACCGTCGAGCTGTTGCTTTGATCTTGCGCATCATCGTTGTTTGCGTCCGGCGAAACAGTTTCCTTTTTTTCCAGTTCATTTAATGTCTCGCTGCTCGTCGCGTCGTCGTTGCGGTTCGCGCTGCTGCTGCTGCTGTGCCCCGCCGTATCTTGCGCGACTTTATCCGTTGATTCGCGTTGATTTTCGTTCTTCATAAACTTCTCCGGTTATAACAGATAAGAAATCCATACGAGCGCCGCCATCGCGGTCGCGGCATACGCGCCCGCCAGCACATCATCGGCCATGATACCAAGCCCCGCCGGAAGCGATTCGAGAGCGCGTACAGGATAAGGCTTCCAGATATCGAAGAGACGAAACATCAGAAAGCCTGCGAGAACGATTTTCCATCCGGCATCGAAAGGCACGACCAGAAATGTTATCAGTTGCCCGACGACTTCATCTATCACCACCGCGCCCGGGTCTTTACGATTGAGTAAAGTTTCCGCCCGCGTTGCCGCCCAGACGCCCGCAAGCGTCAGCGCAACGAGTCCGCTCAAAAATATCAGTGTGCGAAAAGCTTCGAGCGGCAACCGGTCGGAAGCGACAAAACCGGCGTCCGAATTAATAAGCAGCGTGTTGAATTTGCGTGCTGCATAAAAGATGCCGACGCTGGCCATTGACCCCCAAGTGCCGGGCGCGATGGGCATAAAGCCGACGCCGCACGTCGCCAGCGCCAGCGCCGCATAATCGCGCATCGTTCGCTTGCGTGACGAACGCGCGGGAAACGCTTCGTTCATACTTTCCGGTGCGCTCAAATCGTCGCTCGATTCTTTAACAACTCCCATAAAAACGGAAGCTGGATGCCAGATATCAAGTCTTCATTTCGTCTAGCATCCAACATTTAGCATCTGACTTTTATTTCCCTAAACGATCTGGCCGACGAGGTCGTGCGTGTGCGCTTCCGTAATCAGAACGTTGACGAAATCGCCGGGAAGCGGAAGTTCGCGGCCTTCGGGCGCATCGTTGATAAGCACGCAGCCGTCTATTTCCGGCGCTTGCGAATCGAGGCGTCCCTGCCATAACAAATCTGTTTCTTTGGCCGCGCCTTCAAACAGCACGCGCGCCGTTGTGCCGATGCGCGCTTTATTGCGCCGTGAAGAAATGCGCTCCTGCTCTTTCATCAAGCGCGCGCGCCGTCGCGTGGCCGTTCGCGCGTCAACCTTTTCCGGCAGATCGAAAGCGTGCGTGCCTTCTTCGTCCGAATAAGTGAAGACGCCGACGCGGTCGAACTCCGCGTTGCGCACAAACGCGAGCAACTCCGCGAAATCTTCTTCCGTCTCGCCGGGAAAGCCCGTGATAAACGTCGTGCGAATGCTGATGCCCGGCACACGCTCGCGCACGCGGCGGATTAATCTTTCAAGGCTCGCCCGCGTGCCGCCGCGCCGCATTAACTTGAGAACATTCGCGGAAGCGTGCTGCAAAGGCATATCGAGATATTTAACGGCCTTCGGTTCCGACGCGAGCACGTCCAAGAAACCATCGCTGATATGCGTCGGGTACGTATACATCACGCGCACCCATTCAATGCCGTCGAGGTGTGATAATTCACGCAAGAGATGAGCGAGCGAGTCCTTCTGTCCCAAGTCTTCGCCGTAGCGCGACGAATCCTGCGCGACGAGGATAAGCTCTTTGACGCCTTTCGCGGCTAACTGCTGCGCTTCGCTGATGATCGAACCGAAGCGGCGGCTGCGAAAATGGCCGCGCATCTGCGGGATAAAACAGAAAGCGCACGGGCGGTCGCAGCCTTCCGCAATCTTGATGTAGGCGGAATAACCGGGCGTCGCCAGCACGCGCGGCGTTGATTCATCATAGAGATACGTCGCGCTTTGATTACCGAGTGCCAGCACAGGCAGCGAGCGCGTGTTCGTTTTCTCGTCGCAGACCGTCGTAATGTCGTTTATCTGATTCGTGCCGATGAAGGCATCAACTTCCGGCATCTCCGCGCGCAGTTCATCGCGGTAACGCTCGACCAGACAACCCGCAACGACGAGCCGCTGGCAGCGTCCTTCCATCTTCAATCGCGCCGCTTCGAGAATCGCGTCAATTGATTCTTTCTTCGCCGCATCAATAAAGCCGCACGTGTTGACGACAAGCGTATCCGCTTCGCTCGCATCAGTGGTTATCTCGTAACCGGACTCTTTCAGACGCCCCATCATCACCTCGCTGTCAACGAGGTTCTTAGGGCAGCCGAGACTCACAAATCCAATCTTCTTCATAAGCACACAATTGTTTATTCACAATCCGTTATTGCTTCATACATTCTCGCTTGTTTCCAAGCTCCGCAACCATTCTTCTATTTCGGCAGCCTCCGCCGCAGGCAAGCGTTGCTCTCCGTAGCGCACGCGGTTATAAGCGCGCGTCAGGACGAGCGCCTCCGGCATCTGCGTGGACGTGGCAAACTCCAGCGGCGTTTCGTTCGGCGCACGCTGCAACCCGCGCGAAGCGAGCGCCTGCGTCATGCGATTATAGAACGCAACAGCCGAGTCCGGCTTCTCCGCCTCCAACTGCCGAAACCCCAAACTATGCCAGAGCTTCGCGCGCCACACTTCACTCTTAAACAGGAACGCGCCCGCCGCCGACATCATCAAAACGACGGTCAGCAGTATCGCCCAAAAGTAGTCCGAGCGGCGCAAACTTCCGGCATCCCCGCGCAACGTCGCTGCATATGCAGAGAAACTTTTTTTCAGGGCGGATATTTTTCCGCTTAGCGCGCGACTATACGCGGCAAGGTAATTACGTGTCGAGCTGGCGAGCGAGCGTTGTCCCTGCCGGTCATAGGAAACGACATATTGCATCCAGACGAATTCGAGCGCCTCCGCGTACTTGCTGATACGCCCGCTCAAGCCTCCGGCGCTTACGCGCGCAGGTCTTCCGGCAGCAGGCGTCGGATCAAACGTCACCCAACTTTGCGTGCCCGGAAAATAGACTTCGACCCACGAATGCGCGTCTCTTTGTTTGACGGTGTAAACATCTGCGGCGTCGTTGTATTCGCCCAACTGAAAACCGTTAACGATGCGCGTGGCGACGCCGAGGGAGCGCAGCATTACGGCCATCGCCGTCGCAAAATATTCGCAATGGCCTTCATGCACCTTAAAAAGAAAATCCGCGAGCGGGTCTTCGCCGCCAGCCTTCAATTGCAACGTATAATGATAAGCTTGTCCGCTGTTAAAATATTTTTCGATGGCGCGCGCTATATCGTAACGGGTGCGCGCGGCTGCATCAATTGCTATCCTCATAGCAAGTCCCTTAATTCTAGGGTCAAGGCTTTCAGGTTTTTGCAGGTAACGCGCCGACTCCGGCGTATAAGCTTCAAAGTCCGCACGCAATCTATCTGCATCAGGTTCAGTTGTGTCCGAATATGCTGTGTAAGTGATGCGCTCCGAATCATGCGAGCGTGTGTAAAGCGCGCCCTCCACGTCTCGATAAACATACGGGGTCGCCATTTGCAGCGCAACGGCGTGCGGCGCGGCAAACAAAACGGGCTGATCCAGCGGCTCTATGAAGAAAGTTTGCTTTGTGACGCTATGTACGCTTTCGGCGTTATCGAACTGAAAGATGCCGCGCTCGTTCTTTTTCAAGCCCGTGATTTTACTATCTGTCTTTTGCCACTCGCGCCCGTTGAAGGAATCGAGCGCGATGCCGCGCCAGCGTAAATCGCGTTTGCGCTCGGCCTGCGCGTTGCCTTCGACCTGCACGCGCATCACCACTTGATCGTTTTGCTGTAAACGTCCGATATCTCCGAGCGTTACGGAATTGGAGAACCCTACAAAATTTCCCAGATGATTATCGGCACGCGCAAAAGCGTTTGCGCCAAAACGCGGCGCGATTAAAAAGACGGGCAGCGCGAGCGCCAAAATCAGCGTGACGAGCGCCACCGCGACGAACGGCAAACGCCGCGCTTCACCGTAATCCAACGGCGCGCGTTGCCGTAGCTTGAAAAGGCGCCGGACGAGGCCGCCATCGGTGCGCGCAAGAAAGCGCGTCTCTTTTATTTTCACCACGCGGCGTGCGTTCTTAATCTCAAAGGCGATAATCGTCGAAAGGGCGCACAGGATGTAGACACACAGAGCGAAAAAGAAAACCGGACTGATACTAAGTCCGGCAGCGAGCAGAACCTCGAAGAACGAGATTAGATACAGAAACAACCAATCACGATCAGCCTTAACTTGCAGCAGCTTGACCGTCGAAAGAAAGATTATCAAGTGTGCCAGCGGGCTGACGCCCATTCGCACGCCTTCCTCGCCCGCCGCCACTCCATACTTCCAGTCAAGGTAAAAAAGCGGCAACGACAACAGCACTACGATCAACCCGACGCGCTCCGACAATTGCCAGCGCCGCGCGCGTTCAAGTTTCCATGAGACAATCATCAACACGCCGAACACAGAAGCAAGCGCAAGGCTCAACCCGCCGGACACGACGAGCGCCAGCGCGCCGCACGCGATCATCGCGTAAGAAGATGCCCGGAAATAGGTATTGAAAGTCACGATTTAACTTCGCGCGGAGATTACGGACGACGAACTTGTTATCGCAAAAACTTTAGATGCCCGCACGCAAATAGAAGAAGCCCGCTCAAGTGTAACCTGAGCGGGCTTCTTCTTAAAATAATCCCGGCGACTTCCTACTCTCCCACGCAGCTACCCGCGCAGTACCATCGGCTCTAAGAGGCTTAACTTCCGTGTTCGGGATGGGAACGGGTGTGACCCTCTCGACAAAATCACCGGAAAACTTGTAAAAGATCGTTACGACTCCCGAAAGGAGCGCGCCTGTAAGTCAGGGCTTTGACAATCGAATAGTGATAAGTTGCTTCTTTTCTTCATCGCAGGCAATGCCTGTGCATTCGCGCTGCGAATTTGCGTTTCATGTTGCTTGAAAGTAAATTTTACGGTCAAGCCTTGGGACTAATTAGTAGTGGTCAACTGAGCACATTACTGCACTTACATTTCCACCCTATCAACCTAGTGGTCTACTAGGAGTCTCACTGGCAGAACTAATCTCTGGTCTGGCTTCACGCTTAGATGCATTCAGCGTTTATCCATGCTCAACATAGCTACCGAGCGATACGGCTGGCGCCATAACTCGTACACTAGAGGTCAATCCATCCCGGTCCTCTCGTACTAAGGACAGATTCCATCAATTCTGCTACGCCCACACCAGATAGGGACCGAACTGTCTCGCGACGTTCTAAACCCAGCTCACGTACCTCTTTAATTGGCGAACAGCCAAACCCTTGGGACCTTCTTCAGCCCCAGGATGAGATGAGCCGACATCGAGGTGCCAAACCCTGCCGTCGATGTGAACTCTTGGGCAGGATCAGCCTGTTATCCCCGGCGTACCTTTTATCCGTTGAGCGACGGCCCTTCCATACAGAACCGCCGGATCACTAACTCCTACTTTCGTACCTGTTCGACTTGTTTGTCTCACAGTCAAGCTGGCTTATGCGTTTACACTCTACGGCTGATTTCCAAACAGCCTGAGCCAACCTTCGAGCGCCTCCGTTACTCTTTGGGAGGCGACCGCCCCAGTCAAACTACCCGCCTGATAATGTCCCTCCGCCGGATTCACGGCGGTAGGTTAGAACGCAAACAAACAAAGAGTGGTATCTCACCGTTGGCTCCCCGAAGCCCAAAAGCCTCGGTTCACAGCCTCCCACTTATCCTGCGCATTGTTTGCCCACATTCACTATCAAGTTGTAGTAAAGGTGCACGGGGTCTTTCCGTCTAGATGCGGGAAACCGGCATCTTCACCGGTACTACAAGTTCGCTGTGTCTCTCGTTAAGACAGCTCCCAGATCG
>JBHENC010000015.1:0-88251 GCA_046262295.1 Pyrinomonadaceae bacterium | reverse complement strand
TCGGCCTGCTGGTAATCGCCGGTGGCAAAGGCCACTTCGCCCAGTTGCCAGCGACACCATGCCACTGTCTCGCGCGACGGCGGGCTGGCGTTTTGTTCGAGTTCGAGAGCGTCGGCCAAATGGCGTGTGGCGGCGTTCGTGTCGCCACGCAGCAGTGCGAAGCGAGCGAGGCGCGTTTCGGCGCTCGTGCCCTGCCCGAATTTGTTCTTCTGCCCGAAAACGCCTGCCGCCCCATCGTAATCACCCAGCTCCAGCAAAGCGTCGGCGAGTATTTGGTACGGGTAGCTCTTGGTCGGATCGAGTTGAATTAATTGCAGCGCATGATCGCGCGCGCCAGCAAAGTCGTGTGCGGCATACTCTGATTGCGCGAGCGCCGCGAGGCCGCTGAAATTCTGTTCGGCGGGCATCGCAGCCAGCGAAAATTTCGCCGCGCGTGAGGCCAGATCGAGATAATTGAGGCTTCCGGTTTCGCGTATGCGCAGCAGATAGTAACCGGCGAGTTTATTGAACGCGATGAAGTCGTCGGGGTCGCGCTTCACGCGGTCTTCGAGAAAACGTATCGCCGCTTCGCTTCCCGCCTCATCGGAGGCAAGCGGTGCGGCGGGCGCAACAACCGGCGGCATACCACCGGAAGTCGGCGTTGGCGTTTCAAGCGAACGGCACGCGGCGGCGCAGGCAAGCACAGCAAGGCCGAGCGTAAACAGACTGATAAGCTTGATTAGATAGGGCGTGGGACGCGGAAAAGTTGGAGGGCGAACGATCAATGGCAAAAGAATTTCCCCGCGCCGACTGAATTATCAATCGGCGCGGGAAGCGAAAGCGTAAGTTAGTTGCGCGTGTTGTCGTCTGTGACGCCGGGCATACGCGGCTGTTGCGATGCGCCGAAGAATGGAAAATCATTACGGAACGGCACGTCGTTGGCATTAGCATTGTCGCTGAGCGGCCTGCGATTGTTAATGAGAAACAGTTCGGTGTCAATCACGTCGTCAACGAGGCGACGCCCGTTCGGAAACGCTGCTTCCGGGTTTGTGCCCCCGCCCGCTCCTGTATTGGGCTTTGTTAAATCAACACGCAGGATGTCGCCCCGCGCAACGGCGAGGCTGGCGAAGATGGCGATGCTTGTGTCATCCGTACCGAGCGCCTTAAGCGTCGCAACGATACCGTCGGCGAATCTTCCGCTTGCGTCCTCAACCGTATTGGAAGCGTTGTATTCGTTTTTGCGATTGAAGGGAACGAGCGCGACGTTGACGGCCGGAACGCCCGTGCGGTCAACATTGATCCATCGCCCGAAGCCGGTAGTTTCGCCCGCTTTAGTGTAAACCTGCGGGGTGCGGCGTTGCGTTGCAACGCTGAGGCCAAGTTGATTGCCATTGTTGCGCAATTGCGCGGCAGGCAGACTAATTGCGATTGCCAGCGTGTTATAGCCGGCGAAGCTGTCACGCCCGCGTTGCAGCAAAGCGGGATTCGGCGTACCGGCGCGCACCGAAGCAGTGAAGCGGTTGAAACCCGTGATATCGAAAATGAACGGATCGTCAACCAGCCCGGCGAAGAACTGTATGCCGTTGGGGGCACTGGTGATGACCTGCGTGGGCGAAGTATCGGAAGTCGCGCTCGGATTGGTGGCCGGAGCCGTAAAGGTTTGGCCGGAAGGCATTGTGACGGTCGCCGTCTGCGGTTGCGGAGCGCCATTAGCGGCAATTCTCGGAGAAAATCGCACGTCTATGAACTGATCCGGTCGGGCGTCGCCGGTATTCTCAATCTCGAAACGATACCGAATAGATGGGTCGAAAATACCGAAGTTGCCCGCTTCGCTCGGCACGATAAAACCGTGCATGGTCATTCCCAGAAAGACCCTTGAGTTATCGTTCGGGTCTAGGAATATGTAGCAATCGTTCAAATCCGAGGCTTGATCGTGGGCTGTTAAGGGGGAGTCGCCATGATCGGCGGCGTTTGTCCGTGTCCTCGGAGTCAGCAAAAGTGCCGCCGCTACCGTCAGAACGATGCAGGCAAGGGCAATCTTCTTTTTATTCGATAAAGTCATGTTTCCTTCTCCTAAATTAGTTGGCGGCATACTACGGTATCAATCGCCAATTGCCGCTGCTGGTAGTATGTAGATTTGATTCAAAGCATTCCTGAATGCCGCTAGCCGCCGCGTCTATGTGGCGAGCGTTAGTTTGAGGATGCTGCTATTGAGCACTTTAGGTTTTCAATAGCAGCATCGTTTCTTAACGCGCGGCGCAATCGGCATCCGTGCGCGTTCTGACGGAACTGAAGCGGAACTGATATTCAGCCGAGTTGATGAACGCGCAGACCATCGCGCGGTAATTGCCCGGCACGCGGTTATTCAGCACATCGAGCCAGAAAGCATATCCGGCCGGTTCGGGATCGCGCCGGAGATAGCTGAAGTATTCCGCAAGCACAAAGGCCGGATTGAAATCCTGGCTGATGTACTTTTGATTATTCGCCACTTTTTGCAGCACGGTGGCTCTGGTTTCCGAATTATTGTTGAGGCCGTTGATAAGGGCATCGCGTTCCGTGCGATCTGCTCCGGTGACTCCGGCGTTGGCATACAACTGGTCAACATACGCAACGTTGCTCAAAGAAGCGTAAGCCGGATTGACCTGTTGCGCCGCGTAGTTAGCCTGCGCGCTCGCCAGGTTCGAGCCGCCGATGACGCTGTTGCGAGCATTGATATACTCGGTAAAGGTGAGTTGACGCCCGAAGCTCGCCTTGAAGACGCGATAAACGAAATAGCCTGTTTGTTGAAATTCCTGTTCGATGAAGAATGCGGCGGACACGTCTACGCGCCTCGCGTTGACGCACGCGGCATCACGACATTGCGTGATTAAATTCGTCCAGTAAGCAAGGCCGCCCGCGTCAGGCTCGCGGTTGAGAAAATCAAGATACTGCTGTCTGACGAAAGCCTGCACGTCGTCAATCGGGTTGGTAAGCGGCGAACTGATCTGCGGTCGCACGGCGGGTTGGAAATCAGTCACGTCCGCGCTGCCGGTCGTCAACTGTACGGGGCTGCTGCCCGTCGTGTTAACGCTAAAGAGCTTGAGACTACCGTCGCGATTGCTCGCAAAAACAATGAGTGAATTGTCAGACGTGCGCGACGGCGAGAGATCAAACGCCGGATCGTTGGTCAAACGCGCCTGCCCCGTGCCATCCGGGTTCATCGCGTAAAGCTCGTCGTTGCCGTCACGGTTGCTTTGAAAAGTAATTCTCGACAGCGTCCAACTCGGAGCGAGATCGTCGCCCGAATTACGCGAAAGATTAACCTGGCCGCTGCCGTCCGCATTCATCGAATAGATTTGAAAATTACCGTCGCGGTTAGAGGCGAAGGCGAGGTGAGAGCCGTCGGGCGCCCAAGCGACGCCGAAATCGTCTCCCTGATTGTTGGTCAGATTCGTCTGGCCTGAACCATCAGCCCGCATCACGTAAATCTCATCGTTGCCGTTGCGCGCACTGACAAAAGCGATGCGCGTGCCGTCGGGCGACCACGCCGGGCTGAGATCCTCCGCAGAGTTATTGGTGAGCCGTAGCGGGTTTGAGCCATCGGCGTTCATCACATAAATTTCGTTATTGCCGTCGCGGTTGCTGACGAAGGCGAGGCGCGTTCCGTCCACCGACCACGCGGGGTTGAAATCTTCCGCCGCATTATTGGTCAGATTTGTCTGGCCGGAGCCGTCCGGGTTCATCGCGTAAACTTCAAAGTTGCCGTCGCGGTCGCTGGCAAAAGCGATTCGGGCAGTGCTCGCGGCAAGCGTCTGCACTAACATCAGCCCCTTGAACACAGAAGAAGAGGCGTTTGCGATGGGCGCGGTATTCAATTTTACCCGGCGACCCGTGCGCGTCATGCTGGCATTCGAGTCGGCGCGAAGTGCTTTCGGCGAAGAAACCGCCGGTAAAGCAATGGCGCTCATCGAATAGAGCAGGGGGATCAAGGCTCCGGCGATTAGGCGGCTTATGTTTTGGGGGTGTTTCATCTACCTCGCTCCTGATTCAGTCTTTCAATTGCGGAAAATACGTATTGAGTTTCGGTTACGGATTGGCTCACAGTTTCATTCATCGCAGCTTTGGAATTAATTGCGGGTGCGTTAAAGACACAGCGATTCAACGAAAGTGTTTAGCGTTTGATTTTGGTAAAAGCAATACGGGCAGTCGCGGAATTGGCCTTCAAAAACCCATCACAGGAAGAGAAAAATCTTATTGCGGTTAGGTTACATCGCAGTCACAAAAACGTGACATATGTACAGTTTTCAAGCCTGCTTGTCAAGGTTTATTTTCCGCACTCATACAAGCGCCAGCCGAAACCATTGAAACAACATTTGAGATGCGCGGTTAACGAACCAGCAGGGAGAGTGCGCGAAAACGAACCGTTTAGCGTATTGTTATGCGGCTGAAGCCTTCCGTTGACTTGTTGCCAGCGGAAGGCTTCAGCAATTATGGAAGATTCGGGTCGCGCGGAAACTTCACATATGGCAGGCGCACGCCGCGCACGATGACTTGATCGGAACGAACCGATGCGGGGGCGACAAAGCCGTTGCTTCCACCGGCGGCTATCAGATCGTCCTGATCCACACCGTCGCCGCTGATGCCGATGGCTCCGACAAATACATTGTTCTTAAAAAGCGGCACGCTGCCCGGAAAGATTTGAATGCCGTTCGGCAAATTCGGAATCGAAGTGCAACGCACGTTGACACCGACAACCGTCGCCTCGAAGTTGGTTTTAATCAAATCAAGCTGCAACCCGACGTTGAAAACGCTCCACTCGTTAATCGGCGGGCTGAACGGCCCCGGCGGTGTGCCGTTAATTCCGTCCGGGAAGAACGGGCGAGAGAGGAATCCGATGGCACGGTCGCTGAACGCCACCGATCCGTCAAGTCTCAAGCCGTCAGCGGCAGCACGGTCAACGTAAGAGCCGAAGCCTGCATTGCGCAGCAAGGCCGCAGTATTTGAGCGCGTGAAAAAGGCAGCGGTGCGAGCTTTCTGCACTGCCACATCGTAGCCGAAAACGGGCGCATCTGCCGTGCGGAAAATGCCGAGCACGCGACCATCCGTATCAACCACCGAGACGGTGACGCGGGCACTGCTTCCGAGCGGTTGCCGAATCGCCGCGCGCGTGACGTTTGCCTGCTGCGCTCCCTGCGCGAGTATCCGGGTCACGTCGTCAGCCGTCAGCGAGTTCGGCGAATTTGTCGGGCTTCCGATAGCTGGGAAAAAGCGCGGATCAACCTCGCCGGGCAGACCGCCGAGCGTGGCGGGCACAAACTGCGAAGGCTGTGCGCCGCGAATCGGATTAAGGGCATTAACCTGTCCGGGCAAGTTGGCGAAGGCAATCGTCGGCGGATTCGGTGCGTCGCCAACATTTGTATACGGCAAGCGAAGACCGTTGACGAGAATATTATCGCCGCGTATCAAGGCCGGTGGTTCATAACCTCTTTGTCCCGAAACCGAGATTACTTCCTCAAATGGCTGATCGAAATCCTTCGGGTCTCGGTCTACCGTGTAAACGCCGTCGCCTTCGATACCGATGCCGCCGACGGCTTGGCCGTTCTTATAAAGCGGCGCGCCGCCAGGGTCTCCAGAGAGGCCGAGCGGCAGGCCGGGCGTTTTAATATCCGAGCATCTCAAGGATGAGAACTGCACGCCGTAGAGCGGGCCGCTGCCTTGAAAATCAATACCGGGCGGAAAATGTTCCTGAATAATAAAGCTCGCTGTGCGTGTCGTAAACGCATTGCCGGACGTGCTGAAAATCGAAGCGGTGGCCGCCTTCGAGACAGCCGCAAGGACGGACGGCACGCGCGTGCCGTCTAACCCGACCGGGACTAGACCCGTTATCGAACTAGGCTGCTGGCCGGGGCCGTTGCCGCCGCGCAACTGCGTCGTCGAAGGCGCATTGAGCATCGTGAACACGCCGAGCACATTGGCCTCACGATCCGTGACGGCGACCGTTACGTTACGATTCATTGAAGCGGCGGCGGAAACGGCCTGTGCGATGATGGTGCGTACGTCTTCCGCCGTTAAGTTTCCCGCCGTGCTTGCGCTCGGATTGGCAGCCGGAACTGTCGGGATCGCTGCCAGCACTGCCGCCGCCGCCGTTCCGGGTGTCGGCACGGAATTGGGATCATCCGCCGGGCCGCCGCCCATATGCCCGATCGCGAAACGCACGCGATTGCTCGCCACACCGTGATAGCTAATGCGCACCAGCACGTCACCCGCGTTCGCCAACTCGTCGTTCAAACGAACCACTACCGAACTCATCCAAGCTTGCTGCGGCACGGCTCCGACGTGCTCGACAACGAGCGGAAAAGTACGGTGCGCGCCGTCTTCCGCGTAAGCCACAACGTCCGCCGCAGTTTCACCGGGCAGCAAATTGAGGTTCAACGCAAAGAGCATCACGCGCGTGCGATTGTCGGCGCTCCATTTTACAGGCGAAGTCATCGAAAACGGTTCGCAGGTATGCGTTACCGAATCGATCGCCATCGCGCGCGTGGAAGATTGCTCGCTGAGCAACACAAGACTAATGGCCTGCGCATGGGTGCGTGTGAATCTATCTGTGCTGCAAACAAACGCGGCACACAGGCAGACGAATAAAATAAAGCGCGTGCGGAAATGGGGGATATTATTCATAGCGAGATAACCAATCAAAACCGGAGGTTTCGTAAAGCGGCTACACCGGAACGAGGGTTTTCCAAAACGTCAGGCGCGTACAATGCAACAGAGAGCATCACTTCGTCAAGAAAAATTTTACCGGCAAGTGAGAAAATCAACATCGCCGGAACGCTCGCTCAAGCGGAAATTAATCTTAAGAGCATATCTGAAAATCCGTTTTATCTTCGCGTGCCGTATACTTCCATAACTCGCGGAAAAGATTTTTCATTGTTGACAGAAAAGATTTTCGTTGCCAGAGGGATGCGTCTTGTGTTAAAAGGCAGTTTCCTCGTGAGAAGTTCCGGCCTTACGAAAGAGATTTCGTGACGGAATTTATTGACCGGCAAGCATCACATCGTCGCAATATCAAAAAGCGCAGATCGTAATCGCGCTTGCCAAATCCGCCGAAGAAAATTTTAAGATATGAGGCTTCTTCAATGCCCCCCTTGCAGAAGTTTTTCGCACCGCTCGCACTAGCGAGCATTATTCTCGGAAGTATTCTTCCTATAATTTCTCCACTTGCGCACGCGCAACCGCGCGGCCGTATCATGGGTGTCGTCCGCGACGCGGCGGGCGTCGCCGTGCCCGATGCGACCGTCACGGCGACCAATCAGGTGACCGGACGTATGGTGCGCGACCGCACCGCCGCAGATGGCGGTTATAAGATAAGCGTGCCCGCCGGAGCCTACCGCATCGCGGTCGAAGCGCCGTATGTCGCAAAGTTCAAGGACGATAAAGAGAAAGAGAAAAAATACGGGCGGCTGGCGCTGCCGAGCGGCGCATTCATCGAAAACATTCTGGTGGCCGACGGCAAAGACACGCCGATAGATATCGTCGTTGAGAAAAAGAAGACCGACGAAGCCAAGAAAGACGATGCCGGTAAGAACGACACCAAAAAGTCTGACGCGAAAGAAAGCGGCGTCATGCCGAAGACCAGCGAAACCGCCCGCCTTCCGGCCGCCGCTGCCACTTCTACAAGTTTGCTTCCCGCCAATCCTGAAACGCCGGATGCGCCGCTCGGTTATGCCGGGGGCGTTACCGTGCCGTCCGAACCGCAGATTGCGCCAAACCGCCGCGCCGTCCGCGACCGCTGGCGCATAGGCTTCCCGGAATACGACCGCTACGGCGACAAAGGCGCGCGCGGGCGCGACGTCCCTTTCAAAAAAGGACACTGGTTAGACCCTTATAATCAAAACAAACTGAAGGGCGATTATCCATTCTTCGGCAACAGCGTTTTTGTGATTCTGTCGGCCACCGCGACAGAAAGCATAGAGCAGCGGCGACTGCCGACTCCGTCAGGCCAGAACAGCGCGCTGCCCGTGAGTTCCGAATTCTTCGGTCGCCCCGAACAACTCGCGGCCAATAACATACTGCAATTCACTTTCGAGATGTTTAGCGGCGACACGAGTTTCAAGCCACGCAACTGGGCGATCAAGATTTCTCCGACATTCAGCGTGCCGAACTACATACGCACGCGCGAAACCGGAAACATTAATGTTGACGTCCGGCGCGGCAATAATCGCAGCGATACGCAATTCTCTCTCGAAGAAGCCTTCGCCGAAGCCAAGATCGAAGACACCAATGCCAACTTCGATTTTATCTCCGTGCGCGCGGGTATTCAGCCCTTCGTGTCGGACTTTCGCGGCTTCATTTATTCAGATAACAACTTGGGCGCGCGCATCTTCGGCGGCTTCGCTAATAACCAATATCAATTTAACGCCGCCTATTTCGCGCAACTCGAAAAAGACACCAACAGCGGCCTCAATCGTTTCGACCGCCGCCGCCAGAATGTCTACATCGCCAATATCTTTCGTCAAGACTTTCTGACAAAAGGCTATACCGCGCAGCTAAGTTTTCATTTCAACAACGACCGGGGCGGCATCGAATTCGACCGTAACGGTTTTCTCGTGCGCCCCGCGCAGATCGGCGATGTGCGTCCGCATACGGTCAACGTCGGCTACCTGGGCTTCAGCGGTGATGGTCACGTCGGGCGCATCAATCTGACGAACTCTTTTTATGTTGCCCTCGGACGCGATACCCGCAACCCGATTGCCGGGCGTCCCACGCACATCCGGGCGGAAATGGGCGCGGTCGAAGCGTCGCTCGACAAAGACTTTTTGCGCTTCCGCACATCCTTCTTTTACGCTTCCGGCGACAAGAACCCGACCGACGGCAAGGCCACCGGATTCGATGCCATCTTCGATGATCCGAATTTCATCGGCGGGCAATTCTCTTTCTGGAATCGTCAGGGCATACGGCTCGTGCAAACCGGCGTCGGCCTTGTTCAGCCGAACAGCATTATACCTTCCTTGCGCAGCAGTAAAACGCAGGGACAGGCGAACTTCGTCAATCCGGGTATCTACATTTACAACGCTGGCCTTGATATAGACTTAACGCAGCGCGCCAAAGTAATCATCAACGCCAACTATATGCGCTTCGACAAAACGGAATCTCTCAAGTACGTACTCTTTCAGCCGCGCGTGCGCAAAGACATAGGCTTTGATTACAGCGTCGGCCTCGCTTATCGCCCGCTGCTCATCAACAACGTCACGCTGACTTTCGGCGCGGCGACGCTCGTGCCCGGACGCGGCTTCCGCGACATCTTTACGGACGAGGGGCGCAACTGTCCCGCAAACGTCATAGACTATTGCGCGCCGAGCATCATCAATCCGCGCAAGCCGCTCTATTCCCTTTTCGCCCAAGTCAGATTCACATTCTAAACCCTCTCTTGAGGAAGCTTTTTATGCACCCGCACCGTATCAGCACCATCAATCGCATCAAGATCGTTTCGCTTCTCGCCGTCATCGCGCTGGCGCTCAGCGTCGTCTTAATCGGCGCACGCTCGTCCGGCACAATCGTCAAAGCGAAAGGCGGCGCGACCGCTTCACGCGAAACCGCGTCAACCGACGATGCGCAGACGCCGTCCGCCAAACCTGCGCCAGCGTCCGGCACAGCGACCGCAACGGCGGCCACCGCCCCGGCGAAAGCGACGGATGACAACTCGCCCAAAGTCGAGGGCTGCGTCGTCTGTCACAAAGACATCGAACCGATGCACGTGCCGCAGGGACAAGAAGGCAAAGCGAAGATTGATGCGCAGGGCAAAGACGGAATCGGACTCAGTTGCACGGCCTGTCATGGCGGCAATCCGTTTGGGACGACCGCCGAAGATTCGCACGTTAAGCCACGCTTCCCGGAGCGTTGGCAACGCAACGGCAAAGCGACAAGCTCCAACCCGGAAAACACCAACGCGGATATTCTCCGAGAGAGTTATGAATTTGTTCGCTTTGTAAATCCGGGCGATATGCGCGTGGCGCGCCAGACCTGCGGCGGTTGCCACTCCAAAGAATCCGAGCACGTCGCATCGAGTATGCACGTACACGGCGCGATGCTGTGGGGCGCGGCGCTTTATAATAACGGTGGTTATCCGTTGAAAGACACGCGCTTCGGCGAAAGCTATTCGGAAGACGGCGCGCCGCAGGAACTCTGGCGGCTGCCGCATCCGACCGCGCAGGAAACGAAGTTCAAAGGGATACTCACTTTTCTGCAACCGCTTCCGCGCTGGGAGATTTCGCAGCCCGGCAATGTGCTGCGCGTCTTTGAACGCGGCGGACGGCGGCGGCTCGAAGTCGGTTTGCCTGACAGAGACGAAGACCCCGGCAAGCCCGACAAAGGTTTAAGCCCCCGCGGACTCGGCACGCTGCAACGCACAGACCCCGTCTATCTCGGCCTGCAAAAAACGCGCCTCCTCGATCCGCTGCTCAGCTTTCTGGGCACGAATGATTGGCCGGGCGATTACCGTTCCTCCGGCTGCACGGCCTGCCATACCGTTTACGCCAATGATCGTAGCCCCGTGCATTCATCCATCTACGCGGACATCGGCAACGAAGGCACAACCAAATCCGCCGACCAAAGCATCCCGCGCGATGAACCGGGACACCCGATCAAACATACTTTCACGAGCCGCATTCCGTCTTCGCAGTGCATGGTCTGCCATATGCATCCCGGCACAAATATGGTCGCCACCTACTACGGCATGACGTGGTGGGACAACGAAACAGACGGCGACAAAATGTATCTGGACAAGCAGCACACGCCGTCGCAGGATGAGGAACAGTACAAGCTCAACCATAACCCGGAAGCGTCGAGCCTTCGCGGCAAATGGTCTGACAGGGATTTCTTAGCCAAGACCGGCACGCCCGAATTCAACGATCAACTAAAGCGCACGCAGCTCGCAGACTTTCACGGTCACGGCTGGCTTTTCCGCACCGTCTTCAAAAGAAATAGAAACGGCGAATTTCTTGACGCCAAAGGCAAGGTCATGCCGCAACCCGACGGCAAGACGATGCGCGAAGCCGCCGCCTTCCGCGATTCGGACAACCACGAGTTAAAGAACGAGTCAATTAAAGACGGAATGCCCGTTCATCTCAAGGACATACACCTTGAGAAAGGAATGCACTGCGCCGATTGCCACTTCAGTCAGGACACGCACGGCAACGGCAATCTCTACAACGAACCGCGCGCCGCCATTGAAATCGGCTGCATTGATTGTCACGGCACAATTCAAAAACGCGCGACGCTGATGACCAGTGGCCCCGCCGCCGGACAGGGACTCTTCAACGGCAAGATCATTAACCGCACTGCCGGGCGCGATTTAACCAAACGACAGGCGAGCGGCGACGAGATTGACACCTATTACGCGCTCGATGCCAAAGGCAAACACATCTCCATCTTCCAGCGCGGCCCCCTGACGAAGATTGATCCCACGACGAAAAAGGAAGTGCAGATAAAGGAAGGCCAGATCGTCCAGAACTCCGTCGTCGAACCCGGTATGTGGTGGAGAGTCAAGCAAACGATTGACTCCGTCACGCCGAAGAACCCGGACGGCACGGACAATCCAGACTACAACCAGAAATCCGCTTACGCGAAAACCATTCGCACGGACAATCAAACATGGGGCGATGTGCCGAAGGACGAAAAGGAACTCGCGCACAAAGACAGCGATATGACCTGTTACGCCTGCCACTCGTCTTGGATGACCAGCTGTTTCGGCTGCCATCTTTCGATGCAGGCCAACCGCAAGATGCCGAATCGCCACAACGAAGGCGATAATTCGCGCAACTTCACGACCTATAATTTCCAAGTGCTGCGCGACGATGTCTTTATGCTCGGGCGCGACGGCACGGTGACCGGCCACCGCATTGCGCCGGTGCGTTCGTCATCGGCAATTCTCGTCAGTTCGCAGAATCAAAACCGCGAGTGGATTTATTCGCAGCAGCAGACCATCTCTTCCGAAGGTTACAGCGGGCAGGCATTCAATACGCACGTTCCGCACACCGTTCGCGCGACCGAGACGAAGGGCTGCACGGATTGCCACGTCTCGAAGAACAACGATAACAACGCATGGATGGCGCAACTAATGTTGCAGGGCACAAACTTCGTCAACTTCATGGGGCGCTATATTTATATCGCCGCCGACGATGCGCTCGAAGTCGTGCCCGTCACGGAACGCACCGAACCGCAGGCCGTGATCGGCAGCACGCTTCACAAAGTCGCTTATCCCGACAGCTACGCGAAGTTTGAACGAGAAGGGCGCGAATTGAAGACCGCTTTCGAGCACGTCGGCAATCCGCGCGCGCTGCAAGTCCAACTGCGCGGCGAATACGCTTACGTCGCGGCAGGCGAAGGCGGCTTGCGCATCTACGATGTCGCGCAGATAGATCATAAGGGATTTAGTGAGCGCATCACCACCGCACCCGTTTCACGCTTCGGCCAGAAATTCTACGTAAAGACGAAGTATGCAACGGCCGTCGCTGCGCCCACGACGCTCGGCGTTGATCCGGCACGCACGCACAACCCCATCAATGAAGAGCAGCCGATTCACCTGCTCTACGCTTTCCTGTATGTCGTTGACAAATACGAAGGCTTGATTCTCGTCAACGCCGCGACGCTGCTCGACGGCGATCCTTTGAACAACTACCTGAAACGCGCGCTCGATCCGGCGAAGCATCCAAACGGCGCGTTCAATCCCGGCGGCGCGCTCGAAGGCGCAAACAACATCACCATCGCGGGCACGCACGCCTACATCACCACCGAAAAGGGACTCTTCGTCGTTGACATCAACAACCCGCTCGAACCGAAGACCGTTTCGCAGATTACTGCGCCCGCGCTCAAGAATCCGCGTGCCTTCGCCGTGCAATTCCGCTACGGTTTCGTCGTTGACGAAGAAGGCTTGAAGGTGGTTGACATCACCAAGCCCGAACGCGCACGCCTCGTCGAAGGCGCGGGCGTGCCGCTCAAGGAAGCACTCAGCGTCTACGTCGCGCGCACCTACGCTTACGTCGCCAACGGCAAAGAAGGCGTGGCGATTATCAACGTGGAGCGCCCGGAGAAGCCACGCCTCGATCAGATGTTTGATGCCGACGGCAAAATCACGGATGCGCACGACGTTAAGATTGCGATGACCAACGCGAGCGCCTTCGCTTATGTTGCCGACGGCAAAAACGGTCTGCGCATTCTGCAAATCACCTCGCCCGAAACGATGGCGACCTATGCAGGATTTAGCCCGCGCCCCGAGCCTCGTTTGATTTCAACCTTCAAAACCAAAGGCGAGGCGCTCTATATCTCCAAGGGACTCGACCGCGACCGCGCCGTTGATGAAAGCGGCAATCAAACCGCCGTCTTTGGCCGTCGTGGTGCGCGTCCATTTACGCTCGAAGAGATGCAGCGTATGTATCTGCTCGGCGGCGAGCTGTTCACAGTCTCCGACGATCCGCCGAACGCGCCACGCACCACGACAAAGAGCGCGACGATCAAGGCAATCAGCTCGCCCGCCGAGAAACTCAAAGCGATTTCATTGAGTCTTTCGGCTCCGCAACATCGCATGAAGACCACCGCGATAATCGGCGGACTCGGGCTATTCGCCTGTGCCGTCGGCTGGCGAAGAAGTCGCCGCCGGTCGCGCCGCCGCGACGGGGAAAAGTAAACCGTTAAGAGTAAGTAAAAAGGCGGGTAGTTGCATTAAATCTTGATGCAACTACCCGCCTTCGATATTAGCGTCAGGCTATCTTCGGACGATCAAGTTGTCCGCCTACCATTCATAAATCTGCCCCGGCATCATCACGCTCAACCCCTTGATCTTGAGGGCTTCGAGTTCGCTTATTACTCGGTCGCGGTAACTCGGCTTGAGATGTACGACGAGAATATCGGGCGGCACGCTCATAAGTTTAAGGAGTTCGCGGCTGAGCGTGAGCGGAGTCAGATGGCCGGAGGCGGCGGCGAGTTTCTCGAATTCGTTCGGGAATGAGGCTTCGATAAAGAGCGCATCGAGCGGCGCAACGCTGTTGACGGTTTCCCAGAAGCCTTCGGTCTCCGCCGTGTCGGATGTAAATGCCACCGTCGCTTTAGCATCTGAAACTACCAGACCGACGCACGGCACAAAATGATTGACGTTGGCGGCGGTGATGCGCAGGTGCTTTACCTGAAACTCTTCGCCGACGCGAAACGGCACATACTCCATCACATTGCAGCGATCATTCTTTAATTGCGAAAAACGCGGATAGACCGTCCAGTTGAAGATATCGCGCTCCAGCAGTTCGATCACTTCCTGCGTGGCGTGAACACGCACAGGCTCTTCCAGACTCGCAAAAAGATCGTCAATGAAGATCGGCAAACAGGCGACGTGGTCAATATGCGGGTGAGAGATGATAATATCGCGTATGTTGTTGCGCTGCTCGTCGTTGAGCGCCATCGCAATGCTTCCGGCGTCTATGACGACCGAGTTGTCAATCACGAAAGAGGTCAGCCGCTGTTCCGGCGTGGCGCAGCCTTTCATGTCAAAGGTGCTGGGTAAGAGTTGGATTTTCACGGGGGATACTTTTGTTGACCTCTCTTAGTGTAAGATCAAGAGCAAAGTTTTCGAGCACGCGCGACGAAAAGATTTTGATTCTAGTTGCTGGCTGGTGTCGGCGCAAAGCGGCGCAGCGATAAAAGTGTTTGCACGGCGAGCGTCCCAAAGGTTCACGCGCGGGCGAAGCGTGTTTATAATAGAAGTCTTGATCATAGGTATAACCCTCGCGCATAATGCGGCCGGACAATCGCCGCGACGTTCTTCCATCCTGTAACTACCCTGTGGCGCGTTCTTCTTTTTTCGCGCGAGATTGCTGCTGTGAATCTCCTTCAATTCAAACGCCGCTTAACTTTCCCGATCATCGCCAGCCTGCTGGCCGGACTCGCGGTTACTGCGCTTTACGCTTTAGCGCCAACATTTTACGCGAAATATCCGGCATCTACCGGCTTATACGGGAAAACCATAAACGCGGCCGAGGCGCTGGCCTTCGTTGCGCTCGCGTTCGTGTTTGTGCGCTTAGCCAACGAAATCATCTTCAGCTTCTTTTTTCGCCTTCGCAAAGGCTATGAAGCGCCGAATCTGATCCGCAATATTTTTTCAATCATCGCGTATGTGGCGCTCTTCGCCCTGATCGTCCAAACTTTCTATCCGACAATTCAACTCGGCGCGCTCTTTACGACTTCCGCAATCTTCGGCGTGATTCTCGGTCTGGCGCTGCAAGATACGCTCGGCAATCTTTTCGCGGGCGTCTCGCTTCATGCCGACAATCCATTTCTGGTCGGCGATGTCATTATGGTCGGCAAGTGGACGGGCGTCGTCGAAAGCATTACGTGGCGCGCCGTCAAGATCAGAACTTTCACCAACCACATCGTCCTTGTCAGCAACAGCAACATCGCCAAGGAATCCATCGAAGTCTGCCCGCGCACTAATCTGAACGCGCGAACCGTCTCATTCAGCGCCCCGTATACGGATTCGCCCGTTACGACGATTAAAGTTGTGCGCGAAGCCGTGCGCAAGACGGAAAACGTTTCGCAAAAGCTGACGCCCATTGTCCGCATCAAGAACCTTGCGGGCAGCGAAGTCGAGTATGAGATCAAATACTGGCTAGACGATTTCGCGCGCTACAACGATACGGATGCGCTCATCAGGCAGCGCGTGTGGTATGCCTTCCAGCGCGCCAGACTACAGTTTGCTTCGCCGACGCTGACCGTCAATCTAACGCGGGAGGCGAAGGACGGTGCGGCGAAGGACGGCGACGAAGTCATCGAGCGGCTAAAAGCCGTAGACATCTTCTCGCCGCTCTCGCCGGAGGAGATCGGCAAGCTCGCCTGCGCCGTCGCCAGCCACGTCTACGCGCCGGGCGAAACCGTCATCCACGCGGGCGATGAAGGCTCGTCCATGTTCGTCGTGCATCGCGGGCGCGTCGAAGTCCGCATCAGCGATAACGGAACGCCGCTCACCGTCGCACAGCTTGACGAAGGCGACTTTTTCGGCGAGATGGCATTATTGACGGGCGAACCGCGCACCGCCAACATCGTCGCCGCAGACGAAACGGAAGTGCTGGAAGTCGGCCACGAAGCGTTGAAGCTTTTGTTCGACACGAATCCACAGCTTGTCAATTCGCTTGGCGAGATCGTCGCTGAACGGCGCACTCACCTTGCCGCAAATTCAAAGAGCGTGCAGGAAACTGCCGAAGAGACTGCCGGACTGCTCAACTCTATCAAACGCTTCTTCGGCCTGTAATAATCGGCCTCACACATCGGTATTCCGACAAAACGAAGGCTTACGGCCTACCAGTCCGGGGACGGAAAATCCTCTGCGATTATTTACTGTCCGTCGTTTTCCTGTTTCGCCTTCTCCGCTTCACTAAGGCGCGCGACCAAGGAATCGTAATAGGCTTTGGCCGCCGTGTCCTGCGGATTAGCGTTGACGGCTTCGCTCGCATCACGTAGCGCGTCATACCAGATGCCGTATTGCTCGAAGATTTGCGCCTGACTAATGTGTTCGGCCGTGCTCTTCGGCGCAACGAGATTCGCTTTCTCCAGCGCGCGCCGGACTTCCATCGCATCTTCGCCCGCGAGAATAAAGAACGTCACCGGCGATCCGACTTTTCTTTCAAGCGTACCGGCGGTCGAAACGCGCCACGTGTAGAGTTTGCCGGGCGCGAGCGTCGGGGCATTCGCCGGATAAAGAAGCTGCGGCGTCGCCGAGTCCGTCTGGTAAACAATCGGTGCGGAAGGATTATTTGCCTCGCGCAACACGAAGCGGTAAGTCTTCGCGCCGCTGATGGCCGTCCACTTGAAGAAAGGACGCGCATCGTAGGCGAGTCCTTCCATCGGTGCGATAGCCTTGAGGCTCGCGGGAGCGCCGCTGCGCGTTGCGCCCGAGGCGACTAAACGGCTCGACGCATCGCGCTCGCCGCCGTACTGTTCAAAACCACGCGCGCCTCCGGCAGGCTTCGGCAGCGGGCGGCGCGGTGCGGCCGCTTGATTTCCCTGCCCTGTTGCTGCCGCCCCTTGCGCCCGCGCTGTCATACCGGCCACAACCGTCAAACACACGGCGCACAGAAGCAAGGCACAAACGATCTTGATCGCGCGTGCCCCACGCCACAAATTAGTTAAACCTGACAAATGCAACATCAATGTATGTCATCTCCTTAACTTCTTTTATCGGGAGAGTATTGTTTCCAAGTTATCGTTACCATGAGCAAACCGCGAAACGCTCGTTGCGCCTCTTTAAGCAAAGCTCATCGCAAAATTTAGTGGGATGCCGCGAGCGAAACTGTTTCGGCAGAAGCTTCGGCGACAGCGGCAGGTGCGTTTGTCTCGACCGTAAAAACCTTCGTCGCCGAAGTTTTGCCTTTCACTTTCACTTCGCCGAGCGCGCGCGTTTGGTATTTGTCGCCGATTAAGTTCGCCGTCGCATCTGAAATCAAAATCGGCACGCCGAACGATTTTGTTTCCGACTCAAGCCGCGCAGACAAATTTACGGTATCGCCGATCACCGTGTACTCAAGCCTTTGTTCGGCTCCGACGACGCCGCAGGTAGCGATGCCTGAATGAATGCCGACGCCGATTTTGACGACGGGGCGACGTTCCGATTCCGGCAGCGCCGCATCCTGCGCTTGCCATTCGGCGGTCATGCGCTCGACAGCTTCCAACATCTCCAGTCCGCAGGCGACAGCCGCGCGCGCTTCTTCCTCATCGCCGCGGGCGATGGGCGCGCCGAAGACAATCATCAGGCCGTCGCCGATGAATTTATTGATGTGTCCGCAGTGCTCTTTAATAATCACGGCCATGCGCCCGAAGTAATCGTTGAGCCACTTAACGACGACCTCTGAGGACTGTTTCTCGGAGAGCGTCGTGAAGCTGCGTATGTCCGTGAAGATAATGGTGACGACGCGGCGCTCGCCCTCGAAGATAGACCGCTCGCGCCGCTCCCATAAAGTATCGGCCACTTCCGGCGAAACGCAGCGCGCAAAGATGTCCATAATCTGCGCGCGTTCCGCTTCCTTTTCATCGCGCAACGCACGCTCGCGCGCGTAACGCATACTGAGTCCCAGCGGAGCGAGCACGACCATGCCGAGCCATGCGTCCGCTAAAGGCAGAATCAATCCGTGCGCGTTGAACGCCCATGATGCGACGATGAGCGAGCCGACGGCGGCGGCAATGACGGCTGATAAACCCCAGAAAGCGCGTAGCAAAAAGACTGCCAACGCCACCAGCACGAGCGGCACAATAAGCGAGAGCGTTTGCCATAGATAACGCGGGCGGGCGGGCGAACTGCCGAAGAGAATAGTTCCGATAGAATTCGCGTGAATCTCCACGCCGGGCATACGCGACGGCACGAGCGGCAACTGCCAATCGAAGGTGCGCGCCAGAATTGACGGTTCGTAAAAGGGCGTGGCGAACAGATCGGGCGCGTCAATATTGCTTGCGCCGATTAAAACTATCCGGTCACGAAATAAATCATCCGGGAGGTTCGGTTTGGTCTCGCATGGAATGTCGCCCGCCGCGCACAAAATATCGCCTGCCGCAACATAGCGAAAAGCAGGCGAGCGCCCGCGAAAATCGAGCTGTAGCGCCGTGTCCGTGCGCAATTGCAACACGCGATCTCCGAACATGAAGCCCTTCGTGTCAGGCGTCGGTTTCAACACCTGATCTTCTTTTCCCATCGCGGCGCTGTATCCTTCGGCAAGCCGCACGGCAAAGCTAAACTCCGTTTGCTTGGTTTCGCCGATGTACTTGACCAACTGCGAACTGCGCACAAAGCCGTCGCTGTCAACGATCATATCGGCGAACCCTGTCGCGTATGCGCCTTCGGTAAACATCGGCAGCGGAGCGATCTCTTGATAGCCACCCGCTTCAAGCTTCGAGGCGAGCACCACGTTGCCCGCGTTGCTAATTGTTTCGGCGAGTTGTGTATCGAAGGCCTTGTCATCGGCGGAGAGGCCGCCCGCTTCGCTTAAAAAAGCGTCAACGCCGATGACGCCCGCGCCGCCTGTGCTGGCACGGTCAATCAAGTGCGCATACCAGTTGCGCGGCCATTTCTGAAGCCGTATGTTGGAATCTTTAATGGATTTTTCGTCAATACCGATGATCGTAATCGGCTCATTCAGCCCGCGTTGGCGCTGATCCGGGTGCAGCGCGTCGCGCAATTGAAAGAGCTGGTCGAGCGCGTAGTTTTCCAAACCGGTAGTTAAACCATAGGGGCGTGTGGCGTATGATCCGGCGGAATCCTTCGACGGAAGCATCGCCAGCGCGAGAAGTCCCCAGACGACGAGGACGAGCGCAACCGCGAGCGCCGCGTACCATTTGCGTAGGGCTTGCGAAATAATAGATTTGGTGTTGATGGGGGGCATGATTGTTTGCAACCGTCAGAGAATCGCGCCCTTGCAGAGCGCAGAAACCGAAGAATACGACGATAATTTAGGCGAGGCGAACGGAGCGTCTAACCTAGGTTTCTCCAACGCGCCGTCGCTTGCGAATGAAGCTATTTAACGAGCATTTGAGCAACCGCCGGGCAGGTTACAACGCGCGCCATCGTACAGCACTCCAGACTTTCGGTCAATACATAGAAAACCGCCATCCAACTCTTTTCAAAGATGCCTGAACCTACTGAAGGCGTGGAACAATTGCGCCGCACCGATTCCGGTTCTCGCACGGGCGCGTCCGGTTTAATATTCAATTTACGTGTCGCGGACATTCAACGGATTGAAGGCGGCTCCGCCCGAGAAGCACTCGTAATGAACGGCGATCAAGTGGTTTACTTGACAGCAACGCGGATAGCGGTTAGATTTTTCGTTATGGGCCGATAGCTCAGTTGGTAGAGCAGCAGACTCTTAATCTGCGGGTCGTAGGTTCGATCCCTACTCGGCTCATAAAATCTCCGAAAGAAGAGTAAAGAGCCGGTCAGATGATTGACCGGCTCTTTTTTTCCACACTATTCGCTTCGGCGGTCAGTACGTTAATCTGATATGGCCTTGAATGGTAGAGCGTTGGTCATTGACGACGAGTCGCAGGTGCGCGGCTTTGTCGCGGAAGTTTTGCGCACGGACGGATGGGACGTTAGCGAAGCGGCGACTGCCGAGCAAGCGTTTGCGATGCTGCGTGCCGCCGCTCCTTGGTCGCTCGTCTTCTGCGATGTGATGTTGGGCGGCGAAGACGGTTTCGCGGTGCTGCGACGCTTCACCGAAGAGCAACCGGAAGCGCGCATCGTGTTAATGACGGGTCATGGCTCGGCTGTCGGCGCGCTCGATGCGTTGGCTTTCGGCGCTTACGATTACCTGCTCAAACCCTTCAGCGTTGATGAAGTGCTGACGCTTGCGCAGGCCGTGCGCCGCCGCAACGAGAACCCTACGCGCCGCCGCGCCTCGGGTAAAGAAGCACCCGTTTATAAATCCGACATTGACCTCATCGGACGCAGCGGCGCATTTGTCGAGGCGATGAAAATCGTCGGGCGCGTCGCAGCCACCAATCTGCCCGTACTCGTCGCAGGCGAATCTGGAACCGGCAAAGAGATCGTCGCGCGCGCCATTCACTTGCGCAGCCAGCGCGCCGACAAAGCCTTCGTTGCCGTCAACTGCGGGGCGCTGCCCGCCGAACTAATCGAATCGGAGTTGTTCGGGCACGTGCGCGGCGCTTTCACGGGCGCGACGATTGATCGTCGCGGCCTCTGGGAAGAGGCCGACGGCGGCACTATCTTTTTGGACGAAATAACGGAAACGACACCCGCGTTTCAAGTAAAAGTATTGCGTACTTTGCAGGACGGAGAGATTCGCCGCGTCGGGTCGAATCAGACTTTGAAGTTGGATGTGCGCGTCATCGCCGCCACCAACCGTGACGCCGAACGAGAAGTGCGCGAAGGCGGCTTTCGTCAGGATTTGCTTTACCGCCTGAATGCCGTGACGATTCACTTGCCCGCGTTGCGCGAGCGGCGCGAAGATATACGACCACTCGCCAAACATTTTGCGCAGCGCGTCAGGCGCGCCAATAAGATCGAATCCAACTTTTCCGCCGACGCGCTGCGGTTGCTTGAAAACTACGATTGGCCCGGCAACATACGCGAACTGGAAAACGCCGTCGTTCGTGCCATCGCGCTCTGCGACCGCACGATTCAGCCCGAGCATCTCCCCGAACGCATACGAAGTTTCAGATCGGCATCCGCTCAAACATACTCGATGCCGGACACAACGCCTCACGGCACGCCGCAACCGAACGAATGGCTGCCGCTCGCGGAGATAGAAGGACGCTATGTGGCGCGCGTGCTCGCTCATACGGGCGGCAACAAACAGGCGGCGGCGCGGCTGCTCGGCATTGATCGCAAAACGCTTCAGCGGATGATTGTGCGGCATGGCCTCAATGAAAAAACCGCCGCAACAGCGATTGCCGACCCTCTTACCTAAGTCCGTTCGACGCCCGGCTTAAACCCATCATCTACGACCTTTCAAATTTCCGGCACACAGCGTGCTTACAATCCTGAATGCTGTAAATAACAGCGTTTACTAAAGCTATACGGAACATTTGCATAGGCCTTGCGCCTCAGCCATGTTCCGTAATGCCACACCCGAACTCCTTGCAACGTGCGGCAGTGCGCCTGTTGTGTGCGCTTCGCGTGCGGCGCTTTTTCCCGACCTGAAGAGATGCAGACCATGCCCGTTCTTAACGAAACATTCTTCACCGCCACCACGCTGCCTCCCGAACCGGAATTTCTGGAAGAGAGCGACCGCCGCATTCTGATCGTAGATGATGAAGAACCGATACGCTCACTTTTCGAGCAGTGTCTTAACGAACGCTACTCGTGCGCGACGGCCACCAACGTGGATGAGGCGCTGACGTATTTGAGTCAAGAGCCGTTTGCGCTGGTCATCTCGGATATGCTGATGCCGGGACGCAGCGGCGTCGAGTTGCTGCGCGAAGTCACGCAGCGTTTCCCGGACACCGCGTTTGTGATGGCGTCGGGCGTTGACCGCACCCAGCGTGTGCTGGATGCCGTGCGGCTCGGAGCTTACGATTACCTGCTGAAGCCCTGCGATCTGGACGTGCTCGAACTCTGCGTCGAACGCGCGCTGGAGCGGCGCAGGCTGTTGCGCGACGGACGCCTTTACAAAAAGGCGCTTGAGCGGCGCAACGCGGAACTTGCGCAACGCAAGGCCGCGCTCGAACGCTTGCAGGCGCAGATGGTTCACAGCGAAAAGATGGCCTCGCTCGGCCAACTCGCGGCTGGCGTCGCCCATGAATTGAACAATCCCGCCGGATTTATTTACGGCAATATGGAGATTTTGCGCGACTGCGCGGCGGGCTTCGAGCGCCTCCTGCGAGTTTATGAACAAGTGCCGCTGCCCGCGTCGCTGGCTCCTGAAATCAGTCGCATCAAAAGCGAGATTGATTACGAAAACTCACTCGCCGATCTTCTCTCCATCGTCGCCGATTGCCACAACGGAGCCGAACGCATACGCGACGTGGTGCAGAATCTACGCCTCTTTTCGCGCCTTGACGAAGCCGAGTTCAAGATGGTTGACGTACACGAAAGCATTGATTCGACCCTTCGATTGCTTTCGCAGTATTACGGCGCAGACCGCACCGTGATTGAACGACACTACGGCGAGTTGCCGCCCATCGCCTGTTATGCCGGACAACTCAATCAGGTTTTGATGAACCTGCTCGTCAACGCCGCCCAAGCCGCCGGTTGTGACGGGCGCGTGCGCGTCACAACCGCTTCGGAGAACGAGCACGTTTCAATCACGATCAGCGATTCGGGCGCGGGCATTTTGGCGGAAAATTTAAGTAAAATTTTCGATCCTTTTTTTACGACCAAACCCGTCGGCGAAGGCACGGGTCTCGGCCTCTCTATTTCTCATAGCATTATCGAGCGACAGGGCGGCACAATCAGCGTCAAGAGTCCGCCGGGCGAAGGTGCGACCTTCACCATCGTGCTGCCCGTCAACGCCAAAAGCAGCACGGCATGACTTTGAAGCCACCGGACTGAAACAGGCATAACGATTCAAAGGCTTTAATTTATCGCGCCGAATCTGGTACACTAAAAACAGTTATTGCGCACAGAGGGCACTCATAAAATGTCTCACAAAATCATGGTTGTAGATGACGAACCGGCCAACCTGCGCCTGCTCGAAAGACTCTTCCGACACGAATATCAAGTTATTACCGCCGCTTCCGGCGATGAAGCGTTGCGCTTGCTCGAACAATACGAGGTCGCGCTGCTCATTACGGATCAGCGTATGCCCGGCATGACCGGCACGGAGCTTTTGGAGCGCGCTGCCGCCTTTCGCCCGCATATGGTGCGCATGATTCTCACAGGTTACACGGATGTCGGCGCGCTCGTTGACGCGATTAACTGCGGACAGGTCTACAAGTACGTCACGAAGCCCTGGAGCAACGAGGATTTGCAGCAGACTGTGAGCCGCGCCATCGAGCACTATGATATTCAGCGCAGACTTCACGAACTGTCACTTAGCAATGCGCGGCTAACGACGCGCCTGCAAGAGATGACGCGCGGTTTTGTGCGCGCCATCTCCGACGCGCTCGAAGCGAAAGACGAACATATGTACGGGCATTCGCGGCGCGTCAGCGGCTATGCGACAGCCATCGGGCGCAAGATGCAACTGGACGAAGAACGGCTCGAACAAATCTCTCTCGCCGCGCTGTTGCACGACATTGGCAAGATCGGCACGCCTGACCATCTTCTCTTGAAACCCGGCCTGCTAACGCCGGAAGAACGCGCCATCGTCGAGCTTCATTCGGAACGCGGCGCGCGGATGCTCGCCGGGATTCCAGAGATGTCGGAAGTGGCCGATGCGGTGCGCCATCATCATGAACGCTTTGACGGCACGGGCTACCCGGACGGCTTACAGGGCGGGCAGATTCCGCTTGTCGCGCGCATCATTCTGGTGGCCGACGCTTACGACGCGATGACCAGCCCGCGCCCGTTTCGCAACGCCCTTAATCATGAAGCGGCCGTCGCGCAATTAGAAGACGCTGCAGGCACACAGTTTGACCTCGATGTGGTGCGCGCCTTCTGTCGCCTCGACACGCTCGCGCAGATTCGCCAGAGCATCGCACAGATTTTTTGCGGCACGCCGCTGCTGCCCACCTCAAGGATGATTGAAGCGAGCGCCCTCTCCTTTGAAGAGCTGTGGCGCGAAGTGAAGATTGAACCGGTGCTCGCCGCCTACGCTTTGTTTGAAGCCAATGCCGGAGAAACAAGCGAGCACTCAATCGCCAGCGTCGAAGTTGCCTGCGCGCAGCTTGGCGAAACGCGGCTGCGCGCCATCATGCAACAAAATGCCGGACACGAAGACGCAAGCCTGCGTCCCGTGTGTGAGCATTCCTTACGCACCGCCGAAGCCGCGCGCCTGCTCGCCGAAGAAACGAATTTTATTGACGGCGATCAGGCGTATACGCTCGGGCTGCTTCATAATCTCGGAGAGATGCTGCTGTTATCGCTGTTTCCGGCGGAGATGATGAACATCGAAAGCGTCGCGGATGACGAACACACGGAGCGTGAAGTAGTCGCCTTCGGCGTAGACCACGCGCAGATCGGGCAGTGGATACTCGAAGCCTGCGGGATGCCGCGCGAGTTGGCGGCAGCAGTGCAAACGCACCATGACCCGATGCGTATCAATGATCCGGTGGCCTTGCTGCTGCACGTCGCTAACGCTATCGCGCAAACTGACGTGTCGCAAAAAATGGCGGCACTCGACGCGCTCGGCGCTGACCGGCTCGCGGTATTAGGGATTGATCGCGCAGGCTTGGGAAGAATTTACGAACGTGCGGCGGTCGCCATCGAACACCGTCTCGCCATGCTTTGTTAAAATAGTTCACCTCATCACGAAGAAAGCAACCTCTGATGAAACCCTCTATACTTTATCTCGACGACGACACCGCCTGTTTGACTGTTTTCCGGGATATGTTCTCTGGCAATTACGATGTGCGTATCGCTTCGACGCACGCTGAAGCCCGTGCGCAACTCGCCGAACGCCCCGCCGACATCATCATCAGCGATCAACATATGCCGGAGATGGAAGGCATGGAATTCTTGCGCGAAGTGGCCGCCGCTTACCCGCAGAGCTTTCGTATTATGTTGACGGGCGAACTAATGATCGGGCACGTTATCAACGAGGTCAGCACCGGCGTCGTTCATCTCTTTACGACGAAGCCCTTTGATGAACCGGCCATACAGGAAATGCTGGAGCGCGCATCCTTTGAAAGATACAAAAGGGGCGTAAGCTCTTAAAGTTGTCTTAAATTCTGCTCACCAAACGCTATGCGGCTGCCTGTATGTTTTATACGGCAAGGCGCACGCGCTAATCGTCACCAATAAGCCTTAATAGCCATAACTACATCATGCGTCGGCGCGCGGATGCTTTAACAAAGCCTGCCGATGCTCTACCGAATCGTACTTATAGTTAAACCGGCACGATTAGAATGTAATTGCCAAAGCATACGTTCTAATCGTGCCGGTTTAGATTAAATATTTCCCTTTGTGCTCTTTCGGGCAGACGCTTTGTTTGTGTTACTTATCTGTTTTCGCTTCCGCGACCAGATGCGCCCAATCCGTGTGAACAAAGCCGCTGTTGGCAGGTTTGTCGGAGCGTTCGTAAGTGTGCGAGCCGAAGAAGTCGCGTTGCGCCTGCGTCAAGTTCTGCGGTAGTTGCGCGGCGCGGTAAGCGTCGAAGTAAGCGAGCGAGGCGGACATCGCCGGAAGCGCGATGCCGAGTCCCTGCGCCGTCGTCACGGCATAACGCCATGCGGCCTGCGCGTCTTTAATGTGCGCGGCAAACTCTTCGTCAAGCAGAAGGTTGGGCAGTTCGGGCTGCCGCTCATAAGCCTGCATGATCGTGTCGAGAAAACGCGCGCGGATAATGCAGCCGCCTTTCCAGATGCGCGCCATCTCCTTCAGATTGATATTCCAGTTAAACTCCTGCGAGCCTGTCTGAATCAATCTCATGCCTTGCGCGTAAGAGCAAATCTTCGACGCATACAGGGCATCATGCACGGCTTTGATGAGTTTGCCGCGTTCGCCGCGAAAGCGTTTCGTCTTCGGCCCCTTCAACTTCTTGCTCGCCCTCACACGTTCATCCTTCATTGAAGAAAGAACGCGCGCATCAATCGCGGCGGCAATCGTCGGGATGGATACGCCCAGATCGAGTCCGACCTGCGCCGTCCATTTTCCGGTTCCCTTTTGCCCGGCTTTGTCCAGCACTTCATCAACCAGCGGCTTGCCCGTCTCGTTATCCTTCACAGTGAAAATCTGCGACGTAATTTCGATCAAAAACGATTCGAGCACACCCCTGTTCCAATCCGCGAAGATGTCTGCGAGTTCCGCCGCTTCCATCCCGACGCAGTTGCGCAAAATATCGTAGGCTTCGGCGATTAACTGCATATCGCCGTACTCGATGCCGTTATGCACCATCTTGACGAAGTGGCCTGCACCGTCCGGCCCGACGTAAGCGACGCACGCGCCGGAATCCGTCTTCGCCGCAATCGCTTCAAAGATCGGACGAACGTGTTCGTAAGCGGCCTGTGCGCCGCCGGGCATCAGAGAAGGCCCATGCCGCGCGCCCTCTTCGCCGCCGGAAACGCCGGAGCCGAAAAAGTTTAGTCCCGTCGGACTCAAAGCGGCCTCGCGTCGTTGCGTGTCTTTGAACCAAGAGTTGCCGCCGTCAATTATAATGTCGCCCTCTTCTAAAAGCGGCTTAAGGCTTTCGATTGTCTGGTCAACGGGCGTGCCCGCTTTAATCATCATCATGATCTTGCGCGGTCTTTCGAGGGCGCGCGTAAACTCTTCCAGACTCTTCGTGCCCGTGAATTGATGCGTCGCGCTGTGCTTGTTGACGAAGCGATCCACCCATTCCGTTTCGTAGTTCCAGACGGCGACGGGAAATCCGTGATCCGCGACGTTCAAGGCGAGGTTCTCGCCCATCACGGCGAGGCCGATCATGCCAAACTGTGCCGGTTTCGCGGCCGTTTCTGTCGTAGACATATTCTTTGACTCCTCACTTTGAAATAAAGACGTTTCCCCTTGTTTAATCACTCTGCCAATTCCTGTACTCGACTTTCGCCGAATACGATACCGCGCCGTTCGCGCCCCATCCACGCCACAATCGCCGCGATTGAAAAGACCAGCAACGCCACGAGCGCCATTGATTTTGCATAGCTTGTCCGCGCTGCAAACACCGCCTCGACGTAGGCGACCGAACCCGCCAGCAACACGCCGCATTGATAAGCGAAGCCCGGCAAAAATCCGCGCACCGAATCGGGCGACAACTCCGTGATATGCGCGGGAATCACGCCCCACGCGCCCTGCACCATAAACTGCAACAGGAACGCGCCCGCAACCAACAGCGTCAGCGTCGGCGCAAACGCCCACAACGGAATCACCAGAATCGCGCAGCCAAACGCTGTGACCATCGCGCGGCGGCGTCCCCAACGATCAGAAAGCCATCCGAAGACGAGGCCGCCCGCAATCGCGCCGACCATCGAAAAGGCCGTCAACACGGCGCGCTTCTGCGGACTGAATCCCCAATCGCGCTGCAAAAACGTCGGGTACATATCCTGCGTGCCGTGCGAAGCAAAGTTCATCATCGTCATCAGCAGCGTCAGATATAAAAAGAGCTTCCAGTGCGACACGAGACCGCGTCCCAACTCGCCCCAACTGCTATGCTTCGTCCGCTCCCACACTTCCGATTCCTTCACGCCGAAACGTATGAAGAGCACCAGCAGCGCGGGCAACCCGCCGATATAAAAGAGCGGACGCCAGCCGTAACGCGGAAAGACGAAGAAGTAACAAACTGCTGCGAGCAGATAGCCCGCCGCATAACCTTCCTGCAACAAGCCCGAGAGCACGCCGCGAAGACGTGGCGGCACTTTCTCCATTGCAAGCGACGCGCCGACGCCCCACTCGCCGCCCATTCCTATGCCAAAGAGCGCACGCAACACCAGAAACGTCGCGTAGTTAGGCGCGAAACCGGAGAGCACTTCGACCGCCGAGTAAAAGACCAGATCAATCATCAACGGCAGCCTACGCCCGTAACGGTCAGCCAGCAAACCGAAGATGAATGCGCCGACGGGACGAAACGCCAGCGTCAAGGTAATCGAAAGAGCAATCTCCGCATCGGTCTTGTTGAACTCTTTGGCAATCGCCGTCAAGCAAAAGACCACCAGAAAAAAATCGAAGGCGTCCAGCGTCCAGCCTAAGAATCCTGCGAGCAACGCCGCGCGATGATCGCCGGACGGTTCGTTGCTTGTCGTTTGAGTGGCGGTGTGCGCTTCGCTAATCAACTCTGCTCACCAATCAAACTTCGTGTTTGAAATCCAATTATTCGCATCGCATTTGCGATTGGGCTATTTAGCTTTAACTTCGCCCGCCGTAAAATGCTCTTCCAGCTCCGCGACTTTTTGCAGTCGGCGCACGTGACGATCTTCGCCCGTGAAACTTACCGACAAAAACGCGCGCACCAGTTCAAACGCCAATTCCACGCCGACGATGCGCGCTCCCAGACACAGCGCGTTGAGGTGGTCGTGCTCGACGCCCTGATGCGCCGAATACGTGTCGTGGCACAAACAGGCGCGAACGCCGCGCAGCTTATTGGCGGCGACACAGATGCCGACGCCGCTGCCGCAAATCAAGATGCCGCGCTCGGCCTCGCCACTCTGCAAGCTTTCGCCGACGAGCCGCGCGTAGTCGGGATAATCGTCCGGCTTCGCACCGTCATGAGTGCCGAAGTCGAGCACCTCATGGCCGGTGCGTTTCAGCTCAACGATGATCTGCTCGTTGAGCGGAAAGCCCCCGTGATCCGCGCCAATCGCAATGCGCATAAATCTTTTCCTTCAAATGTTAGCGGTACGACAGAATGCTACTTCGACAGCGAAGGTGTCCGGCGAGGAATCACGACCAGCGGCAACGATACGACGAGTTTTGCGGCTCCGTCGCGTTGTTCATATTTCGGCCAACGCGACCCCGAAGCGATTTACCGGCGCAGAGAGTACCACCGAGAATGGCAATCGGCAACAAAGATTTTCACACGCGGCTGTAGGAAGTCCGTAGGAAATCGTTTGTGTATAAAGTGCGGCGGAATTCTAACAACAGGTTGCGCCGCAACAAGTCTTGCCGCGCAGCGCCTGTATCCCTTCTCTGGCGATAATGGGCGTCATCAAGAGCGCCGCCACCGCGTCCGCCCACCACCAACCGAAGAGCGCGTTAAGAAGCAATCCGCCGAGCAGAATCGCCGAAAGCCACGCGCATAGATCGGTCTGTCTGGCGTCCGCCGCCATCGCTGCGCTTTGAATATCGCGTGCGACTTTTCGTTTCGCACGCGCCAGCAAAGGCATCACGACAAGCGAAGCAATGGCAAGCGCGATTCCTGTCACACTTCTTTGCGGATATTCGCGCATGATTAACGAAGTAATCGAATCGTAACCGACGTACGCAGCAAGCAGCAGGAAACAAATGCCGACGAGTTGTAAACTTTGCGCTTCGACTCGCTCGCGGCGCGCGGCATTCATTTCTGCGCGCAAACGCCACAGCAGAATCGCGCCCGATGCCACCTCGATCACACTATCGAAGCCGAACCCGACGAGCGCGATACTGCCCGCCAAGAATCCCGCAATGATTCCGATTAATCCTTCGCAACTGTTGTACGCGATGGTGAGATATTCGAGCCTGCGGCCGCGCTCTGTCGCAAGCCCTGCACGATCAATCGTTCCCACCTGTGTAATCGGCTGATTCATAACTTTGACGAAAGCTCATATTTATTCGACTGCCGTCCAGATTAAGTCGAGAGGCTTGGCGGGCGTGGCGCGCTTTGCAATTGAACGGGCGCGTGCGGCGAGCAGCACACCTTTATCAAACGCTCGCGGTCGCGCTGCATCTCTTTGTCTTCCGCCAGCCACGCGCGCACTTCCGCAAATACTTTGGCCGCGCGTGCGTCCGGCGGCGCAACCACGCGATAGTGCATCCATTTGCCTTCCCTGCGCGTCTCGACGATTCCGGCCTTGCGCAGATACGCCAGATGGCGCGAAATCTTCGGCTGATTCGTCCGCAACACTTCGACGAAGAAACATACGCAAACTTCGTCGTCGCCCATCAAGCTAAGCAAACGCAACCGCGTCCGGTCGGCCAACGCGCGAAACAACACCTCGAAATCGAAACTCTTCGTCATCTTCATAAGCATTTATTTTAGCATACTCTCAAATATGCCTTGACACATACGTTCATTCCGTTTATTATCTCCTCACATTCGCATAAGCGAATATATCATCAGACATAAGGAGACGTATAATGTCATTAGAAACAGGTCAACAGGTGCAGGCACTGAAGGCGCACCTTGCGCTTAACGTGCGAAACGTCGAAGCGAGTATAAAGTTTTACAGGAAGATGCTGGGACTTGAACCGAGCAAAGTTCGCACCGGCTATGCAAAGTTCGACGTGCAAAATCCCCCGCTCAACTTAACGCTTAACGAGCGTCAATTCGCGGAACGCGGGGCGCTTTCGCATCTCGGAATCCAGGTCGCATCAACCGCCGACGTGCTTGCCACGCGCGAGAAATGGGCGGCAGCGGGTCTCTTCACGCGCGACGAGATGCAGACCGATTGCTGCTATGCCACTCAGGATAAAACCTGGGTGAGAGACCCGGACGGCAACGAGTGGGAAGTGTTCGTCGTGCTGCAAGACAATCTGCCAGAAGCCGCAAACGCGGAAGCCGCCATGTGCTGCGCGCCCGCACCGCTGACAGGCATTCAACGCGCATCAGCGCCGCCTACCATCGAAGCTTCATGGTGCTGCGCGCCTCCCGATACGCAAATTGATTCCGGGTTAAGTAAGCCCGTCAACGTCTGCGATGTATCCACCGATAAGGCTGATGAATCGCTGGTGGTGCGCTGGTGCTAACGACGAAAGATTAAGAGCATGACAACACTTTCGCGCCGCGTCTCGGCGGAAGCGGTAGGCACGGCGATGTTGCTGGCGGCAGTCGTCGGCTCCGGCATCATGGGCGAGCGTCTCGCCGGTGGTAATATCGCCGTCGCGCTGCTTGCCAACACCATCGCCACCGGCGCGGTATTAATCGCGCTGATCTTAACTTTCGGAACGATCTCCGGCGCGCATTTTAATCCGGCGGTCACGCTCGCCGACGCTTCGCAGGGCGGCATCGAATGGCGCGACGTTCCGGCGTATATTGCGGCGCAGATTGTCGGTGCGATTGTCGGCGTCGGCGCGGCGCACACGATGTTCGAGCTGCCTTTATTCTTTGTCTCGCAACACGCGCGACGCGGCGGCGCGCAACTCTTCAGCGAATTCGTGGCGACGTTCGGCCTGCTCACTGTTGTCTGGGGTTGCGCGCGTTTGCGTTCGCAGGCCGTGCCGTTCGCTGTCGCAGCCTATATCACGTCAGCCTACTGGTTCACGGCGTCAACTTCTTTCGCCAATCCAGCCGTCACGCTTGCGCGTTCTTTAAGCGATACTTTCGCGGGCATACGCCCCGTTGATGTTCCGGGCTTCGTCATCGCACAGCTTCTCGGCGCGTTCGCCGCGACGCTGCTTTTTCGCTGGCTCGTGCCCGCAATTGTGAAAGACGCACCAAACGTCATCATTCCGCATAACAAAGGAGAGGCGCAAAGATGAGCGAGAAAATGCGTGTGTTGATTCTTTGCACGGGGAATTCCGCGCGCAGCCAGATGGCCGAAGGGCTTTTGCGGCAGGACGGCGGCGCGGCGTTTGAAGTCTTCAGCGCGGGCGTCGAACCGGGCAGCGTGCGCCCGCTCGCCATCGAAGCGATGCGCGAGATCGGCATAGATATTTCAACGCATCGCTCGAAGTCTGTTGACGAGTTTGCGGGCGAAGAATTCGCTTACGTGATGACGGTCTGCGACAACGCGAACGAAAGATGCCCGGTGTTTCCCGGAAAGACGAAGCGCGTGCACTGGAGCTTCGACGATCCGGCGGCAGCCGAAGGCGATGAAGCGGCGCGCCTCGCAGTCTTTCGCCGCGTGCGTGATGAGATACGCGCGCGGCTTCAGAAATTTATTTCCGAAACCTCCGCGCGTGTTCGGAAGTAACAAGGCGAAATTTGCGAGTGACTGTTTGCGATAGCCTCGTGCTTAACGCACGCTGGTGTGAGTAGATAGGCGCAATACTCACGCGCGATTATTGGCGTGCAGATTTCCGTTCGACTTTGCCACCTGCTGACTGTCGTCGTCCCGGTCTCCGACCAGCCGCTCGACGCCGTCGGTCATCCAGCAATTTTTGTAAGGATTATCCGTTTGCTTCGAGAGCGTGAAAAGATAGACCGCCCGCAGGCCGTTTGCGGCAACGAGCGTGACGCGCTGGCGCGCGACATCATCGGCGATCCTGACCGTGCCGCGCTCGACACTTTTATAATTAAGCAAGGGTTTATAGAGCGGATTCTTGACGAGCAGAATGAATCTATCGAGCGGCCCCGTCGCCGCATGATTGCCGGGCGAAGCGAAGCGAAAGGCGGTGGCGATGCCGCTGTCGGGCGCGGGCTGATCGTTATGCTGCAAGGCTTCGAGAACGATTGTTATCACCTGTTCGGGCGAGAGGTTCGGATTCGGCTGAAGCATGGCATTTTTTTGCCGCGCAGGGTTTGCGTTGCGCGCTGTCTTTTCACTACGAGTCTGTGCTTGTGGCCGCCGTTCGGCAGTAACACCGGGCGCGAGCGCGGCGGCCACGAACAAACTAACAACTGCCAGAAGTAAACCGGCCTTGCGCGAGGTGTAGAGACTGTTTGCGTTCATGATCCGCCGCCCTTCTTAAAGATAAAAACTTGCGGGCACGCTTTTTACGATGCCGTGCCGCGCATCAACCGGCGTTCGATTAATGCTGATGGTGCGCTTCTTCGTATTCGTCGGCTTCCTGTTTTGTTTTATGCACCGTGCCATCCGAGTGTTCCGGCGGCGTGTAGACGGTATAAAGCTTGAGCGGAGCATCGCCTTTGGTAACAAAGTTGTGGCGCGTTCCGGCGGGCACAACGACGACGCTGCCCGCGCGCACGGGCTGGCTGGAATTATCCAGAATCGCTTCGCCTTCCCCGCCGACAAATGCGAGCACCTGATCTATGCCGTCGTGAATTTCTTCGCCGATCTCTTCGCCCGCCGCGATGCTCATCAGCACAAGCTGCGTGCGTTCTGTGGTGAACAACACCTGCCGGAAATTTCCGTTCTCGCGGGCGAGTTTTGCGACATCCTCCGCGTAAGTCTTAGTTGCCACGATCCTCTTCCTGTTTCGTAAATCATTGCGCCGGAGTTTCAATTCCCGGCAATGCCGCGATTAAAAATCCATGCGCGATAATGACTGCTTAGAATTATCTTCCGGGCCGTCACCCCCGTTAAAATTATTCGTCGAAATCACTCGACGGTAACGCCCTTCCAGAAGGCCACATGGTCGGCGATATTCTGCGCGGCCTTTTTCGGCGCGGGATAAAACCACGCGGCGTCTTTGTTCGTTTCGCCGTTGACTATCACATCGTAATAACTCGCCAAGCCTTTCCAGGGACACGTCGAATGCGTCGCGCTTTCGTGCAAGAATTCGCGTTTGACGGAGTCTTGCGGAAAATAGTGGTTGCCTTCGACGATAATGGTTTGGTCGCTTTCGGCGATCACCTCGCCGTGCCAGATAGCCTTCATATTATCTCCTTTTCGCGTCGTTCAATTTTAGCAGAATCATACTCAATTCACGATACGGCGCATTCGATTACCGCACGGTATCACGTGGAACTCATGTTTGTAACAGGCGCGCTAATCAAGCACGCGCACGACTTCGCCCGCGCGCAAGACTCCTGTGCGAAGCACACGCGCGTAAAGCCTCGCGTTGCCGGGATGCTTCGTCTGCGCGATGCGATTGAATGCGCCGCCTGTGAATGATGCGGCGATCTGTTTGCAAGGCACTGTGTAGCTGCTGATTTCGATTAACACTTCTGTGCCTAACGCGAGACGGCTTCCGGGCTTCAACAAACTCCAATCAAGGTGCTCGATGGTGACGTTCTCGCCCGTCGTGCCCGGTGCAATCGGATGGCCTTCCGCCTGCAACTCGCGTATTAATTCGATGGCATACAAACACAGGGCGCGCTGCACCCCGCCGTGAAAGCGCGTATGCTCTTGCCTGTCGCAAACGAGACCTGTCGGCGTTAAGAGAGCTTCGATGACAGGGAGCTTCGGCACGCCGCCCTGCGAACAGTTCAATTGAAAGATGCGGCCTTCAGTACCGTTGCGTGTCATTAAATCAAAAAGATGTCGCGCGTCGAATAGATTAGCGGCGCGTGGTGAACTATTAATTTCGATAAGGTAAAATCATTATATCATGTCGGCAAATGAGGATGGCGTATGACAAACGAGGGCGATGATGAGGCCGGGATGACGCTTCGACGCATCGGCGAAGTTTTGAGTCTTCACGGCGCAGCGGCGCTGAACGGAAATACAATTGAAGCGGCAGCACGGCAATGGATTGCGGCGGGCTTTGAAGACGAAGAAGAGATTAACGATTGGCTGCGCGCCGGATGCCGTAGCGCGACGGACGCCGCGAGGCTCGAAGCTTACGGCATCACGCCCGAGCAGGCTGCGCTTCGCACAACGGCGGGTGCGGCAAATTACGAGGACACGATTGCCCGCAAAATAATCAATGGCGATCTGAGCGGCGACGAAGCGAAGCGCATCATTACTAATGCTTTCTGGAATTCGTAAAACCTCTTCACTCGAACTTTTCGTAAGGAGTTAAGGAGAAGCATATTGAGACTAATCATCACGCAGGTTGACGCCTTTACGGACAGGCCTTTCGGCGGCAATCCGGCGGCCGTCTGCCTTCTGCCCGAAGCGCGCGACGATGAATGGATGCAGGCGGTGGCGCGCGAAATGAATTTATCGGAGACGGCCTTTCTGCAACAGCAAATAGACGGTTACAGCCTGCGCTGGTTCACGCCATCAATCGAAGTCGAACTCTGCGGCCACGCGACGCTCGCCAGCGCGCACGTGTTGTGGGAAGCCGGACACTTGCCGCCCAACACGCAGGCGCGCTTTCACACCTTGAGCGGATTGCTCACGGCGACGCGCAGCGGCGAATGGATCGAACTCGATTTCCCCGCCAAGCGCGCGCAAGCAACTGACACGCCCGCCAGTTTGCTGGAAGCTTTAGGCATCGAAGCGACGTCCCTATATGTCGGCAAAAATCAATTCGATTATATTGTCGAAGTCGAGAGCGAAGCGCGTGTCGCGGCGCTGCAACCGAACTTTTCGCTGCTCGGAAAACTTCCCGTGCGCGGCGTATCGTCACGAGTCGCGCGGACGGCGGCGAGTTTGATTTCGTTTCGCGTTTCTTCGCGCCCGGATCGGGCATTGACGAAGACCCCGTGACCGGCTCCGCGCACTGCTGCCTCGGCCCGTTCTGGCAAGAACGTCTCGGCAAAGACACATTTACGGCTCGCCAACTAAGCGCACGCGGCGGCACGGTTCGCGTCCGCGTCGAAGCGGATCGCGTACACTTAGGCGGGCAAGCCGTGACCGTCATGCGCGGCGAACTTTTGTTTTAAGATGCGAATAGATAATTGAAGTATCCGGCATTTTACCGGCAAGCGTCACGACACATGAAAGGTTTTTGAAGAAATGGCACAATCCAGAATCGAAGTCTTTGAAACGATGGCGCGCGATCAACCCGACGATGCGCTCATACACTACGGCCTCGCCACCGAATACACCAAACTCGAACGCTGGAATGATGCCGTCGAATCTCTCCGCAACGTCATACGCATCAACCCGGACTACACCGCCGCCTACCAGATGCTCGGCACGGCGCTCGCAAACGCAGGCCACACGGACGAAGCCCGCCGCGCATGGACAAACGGCGTCGCCTCCGCCACACGCACCGGCGCATGGAAAGCCCGCCAACACATGGAAGGCTTGCTCGCTGGAATGAAAACAGATGCCGCTTCAGGATTTTGCGCTGAGTGACGACGTAACAAAACTATAGCTCCGAACATTGTTATTTAAGAGCAGGGTTATTTAATCTACCTTGGAGACTTTTTCAATACGCATTATTTCAAACTGAAGCGGAGCGATAGCCACGATAGCATCGCTGCTTTCCGACGGAGTGACCTTATTGAATTTCCCAATCACAGTTATGTCGAGTGGTATCCACCAATTAAGCGAACCTGCTCCTCTTACACGATTGAAATCTTGTAACATATCTTCAGCCATTGCCGGATGGAAGAATACATAGGTTTGCGTATCTCTACGGGAACAGCTTGTGTTAAAGAGTTGAACGCCATGTATATTCCCGCCATATCTTGCACTTACACGGACGATCTTGCCATTATAGAAATCAGCATTATTTACCAGTTCACAAAAGCTGGGATTAGGTATATCTGCTAGAGCAGAGAAATCAGTGCCAACACAAGGTGTTGAGATGCTTTCGTAGAAAGGCGGGCGAATGCAAGGCGGAGCACCTAAGCTTTGAACAACCGGACGACGAGACTCAATCCAAAGCAAAGTTGCTCCCATACCGAGCGTGAAAGTGCATAGCGCAATAAGAAGCCACATTATTACTCGTCGCATAAGAATCATCCTTTAGCTTTAGACACTCATCATACAGAGTTGTTCCCGAACAAATAATTTTAGGGCAAGGCTTAGCTTAAATCTTCAATCTCCGCTTCGAGAGCACGCAAAGTGCGGGTGAGCATTTCGCGGTGGGCGTGGCGGGTGGCGCGTTCGAGTTGGGTGAGGGTGCGGGTGCGCGAGAGGCGCAGGGTTTCGAGGCGTTCGTGGCGGGCGCGGACGGCGGGGGAGGTTTCGTGCGGCGTGGCCTTCAATAACGCGCGCTCCTGCTGTTGCTCCATTTGATCGGCGACCGCTTTGCTTTCCCATCCTCTAGCCATTTCCGGCGTCTCCTTTGTTTTTGTTCCGATTATAGAACTTTTTCGGCGCGGGCGGGCGCTTTTTCGACAACCGCACGCGCACACGGCGGCATCAAAGACGAAGTGCGCGGCGGCGCGCGAGATTTACCGGCGGTTGACACAAGGCTTTGATGTACGGTACTTTGCTTCGCTTTGATGCAAGCAACGACCGCAACACGTCCCGTTCGTCTAGTGGCCTAGGACACCGCCCTTTCACGGCGGCGACACGGGTTCGACTCCCGTACGGGACGCCACTAATTACAGCCAGAGATTTTCAACGCTCGTTTGCGCGAGATAAAAAAGCTGCCGCCGCTCGCCGTGCGTATTTAGCACGACACACAGAAAGAGCGCCGCGCAGCTTTTTCGCTGCTGCTTTCAAAGGGAATTTTACATAATGATTATCAAAGGCTTTATTCTTCGATTAAACGCAATTCTTCTTTCGCTCGCCGCGCTTCTCTTATTTGCGCCCGCAAGTTCTGTGCGAGCGCAGGCACAAACATCCGCCGACGTGGTGATGGTCTTGCCGTTTGAGAACAGATCGAACCGCCCGGAATATAACTGGGTAGGCGAAAGTTTTGCGGATTCGCTCTCGGATTTGCTGAATCTGCCCGGCCTCTCGGTCGTCTCCAGCGACGAACGCGAAATCGCGTACCAGCGCGTGCGGATTCCTTTAACGACGCTGCCCTCGCGCGCCACCGCGATTAAGCTCGCGCGCGAAGCTCACGCGACGATGATTATTCTCGGCACATATAATGTCGAACCGCCGCAGAACGGCGCGCTCGCATCTTTGCAGGGTACGGCGCGCGTTATCAAAGTCAACGAAGGTCGTTTGATGGGCGAAGTGATGCCGGATGGAAGATGGGCGACGCGCGAGTATGATTTCGGCGGCGCGCTCACTACCTTGCAGACGATGCAGGGACGGCTCGCTTATCAGGTACTTTATCAACGCGACAAGGCTTTGCCGTTTTCGCAAAATCAATTCGTGCAGCAGGCGACGAAAGTTCCGCAGAAAGCTTTCGAGGCTTACGTCAAAGGCGCACAGCTTGACGAGCGTTCCGAAACGCGCGCCAACTATCTGAAGAACGCGGCGCGCTTTTACGCCGAAGCCAATCCGGGCGCGACTTATGCGCAGGCCGCCTTTGAGCTTGGCCGCTTCTATTTCGCGCAGAGCAACTGGTCGCAGGCCGCAGAGTTTTTCTCCAAGCTGCAAAAGAAAGACCCGCATTATGCGGAAGCGGCCTTTTACGCGAGCCTTAGTTACTGGCGTTTGAATAATCTGGAGCGCGCGCTCGAAGCTATCGTGCCGCTCTCCGCCGATCTGCCTTTGACGGCGGTCTGGAACAACGCCGGGGCGCTTGCCGTGCAAGCCGCGCGCGAAGCGAAAAAACCTGCCGACCAATCGCGCCTGTTACAACAGGGCTTAACTTTTCTCTCGCGCGCTTCCGAATCCGCGCCCGACGATCCGACCGTGCGCTTTAATTACGCTTACGCTCTTTTCCTTAACGGCAAAGCGGCGGAGGCAGCCGCGCAACTGCGTCCCGTTATCACGGCTGACCCGCGCGACGGGCAAGCCTATTTTCTCTATGCTAAGTCGCTGGAACGAACCGGCAGCAAAGAAGCCGCCGCCGCTGCCGACGATCAAGCGCGCCGCTATCTTGCGCTCTACGCCAAGTGGCAGACGGACTGGCAAAAGTCGCAGACGGCAATGATGGTTCCGCTTCGGCTACGCCAAGCCTTTAATCGCAGCGATCTGTTGGATTTGAACAAGCAAAAGCCCGTCGAAGCAAGCGTCGCCAACACGCAGGATTTGCTGGCGAAAGCGCGCGAATTTTACACGGCGGGACGCGACGACGAAGCACTCGCGGAACTGCGCCGCGTCGTCACAGTCGAGCCGATGAATGCCGAAGCGTATCTTTTGATAGGACGCATCAACGGGCGGCACGGCGACCCGGAAGCGGCCATCAGCGCGCTTAAAACAGCCATTTTCTGGGACGCGAAGATGATTGACGCGCACATTCTTCTGGGACGCATCTTTCTTGAACGCGGCGACCGCGCGCAAGCCGTCAGCTATGCGCGTAATGCGGTGCAAATTGACGCCGCCAATCAAGACGCCATCGCGCTGCAACGTCAGGTGGAGACCGGCGGCAAATAGCATTTCAACGATTGCTTCAAGCGCGGCGCACAGCCAACGGATTCAGTCGCGCCGCCCGTTTGAAGTTTCATCCCCGCAGCAAATTCGGTTTGCCGATTGTGCGAGCACCGCTTCATGCTAAACTGCGCGCGTTTCGTCAAAGACGGGAGCGCATATATCAAACGCCTGTGTGTTTCTCTTGACCATGCCGGTTGCTTTCAATGCTCTGCTGCCGTGCATCGCTCTCATCGTAGTTATCATCCTGTTCGCGGTTACGGTGGCGGTCTTCGCATCGCGCCATAAAAAGGCGGCGACGGGCGAGATTGAGTTGATGGGAACAATTGCGCTGGTCGAAGAAGCCTTATCGCCGGAAGGCGCGGTGCTGGCGCGCGGCGAGCTGTGGCGGGCGCGGCTTTCACATCATAGTATAAGTCAAGGCTTGATTGCCGAACGCGGCAAACGTGTTCGCATTGTTGGGACGAGCGGGCATCTGCTCGAAGTCGAGTGGGTGGATTAAACCTTGTGTCCATCGCAGGCGTCATTCTCCCGGCGTTCGCCACAAGCGTTCGGCGGATTCAAAACTTTTCCCGTAGCTATGTCAACGGAGACGCAAAAACAGAAAGCACGAACTGACCCGGCAACGCGCCACTCTGCCTTTGCGGAGTTTAGCCGCGACGAACGCCGCCCCGCCGTGCTGCTTCTGGGCGCGCTCATCATCGCCGCCATATTCTTTGCGATAGGTCTCTGGGTCGGACGTGTAACGATGAAATCAAACCTCCCGAAGCCACCGGAAAATGCGTCGCCCGCCGCCGCGTCTCCCATGTTTCCGTAACCTCTCGGCGCGCCACACGGCGATTTCCTTCATCACTAACCGACGCCCACTTCCAGAAAATTATTTCTGTGGCACGCGAAGTGCTGTATACATTATCGGCCAGCACGGATGAAACGTGACCCCGCCGCCATCACTTCTCTGAGCGAAAGCCTGCCGCTTTTGCCAACCGCCCGCCGCGCATTCTTCAGTTAAACTTTCCGAAACGAGAACCCGGTCAGAAATGGCCGGGTTCGCCCTCTTTTACGGGACTTTTTTATTGTACCGGCTTTTTTTCGATTCCTCGCGCCTCAATCCTCCGTCTCGTTAAAACGCCTTCCCATCTTTGGAGAAAAGAAGCGCACGTCATGAAAAGGTCGGGAGACGAAATTTGTCACTCCAGCGGTGACGCTTTCTGTCGAATCATCCCTCAAAATAAACTATTTCAGTCAAAAGGGTTTACCAAGTCGCGCGCCCATCCGCCAATTTGATAATATTTCTTTCATGCATAATGTGACGACGGCGCGTGAAGTAGTGCCCGGCGAAAGACAACGTGCGGGACGCGGGCGCATATATGCCGGGGTTGCGGCAAATCTGCCGACGCTTTCCGAAACAGGATTGGCCGTGTTCACGGTGTTGCTGCTAGTGCTGGCCTTTCCTGATTTCAATCTCTGGCCGCTGGCGTGGCTCGCGTTCGTTCCGCTCTTCGCCGCCATCACGCGCAGGCCGCAAACGAAAAGCAGTTTCCTGCTCGGCTGGCTCGCAGGCACATTCTATTTTTACGGCTCATGCTACTGGCTCACCTACTCGCCGATTCGTTACGGCGGCATCCCCGCGCCCATCGCCTATTTTCTACTGCTGCCCATCACGTTGATCGTCGGCCTCTTCCCTGCCCTCTGCTGCGCTGCACTCGCGCGCATGATCCGGCGATGGGGAGAGAGCGCGCTGTTCGCCGCGCCCTTTCTGTGGACGACATTCGAGTGGGCGCGTCTCGGCGTGACCGGCCAACTCTGGAACGCCGTCGGCTACTCGCAGGCGTATCAACCCTTCTTGATACAAGTGGCGCGCTGGGGCGGCGTATATGCGGTTGGATTTTTGATTGTGACCGTGAACGTTGCTATAGCATATACATGGCTACGAAAAGATGTGCGCGTTTCGCTCTTGGTAATATTTAGTGTGGCCTTCGTAATGATACTCGCTCTCCTGCCTTATCTATGGAATACATCCTTAGCGCCATCATCAGACGTAAAGCGTGACGCTGTCGTATTTGCTATACAACCGAATGTACCGATGGAGCGAATAGAATCGCTAATAGAATCGCAAAGGCTAATCGAGCGGCATCGCTCTTTGAGTGAGAGCGCATTGCGGTGGTGGGATGATGAAACACAGGACGCCGAAAAGAATTTACGCACAATAGAGTCAAAAAATCCTAATGGTAGACGAGATGAACCACAGGGCGATGTTGTTCCACGCAAAGCTCTAGACATTCCGCGCGTCGTCGTCTGGCCTGAGTCGCCGATGAATTTTCAGTATACGCGGGACACGGAGTTTCGTGAGTTTGTCGCGGATTTTGCGCGTCGCAATCATGCTTCGGTGCTCTTTAATTCGCTTGAGCCTGCTCCGGCAAATGGCGCGTATAATGCGGCGGTGCTGGTGAACCAAGAAGGTCGGCTCATTGCGCAGTATGATAAGATTCGGTTGTTGCCGTTTGGCGAGTATGTGCCGTTGCCGCGCTGGTTGCCGGGCGTGAATATGATTCCGGCGATGGTCGGAGATTTTACGCCGGGTGTGGAGTATCCGTTGATGCCGCTTGGCAACGATGTTCGCAGTGGAGTCTTTATCTGTTTCGAGTCGGCGTTTCCAAGTATTGCGAGACACTTTGCGTTGAACGGCGCGGACGTGCTCATTAACATTTCAAACGACGGCTATCTGGGGCCGACACCCGTAATCCGGCAGCACTTAGCGAACGCCGTTTTTCGCGCCGTTGAAAATAATCGCCCCGTGCTGCGTGTCACCAACACAGGCACGACGGCGTACATCACGGAACACGGCGCGGTCAAAGATGCGACCGCTAGTTTTCAACCCGACGCGCGAACGTGGGCAATTCATCGCAGCGACGGCGCGCAAACATTTTATACACGGCACGGCGATCTCTTTGCCGCCGCGTGCGCCGCGATTAGCTTAATATTATGGCTGACCGCGTGGCGACGAAAACGTATCGGCTAACACGCTAAATTCTACAAACGATTCGACGAATGTTTACATAGAGAGGTTAATTTAATGATTGAGACTTTAACGACACAGGAGTTGCGCGCAGCTTACGAAGACTTGCGCACGCGCGTCGGGCAGGTCGGGAGGTTTCTTTGATGTTGCGGCGAAGCGCACGGAGTTAAGCAACAGCGAAGCGCAGGCCGCCGCGCCCGATTTCTGGAACGATCAGGAGACGGCGCAAAAACTTTTACAGCAGCGCAGCCGCCTCGAACGAATTATCTCGCGTCAGGAAGAGTTTGAAAAAGCGATTGACGACGCGGGCGTGCTCTTTGAGTTTGCCGAAGAAGACGAAGATTCTTTGAAGGAATTGCGCGCCCTTATCAAAAGATTGGAACACGACATCGGTGTTGCCGAAACGGAGATGCTGCTCGCGGGCGAAAACGATCTGCGTAACGCCATCTGCACGGTTCATCCGGGCGCGGGCGGCACGGAATCGCAGGACTGGGCGGAGATGCTGCTGCGTATGTATTTGAAGTGGGCGGAGACGCGCGGCTTCAAAGCGGAGTTGATTGATTATCAACCCGGCGATGAAGCGGGCATAAAGAGCGCGACGTTCAGAGTTGAAGGCGAATATGCTTACGGCTTGCTGGCGGCGGAAGCGGGCGTGCATCGCCTCGTGCGCATCTCGCCCTTCGATCAGGCGTCGCGGCGTCACACATCTTTCGCCTCGCTCTTCGTTTACCCGGAAATAGACGAAGACATCGAAGTGGAGATATTGGACAAAGACCTGCGCGTTGATACATACCGCGCGACGGGCGCGGGCGGCCAGCATATCAACACGACGGATTCCGCCGTGCGCATCACACACTTGCCGACAAACATCGTCGTTCAATGCCAGAACCAAAGGTCGCAGCATCAGAACCGCGCCGTTGCGATGCAGGTTCTGCGCTCGCGCCTTTACGAACTCGAACTCGAAAAGCGGCACGCCGAAACCGCCGAACTCGAAGCCAACAAAGCCGACATCTCCTTCGGCTCGCAGATACGCAACTATGTGCTCGCACCCTATCGTCTCGTCAAAGACGCGCGCACCAAACTCGAACGCGGCGACGTTGACGCAGTGCTCGCCGGTGATTTGGACGACTTCATCAAAGCTTATTTACTTTCGCGGCGTGCAGCGTAAAAACAGTAGTTGGGCGCTGTTCATTTGAGATACACTCCCCGTTGATTAGGAAGGGTGCGTATGAACGTGATTATTGGAATTATGATTCTCTTCGCGTTGATTGGTCTTTTGCTCATCGGTTTAAGCTTTCCTTTGATCTCGGGAAAAGTGCCGCCTAATCCGCTTTATGGCTTCCGCACTCAAAAGACATTTTCCGATTTGAAAATTTGGCATGAAGTGAATCGCATTCATGGTAAAGATATGTTGGTCTCGGGAGTGATTGTCTTTGTTACTTCACTTGCTCTGCTACTATTCGGACGGGAGGCGAATCCAAACCATGTGGTAATTACGTTAATCGCAGTTCTCTCGTTGTCAGTAGCTGGAATGGCGTTACATGGGTTAATTGTTTCGAGTCGAAGGTGAGTGGCTCAGACAAACCATACCGCGTAGAAGGCATTAATTCTAATGATGCTTTAATTGAATGCTTCCATTCGGAGAGCTTATGGCGGTAACACAACAGGAAGCGCGTGCGCAAACGGCAGCCGCTCCTCGCAACACGCGGCGCAATGAGATCATCGCCATTGCGTTGCTCGCATTAAGCGCGCTCTTTGCGCTGTGTCTCGCGTCTTACGACGCGAATGATGCGTCTTGGAACGTCGGCGGGCAGGCCGCGACGACGCGCAATAATTTCGTCGGAGCAATCGGCGCGAACGTCGCCGCAGCTCTTTATCAGGCGTTCGGGTTGGCGGCATGGTTGCTGCCGCTGCTGCTTCTGGCGTCGGCGTGGCGGCGTTTTCGCACCAGACGCATACACGCTCCGCTATCGCGCATCGTCGGCCTCGTGTTGCTCGTGCTGGCCTGTGCCGCGCTGCTTTCGCTCTCCAATGTGCATCCGCTTTTTGATGGAAGTTTTGCGCCCGGCGGTCTCACGGGAACGATCATCGCGCGCTCTCTCGCCAGCGGATTGAATACCATCGGAGCGAGCGTGCTGCTCGTCGCGCTGGCGGCAACGGGAGTGCTGCTCGCCACCAATTTCTCGTTCACGCGCTTTTACGAACAATTGCTTGACGGCTCTGCCACGCGATTCGGATTTCTGAACGCACTGCCGCGACGCTTCCAAGAGTGGCGCGCGCGCAGGCATGAGCAGGCTGAAATGCGCGCGGCAGAGCGGCGCGCCGCACGCGCCGAACGCGAAGCGGCTTATCTTATAAACAGCGGCCTCGAGGCCTCTCTTCCCGTGCAGACGTCGCGGAATATGAGCGGCACCGAACGTGTTGCGGAGTTTATGCGCGAGACTTCCATAGCGCCGCAATCAAATACCGTACACCAATTAAACGAGTCTTCTGCGGCGACGGCGATTAAGCGTGCCGCGCAAAATTCCGCCGCCGTAAATTCAATGCTGCCGGCCGGAAATCCTTTCGACGACCGGAGCGATGTAGCGTTGCCGGATACCGCACTCGCTTCTTCTATCGCCGCAACAAAAGAATTACACGAGATGGATGACGATCAAACATCCGCCTCCGAAAGAACGACGAAACGCAGCAACGCCGCCGCCGCTCGCACGTCCGTTGATCCTAAAGTTAAAGAGGTCGCGGCGATTGAGGCGATGGTCGAATCTGCCGCCGTCGTTCGTCTCGAACCGACAGACGCCGCACAACCGGACACGCCCCGCACCGCCGCGCTCGAAAAGCCGCGCCGCGCGGCAAACATCGCCGCACCCATTATTGACTACGCATTGCCGACTTCGGACTTTCTCAACGCCCCGCCGCCGCATAGCGAACAGGCCGACGAAGAGTTGCGCCAGCTCGCCGTGCGCGTCGCCGAAAAATGCAAAGAGTTCAATGTCACAGGCAAGATTGAATACATTTGTCCCGGCCCCGTCGTCACGACTTATGAATTCAAGCCCGATCCCGGCGTTAAATACTCGCGCGTCACGGGGCTTGTTGACGATCTCTGCCTCGCGCTCAAAGCCGATTCCATACGCATTGACCGCGTGCCGGGCAAAGCGCACGTCGGCATCGAAGTGCCGAACCCACAGCGCGATACGATTCATCTGCGCGAAGTGTTGGAATCGCGCCAGTTTCGTGAATCAACATCGAAGCTAACTATCGCGCTCGGCAAAACCATTGACGGCTTGAACTACGTCGCAGACCTTGCGCGGATGCCGCATCTGTTAATCGCGGGCGCAACTGGGGCGGGCAAATCTGTCGGCGTTAATTCCCTGATCGTTTCGATTCTCTACAAAGCGCAACCCGATGAAGTCAAATTCATTATGGTTGATCCGAAGCGTCTTGAACTTGGTCTCTACGCGGACATACCTCACTTAGCGACGCCGATTATCACAGACCCGAAGCGCGCCTCAATCGCGCTCAAGTGGGCGGTCTCGGAGATGGAACGCCGCTACAAAGAATTAGCCGGATGGAGCGTGCGCAACATTGACGGCTTCAACACGGAAGTGATGCGCCGCAATCTCGTCAAGGATTTTGACGATTCAGGCGAGCCGCATAAGACCTTGCCGTACATCGTTATCATCATTGACGAGTTGGCCGATCTGATGATGGTCTCCGGCCATGAAGTCGAAGAATCAATCACGCGCCTCGCGCAGATGGCACGCGCCGTCGGCATCCATCTAGTGCTTGCCACACAACGCCCGTCGGTTGACGTTATCACCGGCCTCATCAAAGCTAACTTTCCTTCGCGCATCTCCTTCCGCGTTTCCTCTAAAGTTGACTCGCGCACGATTATTGACGCGAACGGCGCGGAACAACTCTTAGGTCGCGGCGATATGTTGTTTCTACCGCCCGGCACGTCGCGGCTTGTGCGCGTTCACGGCGCATATGTTGACGAAACGGAGATCGGCAAAATCGTCGCCCACGTCAAAGCGCAGGGCGATCCCGTCTACGACGAAAGCATCACGCAATCCGTTGACGAAGCGGAAGGTGCAAACGGCATGGGCGGCGAACGCGACGAGCTTTTCGAGGAAGCATTGAAGATTTGCGTCGAGATGAAACGCGCTTCGACCTCCGTGCTGCAACGCCGCTTGCGCATCGGCTACGGGCGCGCCGCCGCGATTCTCGACATGATGGAACGCGAAGGCTTGATCGGACAGGCCGACGGAGCACGCCCGCGCGCCATCCTCGGCCGCTCCTATGAACTTGTTAATGATTGGAACGCGCCGCATGAAAGCGAAGAAATGGCATAACTGAAGCGGCGCTGGTTTTCGGCTAACACGATATTTAGTTTTTACTTTTGTGCCTCTGGTTTCATTCTTTCCTGCACAGGGATTCTTGTGCGTAACAGGCGGCGGAGTTTGAAACCATGCAACCGGCTGTCCCACCTTTCGCCTGACAAAGGAGTTCCAAATGATTCAAGTACGAACCACCAGCGATACACTATGGCTGTCATTCACCAATGCCATCAACAGCTTTATGAGTTTCCTGCCATCCCTGTTAGGAGCGATTATCGTCCTTATCATCGGGTGGATCATCTCGGGTATTCTCGCACGCTTAATCGAGAAGGGTTTGAGAGCCGTTGGGCTGGAGCGCGCCGTGCATCACTCCGGCATTAGCGACTTTATTGTACGCACCGGCACCAGTTGGACGATCTCGAAGATAATCGCCGAACTGATTAAGTGGTTTATCCGCCTGATCTTCATTCAGGCAGCAGCCAACATTTTGGGGATGCCGCAAATCACCGCGATTATCAACAGCATCGTTCTCTTCATCCCGAATATTGTCGTGGCGCTGGTCATCATCGTGGTCGGCGCGCTGATTGCGAAGTTTCTCGCAGGAGTAGTACGCGGGTCTGTGTCGGAGATGGGCGTGGGCAATCCAAACCTGTTAGCCACGCTCACACGCTATGCGGTGCTCGGCTTTGCGATCATCGCCGCCATCAACCAGCTGGGCATCGCGGCAGTCGTTGTCAACACGTTGTTCATCGGACTTGTTGGCAGCATTGCGCTGGCCGTCGGGCTGGCCTTCGGACTGGGCGGGCGCGATGTCGCAGCAAAAATCACAGAGTCTTGGTATCAAAGCGGCCAGACAATGGCACAAGCCGCCAACCAATTAGCGATGAATGAAGACTTAACCCGTCCGGCACGCCCGGACTTACTTGCCGACACGCCGCTCCGCTCAACGCGCGACGATTTAAGGTAAGGCCAGCGAAATCGGACTAAACACAAGTGCGGCGGCGTTGCCAAAGAGCGGCACAAAAGACTCACCGAAGGCGCACGAAAGCTCCGGCGAAGGGCACAGACTTTTCCACAGGCAACTGTGGAAAAGTCTGTGGAAAACGGCCTTTGAAGTGTTACAAGTTCCTGAAATGTTTAGACTTCTAGCATTTTGCACACGCGCGCGGCACATCCTGCAACCTGTTCGCTTACAGCATTTTGCGTTCCAGAGTCAAAGCTACGTTGGAAGATACGTGCGCTGTGCCGCGTTCGCCTTTCTCTTACTATCGCTTCCAGCCTCGTCCTGCGTCAAAATGGCGCGACACACGCCCGTTGACGCCAACCGGCAAGCCACGACGGAAGCGGATGCTCGTCAAAACGAAATCATTGCCCGCATTAACGTCAACACGGCATCGCCCGAAGTTTTAGAGAAGTTGCCGGGAATCGGCACGGGACTCGCCGCGCGCATCATTGAGCACCGCGAACAGTTCGGACGCTTTCGCAGAGCCGAGCATTTGATCGCCGTGCGCGGCATCAGCGAGCGGCGGTTTATCATGCTGCGTAAATACATCACAGTTGATTGAGAAAAGTTTCGATGGGCTTCGCTTCAAAGCATAGTCCGATGTCCTTCGCAGGGGATTTTCCGGACAATCATCGCCGCAGGATTCGGCGCGTGCCTTTGCCGCTTTTATTTTAAGCGCCGAAGGACAATCCGTGCCGGAGAAAGACGGAGACCTGTAGCTTCGCGCAGGGCGGGACATTTAGCGTGGCGCGTCGCGTTCACCGATTTTGTGCCGGGCGCGGAAGGCCGGATGATTCTCGCACGCGACGGATACTCCACAGCGAATGCAGCAGAGCGTGTTCAGGTTCGTTTTACACTGCGTGCACGCGCGTAGTAACCTTTTTTGAGTTGAATCGCTAACTTTCTTTTGTGCGCCGCCGCAGGCGCGATTTTCAAATCTATCCGGCGAAATGTTTCAACGGTGCTGGCGTTCGCAGGCCGGTAGCCGAAGCTATAACGCGTCCGTAAATGTTCGATTAACTGTGTAAATTTCGTTTCGATCTCGGCGCGCTCCGCAGTGATCATTTCGCCGCCGGTTTCGGAAACGTATGAATTGATGCCGCCCTTGAATATCCGTAGTGTGTTGAAGAGTTTGGCAACGCTGTCGCGCACGATCAATCCACAGACCGTGCTTCCCGATGCCAGAGCTTCACGAAAAGCTTCGCCGCTTTTATCGGAAGGCGGCGGCACGACGTTGTCGGTAATGATGATAATTACGCGACGTCCAAGAGGGTTCGCTGATTCACGCATCTGTTCGATGGCCGGTGAAATAACATCGCGTATGTTTGCATTGCCATAGCCGACGTAGTTTGTTCCCGCAGCTTCTTTGATTTTACTAGAGATGAGCTGCCGGTCTGTGGAGAAATCCTGCACGAGCGTCACGGCATCGGCGAAGGCCATCACAGCCACTTCATCTTCAGGCTTCAAATGCCGCAGAGCATTGACGGCTCCCGCGCCGACCTGCTCGACAACTCTTCGCGTACTTCCGCTTACATCAAGCATCAAGACGATTGAAAGCGGCAACTTGTCGCGGCTGAAATGCGTAATGTTCTGCCGGACGCCGTTTTCGTAGAGTTCAAAATCATCGCGCTTGAAATCTACGACGGGCTGCCGCGTCTTTTTGTCTATTACCTGCGCATCAATCACCACCAGCTCGGAATTAATCTCAATGACTTCATCGGACGCGCTTTTCTCCTGACCCGCGACCATAGAAAACGAGGCCGCCGCAGCGAATAAAAGAAGCAGCGCCAGCAGGCGATTTGTTTGTTTCTGCGTGCGAGTCATCTACGCTCCCGGTGCTCTACACTTATCACATTACGGTTGCTCGCGCGGCGGACGAGCCGGGCGCGCGAACGCCATACCCGGCCGCAATCATTGCCGGACAATCAATTGCCTGTTTCCACTCTATCCGCAAGAGTCGCACGGTTTCGCCGCTGTGCAAAGAGCTGAAAGTATCCGAACAGATGCGCGCCTGCCCGTCGCCACAGACAGAGTGGCACACGCTTGCGTCTAAGACAAAACGGTATGCGGTAAATACCATGTCGTGCGGGACATCAGCGTTTGACGAAAGTTTCGATGTCGAGGCTTTGACCGTTTGTGCTCACGGTGATCGTGCCGCTTTTTCCCGTCGTCAGAACTTGCGCGTTGCTTGCGCGCCACCTCTCTACGACATCCCGATTCGGATGATTGAACGGCGAATTGAGGCCGACGGAGACGACGGAGAGCGCGGGACGGGTCGCCGCGACGAACTCCTGCGTGGACGAAGTTTTACTGCCGTGATGCGCCACCTTGACGACATCGCAATGAAGATCGTCGCGCGCGGCAAGCAAAGCGTCTTCGGCCTCTTTCTCCATGTCGCCCGTTAACAAAAAAGTTTTGCTGCCGAAGCGCAGGCGCAACACAATCGAATCGTTATTGCGCGAAGGCGCGTCCATGCTCGCGTCGTAGACAGGCCACAGTACGTCCGCTGTCACTTTACCGAAATGCAGTACATCGCCGCGTCCTATCAGTCGGACGGGCACGCCGTTCTCCCGCATAGACGAAGCGAAGCGCGCGTATTCGGCGTTGGCCGCAGGCGCGCGGGCGACTATCGCAACGCCCACTTTGAAGTTGCGCGCGATGTCGTTGAAGCCGTTGATATGATCGGCGTCGGCGTGCGTCGCCAGAATATAATCAACGCGATCAAGGCCACGCCACCACAAATATTCCGCGACGACGGCTTCGCCGATACTGCGCGTATCACGCTCGAAAGCTTCGTCCATAAATTCTTCGTCGTCGGCGTCAGCGGCTTTCCGTACCTGAATGCGCGGCCTTCCGCCAGCGTCAATTAAAAGGGTTGTGCCGTCCGGCATCGTCACAAGCGCCGCGTCGCCCTGCCCTACGTCCAGAAAATCAATGCGCAACTTTCCGTCAGGCCGCCTTGCGCTCAAAGGGTGCGCAACGATTAAGCAGAGCGTCACGACAAACACAACGGCGGCGACGCGCGTCGGCTCGAGAAACTGCACCGCGCGCCGCTTCGTTTGATCGTTTGCTTGATCTTTCGATTCATCGCGGCGCAGCGGATTCCAGCGCGCGAGCGCGAAAACCAGCAAGCCGAGCGGCACGTAATAGACTCCGTAAATAATCGCCGCCCGCCCCGTATATTCGGGCACTCGCACGAAGGCCACACGCGCGTTTGCGAACGGGTCTACGCTGTGAATCATCAACCAGTTCAATTTTTCGACAAGGGCGGCGAGCGGCGCGGCGGCCTGTGTGCTCGCTTGCGTGACGAACAATGTCACGAGCGCGATTAAAGATTCGGCGGCCATCATCGCAGCGACGAAGATGTTTAAGACAAGCGAAGCGAAAGAGATTCTGTGAAAGTAAATCACCAGAAACGGCAGCATTCCAATCTGCACGCTCGCCGAAACTATCACCGCGCCGACGGCGTACCGTAAACAACGCTGCATACGCCACCACTCTAAACGCATCGCCAGCGGCGTCTTGAAAAGCTTGCAGCGAAAAATCGCGCGCTCCATCTCCCGCCGCCAGCCCCGCTCGCTCCAGTATAGCGTTTCGCCCATCACACGGAACCAGCGCGGACACACGGGCGGATACGGCGTCTCGCGCGACGGACGCCACGCGCCGACCGCACGCAGCTTTTCAATGAGCGGCCACGCAATCGCCGCGATGGAGAGCACCGAAAGAAATGTTAACTGAAAAGACGGATCGAAGAGGTCTGCCGGACGCCAGACGAGCAGCGCGAGACACGCCCCGCCGAGCGTGTTGAAGGTCTGCGCGCGGCGATGCAGCACCGGCGCAAGTAACAGCGTTGTGAACATCAGCGCCGCACGCACAACGGACGCGCCCGCGCCGACACCCAGCGCATACGCCCACAGAAAAGTCACCGTCGCCGCAAACTGCCACGCGCGCCGCTTCGTCAAACGTCTTGCGATCCACAGCGCGACGAAACCTATAAAACTGATATGCAGCCCGCTGATGACCAGCACGTGAAAAGTGCCGCCCGCACGAAACCGCTCCGCCGCACCGCGCGTAATCAGATAGCGATCACCCAGCAGCGCCGCCTGCAATACGCCCGCCGTTTCCGTCGAAAACTCGTCACCGATCTCTGCGAGAAGACGCTGCCGCCATTCATATACACGCGCCAGCGGCCAGAACACACGCTCGTCATCCAGCCGCTCGATCAGCAAAGGACTTTTAATCAACCCTTGCGCATCGAAGCCGCGCCGATCCAAGTACTCGATTGACGAAGCAACGCCCGGATTACGAAAACTCTCTTCGCGGCGAAGCCTCGTCAGCACACGCAAACGCGCACCGTAACGCAACTCCAGCGATTCATAAGCGGCGCGCGTCCCGCCGTCGCTCACCGGAGCAACCAGCCACACGCGGCCGCGCACAGCCCGCTCCGTTTCTTTCGCTCTTAAGCTTTCAATGCGCAACGTCATGTAAAAGACATCGGCCGCAGGCTCCGGCGCTTGCTCAACCACGCCTGTCACTTCCACCGGATCGCCGGAAGCGATGATGCCCTGTTCATACAATCGCGCAACACGATTGAAAGCCTTCAGGCTTCCCTGCCCGGCAAGCTCGAGCGTCATGCCTGCGCCAAAGAAAGCGAGCACGAGAATTACGGAAACGGCTCTTTCATCAAATCGCGCGAGACACAGCAAAGCGAGCGCGCCGGACAGAACGCCGCACGCCAGACAAATCATCAAGTGCTGCGCACCAATAAAAGTTGCCGCGAAGATGCCGCACGCCAGCGCCCACGCCAGAACCATTAAAGGATAGTGAAAGCAGGAATCTTTGTGAGGAACCGCGCGCATAAATCTAAAGAGGTCTATTGCGTCAGCGACCGCGCGGCGAGCGCGTAAAGCTTTCGCTACGGTGAAGAAGTTATCTAATTCTTACCAATCGCGCGGGCGAAGAGAGCTGCGCGATGATTTCTACATGGTGCGTCTGCGGAAACATATCAAATGCGGCAACGGAGTCAAGGCTGTATCCGCTGCTGATTAATCCGCGCAGGTCACGCGCCAGCGTCGCCGGATCGCAGGAGACATATCTGATGCGTTGCGGCTGCAAAGAGAGAATACCGTTTAGCGCGTCAACGTCTTCGACGCCCGCGCGCGGCGGATTGAGCAACACCAGATCAACGGGCGCATACTTTTCGGCGTTGCGCTTTAACCATTCGCCGACCTTCGCGCATTCGACGCGCGCATTTGCGAGTGCTGCTTCCTGCACATTGCGCTGTGCATAAGCAACCGCCGTCTCGTTTGCTTCGACGCCGACGACGCGCTCGAATCGTCTTGCCAGCGGCAAGGTGAAAAGTCCCGCGCCGCAGTATAAATCAATCGCTGTCGCGCCTTTTGCATTAGCGATAGCGGCCTCGACTAGCGGCGCGAGCAGTTGATGATTGATTTGAAAAAAGCCCGCCGCGTCGAAGTGATAGTGAAAGCCTGCAATCGTAAAGCTCACTTCCGTCTCCGCCGCTGAAGCGCTCACGTGTGGAACAAGCGAAACGCCCGCATCACCCGCGACCGCCTGAAACTCTTCAACACCTTCCGGCAAAGAATCATTGCTTAGAGCCGCGCGCAAATCCGTCAACGTCCGCTGCAACGCGGGCACAATTACCGGGCATTCGATTACGTCACACACTCGATGCGAGCCGCGCGTGAAATAGCCGAGCGTTTTTTCGCGCCCATCGTGTTGCCACTGCGCGCGTGAGCGATAGCGCCACGCCGACGGCGACGCGATTATTGGAATCTCCAGAGGAGTTTCGAGACGCGCGATGCGCCGCAAACAGTCCTGTATGATGGCGACTTTCGCCGCGAGCTGCGCCTCGTAATTCAACTGCTGAAAATCGCAACCGCCGCATCGCCCGAAATACGGGCACGGCGGTTCGATTCGCACGGGTGAAGCCGCTATCACTTTTACAATCGAAGCGAACGCGACATTGCCGCGCGTCTTTTCGATGCGCACCCGAACGCGATCGCCCGGCGCAGCCAACGCAACGAAGATCGTGCGCCCTGCAGCGTGCGCGAGTCCCATGCCGCCCGGCACAATGCGCTCGATTACGACTTCTATTTCCGCGCCGCCCGTCGAATCCTTCACGGCGTGCGGCGGCGCATCACGGCGCACTCGCTTGCGCTTTTTCATCGCATACGTCCAGATTGAAAGTCGTTAAAGATAAAACAGGCTGAGGCGCGGCACGCCGTGCTGTTCGCGCAGACGTTTTAGCAACAGATTATCGAAGGTCTGCGCGTAAGTCGCCGCTTCCATGCGGCTGCGATACGGCTGCAACTGCGCTTTCGTTTCGGCCTGCGCCGCCGCCAACTCTTCTTTGGCAAGGCTCACGCGCAACGATGCGTCGAGCAGTGCTTCGAGACTTGTGAGCGAAGCTTCGAGCTTCTCCGCATCGGGGCTTGCCGCACGCGCAAAATCCTTTTCCAACTCTTCAAGCCGCACGGCAACGCGCGCCAGCGTTTCGCAGAACTCATCCGCACGCTTCTTCTGCGTTCGCTCCGCACGGATTTCCGACAGCGACACACGCGCGTGTGCCAGATGCTCCAGAATCGTTTGACGCGGAAACGGCAATCGCGCTTCCCCGTCCGTCTTTTCAGCGGCCTCGTCGTTTGCGGCGGGCGTCGCTGCGCCGAGTTGCGATTCGCGCCATTCGGCAAACTGCGCTTCGACTTCTTCCTGACAGTAAAGAAGCGTCTTGACGCTGCGCGCTCGCGGCTTCGCTTCGTAAGAATCGAAGGCGTGTTCGATGCCGCGAAGCGCGACGTGCAGCGGCACGCCGATCTCTTTCCAACTTTGCATCAACGCCCAATCAATCGGGCTAAGTAGCAAATGCCTGCCGCGCCGCCGCACAAAAGTTTCCTCTATCTCCGTAAAATAATCGAAATAGTTCAGGCGCGCGCGATTCGTCGAAGAAAGAACTTCGCTTGCCGCACCCGCTTGTCCGTCATTGATTGCCATTGAATACACGCCGCCGATCCGGCTTTCCGTTCGCCCTGAAATTTATTTTCCCTACGGCAGGATTGTTTTCGCTTGCATCATACGCTCGTAAATCAAACGCAGACCTTCGAGCGTCAAAGTATCGTCAACGATTTCGATCAACTCCGAACCGTCTGCGATCAAACTCGCCAACCCGCCCGTCGCCACCACGCGCCCTTTTGCTCCCAACTCATCAAGCATACGTTTAATGATGCCGTCAACGAGACTCGCATGACCGTAGTAAAAACCTGATTGCAGCGCACCGGCGGTTGACGTGCCGATGACAGACGGCGGGCGTTTAAGCTCTGTGCGCGGAAGGCGCGGCGCACGCTCGAACAGCGCGTTGATGGAAATCTCCAAGCCCGGCGCAATCACGCCGCCCTGATATTGCCCGCGTTCGTTGACGGCTTCAAACTTCGTCGCCGTGCCGAAGTCAACGACGAGGCACGGTGCGCCGTATTTCTCGCGCGCGGCAAAAGCGTTAACGATCCGGTCGGCTCCGACGTCCGGCGGCGAATCGTAGAGAATCTCAAGCCCCGTGTCGGTTCTGTAATCAACGAAAATCGGTGACACATTGAAATAATCTTCAGCCACGCGCCGCAAAGTCCGATTGAGCGGCAGCACGACGCACGCGATGACAATTGCTTCAACCACTTCGATTTTTATTCCGGCGAGCGACAAAAGATTGCGCAAACGCGCGCCGTATTCTTCAATCGTGCAAGAAGGCTCGGTCGCCATCCGCCATTGATGGATAAGCTCTTCGCCCTGATACAGGCCAAGTTTTACGTTCGTATTACCGGCGTCAATAACCAGCAGCATAAATTAAGTTGCAATGAAGAATTGAAAAGAGTTCGGAGCGGAATCTTTATCAGCGACTCTTACGATCCAAATTTCGTTTCGAATCTTCACCCTCTCGCCTTCGTTTCTTTCATTCACGTCATACGCCGCACCGCCGCGACATCTCCGGCGCGCACGATCTTCGTTTCCCCGTCGCGTGTTTCAACACGCAACGCGCCGTCCGTTTCCAGCCCGCGCGTCGTGCCTTCAAAAGTTTCAGAAGCAATCGTCACGCGCACCGATTTGTTCACGGCATACGAAGAACGCGCCATCCATTCGTCTATCAACTCCCGCGCGCCGTTTGGCGTATGCAGCCGCGCGTAGCGATCTATCAGGCGGCGCACTAAAGATTGCAGCACACCTTCTTCATCGGGGGCACGTCCCGTCACGGCTTCGACCGAAGCGGCAACTTCATGTAAATCCGGCGGAAAAGATTTCTCGCGCAGATTGATGCCGATGCCGACGATGCAGGCGCGCGTTGTGCCGCCTTCAAACGTCTCCGCGAGAATGCCGCACAGTTTGCGCTCGCCTACCATAATATCGTTCGGCCACTTAATGTCCGTGACGAGCGCGCACGCTTCTTTCAACGCATCGTGGACGGCGAGCGCCGCCATCAGCGTGAGCAGCGGCCACACGCGTGTTTCAAGTTGCGGGCGCAGCACGATACTGAAATAGAGTCCCGTTCCGGCGGGCGAAATCCACGCGCGCTGCCGTCTGCCGCGTCCCGCCGTCTGCTCGCGCGCGACGACGCATAAACCTTCGGGCACACCGTGCGCCGCCTGCCGCGCCGCTTCCGTGTTTGTCGAAGGCAGCGAATCGAAACGCTGAATGATGGGGCGAAGCTCTTGGCGGCTCATTCGCTAACGACGCGGAATCCTTTTTTTGTTGACAACCGGAACATTCTAGGGCGGCTCAACGCGCGCGTCAAAAGGGCGGCAACGGCGAAACCTGTTTCACGCTTCGTTTTCCGGCGAAGCTGGGGAATAATGCGTGTTCAATTAAACAAAGGACGGGCGCGGGTGGAGACGGTTTTAGTTTCATGGAGCGGTGGAAAAGATAGCGCGATGGCGCTCTACGAAATTCAGCGCGCGGAGCAGGCGCGCGTCATTGCCTTGCTGACGACATTCACGCGCGACGCCGATGATGGCGGGCGCGTCGGCATTCACAATGTGCGGCGCGAGTTGATCGAAGCGCAGGCCGCAAGCATCAATCTTCCGCTGCGTAAAGTCTTCATCGCTCCGAAGGCGACAAACGCCGAATACGAGAGCACGATGATAAAAGCACTCGCGCCGTTCCGCGACGAAGAAGGCATCGAACAAATCGTCTACGGCGATCTATTTCTCGAAGACATCAGAGCGTACCGTGAGCAGTTTCTGGCGCGGCACAGAATGCGCGGCATATATCCGGTGTGGGGACGTGATACTTTGAAGTTCGCCGCAGATTTTATTAAGCTCGGGTTCAAGGCCGTCGTCGTCTCGGTTAATGCAAAGATGCTGGACGAATCGTTTGCCGGTAAAATGTTCGACGCGGATTTTCTCGAAAGACTTCCCCCGAACATTGACCCGTGCGGCGAACGTGGAGAGTTTCACACCTTCGTCTACGACGGCATTATCTTCGAGCATGAGCTAAAGTTCAGGCGCGGCAAAGTCGCATTCCGCGACGATCATTACTGCTGCGAGCTTCTGCCCGATTAAAATTTACGGCACGCGGAAAGATGTATAGAGGGGCAATTGCAGATGCGTTAGTTCAAACGAATAAAATTGGTAAGGGGAGATACGATGAACAAAGATAAGGAAAGAGACGAAGAACCGGCGGCGAGTTTCGATGACGATCAGCAACAGATGTTTCGCAACGAGAACGAAGCCGCCCGTGCGACGCGCACCGCCGAAGCATTGGAAGATGACATCACGCTTCCCGGAGTCGAAAGGCCGGGCAACGAAGAGATCAAGAACGAAAAGAATTTCAACACCGAATGAATTCAAGGAACATCTTGACGCACGTCTCTTTCCTTAACGGCATTCATCGTTTGCGCACGTTGCGATGAGCGGCGGCGAGATTGATTAATTTCCGATATGGCTGTCGTTCATTGTGGCGACGGCGATCATCGCGCTCGTCGTCGGATCGAGCCTCGCGTGGTTGCTGGCGCGACGCCGCTTTCCGGGACGCAATCTGCTGGACGCGATCATCACGCTGCCGCTTGTGTTGCCGCCGACGGTCTTGGGCTATTACCTGCTCGTGCCGCTCGGCACGCGCTCTTTCTTCGGCGCGTTTCTCTACGACAATTCGGCATACGCCTGGCCTTCACGGTGACCGCCGCGATTATCGCCGCGACGCTTCATGCGCTGCCGCTTGTGACGAAAAGTTTGCGCGCCGCCTTCGAGAGCGTTGACGGCGAACTCGAAGCCGCCGCACGCACGCTCGGCCTCAATGAACGAAGAACATTTTTCCGCGTCACGTTTCCTTTATCGCGGCAGGGCGTGCTGGCGGCAACGGCGCTCGCCTTCGCGCGCGCCTTAGGTGATTTCGGCGTCACCATTATGATCGCCGGAAACATTCCCGGCAGAACGCAAACGGCCTCCGTCGCCATCTACAACGCCGTCCAAGCCGGACATGACAACGAAGCCTTCACGCTCGCCGTCATCGTCTCCGTCATCGCCGCCGCGCTGCTCTTATTCATCAGTCATCTGGGCGGACAAAAGCTGTGACGACAAACCGGCGACAAAAAAGACTTTTATTGTTAAAGGTTTTCTAGCTAACGAAAGTGCCATAGAGGTCTAGCACTTCGATAGAAACGAGTTTTTTGCCCGCAAAGTTGAAGATGAGGCCGCGCCGTTGATCGTCTTCGCTATGAGTCGAAGGCGTCGCAGGGTCGAGTATGACGGCCAGCATATCAACGTCGGACTGATATTTTAGCAGCAGGTCTCCCGGCGGCAACACCACGCGCCCGCCTGCGAGCCGCAGCAATTCCTCTTCGGGTGTCTCTTTCAAGAGTCTCTTCGCCATATCGCGCGCTTCTTATCGAGCTTCGTAGTGATAAAGGCCGTGATGATAAATCCGTCGGCGTCGCCAATCTCCCGGTACATGACATTAAGGAAGCTCTTTTTGCCAAGCACCTTGACGGCCACCAGCGTGCCGCCGTGTCCCTGAAAAATATACTCCGGGTCTTCCATCGTATCAAGCATTTGCTCGTAGCGAGCGGTCATATACGGATGGCTGTCAACGATCTTATCCCACCGTTCATCAGTCAGGCGGATCGGAACATCATTGATCGAATAGACAATCTCCAAAACCATCGCGCGATTCTACACGAACCGAAAGGCAAACAGGCGATGCTCTCGAATCCGTGAGCATCGCCTGTTTCTTTACGCTAACAATAATTCTTAACCGAGCACGCCGCGAAATTTGGCGGGGCTTATCGGATAGCCGGGAAAAATCTCTTTCAAATTTGCATTGCCGAGTTGCCGCTGGACGACTTCGCTGAACACGTCGCGGAAGTCTGTGGTTAAGGCGAGATCGCGGCCTTCGTAGAGTTGATCGTTTTTGAGTCCCGGCCACTGGCCGTGAACTTTGCCGCCGCGCACGTGGTTACCGATGACGAACATCGCGTTGGCATGGCCGTGATCCGTGCCGCGCGTGCCGTTCTCCTTCACCGTGCGGCCAAACTCCGACATCGTTAAAATCAACACATCGTCCATCCGCTCGCCTAAATCCGTGACGAGCGCCGTGATGCCTGCGCTCAATTCCTGAAGGCGATTGGCAAGCGAACCTCGCGCGCCGCCTTGATTGAGATGCGTGTCCCAGCCGCCGGTGTCCGTGAAGGCGACTTCGAGGCCGACGCCCGCCTTGATGAGCTGCGCAATCTGCAACAAGGACTCGCCGAAACGCCCGCGCGGATATTGTGCGCCGCGCTCCGGCCTGTACTGCGACGGATTAACGCGCTTCAGATAATTGACCGCCTCGAACGTCTCATGCCCCGTGCCCTGCAATACGTCTTTGACGCTTTGATCGTACATAGACTCGAAGCCGCCCTGCACGATTGCCGAAGACGCGCCCGCGCGAATCGTAAAGTCCGCCAGATCGGAGACGGCGAGCGCGCTTGCTTTGCCCTGCAAAGAACGCGGCAAATTCTGCGCCAACGCGATGGCGCGAAACGGCGAAGCGTGGGGATCAATCTTCGTCTGCAAGTAGCGATTGAGCCAGCCGTCTTCCGTCGCTTTAAGGCCGGGCGTGGCGGATTCCATGTAGTCCTGCGCGTCGAAGTGCGAGCGCGTCGTATCGGGCGAACCCGCCGCGTGGACAATCGCCAGCCGCTTCGCGTCCCACAAAGGCTTAAAGCCCGCGAGCGCGGGATGCAGACCGAAGAAACCGTCAAGATCAATCGCAGCCTCTTCATTGCCCGCTTGCGGCTTCGCAATCGCAATGGTCGGGCGCGATCCGTAATAGTTTCTTTCGCCGTGCGGCACGACCACGTTAAGGCCGTCCATCGCGCCGCGCTGAAAGATCGCAATTAAAGTTTTGCGGCGGCTGCCCGCGATGCGGTTAGCGTTTTGCGCCAGCACGGTGCGCTGCAAAAAAGAGGGCGCGCTGTTCATCACGCCGATGCTGGCGAGCGCGATGCCACCGGATTTCAGAAAGAATCTACGATTAATGCTCATCGTTTAAGTGCCTCTCGCTTCGATAAAGAAGCGGCTTGGTCATACGCAAGTTTGCGTTTCGTTATTGCCTTTGAAATTCCGGTGAGCCGAGAATCAGCGCGGCGATCTTGGCGACTTCGGGATTGCCGACGGTTGCGCCGCGTGTTTCCTGTTCGCGGCGTGCGGCGCGAATGTTAATTTCTGTCGCAACGGTCTGCGACGGTTCATCCGTTTGCTTTGCGACGACGGGCGCGGCGGATTGTTCACTCAACTGCTTCATCAGCGTCGTTCTGGTTCGCGGCGAAACATCGCCCTGCAAAATCAGTTTCACGAATTGATCCACAACGCGGGTGCTGTCCAACGTGCCGCCGCTCAACGCGCCTTCGCCCGCGATGCGCGCAAGATTGACGCGCGTGCCGGGAATGCGATTACCGGCGAGCGCGAGCGCGAAATTCAAACGCTCCAGCAAAGAGCCTGTGTTGACCCACGCTTCGGCGACATCCGGGTAGCCGTTCGGCGTTTGATAACCGTAAAGCGGCTGTCCCATCTTCGCAATCCATTGATGCAGAGCAGGGCGCGCATCCGTGTCTGCTCCAAGCGCACGAATCGCGCTGACGGCTACCTCGAACGGCGTCTTGATCTTCGCGCGGTACACTTCCGGCGCATTGAATTCCAGGGACGTGAAGACGGCGCGCAGTGTTTCGCGTATGTCGCCGTCGCTCTTTGTGAAGGCGGCGGCGACGCGCGCGACTAAAGCGGGCGTAGGATTGTCTGCCACGAAGTTGCGGCAGAGCTTCGTCGCAATAAATTTCGCGGTCGAAGAATGATGCGCAAGAATGTCCAGCACCATCATGCCGTCTTTGATGCCGCCGCCCGCCGGAATCCTGTGGCCGAGCACCATCTTTTCGCCGTCGTCATGCAGGCGTGGATTAAAGTAGAACTTGCCTGTGTTGTCGCTATCGCCGAAGAAGGCGCGCGGATTGTAAAGCGTCCATCCGGTGAAGCAGCGCGCGACTTCCTGTACATCTTTTTGCGTGTAGCCGCCGTCAACGCCGAGCGTGTGCAGTTCCATCAACTCGCGCGCGTAGTTTTCATTAATGCCGCGCTTGGCGCGCTGCGGTTGCGGCGGGCGCGCCGGTTGCTGTGGCTGTTGCGGCATCATGCTGCCGTCGGGCATCGTTGTTTGCGGCGCGGCATTTTGCGGCATCGCGCGGCGTCTTAATCGCCCGTCGCCGACGAAGAGTCCGCCGCGCGTCTGATCGGGCGCGCGTTGATTGTTCATCAAAGCGCCACGTCCTAATCCGCCTTGCGGGGCGTTGGGGCTGACGCTTTGAAAATTGTCTAGATAGAAAAGCATCGCGGGGCTTTGCGCGGTGGCGAGCAGCAAGTCTTGAAACTTGCCGAGAGCGTGTGGGCGAATCGTGTCGCGGTCATACGAGGTCAGAAACCAGCGGTCGAGTCCTTTGCCCGCGAAGACATTGAAGTGGTTCGTCCAGAAATCAACGAGCGATTCCTGTAATTGCCGTTCGCTGTAAACGGCGCGCAGGATTCGCGCGGCCTGCAATTCCCCGACGATGCGTTGCGGGTTCTGCAAATTATTCTTGGCGTAGTAATCGCGCAATGCCTCGCGGTATTCCTTCTTGTCGAAATTCTGCGCCGCATCAATGTTCGACGGCATCGCCGTATTATTCGGCGCGCTCATCTCTTTCGCGTTGTCAGGGCTGGCGGCGTTTGCACCGGCGACAGGCATCGCGTTCCCTTTAGCATTACCGTTCTTCGGGCGCAACGCAGCGAGGTCTGCGGGCAGTTCGCCCTGCCGTTGCAGCCTGCGCAGAAGCTGCCCCGGCTGCGGATACTTCGCATACAGTTCCGCAATCGTCATCTTCAGCGTCGGCAGATTACCCAGCTTCGCTTCCGCCGCCGCGTCCGCAATCTGTTCCGGGTGAAGCTGCTGCTCTATATAACGGTCAACGCCCATTGCCCGCACACGCTCCACATCGCCGGGACGCGCCCCGAATCCCAGACGATTGAGCACGTGCAGCACGCGCCGGTCATCGCTCAAACGCGACGTACCACGCACATTCTGCGCGTAAGCCGCGAGCGCCCCGCCGAACATATTGAAAGCTAAAGCCAGCAGCGCCAGCAACGCCGTCGCGCGTCGAACTCTTTCATTTAGCGATTGACGGGCACGTTTGTTGGAAGTGTTCATGTTAGCCACCGTTTCAATAGATGTTTATTAAAAGTCTGCGAGAAGCGAAGGCCAGTCAAACGAGCCGTTTAGCCTTCACCTATGACTTTTAGACGCGGCGGAGAGCGGAAAGGTTGAAAAGTTTGCCGGATAATGAGCGCCGGAATCGAGATGTGACGAATGAAGGATATTTAACTTGAACGTAAGGAGGCCGTGTTGGGAAGCTGATAGAAGAAGTCCCGTAGGGACGGAATGTTTATAGTTAACGACGCGGTCAGTTCTTCTTAGCTCCGTTAGGAGCGACATTTCCCGCACATACCGCTCCTACGGAGCTTTCGCCAACGGTGTGCTTTGATTCTATAAACATCCCGCTCCTAACGGAGCTAACTCTTCAAAACCTTCCGGGAAACATTCTACCGGGACATTATCTTTATGATTTATAAAGCGGCAACGTCAAATTCCAGGCTTCTTACAAGGATAAGGAATCTAACGCCCGGCATCAGCGGCGCGCACGGACGATTGAATTTGAGATTCAAGCTTATTTGCGCATCCGCTGGATGCCGTTGTTAGGCCACGCCCACCGGACAACCCCCGCCGCCTCACTTGCCTGCCGTAACTCCTTCCGCCGCCTCTTTCATCCACATAACTCTGTACGGGCTGACGAACATCATGGTCCCGTCCACTCCCTCCAAGATTAGCCACCGGCGCGATGACCACACGACTTCGTAATCAGGGCCTCCGACAGCCTCAGCGAATCCGATTATCTTGACGTTCTCGAATTTCGTGCCGGAGTTTATGACTACATGATAACGCTTCGCCGGGTCAAATACTTCGTCAATCTTCTTGAGCTTAATGTTGCCGAGAGAAATAGAAACCGGCTTGCGCTTCTGGATTTTAGAGTTAATGATCCCGTAAATAATTAAGATCAGGATCACGGAAACGATAACAGCCCAGAACACCTCCATGACGGTTGATCATGCCTCCTGTGAAGGAACGATTGACTACGTAAGCGGCTTAACGCCCGGCATCACCCGCCGCGACGAGACGTGATTACGGCCAAGCCTCGCGGATGAAGGCAACGATATTCGCGGTCGGGTGCATGCAGTTGTTAGATGGCGCGTTTCGATTTAAGATGAAGCGCGGAGCAACTCAGAGATTCTTTGCTCTAGGACTCTTTGGAAAGCCTCAAGCCTATCACTTAACCATTTAATGTTGTTCCGGCCACTGTTGACGCTTGTGGAAATCAGCACTCCAATACAGCCACATATCTCTAACTTTCGTTTTTGAATCCCATTCAACGGTTTGTTTGTCACCCAGCATGTGGCCAATCTCACTATCAATGCTAAATTTATCCTTCGCTAAAGCAGCGTAATATTCTTCCGGGCCTGAGATTTCTACTCCGACTCCTATGCGCGACGGTCGTAGGTTTGCCAATGCGACTAAAATAAACTTGTCACTGCCGAAGGTTTCTGCTTTCGCTCTAAGCTGGTGGAGCTTGGAACTAGGCTCATTAAACCTTATGAAGCTTTTGCGCCCCTTCATGTATTTCATAAGCTCACTCCAATAATCTAGGCGAGTTTGATCTGATTCGCTGGGCCGGTCTGTATGCGCCAAATCGTCACCTCCGCTACTTGATAATATGCATATGCGCCAAGAAGCCATCTAACAAGTTCTTCTACCGCACGGGGCGCGGGAAGCTGGCGGGGCTGCGGTGTCCCTGTTTATCTACGGCGCGGACGCCGAAGAAGTAGTTGTCTTTGGACATTCCGCGTGCGGTGTAGGTCGTCGCGTTGCCGATAAAGCGAGAGTTCGTCCAGAGGGGAGAAGTGGTATCGCGCCAGACGATTTCGTAACCGGCGAGGTCTTGTTCGGTGTTCGCCGTCCATCGCAACTCCGTGTCGTTGGTCAGATTCTTCGTGATGATGCTGACGGCTTTCGGCGCAGTGGGAGCGAGCGCGAGCGCGGCTAAATTTGCGGCGTTGACGCGCGCGACTTTCGCCGTGTAGTTGAAATCAACGAACTGCGGCAGATCGCCGTATTGAATCCCGTTCTCGACGCGGACGTTCTGATGCTGGTGTTGATAATTCTCGTTCGGTTCGCAGAAGCGTACTGCCGGAAAGCCGCGTTCGAGAAACGGGATATGGTCGCCGCCGCGCAGGTAACGGTCGCGCCGGTAAACGAGCATCGCATTCATCGTCGGCACATAGCGTTCGGTGGTCTCCTTGATGAAGCGCGCGAGCTGGCGCGAGGCGGAATCGTTTTCGCCACCCGTGCCGCGCCGCGTGGTCGCTTCTTCGGGCGTTTCGCTCGACGGCACGCCTTCCGAAAAGACGCGAATCGTGTTCGGGTCATGGACGCCGTTGCCGCCCGTGCTGTTGCCGATAATGTCGTTGGTGAACATCGCCTGAATGTCCATCTTGTTTTGTTTGGCCTGCTCCGCGAAATAAGTTGAGCCGAGCAATCCCTGCTCTTCGCCCGCGACCGCCATGAAGATAATCGTCGCGTCGAAATTTCGTTTTGCCATTACGCGCGCCATCTCGAGCACCGCCGCCACACCCGACGCATCATCGTTCGCGCCCGGCGAATCGCACACGGCATCCTTCGGATCAGCGCACATCGAATCATAATGGCCGCTCACGACATAGACGCGGCTTGCCGATTCGGGCTGCGTTCCTTTGAGCGTGGCGACGATGTTCGTGACCGTCGTCGGTTGCGGCACACGACCGCGCGGCGGCGGCTGCGCTTCTTGCAGATACGACTGCTTTTCAACTGTCATGCGCCCACCGGATAATTGCGCCGCTTTCGAGAATTCCGCGTAAAGCCAATCACGCGCCGCGCCGATGCCGCGCTTCGGATCGTCCTGCGCCGAAAGCGTGTTGCGCGAGCCGAAGGAAACGAGCGTGCGGATCGTGCGCTCTATGTTGCGCGCGTTTATCTCGGAAACGATGCGCGCGATTTCAGCGTCCATACGCGCGCCGGATGAAGCATCACGCGCCGTCGCCCGACGCCCGTGCCGCTCCGTTCTATTTCGATTTCCGCCTCGACCTTGCGCGTTCGCGCTTACGGGCAGCGACGCGGCGAACAACGCGAAGAGCGCGGCAAGAGTTATCACGAATGGGCGAGCGGCGAAAAGTTTTCTATTCACTGAAACAATCTCCCTGTGTGCTGTTAAGACGATCTTTAGTTGCGTATTGCTTTATCGAGTGCTGTGCAATGACTGTAACGCGAAGCGAACCGCGCAGGCAACACGCTCACGTCGCAGGCGTCGCGCGTTCGCGTGCGACGAGCACGCGGCGCAGGATTTTGCCGGATGCGGATTTCGGAATCTGCTCGACAAATTCAAGCTTGCGGATTTTCTTGTGGGGCGCGGCGCGAGCGGCGACAAACTCCATCAACGCTTCCGCGCTCACTTCTTCTTTCAGCACAATGAAGGCTTTCGGAACTTCGCCCGCCTCTTCGTCTGGACTCGGAATCACCGCCGCATCCGCCACACACGGATGCGCCAGCAGCAACGCTTCCAACTCGGCGGGCGCAACCTGAAAGCCTTTGTACTTAATCAACTCCTTGAGCCGATCCACGATGTAGAAAGAGTTGTCCTCGTCAACATATGCGATGTCGCCCGTGTGCAGCCAGCCGTCTTCGTCAATCGTGTGCGCGGTCGCGTCAGGCTGATTTAGATAGCCCTTCATTACCTGTGGCCCGCGCACGCAAAGCTCTCCCCTTTCCTTGAATGAAAGCTCCGCGTTCGTTTCAACGTCCACGATTTTGCATTCCGTCGCGGGCGCGCACCAGCCGACGGAGCCTTGCGTAATCTGCGCGGCATCGTCGGGGCTTATGGTGATAATCGGACTCGTCTCCGTCATACCGTAGCCCTGCCGTATGACACAACCGAGCCGCATTTCGCACGTGCGCGTAAGCTCTTCACCAAGCGGCGCTGCGCCACAAAAAATCGTCTTCAATTTTGAAAGATCATAGTTGTCCACAATCGGATTCTTCGCCAACGCGAGCACGACGGGCGGCACGAGATGCGCGAACGTGACACCGTAATCCTGCATCACCTGTAAAAATTCTTCGAGTTGAAAACGCGGCAACGTGACGATGGTCGCGCCCGTACGCAACCCCAGGTTCAGCACTACGTTGAGGCCGTAAATATGAAACAGCGGCAGGAAACAGATCAAGACATCGTTCGCCGTCGTGTGGCCGACGGTTTCGCCTTGAATGATGCTCGCCACCATGTTGCGATGTGTGAGCATCACGCCCTTTGCGAGTCCCGTCGTGCCGCTCGAATACGGCAGCGCGGCGAGGTCTTCATGCGGGTTTATTTCAACGCATGGCGGCGGCGCATCTCCGCTCAACAAATCAGCGAAAGAAGTAGTGTCTTTTGCTTCGCCGAAGACAAAGAGTTCGCGGACGCCGCCACTACAGCGCGCCGCTTCATACGCTTTATCCCATAGCGATTCCGCCGCGAAGAGATATTTCGCGCCCGCGTCTTTTAATTGATGCGCGACTTCATCAAGGGTGTAAGCCGGATTGATCGTCGTCGTCACCGCGCCCGCCAGCGCAAGCGCGTGAAACGCGCTGGCATATTCCGGCGTGTTCGGGCTGTAAATGCCCGCGACATCGCCTTTTCGCAAACCGCGCCGCGCCAGATTTGTCGCCGCCGTGCCTGCCTGCCTGCTCAATTCCCCGTAAGTAATCGTTCGCCCGGTTAATCCTTCGACGAGCGCGGGCTTATCCGCGTGTTGCGCGGCTCTTTGCAGCACGAAAGGTGTCAGCGCGATATCAGGAATCTCTACGGAGTCGAACGGGCTGCGAAATATCATCGGCAATCCTTTTAGAATCGAGATTAGAGTCGGGCGATAAAGTGACCGAAAGCCGCGCGAGTATACGACGCTGGCGCGCGAACCGCTCAACGTATCCGATAAGCGCGGCGTTTCCAGACGACGATGATTTCGCCGCCGAGTTGGTCTGCGATTTTTCTGATGGCCGGTTCGTCGGCGACAAGTGCGCGATATTGTTCGGAGCCGCGCGCGACGCTCGTCAACGTCTGCGGTGGCGAAGCATACGCGGTATCTACCCACACGCCGCCCTGTTTACGAAACTCCCGCCCGCTCACGCGGCGCACCTCCGGTGCTTTAGCGGCATTATCGGCCACCGCACCGCGCGGACTTGGAGGAGGAGGCGCTGCGTCTGTTTCCGTCGGTGCGCGCGTAGCTCTGCGGCGAGCGACGGAGGCTTGGGATTGCTCCGGCTTCGCGGCAGACGATGCAGCGACGCCCGCAGCATCGTTGCTCGATATCCGGGTATTCATTTTTTTACTCGAAGCTGCATTATTAACGGCGGCGACGACTCCGGCGGCGACTCCGGGAACATTTGCCGACTCGCTCGCGGTAGTGCTCTGCGCGGCTGAAGGCGACGGTGCGGAGGCAACGGAGGGGAAAGAATTCTGCGGCACGATTCTGATCGCATCATCATCGGCTGCTGCTGCCTGCCGTTCGTCGCGCGCGAGTGCGGTAGGATCGGGAATACTTTTTGTTCCAGCTTTATCTTGCGCGATGGCGTCTGAGCGTGCAGTCATGCCTGCGCCGGATGTTCCCGCATCCCCCGCTTGCTTGACCGGTGCGGTAGAGCCGTTCGGTTGTATCGCCGTGTTGCCGGAAGTTCTGGATGCGGGCGATTGGTTGGCTGACTTTTCTGCGGCAGTAATGTTTTCAGTAGATGGCGTCTGCGTTTCGCCAGGCGCGGCGATTGGGTCTATGCGCGTCTGTTCTTCATGGTTCGATGCGACGAGAATTTCTTCGTTGCGATGGCGGCGCATGGCAACGCCTGCGATGAGCGCGATAATGATGGCGACGGCAAGAACGGCGAAGGCGGGCGCGGCAAAACGCAGGTTCCGCGCAGACCAAAAGGCGGCGAACGTTTCACGCCAACTCGCGCGCACGGAATGACTTTGCGTGGAAGACTGCATCGCAGTTTGATGAGCGTCCGCGTTCGTTTGCGCAAGGCTTATTAAAATACTGCGGCAGGCATCGCAATCCGCGAGATGCGTGATGTAACGCGCGCGTGTGTTGGCGGGCACGGCGTTCTCCGCAAAGGACGCTAACTCGTCTGCGTCCAAATGTATTGCATTATTACTTGTAGATTGAATGCGCGTGCCCGCTTCGATTGGCGTCTCCGCACTGTGTGCAGTAGGCACAACGAGATTCTTCTGCGCGTGGCGGCGCAGCAGAAAATCAATCATGTTATCGGAATCTTGTTTCATCAAACGCACTCGCATCGCGCCACGCGGCGCAAACACTTAAAGAACGCAGGAGAGCCGCTTTGCTTGCGATAATTATCGGCGCGTCGGGTTTTCGCGGCAGCTTTCCGACAGCGTGCGCTGCCTTCCGGCGCAAAGTCTCGCTTCATCGGGAAACCTTTTCGTCCACCAGCAGCGCCTCCAAATTTGTTTCCAGCCCCGCTGATACTTCAGCCATCCAGCGCGCCGTTTCAGCCCGTGTCCAGCCGTGATCTTTCATCAAGACGGCCTCGACGCGCGTTCGCACCTCTTTATGCAGGCGGGTTAGACGACGGCTCGCGGTCGCTTCATGGACACAGAGGATTGCGCCCGCTTCGCGCAACGAAAGCCCGTCGAAGTAGTAAAGTTTGACGAGCAAACGGTCTTCCGCCGCGAGTTCGCGGACGACGAACGCAAGCGCCTTTTCGAGTTTCTCCGCGCTCTCGCGTTCGGCAAAATCCTGTTCGGGATCGGACTGCGCGGGCGAGATATTTCGTGCTTGCTCTTTTCCGTTGTCGCGCGCGTCGTTCGTATAATAATCGAAGTCGGTGTCGGTTTCCGTCTGCACGAGTTTTGCATCCCGGCGGTGCGCGTCAATTGCCAGTTGGCGGACAACGGCCTGCAACCAGCCGCCGAGCGAGCCGCGACCGGAATAATAACCGATCTTGCCCGCAGGCTTTCCGTCTTGACGCAGGCGCAACCCGTGCAGTTCAGCCCAGATGGATTGCTGCAAATCTTCTGCCTTGTCTTCGCTCACGCACACGCTGCGTGCCACGCCGCGCACCATCGCTTGATACTTCTCCATCAACTCGCGCCACGCCGTTTCGTCGCCCCGCTCGCAGGCGGCGATTAAGCACACATCATCCGCGTGCAGCGCATCGCAGAATTGCGCTATCTCTGACGATGAAGCTAACGGCACGTCGCATAGCAGATATTTTTGCAGTGTTGCGCGGATTCCGGGCGCGAGCACGACGGCACTGAGCGCGCGTGAATCAGTTGCCCGCGCGATCAATCGCCGCGCGCCTTCAAGGGCGAGTTCATCAATTTGTGCCGGTGCTTGACTCACAGAAGTTTTCGCGGGCGAACGGCTGATCGCCGACGGTTGTGATGCTATCACGAACCACGCAATTTTTATCTTTGATAGCGCGTCTACATCAAGCGAAACGGCACGGGGGCGCTTTGACAGCCGGTGTTTGCGTGCGCTAAATTTAACGCAAATTTGTCAGCGTTAAATTAATTTCTCTCCTAAATTCTTTTTCGATGTCAACAACAATGCTGCGCGTGACAGAGATTTTTCGTTCGATTCAAGGCGAGTCCACGCACGCCGGGCGGCCTTGCTCGTTCGTGCGGCTGACCGGCTGCCCGATGCGCTGCGTGTGGTGCGATAGCGCCTACACGTTCACGGGCGGCGAGCGGATGACGATTGATGCCGTGATAAAAGAGGTGCGCGCCTACGGCTGCAAACTCGTCGAAGTAACGGGCGGCGAACCGCTCGCGCAACGCGAAGCCTTTCCGCTCATCGAGCGTTTGTGCGACGAAGGCTATGAAGTATTGATTGAAACCGGCGGCTACGTTTCGACCGAACAAGTTGACGAACGCGCCAGCATTATACTGGACGTGAAATGCCCTGCATCGGGCGAAGCGGCGCGCAATCACTGGCCTAACCTCGAACGCCTGCGCACCGAAAAAGATGAGATTAAATTTGTGGTGGCGAGCCGCGAGGATTGGGACTACACGCGCGAAGTGGTGGCGCGCTACGATCTGGAGAATCGCGCCCGTGCGGTGCTCGTCTCGCCCGTGTGGGGCGCGCTTGAGTTGCAGGACTTGGCCGACTGGATCAGCGCGAGCGGATTGAACGTGCGTATGCAGTTGCAGATGCACAAACAGATTTGGGGCGCGGACGCGCGCGGCGTTTAAGTCAAACGAAGGAAATCGCACGATGAGGGGGAAGGCGGTTTTGAGTTTTCGGTTTTCAGTTTTCAGCATGAAGGCCGCGCCGGTCTCCAGCAGAAAAGTCGCGTCTCTATGCTGAAGACTCAAAACTCAAAACTCAAAACTGAAGCAGTCTGTCTTGTTTCGGGCGGTATGGATTCCTGTGTCACGGCGGCGATTGCCGGGCAGGAGAATGAAGAACTGGCTTTTCTGCACGTCTCCTACGGGCAGCGCACGCAGGCGCGGGAGCGGCGTGCTTTTGAAGAGCTGGCGGATTACTACAAAGTGCGCCACCGGCTGGCTGTTTCGATAGAACATCTGGCGCGCATCGGCGGTTCTTCGTTAACCGATCACAGTATCGCTGTCGCCGACGCCGATCTTTCGTCGCGCGTCGTGCCGACGAGTTACGTGCCTTTTCGCAACGCGCATTTGCTGGCGATTGCCACCAGTTGGGCGGAAGTGTTAAAAGCACATAGAATCTATATCGGAGCGGTGGCGGAGGATTCATCCGGCTACCCGGATTGTCGCCCGGAATTTTACGCGGCATTTCAAAAGGCCATCGAAGTCGGCACTAAACCGGAGACACAGATTCGGATTTCAACGCCTGTGATTGCGCTTAGCAAGGCCGAGATTATTCGACGCGGTCTGGAGCTTGACGCGCCGCTTATACTCACATGGTCTTGCTACCAAGCAACGGAGAGAGCGTGCGGCGTGTGCGATTCATGCGCGCTCAGGCTGCGCGGTTTTAGCGAAGCGGACGTGACCGATCCAATCGCTTACGCTTGAACGCTTCGTTGCCGACATTTGATAAGGCAAAGTAACAACCGGCGAAGTCCGTCGCGCATCATACTTGCGCGGGAAGTTGCCGGATCAAAGCATTAAAACAACTTTAATTTACAAGGAGACGATTAAGATGCGTATCAATCTTTTGGCTCGCGTCGCAACCATCGCGCTGTTTAGCTTGATGAGCGTCGCGGCTGCGTCAGCGCAGATTCAACAGGCGAGCGGCAAAGTGATGTTGACGCAGGCCGACGGCACGACAGTGCCCGTCAAAGACGCCGTCGTGGTGTTCTATCGCACGGATATCAAAGGCGAATACAAAACAAAGACAGATAAAAGCGGCAAGTATGTTTACGCCGCGCTGCCTTACACAGGCACGTACACGATTGTCGTAAGCGCGCCCAATGCGCAACCGACTTTTAGCGCAGGCGTGCGCATCAGCCGAAAGCCGGAGAATGATTTCACGCTTCAACCCGGCGACGGAAGCGCGTTGACGCTTGAGCAGATATCAACCGCCCTGAAAGCGGCTCCGGGCGGTGCTGCCGCGCCACCGGCCGATGCCGCCGCCGCGCGTCGTGCCAAAGAAGAATATGACAAGCAGGTAGCCGCGATCAACGCGGAAAACGAAAAAGCCAAAGCCACCAATGCCCAGCTTAATGAATTCCTTAAAGCGGGCAATACAGCTTTCAATAGCAAGAACTACGATCAAGCTGTTGCTTCCTACGATCAAGGCATCCAAGCCGACCCGACTCAAGCCGTTTTTTACAGCAACAAATCCGCCGCCTTGCGCGCACGCGCGACGGATAAATACAACGCCTCCATCAAAGCCAAAGACACGGCGGGCATTGCCGCCGCCCGCACCGATTTCAAGACCGCGACGGAAGCCGCCGACAAAGCCATTACGCTCTACCGTGCTAACAAAAGCAAGAACGGCGCGGCTGGCGGCGCGGCAGCCGCTGCCGCAACACAACCGCAAAACGAAGAGCTGACCACCTACCTTGCGCCGCGCGCCGAAACCTATCGCGTCGCCCTTCAAGCGAAGACGCCGAATATCGCCGAACCCGGCGTCAAAGCGATCCAGGAATATCTGGCGGTCGAGACCGATCTGGCGAAGAAAGCCAAAGTACAGGTGAGCCTCGGCGATGCCTTGATGCAAAGCGGCCTGTTTGATGAATCCATTGTGGCATATAAAACGGTGCTGACGGCGAGTCCAGACAATCTGGATGCGATGTATGGCATTGGCGTCGCGCTCGCGGCTTTGGCGGGCGAGCCGCCGAACCCTGCAAAGCTTGTCGAAGCACGCGATATGCTGCAACGCTTCGCCAACAAAGCTCCGGCATCCGACCCGCGCAAACAAGAGGCCGAATCAATCGCGCAGAGTTTCGATGCTCTTCTAAAGACGAAGCCCGCCGCTAACCCGACCAAAGGCCGCCGCAAAAGCTAAACTGCCCGTTTAGTTCTCGTCTACAAAAAGCGTGGAAGCTTGATTCAGGCTTCCACGCTTTTTTGCCCACAGGCGAATTCGCTTTACTTACCGTCACTCCCGAAAAAATTTCAAGGCTGCTTTTACCGCCTCCAATAACTTTGTCCTTGACACATCTCCGGCTTAAAGTTAATATCCCTGTGTAACGGTGTTTAGCACCGTTTGCCGATGCTGAACGAGCGTATTGTGCGGCCCCGTTCAAGTGAGGCTTCCAAAGGCTTTTACAATCTCCCGCCCTCCGTATTCTTTCGCACCACTTCTGGGAACTAACTCGAAAGATGTCAGCCAAACTAGGCGAAATTCTCGTCCGTGAAAACCTCCTGAACGCGCAGCAATTGCGCGAAGCTCTGGATTACCAGCGCGAGCATGGTGGGCGTCTGGGGTTCAATCTCGTCAAGCTCGGCCTTGTTTCCGACGACATGATTACCGCCGTGCTTTCCCGCCAGTACGGTGTGCCTTCGGTCAATCTCGAACTCTTCGATATCGAAGAGACAGTGATTCGCCTGATTCCGCAGGACGTGGCACAGAAATATTCCGTGCTGCCGCTCTCGCGTGTCGGCGCAACGCTGACGCTGGCGATGGTTGACCCGACCAACGTCTTTGCGATGGACGACATTAAATTCATGACGGGCTTGAACATAGAGCCGGTCGTCGTTTCGGAAGCGAGCGTGCAGGAAGCGATTGCGAGATACTACGTGCAATCGCGCGAAATCGAACTCGCAGGCGTCGGCGACACCTACACCGACGGCGCGAACGGCAACGGTCACGGCTCTATTTTATCCTCCGACCTCGTTTCGCTCGATAGCCTTGATTTCGATACTTCTGCCGACGACGTTGAAGTAATCGAAGACAACGACGAGATTGATTTGTCTTCGCTGGCGCGCATGAGCGAGGATGCGCCGGTCGTGCGTCTCGTCAATGTCCTGCTGGTTGACAGCTTGCGACGCGGGGCGAGCGACATCCACATCGAGCCTTACGAAAAAGAGATGCGCATACGCTTTCGCATTGACGGCGTGCTCTACGACGTGATGCATCCGCCGATGAAGATGCGCGACGCGCTTATCTCGCGCCTCAAGATCATGTCGAAGCTGGACATCTCGGAAAAGCGTCTGCCGCAGGATGGCCGCATCAAGATTAAGCTGAAGGTCGAAGGCCGCTCGCGCGAACTCGATTTCCGCGTCTCGACACTGCCGACGCTCTTTGGCGAAAAGGTCGTGATGCGCCTGCTCGATAAAGAGAAGCTGATGCTCGACATGACGAACTTAGGCTTCGAGCCGGAATCGCTCGTCAAGTTTCAACGCAACATCGCGCGTCCCTACGGCATGGTCTTGGTCACAGGCCCCACCGGATCGGGCAAAACCAACACGCTCTATTCGGCGCTGCAATCCTTGAACACGATTGAGACCAACATCATGACGGCGGAAGACCCCGTCGAATTCAACTTGATGGGAATCAATCAGGTGCAGATGAAAGAGCAGATCGGCTTAAACTTCGCCGCCGCGCTGCGTTCCTTTCTGCGTCAAGACCCGAACATCATCCTCGTCGGCGAAATACGCGACTTCGAGACCGCCGAAATCGCTATCAAAGCCGCGCTCACAGGCCACCTTGTGCTCTCCACGCTGCACACGAACGACGCGCCCTCCACCATCTCGCGTTTGATGAACATGGGCATAGAGCCTTTTCTCGTCGCCACGTCGGTTAACTTGATTCAGGCGCAACGCCTTATTCGCCGCGTCTGCAAAGACTGCAAGACCGAACATCCGACGCCGCCCGAAGCGTTGATCGAAGTCGGGTTCGCGCCCGATGAAGCCAAACAATTGATGACCTACAAAGGCAAAGGCTGCCAGACCTGCAACAATACGGGCTACAAAGGGCGCGTCGGCCTTTACGAAGTAATGGAAGTGACGGACGACGTGCGCGAGTTGATCCTGATCGGCGCATCCGCTTTGGAGCTACGCAAGAAAGCGGTTGACGACGGCATGATTACCCTGCGCGAATCGGGTCTGCAAAAAATACGCAATGGAGTGACCACCCTCGAAGAAGTCGTGCGGGAGACGGTGGCTTAGAAGAGGTATCAAGATATGCTACGTGCCGGTGCTTTATCGCTCATCGTATTATTCGGAATCGCACTTGTGCTGCCGTTGCCCCGCTCGACGGCACGCACGAACCATGCTGCCGCATCGCATCGCGGACACAAGCATTCGCGCGCATGGTGGCGACGCTATCGCGCACGCTTGCGTCACCGGCGCGCAGCAGCAGCAGCAATGTTAAAACAGAACGTCGCCCCCTCTGCTTCCGTCACGCCGGTTGGCGATCAATGGTCGCCTTCGCCGGTCGCCTCCTTCGCACACAGCGGCGGCGCGTACAATGATCCGCGCGGTCTCTTCAATCTAAAGATGCCGGAAGGATGGACGAGCCAAGTGGTTGCGCCGAACGGTGACACGAAGTTTCGCGTTTTCGCCAACAATCAGCAGATCGGGCAGGCGATGTTCTCGCTTGTACCGGCAAACGCGGCGGGCAGCGTTAATCGCATTGAAGGCGGAGCAGCGATGGGCAGACGCGGCACTCGTCCGCTCGGCGGCATCGCGGTCGCAGAACTTCGCCGCCGCGTGATTGACAAAATGATTACGGCGGGCGGTTGGGTCGTCAACGATTTCGAGCGCGAGATCGGCGGACGCCGCAGTTTCATCGTGCTCGCGCAAACGCCTGCGTCAACCGACGGACGCACGCCGGAGCAATCGTGGGCATTTTATTACACGGAAGTTGATAATCGCGTTTACGGCCTTGCGATGAGCGCGTTACCGCAGTTTTCAAAACAGCTAACCGCCAACGCGGAGCAACTGCTAACCTCTTTCCATGCCGCCGGTGGCTCGACGCTCGCGGTCAGTCCCGGACACTAATATCTGCGCATTTTTCACCCGGCGCGCTTGCGCGCTTCTTGCGCTGAGACCAAAGACAATCCTGCGAACATTTTCGTCAACAGGCGCGGCGCTTTCGGCGCGTCACCCGTCTCTCTGGAGAAACTTTTATGACCACCGAACAAGTCCAGCAGATCACGCTTTCCGAACTTTTGAAAAAACTTTCGGAACTCGGCGGATCAGACCTTCACATCACCACCAACACGCCGCCGCAAGTGCGCGTTGACGGACATCTGCGCCCGCTCGAAAGCTATCGCACGCTCACCTCCGCAGACACCAAGCAACTCGCTTACTCCGTGCTGACGGACGCGCAAAAGCATCGCTTCGAGGAGAATCTGGAACTGGACTTTTCGTTCGGCGTCAAAGGTCTCTCGCGTTTTCGCGCCAACCTTTATAACCAGCGCGGCGCGGTCGGGGCAGTGTTCCGTGCGATTCCCTACGAGATCAAACCCTTCGAGGGGTTGGGGCTTCCGCCCATCGTCAAACAGATGTGCGACAAGCCGCGCGGACTTATCCTCGTAACAGGCCCGACCGGATCGGGTAAGTCAACGACGCTCGCCGCGATGATTGACAAGATCAACACCGACCGCCACGAGCACATACTGACCATCGAAGACCCGATTGAATTTCTGCACAACCACAAGAACTGTCTCGTCAACCAGCGCGAAGTCAACGCCGACACGCGCGGCTTTGCCGAAGCTCTGCGCACGGCTCTGCGCCAAGACCCTGACGTGGTGCTCGTCGGCGAAATGCGCGATCTGGAGACAATCGAATCCGCTTTGCGCATCGCCGAAACAGGCCACTTGACTTTCGCCACGCTGCACACTAACTCCGCCGCCTCGACGATCAACCGCATCATTGACGTGTTCCCTTCCGATCAGCAATCGCAGGTGCGCGCACAGTTATCGCTGGTTCTCGAAGGCATTCTGTGTCAGGCGCTTCTGCCGCGCGCCGAAGGTCATGGGCGCGCGATGGCGCTTGAAATTCTCGTGCCCAATGCGGCAATCAGAAACCTGATCCGTGAAGACAAGGTGCATCAGATTTACTCTATGATGCAGACAGGTCAGGACAAGTACGGAATGCAGACCTTCAATCAGGCGCTCGCCTCGCTCTACCATAAACGCCAGATCACGATGGAAGTCGCGTTGCAGCGTTCGTCGAATACGGACGAATTGAAAGAATTGATCGAGCGCGGTTCCGGCCTCAATCCGGGCAACGCCGCCGCCGCATCCGGCATGAAACCGGCAGGACTGCACCCGAGTCCTTACGCGCAGGGGCGTCCCGTCGGCGCGCGTCCCGGCGCAAGATAATAATTGCGATTTTGGATTTGCGATTTGCGATTGAAGACGGTCATCAGCCTTTAATCTTTATCCAATCGCAAATCAGCAATCGAAAGTCTAAAATTGGAGAGTCAGATGCCCACATACGTTTTCAAAGGCCGCAACCGCATGAACGAGATCATCGTCGGCGAGCGCGTTGCGGACAATCGTGAAGCTTTGCGGCAGGTTCTACGCCGCGAGCAGGTCGTGCTTACTTCCGTTAAAGAGAAGGGGCGCGAGATAGGCATCCCGAAGTTCGGCGGGGGCAAGAAAGTAAAATCCAAAGACCTCGCCATCTTCACCAGACAATTCTCCGTGATGATTGACGCGGGGCTTCCGCTCGTGCAGTGTCTGGATATTCTAGGGCAGCAGCAGGACAACAAATTCTTTCAGCAGGTTTTGATGCAGGTGCGCCAAGACGTTGAGGAAGGTTCGACACTGGCGGCGGCGATGGCGCGCCACCCGAAAGTTTTCGATCAGCTTTACACCAACATGGTGGAAGCGGGCGAAACAGGCGGTATCCTCGATATCATTCTCCAACGCCTGTCAACCTTCATCGAAAAGGTCGTCAAGTTGAAACGCGATGTCGTTTCGGCGCTGATCTATCCGTCGGCGGTTGTGATAATGGCGGTCGGCGCGGTGGCGGTCATCATGGTCTTCGTGATTCCGCAGTTCAAAAATATCTTCGAGGGCTTGCTCGGCCCCGGCGAACAGTTGCCGCTGCCGACGCGCATCGTCGTCGGCATCAGCAACTTTCTTGCGGGCTGGGGCGGACTGCTTGCGCTCGGCGCGATCATCGGCGCGGTCGTCGCCGTACGCTCTTACTACAAGACGCCCGGCGGCCAGTTGAGGCTTGACGGATTAATGCTGAAGCTTCCGCTCTTCGGTAGCATTATGCGTAAGGTCGCGGTGGCGCGCTTCTCGCGCACGCTCTCGACGCTGCTTTCGTCCGGCGTTCCGATTCTGCAATCGCTCGACATCACTGCGCGCACGGCGGGCAACCTCGTCATCGAACGAGCGATCACGAAGGTACGCGAAGGCGTCGAACGCGGCGAGAATTTCGTTGACCCGCTCAAGGCGACGGAAGTCTTTCCGAGCATGGTCGCGCAGATGGTCGGCATCGGCGAACAAACGGGCGCGCTCGATTCGATGCTTGGCAAAATTGCGGATTTCTACGAACAGGAAGTGGATGCTGCCGTCGCCAATCTCCTGACGCTGATGGAACCGCTGCTCATCGGCTTTCTCGGCGTCACCATCGGCTCCATCGTCATCGCCATGTATCTACCGCTGTTCACGCTCATCGGCAAAATGGCGAACACCCACTAAGCCACTTCACAACGATTAATCGGTTATTCCAAAAAGCCCGCAGCTCTGCGGGCTTTTTGCTTTTCAGTCGAATGTCGCTCAAGCTCGGCGGCTGAATCTCTTTCCGCAAAGTAAGTTTCGAGTCCCGTTTCTCACCTTAATCTGTTAGATTCGGCGATGTGATAGCTAACAGAAGGCAAATCGAAATAATGATCGGAGGTTGTATTTATGCTCCCTAAACTTCCCCCGTCGTGGCGTCCCATTCTCGGCGCAGAACTCGCCAAGCCGTATTTTCGTGAGTTGGAGAAATTTCTTGAAAAGGAACGCCGGACACATACGATTTATCCACCCGAGAAAGACACCTTCACGGCCTTGAAGCTTACGCCGTACAAAAGCGTGAGCGTCCTTTTGTTAGGCCAAGACCCGTATCCGGGCAAAGATCAGGCGCACGGATTATGCTTCTCCGTGCGTCCCGGCATCAAGCCGCCCGCTTCTTTGCGTAACATTTACGCAGAGCTAAAGGACGACGTAGGCTTTCGTATTCCGAACAACGGCTATCTAGCGGCGTGGGCAAAGCAAGGAATTTTGATGCTCAACGCCGTGTTGACCGTCCGCGCGGGCGAAACCAATTCACACGCGGGAAAGGGCTGGGAGATTTTCACGGACACCATCATCAGCAAGGTCAACGAGCGTGATGATCCCGTCATCTTTGTGCTCTGGGGAGCGTATGCCCGCAAGAAGCTCAAGCTCATAGACACGGGCAAGCACACTATCGTCACCTCCGCGCATCCCTCGCCGCTCTCGGCACACAACGGCTTTTTCGGAAGCCGCCCGTTTTCCGCGATTAACAAAGCATTGCGCGCGACCGGCAAACCGGAAATCAACTGGCAAATCCCAGACATCGCCGAACCTTGAATCCTATAATCGGGTGCTCCGTGACGGCGTTTTTCCTTTGCTTGAAACCTTTGTGTGGCGGCAACAGATCAGCGTTCCGTTGCATCAAATTTATTGAAATCGAAAGCAAGAAAAAGGGGTTAATTAAAGGATTATGAAAACGATTAAAAATAGAATTGCGGCAATTGCCGTGATGCTCGCGGTGGCGACATCGGCGGTCATCGCCGCGCCGCAACCGGCGCGCGAAACGGTATCAAACGACCAGCAAATCGCCCAAAAGGTGCGGCGCGAACTGGTGACGCTGCCGTTCTACGGAGTGTTTGACAATCTGGCGTACAAGATTGACGGCAGCACCGTGACGTTGTACGGACAGGTGGTTCGCCCGACGACGCGCTCGGATGCCGAGCAACGTGTAAAGAGACTGTCGGGTGTTGCGCGCGTGGTCAACAACATCGAAGTATTGCCGCTCTCGACCTTTGACGATAGCGTGCGGCTCGGCACTTATCGCGCCGTCTTCAACACGGCAGGGTTGTACAGGTATGCGATGGGCGCGAATCCTTCGGTTCACATCGTTGTTGCTCGCGGCCACGTCACGCTCGAAGGCGTCGTCAGTAACCGTATGGACAGCCAGCTTGCATATATCGCGGCCAACGGTGTACCGGGCGTGTTCTCGGTGACAAATAACCTGCGCGTCGAAAACAGCCGGGCTTACTAAAGTAACCGAGGCTTCACCGCAGAAAGCCAGAAACAGCCGGACAGTTAATGAAACTGCCCGGCTGTTTCAATTTACAGGGAAGCGAACAAGCTCGGCTCTGACCGCGCCGCAGCTCTTTGATAAACGGCGTATGGCACGCCGCTATAAGTCGCCGACCCGGATCAGCTCCTGAAATCTCATCGCGTCTTCTCGCATACGAACATTATTGAACAGCACGTAAGAAGTCTTATCCTTCGGCAGCATACTGAGCAGTTCTTCCAGTTCGCCGGTTTCGTAGACGTAACGCCATCCCGTGCGGCCATGCAGACGGAAATAACATTGCGCGGGCGTTTGCGTGCGCGCCGCGAACGGATCAACGACGTGCGTTAGATCGAGTTCCCGGCAAAGCGCGCGCACAACATCTTCCGCCCACTCGCCGCGCGGCTCCCATAGCAATTGCATTTCTTCGTCGCGTTCAATCAAGCCGAAGAATTTGCGCAGATTCTCGATGTGCTCGCGCGTCGGCGTAAAGCTCGCCGGACACTGAAACAGAATACGCCGCGCCGCGAGCGCGCGGGCGCAGGCCAGCGTCACCGCCCACGCCTCTTCGACGATACCCGTCGCACGAAACGCGCCGCACGCTGCTTTCTCCGCTTCGCTCAAGCTTCGTTTGAGCCGCTTGTAAGTCGGGCTGCGCGCTTCATGCGTGATGAGTTGCCAAGCCTTTAATGTAAACTCGAAGCCCTCCGGCGCTTGCACACGCCAACGCTCAAGCGTCGAGAGTTGCGGCGGCTGGTAAAATGTTTGCTGCACTTCGACGATTGGAAACTGCATCGTGTAGTCGGCCATCGCCGTCCGAAAGCCGCAGCACCCGACCTTGATTGTTTGTGTTTGAGGCATCTTTGATTGAGAGCGTCGTTATCGTGTGCGGTTGTAACCGACTCCGTAGTAAGATGGGCAAATCATGTTGAAGTATATCGCCGCCTCTTTATTATTCATCATCGGCCTTACGGAAATAGTTCTTGCGCTCAACGCAAATCTACGTGAAACGATTTTGCAGAATAGCGCGTTTCGCGCCAAACGCGCTGAGCCGCTCTTCCTCTTTTTAGCCGGACTATCCGCTCTCGCAACGGCGGCGGGGATCATTCTTTACAACCTATTTCGATGAATCGAAACCAACCGTTTTTCGCCGACGCTTTTGTATCCGATTATTGTTCCGGCAACCGAAGCGCGGCGTGCTGCTCACCATTCGACTCATTCTTTTCGCGCTCGCTGTCAATAGCTCGAGTGGTTAATGAATCATGTTCTACGGTCATATCTTTTCGGTGTTTTCCTTTCCGGTGCGGCGAAAGAAGAGGGCTGTTTCGCCGGTCGTCGCGGCAATCTGCACCGCGCTCACGCCGAAGACTTGTTGCAACGCGGCTTCCGATAAGACTTCCGTAGGCGTGCCCGCTGCGACGATGCGCCCGTGTGAAAGAAGCACGACTTCTGCAGCGTAGCGCGCGGCCAGATTAAGATCATGCAGGGCGAGCGCGACGGTCTTACCTTCTTGCGCGAGTTCGCGGCACAGTTGCAGTACATCGAGCGCGTGCCCTATGTCCAGATTCGCAGTCGGCTCGTCCAACAGAATCGCGTCCGCCTGTGTCGCAAGACTGCGTGCGATGATGACGCGCTGACGCTCGCCGCCGGAAAGCTCCGTCACAAGGCGGTCTGCGAGATGCGCGACATCCGCACGCGCGAGCGCCGCTTCGACTGCTTCACGGTCGCGCACACCTTCGCGCTCAAAACGCCCTATGTAGGCGTGCCGCCCCATCAACACCACGTCGCGTACCGTGAACGCGAATGCGAGATGCGTGTCTTGCGGCGTAAACGCGATGCGCCGCGCCAGATCGCGCCGCCTGATGTGTGACAACTCCGCGCCATCCAATGTCGCAGTGCCTTCGGTCATTTGCCACAGCCCTGCAAGCAGCCGCAGCAGCGTCGTCTTGCCCGAACCATTGGGGCCGACGAGCACCGTGAGAGTTCGCGGGCGAAGCATAAGCGACGCGCCGCGCACCAGCCAGCGGTTTTCAATTCGGACGCCCGCGTTGTGCAATTCCAGCTTCACGAATAGCCAAGCTCGCGCCGGTGGCGCAGCAGCAGGTAAAGGAAAAAGGGCGCGCCGAAAGCGGCGGTGATGATGCCAAGCCGTATCTCTTCGGGGCGCAGGAGCGTGCGCGCCAGCAAATCGCCGACGACGATAAAGACCGCGCCCGTCAACGCGCTCGCCGGAATCAAACGACGATGCGCGGGGCCAATTAACAAGCGCACGATGTGCGGCACAATCAATCCGACGAATCCTATGACGCCGCTCACCGCGACCGCCGCGCCCGTCAAAAGCGCCGCGCTCACCAGAATAATTCGCTTGACGTTTTCGACTTCGACGCCGAGCGAAGCAGCCGCTTCTTCGCCCATCAATAACAGATCAAGCTCGCGCGAATAAAAAAGCGCGACGCCTGCGCCTACTACCACACACGGCAACGCCAGCCAGACGTGCGCCCACGTGCGATTGTCCAGACCGCCGAGCAGCCAGAACAAAATTTCCTGCGCCACCTCGAAACGCACCCACGTCATCGTGATGAGAAAAGATGTGGCCGCGCCGATCAAAGCATTAAGCGCGACGCCCGCCAGCAGCAGCGTCGCAATCGGCGTCCGCCCGTGTCGCGTCGAAATAAAATAGACGACGAACAACGCGACGAGCGCGCCGACGAATGAAAAGAGGGGCAGGTAAAGCAGCGAGCGCGTCGCCAATCCGGTCGCCAGCGAAAGCACCGCGCCGAGTGCGCCGCCCGAACTCGTGCCGACGATATCCGGCGACGCCAGAGGATTTTTGAACAGCCCCTGCATCTGCGCTCCGGCGATTGCCAGCGCCGCGCCGACGAGCGCCGCCACAATCACACGCGGCGCACGGATCAACCAGACCACCGCCTGCTGAACGTCACCGATGCCGCTCGCGTCCACCCATCCGGCGGGCAACACGTGCGCAAGCAAAACTCTCATCACGACGCTTGCTTCAATCCGCGTGCTGCCGATAGCGATGCCGATCACGATTGCGCAGAGAAGCAAAACAGTGGTGACAAGAAAAAAAACAAACGCGCGCTGCCGACTACTGCGGCGCGGCGCGGCGGAAAATGAAATGAGAGACGAAACAGTGAACGAATGCTGCGGCTTCGATATAGATGCCGGACGCACAACAGAACTTTCGCGCTCAACCGGCGCGACGGCAGCTTGCGCTTCGACTTCTTTTGCGCCATCAACCTTCATCGGAAATATTCACCGGGCGGTCTGCGCCGTATTCGGGTATAAATCGTTCGCCAGCGATTCGACCGCGCGGACGATGTGATGCGAGACAGTCAAAAAGTAGCGCGTGTCCATCGTCACGACGTGGCCTTCGCGCGCCGCTCCGGTGGATGCGATGGCAGGATTGGCGAGCAACTGTTTTTTTACGTCTTCGTTCGTGTTGTCGTCCGCGCCCGCCACGATAAAGTCGGGCTGCCATGCGGCAACCTGTTCGGCGCTGATCTTCTTGAAGCCGTCAATGCCGTTCTCCGCCGTGACGTTGATTGCGCCTGCCGCGCGAACGATATCGTCGAAGAGCGTGTTTGCTCCGGCGGTGTAACCGCCAGAACCGTAAGACATCACGCGCGGCGGCTTGGCATTCGCAGGAATGCGCGCGCGTATCGCGGCAAGCTCTTTATCCATCCGCTTGACCAACGCTTCGGCGCGGTCGTCATCGCCCGTCGCGTAGCCGATGATGCGTATGTTGCGCTTGATATCTTCGATGCGGTTGAAATCTGCGAAGCGGAAAACGGGCGCGCCCGCCGATTTGAGTTGTTCGACTGTTTCAGCCAGACTATAACTTGCGACGAAGATTAAGTCCGGGCGCAGTTGCAGAATATCTTCGGCGTTCTGCACGGACGGCGCGCTCAAGCGTTGCGCTTCGTCAACCACGTTGCTGTATTTCGGATCGCGCGCAAACTTGCTGAAAGCGACGAGACGCTCCGGCGCGCAGATGGCTAAAAGGATTTCATCCGTGCCGAGCGTCTGCGACGCGATGCGTTGCGGGCGCGCTTTGATGTTGAGCGCCGTGCCGCCCGCGTCGCGCAGTTCGCGCGGGAAAGAACCATTGGCGTGTCCGGCGCTAAGACTTGTTTGCGCATCACTGTTGGCTGCCGGTTTGAAACGCCGCAACGCTTCGATACCGGCAACCACAGAGACGATGACAACGACGATCAGCCCCGCGAGGAAGAAAGGACTTCGCCGCCCTTTGCGTTGCGCCGCCCGCCCGCTTTCGTTTTGCGGAGGTGGGTTCAAGATTTCACCACTCCTAAATACACTTCAAAAACTTCCCTCTCAGAAGCGAAGAGTCGTGCCGCCGACGAAGCTTGCGCCCGGCGCGCGAAAGCCGTTCTCGAAATATTCACGATTGAATAGATTGTCCACTTTGCCGTAGAAGCGCAAGCTGCGGCGCTCATCACGAAGCGGCAAGGTGTAGCTCGCGCCTAAATCCGCCTTCACGGGGCCGTCGAAGATGAACGGTCTGTTGCCGAAGGAAACCGCGTAGTCGCTCGCCGCGAACAGATCGAAGGTCACATCAATGCGCCGCCCTACGCGCTGGTTGGCAACCAACGTGAAAAGATGATCGGAGATGCCGAGCGTGCGCAGGTAGCCTGCGACTTGCGGGCGACGTTGATCGGAATTGGTGTAAGTGTACGCGGCTGTTAAGCCCGTCGAACGAAAGGGCTGCGCGGTAACGCTCAACTCCACGCCGCGCGCGAGGCCGCCGCCCGCGTTGAGATAGCCGATGAAACGCCCGAACGGATCGGTCTGCGCATCAATCGCGCCGCTAAAATCGAAGGTGATTACTTCCTGCAAGCGCGTGTAAAAGTAGGTCGCGCCGGTGCGGACGCGCCCGCCTGCGAATCCTTGATCTATGCCTGCGTCGAATGCTATCGAGCGGTCTGGACGAAGGCGCGGATCGCCGAACACGGAAAAGCTGCCGCCGAAGAAGCTGGAACCGAAACGCTCGTAAAGCGAAGGAGCGCGATAGCCGTTGCCGACGTGCCCGCGCAGTTTCGTGTTCGTCGCGCGGAAAAAGTAAGAGATGGAGCCGTCGCCCGTGATGGCCGTCGGCGGAGCATCGAAGCTAATTCCGACGTAACCGGGTGCGCCGCCCTGAAACTCCGGCGGCGAAAGCGCGAAGCGTTGCACGCGGAAAGCTGCCGATAGCTGCAAGCGGTCTTCGAGCAAGCGCAGTTGATCCTGCGCAAAGAAGGTGTGCGAGCGTTGCCGTATTCTCGTCGAACTGTTTGTGCGTTGCAGCGGTTCAGGATTTTCATCCGCTGAAAAGTCTGCGTAAGACTCGCGCTCGAATTCATAGCCGCCGGAAAACAGATTATGGCGTCCGAGTTGAAAATCGGTGCGCGCGTTGAGCGTGTCAATGCGCCCGTCTATGTCCGTAGAATTATTGAATTGCGGCTCGAAGAAAGTTCCTGCGGGGCCGTCGCGGAAGGTACGATTGGTGGCCGTGCGTTGATAACTGATGCGATAGCTGGCCGTCTCGCTGAGGCGTTGCGCGAAGATCAACGCGCCGGAAAAGAAGCGCGCCGCCTGACTCGAATCAGGATCATCGAGCGCGGGAATAAACGTCGCGTCGCCGCGCGTGAAGTTGGTAGCGTCGAGCGCGAGGCTGCGCGCTTCAATGCGACGTTGTTCGGAACGCGCCAGCGGAACGGCGCGCACAGGCGTGCCGGAAGAAGGCAAGGCAAAGCCGGGTGCGGCAAACGGGCTATCGTTGAGTTGCGCGAAACTATCGCCCGCGAAGACGCGCCCAGTCAGCGAAATGGACGGCGTGAAGTCGTACTGCACGAATCCCTGCCCGCTCGTATTGCGCGCGGCATCATTGCCGTCAACACCGCGTGTGACGTTCAAGTGCGCGATTCCGCCGCTGTAACGCAAGCGGTCATCAAACGCGCCGCCCGCCACCTGTGCGCGCCCGCGAAAGAGTCCGAGCGAGCCGCCTTCTGCTTGCAGTTGCCCGCGCGTTTTGCCGCCGCCATTATCCGTGATGATATTGACAACGCCGCCGATGGCGTTTGTGCCGTAAAGCGATGAACCCGAACCGCGCAGAACTTCCAGGCGATCCGTGTTGACGAACAAAAGATCGGAGAGAAACGAACTGGCATCACCCTGTATGGCGGCAGAGTCACGAAAGCGCAATCCGTCAATCAAAATCGCCGTGTCTTCGTTACGCAGGCCGCGCGTTTTGATTGTGGCAAGCGAGCCGGGGCCGCTTAGCTGCTGCACGCGCAAGCCGGGCGTGCGGCGCAAAGATTCGGCGATGGTAATTTCGTCGCGCTGCTCTATCTCTTCCATGTTGATGACCGTCACGGCCTTTGAAACTTCGTCAACGGATTGCGCCGTACCTGAAGCCGTGACGACGATTTCGGCGTTGACGGCTGAAACTTCAAGCGGCACGTCGAGCGTCAACGCTTCACCGCGCCCGACGCGCACCGCCCGCGTGAATTGCGCGAAGCCCTGCGCCTGCGCTTCCAAGATATAATCGCCCGGCGCGAGCCGCTCGAAGCGATACGTGCCCGTCGCATCCGTCACAGCGGCAAGGCGCACACGGTTATCGCGCTCGTAAAGCGCCAGCCCCGCGCCCGCCACACCCGCGCCCTGTGAATCCATGACGCGCCCGGAAATAGCTGTGATGGTTGTTTGTGCCAAAACGCTGAACTCTGACAGGACGAATGTCAAAGCGAACATCACAGCGGCGGCGATAAAAGTTGCGCGTAAAAATCTTTTCATCTCTCTCATCTCTTTCTCATCTTTTAAGGGGGTCGTTCCTTAGATTTATCGAATGAAGGTGAAGCGCACCGCGTAGGCTCTTTGAGGGAAGAAAACGGCGCAGATGATAGGAGACGCAAAAACGAATGCCCACTATCTTCCGCGCGGAAGATAGTGGGCGCTTTCTTGAAAGCCGACACAAAGCGAAAGATAAAGCCGCCTCTTCAAAAATAGATTTGAAGATACCGCGCCTTTGTTCCGCGTGCCCGCCAACTAATATGCCACCCGCTCTTTCCCGGAGCGCAAGCGGTCGCTTCCGTCATAAATAATGCAGGCAAGGTTTCCTGACTTCCGGCTCAAGCTCATGCGCGCTTCACTAGCCTTCCCTGTCTTTTTAGAGACAAGTGGCTTTAATTTCGGAAGCGCCATGAATCGCCGGTACACAGTGGCGGGAACCGCGCGGGCTTTACACCCGACTTCCCTTGTCGCTCATTTCCTGAGCACACCTGCGACGGTCAACCGTACAAAACTCCACGCCCGAAGGCGAGAGCTTTGCCGGTTGAAATAGCGATACAACGATTAAACTAACAAAGATCAAACGAACTACGCCCGCCGCTCATCTTTGAGCAGCAGCGGCAATCCGGCAACGACGAGCACGATCCGTGCGGCGTCGCTTCGAGAACGGCGTCCGCATACGTCACCTCGCGCGCCTCTCGGCAAAGAGACTACGCATAACGACTTTTGCCGCTTCGCGCGCCGCCGAGAATCAACGTCAACAGACAGGAATCCCGCTACAAGAAGGAGACAAGCTACCATCCGCCGCCCGCAAGGGTCTAGCCCGGCTGCCCGGCATCGCGTATCTTCGTGACATACCCCATGAATAAATTCAGGGGCTTCGCGTACTTTGAAGTTTTACGACGGCAGCTTGGCTTCATGGTCTTGTGGACTCCACCAAGCAGTTTCACGCCAGCGGTATCCCCGCTACCGTCGTCTTTCGATGTGTTTGATTCTACACTCATGTTATGCGTAGAGCAACACAATTATCGCGCTGTTCGCGCGATGCGCCTTATATCCCCATTGATAAATCAAGGGGCTTTACGGCGCATTTGGTAAACCATTTCGCCATCATTAATAGAGACTATATTGAGCGTCATAAATGCCTATCAAGACGCTTTTAACTTTCCGCTCGATGCGGTGGCCGCCCCTTTTCGCTTTTTCAGCCGCCGCGATCAAATTCCGGCTTCCATTATCGCCCTTCTGAATCCTTGCAAATTCCCTTGCAACGAATTTTCTTGCAACAAATGAAGCAAATAATTTAAGCTTCGCGCGTGCATTTCTCCACGTCGGTTTCCTGATCTTTACGCTCTCTACCGGCGAAAGCTTTCGCACACACGACGGCCTTACTGCGCGTGAAGCGATCACAGCAGTTGAAAGAATTTTACAAATGAATGACAGCTAGACGGGGCGGCCTTATACGCCAACCGTCCGGCACTGGCCTATAACTCAACTCAATGAAAGGAAGAGACACCATGAAAACCTCTAAGAAGATGTGGCTCCTGGTAGGGATTCTGATGTGCGGCTTAGCGGTGATGTTAGTTACGGCAGCCACCGTCAAACAGCAAAAGAAGATGCGCGTGTTAAAGACGCAGCGCGAGCTTAACCCGAACAAACAAGATGACGTTCATCCGCCAAAGCTAAAAACATTGCGTGAAGT
>JBHENC010000014.1:0-88686 GCA_046262295.1 Pyrinomonadaceae bacterium | reverse complement strand
CAAAGAACTATTTGGGCTTCTTAAGTTTTGTCAGCGCACTTGTTTGGTTACGCTGAGAAATGTAAACACAACCTAGCAGCACCAAGCCAGCTTTTTGCATAGCTTTTTCCTTCAAGTTTATGCCGAAGCCCCAGCAGGCAAACCACAATAAGCCAGCATAAATGAAAGCAGCTTCAATGAAGTACGGTAGCAAGCTTTCGCTTTCATTTGCTGTTGTATCCAGCAAGCTAAGGATGAACATAATTTCCCTCATAAGCGCAAGCGCCTAACGCCCGAATTAACCGGGCGCGGCGAACCGCCAATAGATTAAAGTCTCGCGGATGAAAGCAATGCTATTCGCGCTCCGGTTCAATGAGTTGTTATGCCGCTGTGTGGAAACAAAGATGTCATTTTACCAATCCGATAGCTTCCTACGATATGTAGCGGGTACTGGATATGTAGGGAACAGTATTTCTACCCCACCGCCGGCTTGACTGAAGTTAGGCCGTGTAGTTCCAATGTGGAATGTTTGGCCTGCACTCGGACGACACCTAGTTACGTGGCTTGCCGGGAATGGACTAGGTAAGGCATAACGGCCAACCCCACCGAAGCCGGTATTTACAAGTTTCATGTCGTCGTCACTCGTCAGGTAAGTTCCCGGCAGGAGAGCGACACCACTCAAACGAGGATCTGGATTAACCGAGCATAGCCGCCAGAAGACCTCCTTCCCGATTGTGGTACTCGTCGCAACTAGCGTCGGAGAGACAGCCCAAGGTGCTGGGGCGGATGCGGAACTAAGTGCCGGAGGTGAGGGTAGATGAGCTATCGGATTCACAGTAATCCCTGCCTTGAAATCAGCGTAGCTAACAAACAACTGGCTCTGAGTGTCTTTACCTGCCAGAAAGTTCGCAAATTCTTTTCGCGCAATTAACAACTCTGCATTAAAGGCTATATAGTTACCAGCCTTAATATTACTGTCGCCCGTGGGTAGATTGATTAGTTGATAGCCGGGGCCGGACTCTGCAAGTGAGAGTAGGGGGTCGCGTCCCATAGCACTCAGTTCATACGCCTGCATATCAGTCTCCTTATATATTAGTCAAACACCATGCAATCATAAAGCGGCATAACGCCCGGCATCGCCCGCCGCGCACACAACCTCGAATCCACACAAGTTCACGATGAGAGACAAGCTAATTCGCGGTCGGGTGCATGCCGTTGTTATGCTTCGCCATCGCTGGAACTTGCCTCTATGTTTTCCCTTCTTCAGGAATTTTACCTTCACCAAGCAACTCTACATCTTCCTTCCGATCAGCAACTAGACCCGTCCTAGAACATTTATGCGTTGTTAATCCGCTTCCGTCATAAAGCATTGAAGCAAAAACCAAATAACTTTCGCCTTCACGGAAGCGGACATCACAACTACTTGTTCGAGTAATCACGACTGTTCTCTTCTTTATTTCACCTTTCCAGACCCGCTCAACTTCAAAGGTGACCGTATAACGCCCGACTTCATAAGGCGGCTGCTTGAATGTGACTTTGACAACTTTCCCAGAGAATACAGCTACGCTACGTGAAATATCGGCGGAAGGTTTCATCGGCGGACATCTACAAGCGTAAGCCGCATCATAGAGAAACAGCAGAGTAGCGGATGCTAAGATTAACTTTGTGATTTTCATGAACACCTCCAGAAACCTACAAAATTTCCTCGCAAAAGAGGCTTTGAGGCTTGAACGTTGATGTATGTTTAGTCTTGCATTCGACCCCACCACAAAGAAGCATAACGCCGGAATTGAGCGGCTGCCCGCCCGATACACAAAAGCAAGCCGAAGCCACACAAGATTGATGAGAGGCAAACTGGCGGGCAGTCCGCTCCAATGACTTGTTCAATGGCGGCGTAATCTGAGCGCGATTAGCTCCATCTTATTTCACACGCTTAGCAATTGTGATGCCGATTGGTGTTACTTTCCCGCTTGCATCCACCACTTCGGTAATAGTTCGCACCTCATTATTGTTTGTCGTGGTTCGGTTACGAAGGATACTCTTGCTGCCGTCCGGCGTATCGAGTTCGTATTCTTCCACGAACACATCCCCGTCGAAACGCCCGACGCCTTCGTTCTTCATCAGCGGCGGCGTTGTTTCAAACCGCCAGATGCGATAGCGCTTCAAGGTCTGGTCGTAAGTAATCATCAAGCGAAACTCACGGTCAACGCCCTCTGCGCTCTTTATCACAAGGATGCGCTCGACATACCAGCCCCTGACGGCAGGTTTAATTTCCATCGTGCCGCTCCATTTGTGACCGGCAAAATCCGACGTTAAATTGTATTTACCCAATAACGGCTCAAACTTTTTGAGTTCGGCAGATGGCGGCTTGGGAACATTATGCGGGTCAGTCTGCGCGGAGCAGACGGCAGTAAAAGCAACGATAAGAAAAGCGATTCCGATTACTTTGGATAGGGCTGTCATCACATTTGCTCCTTTTCAGTTTGTTGAAGTCACAGAAAGCAGATGAAACATTCATTACATCCGCTTTGGCTACAAGAGAGCCATCGAACGCCCGAATTAACCGGGCGCGACGAACCGCCGAATCCATCCAAGTTTTCGATGAAAGACAAGCTAACTCGCGCTCCGGTTCAATGAGTTGTTAGATTTCGTGCGACGTAATCATTCTGCCTCGCCTGAGCCTTCAGCGTTCATTTTATCATTCATCGCACCTATCGCCGCCTGGCGATTCAAATGACCAAAGCACCAATGCTCGATTCGTGCGCGAGGCTCACAGCATTCAATATTAATCAGCACGCGAGAAAATCTCCGCTTCGTCAAAATTCAAGATGGTTGATTCGATGTTTTGAGCCAAATTATTCAACAGGAATCTAACGCCGGACTTCACCTGCCGCCCGGCGAGAAGCCTTCAACCTGACCGCAAGGAAAATGGATGAGAGGCACGCTGTCGGGCGGTCAGGTGCAAGGACTTGTTCGGTGCGGCATGAAATGGTATTGCTCAACCATACTAAATGCAGATGGTTCATGGATGCTTAATCACCCGGAAATACATAGGATACCCATTTCCATTGCCCATCAGAACTAAGCTCGAATATCACCCATTCGTCCACTCCAGACGATGAATTTTTCGCTACGCGAGCCGGTCTGCGGGAATTAGGAAGTTTATAGGGCTGAGTTCCTTTAGCTAGAGTCCTTTCCAATGCAAGCCAGCCTTGCCCGCCTTTATAATCCAAAAAGCCGAACATCCGATCCGGCGTGATATTTGAAGGATTAGCCAAGCTGTATTCTATTGGGTTCGACATCATGCCTCTCAAAGCTGCTCGATCACGTCTTCGCACGGCAGACCGGAAAGCAGTATAAAATGTCGCAAAATCGCCGTTAACTGTCGGATTCTGCGATCTTCTTGGCGTTGCGGTTTGATTGTTAAGCCCAGTGACGCGCGTCGCGTGTAAAGAGAGCATATTACCGCTCCAACGCTCTGTACCTATGTACATAATTCTTACTCGCGCTCCGCGAGATACTACATCACCGCTGATTTTGGGGTCTGGAACATGATCGTCAGGATTGTTGTTGATGACAACCAGATACCTTCTTCCGCCAGATTCAACCACTATACCTCTCCAGCGTGGGGCATCTTCCATACCAACGACAATGCCTTCAAGAGTATCTTCGGGCATTATGTGCCCTGTGAAAGCCGCGCTCCAGAGAAGTAAGATAGTTGGACCGCCTTCGGTTGATGGATTCCTTTCCACAGAATACACGATGCGCCAGACAGCTCCGGGTTTATAGGGATCACCTGCGGCAAAGTTATTCCAGCGCATACGATTGTCATACTGGAATATTTTAATTTGATCGTTGAGTTTCAAATGAATATCTCCACCGCCTGTGCCTCCATATGAAGAGACATAAGTGACAATCGCCGACCTTTTTACGGAAAGTTCACTCCTAGATTGAGTCAAACCATTCGCTACAAACAGCAAGAACATTGTTAAGCACAAGATGTATCGTCTCAGCATTTTCCTGTCTCCTTTTCCTCTCAATGTTATTTAGGCGAAGCGCCGAACGCCCGGCATCACCCGCCGCGCATTCAACGTATCAAGCACGGCGTCTCGCGGATGAAGGCTACGCTATTCGCGGTCGGGTGCATGCCATTGTTAGATTGCGCCGTCCGAAGAAATGCGCCTGCTCTCGACAATTCAGGATGCTACAACGGTATGAGTTTCAGGTAAACTGTGTGACGAATAATTCGGGTTTGAAATTCCCTTGACGTTGCGTCATTGAGGAACAGAATGAGTTCAGATAAGAAAATATTAACCTGCCGGGAATTTACTGAAATGTACGGAATAACGCTCTCCAAAGCCGGATTCATGGGATTCGCTAGGTCAACAGGATACTTTGCTAGGTCAGAAGGTGTGCAGGCCGAGCCAAAGCGATTCGTGGATCATATAAACAACTTCGGCGAGGAAATCTATACGAGCCATAATGCCTATCCTCTCTGGATATGGCGCGAGAGCTTCCTCCGATACGCACCACGGAAGCTGTCTTACACGGTCGAACAACTCTCGAAACTATTCAGCAAACCTCGGTAACAGCGAGCAATCTAACGCCGGACTTCACCTGCCGCCCAGCGAGCAGCATCCGACATGATGGAACAAATATCCTTGAGAGGCACGCTGTCGGGCGGTCAGGTGCAAGGACTTGTTAGATTTTCACCTTACCATTCAATGTTAAGTAGCGGGTTTTAATACTCAACGTCAATATTGGCTGTAACCATTTTATCGGTCAAGATAGCATCCTTATTATTGAAGATTATGTAGTATGTGCCTGCGCCAATATTCTTATCTATCGTTGCTGTTGTGACGTAACCGTGTGAGTTGTAATAGACGCGAGAGGCTTTGTTTCCGTTCTGAAAATTTTCAAAGCCTTCTTCGTCGAAGATTACAACCTCAATATCATTCCTCCCGCCCGACGCTCGAAAATTGCCTGTCACATGAGCAGCACTTGGCACAGTGAAAGTATAGTAAGAGTAATGCAATGCTTCGACGGGAAAAGATGAATTAACAATATTATGACGGCTCGTTAAAACTTGACTGGCGGAGCTAGGATTGTAGGTGCTGCCAGAATATGCGACATCGTGAGTGACTCTCACTGCTGAAATCAAACCCACAAGCCCTACTCCACCTATAATCAGGATGAGCAATACTATTAACCCAGAATTCGATTTTTTCGGCGGTTGTTTGACGATAATGGGTTGCGGCGCAGGCGCAACTGGCTGCGGCGGCGGCACAGGCGCGACTATTCGATTGCCACAATGTAAACAAAATGCCGATTCGTCTGGGGTCTGTTTTCCGCAAGAGGGACAAAACATGTGAGAAAATCCTTTCCTTCAGTTTCCCTAATCCTACCATAAAGATTAGAGCGCGATTTGAAAATCTAACGCTGGAATTGAGCGGGCGCGGGCGGCGGCACACAAGCAAGCAAGAACAACGCAAGATGAGAAGCACGCTATCCCGCGCTCCGCTCGAATGACTTGTTGGGCGGCGGCTGCGGTTACGACAAGCTCTATTTAAGGTCGCGTGTTGTTCTTTCGGTTACGCTCGGTACGGCAGCGAGTTCGCCGGATATAGACTTCTTGAAAACATCAACAACCGATGCGCGTGGCCGCGGCAATTCCGCGATTTTCGGAGCCTCGCTCAACTCGTTTTGTTTCAGCCGTCGCCTGATTTGTCTGGCGTGCAGAACGTCCGCAAAGCCTTTGCCGAAAAAGAAAAATGCCGGAATCAGCAGAAACAACCATAGCAGACTGCTAACCGAGCTATGAGTTGCGCTCAAGATAACCGCCACCATAAAGAACCCGTCGCCGATGATTACGCTACCGATACCGTTGCCGGTCAATTCATCCGGGTCTTTTGACTTGACTCTGGATAAACTTTCCCTAACGGTTTTCTTAGGCAGAAGATTTCGCTCGACGGACGTAAGCGACAAGTTCTGCAAATCAGTGCCGCATTTTCGGCAAAACCGCTCATCTTCGCCGTTTTGGTTTCCGCATTTTGGGCAAAACATAATTTCACACCTCACTTAATTTCTCCTACGCTGAAAATTGCCGATAAGTTCGAGCGAAGACGCCCAACAGTTATTAGATTCCTTCGTGGGCATCATATATTATGTCTCCTCGGGCGTCTAACCTTTGGTATGGGGACGGTTTGCTGCAGTGGTGCGCTGGTGTGGCTTGCAAAGACGCCTTCTGCCGCCGTAGATTAGATGGCTCGGTTTTCACTCTGCTTCACTAATTAAGGAGTACCTCAATGTCCAAGTTGCTGGATCAGACACGTGACCTCATGCGTGTGCGTCATCTCAGTCTGCGCACGGAAGAATCATATCTCGCATGGATCAAACAGTACATTCTGTTTCATCATAAACGCCACCCGAAAGAGATGGGAGCCGCGGAAGTCAGCGCCTTTTTGTCGTATCTGGCGATCTCGCGCCATGTCGCGGCTTCGACGCAGAATCAGGCGCTCTCGGCGATTCTGTTTCTGTATCGTGAAGTGCTTGCCGTCGAGCTTGACTGGATCACCGAAATCGAACGCGCCAAAAAGCCCAGGCGGTTGCCGGTAGTCTTCACTAAAGCGGAAGTACAGGCCGTGCTGTTACGTCTTTCCGATACCAAGTGGCTGATGGCGAGTTTACTGTACGGTTCCGGCTTGCGTTTGATGGAGTGCATACGCCTGCGCGTCAAAGATATTGACTTCGGGAGCCGACAACTCACCGTCCGTGACGGCAAAGGCGGCAAAGATAGAGTCACAATGCTGCCGGAATCCTTGGCTGAACCGCTTAGCCGTCATCTGGCGCGCGTCCACGCGCTGCATAGCGAAGATTTACGGCAGGGCTTCGGCAGCGTATATCTTCCTTATGCGCTGGCGCGAAAATACCCGCAGGCTGAACGCGAGTGGATGTGGCAATTCGTTTTCCCCGCACGAAAGCGTTCGATTGATCCACGCACGGGCAAAACGCAGCGCCATCATCTTGCCGAGACCGTTCTGCAACGCGCGGTCAAGGATGCCGTTAAAAGTTCGGGCGTCAGCAAGCCGGGCAGTTGCCACACTTTTCGCCATAGCTTTGCCACGCATCTGCTGGAAGCCGGCTATGACATACGCACCGTGCAGGAACTGCTCGGCCACGCCGATGTTTCGACAACGATGATCTACACGCACGTACTGAATCGGGGCGGCAGGGGCGTGCGCAGCCCGCTGGACGCGAGAGTTTAGAAACGTCGCAGGCAAAGAAGTAAGTGATAAATTCACGGTTGATTAGTTGTTCAATGCGCTGCGCCGCCGGTTGCGTTCAGAGACGTGTGTATATCCGGCAGGAAGTAGAATAATATTCCGAGGATCGCGTAGACCGAGAGCAACTGCGCGCCTTCCATCCAGTTGCTTTCGCCGTCGCTGCCGATCTGCCCGACGATAAAGATAGACGCGACGACGGCGACGACTTCCGGGATCGTAAACTCCAGATTCATCGGATGCCCCATCAGGTAGGAAGCGAAAATCAGTACGGGCGCGACGAACAGCGCGATTTGCAGGCTGGAGCCGAGCGCGATGCCGAGGCTTAAATCCATCTTATTGCGCAAGGCCATCAGCACCGCCGTCGAATGCTCTGCGGCGTTGCCGATAATAGCGACGACAATCACGCCGACGAAGATTTCCGTGAGTCCCAAGCGTTCGCGCGCCTGCTCGACGGCTCCCACCAGAAACTCCGACATCAAGGCGACGAAGGCGGTCGCAACAATCAACACGCCCGCAGACTTGCCGACAGACCACGCGCCCCCGTGCTCTTCCGCTTTAGTCTGCGCCCTAGTCTCTTCCTGTCCGGCGTCTTTCACGGTTTCTTTCGCCGCGCGCTGTTCCTCCTGCCCGCCGGAGAACAATTCTCTGTGGGTCACGAGCGAGAACAGGAGCGTGCAAATGTATGTGAGAAAGAGCACGACGGCGATGGCGAGCGACAGGTGTTGTTCCTTCGCCGCCGTCCAGCCGCCCTGCTCACGCGGAACGCGCGCCGCCACCTGATGAAACACCGTCGGGATAATCAGCGCGATGGCGGCGAGACTCAGCGCCGTCGAAGAGATGCTCGCCGCCGTCCGGTTAAACTTCTGCTCACGAAACTTGATGCCGCCGCTTAAAAACGACAGGCCGAGCACAAGCAAAATGTTTCCGATAATCGAGCCTGTGATCGAAGCTTTAACGACGCCCTCCAATCCTCTGGAGAGCGCGAACAAAGCGATGATGAGTTCGGCGGCGTTGCCGAAAGTGGCGTTCAAAAGACCGCCGACGCCCTGCCCTAAATGCGCGGCCAGATGCTCTGTGGCGCGTCCCATCCAGCCCGCCAGCGGAATAATCGCCAGACATGAAACGATGAACAGCGCCGTCGGATTGCGCAAGCCCGGCACAAAGCGCAGCAGCATCGCAACGGGCATGAAGATTAATAACCAATCGAGCGTCGGCCTGAGCCACGAACGAGAAGGTGCGGGCGTGTGCGCGGATTGCTTGGGAGCGGAAGGCGTTCCGGCGTTTGATGGCGTTGACATGAGATATATTTACCATATCTTTGAGGCATGGCAGAAATTTATGCCGTAGTAAGTTTGATTGACCGGCGACGAAGCGCCGTTGCGGGCAGCGAGCGAAACGAGAATTTGAGCGAAGCGGGCGGTAGTGGTAAAGTTAAGCGTTCCGCGCACAAATAATATCGTTCTGAACAAACCGCCGAGAAGCGTTTTATGCAGATGCCATGAAGACGAACAAGGGCTGCGAGTATTGTCTGATTGTCGAAGGCGCGTACTTCTCCGAATCGGAAGCCGAACACGCTTTGCGCGATCCGTTCATAGAAGATTGGGTGGAGCAGACAGGGCAATTTCGCATTCATAATCTGGGCGAGATCGAAGTGGCGCCGGGCGTCCCGCTCGGGTCGCTCGGCGTTGTGCTGCTCGATGATGAACTGTTTGAAATCGCCAGCACAGACCCGGAACACCCTTTGACCGAACGTAAAGCGAAAGGCATCGCCGAAGCTCTCGTCAGATACGATATGTTTGATGAAGTCAGAGTTGAAGTGCGCGGCGGCGCGGATTTTGCAGATGACGCGGAGTCGCCAACTCGTTTATAGTGCGCCGTAAATATTTATGAAAGCACAGGGAGAAGAGGCGCGGGATTTTTGCGGCGGGCGCGTCCGCGTGCTCGTCGGCGACCTCACGCGCCAAAGCGCTGATGCAATCGTGAACGCCGCCAATTCGACGCTGCTCGGCGGTGGCGGAGTGGACGGTGCGATTCACCGCGCAGGAGGCGGCGAGATTCTGCGCGCGTGCGAAGAGATTCGCCGGACTCTCTACCCGCAGGGCTTGCCGACGGGCGAGGCCGTCATCACGACAAGCGGAAATCTTCCGGCGCGATATGTGATTCACACGGTGGGGCCGATTTACGGGCAACATCATGGAGACGAAGCAAAGCTGCTCGCCGATTGCTACCGCAATTCGCTGGCGCTGGCCGCCGCACGCCAACTCGCTTCGATTGCTTTCCCCGCGATTTCAACGGGCGTATACGGCTACCCGCGCACGTTAGCCGCCGCCGTTTCGTCGCAGGCAATTAAGGAATTTCTGGCGGGCGAAGAAGCACACGCCATAAAGCAAGTGCGGCTGGTGTTCTTTAATCCGTTCGATGCTGAAGATTTCCTGAAGCATCACAAATTCGATTAGGCAAAGGACTGATTAATGGTTGAAGCGGTTGAAGCGATGAATCACGAAGTTGCGGCGAAAGAGCGCGTGTTGCCGTCAACGCTGGGCGATCTGGAACGCCTCTCCAAAAACTACTGGTGGAGCTGGGCGGCGGACGGCGCAGCCGTGTTTCGTGATTTAGACCCGTATGTTTGGAAGCACTGCGAAAACAACCCGCGCCGCTTGCTATCGGAAACTTCCGAAGTGCGTTTGACACAAATGGCGACAGACCCCGCTTACATCCACAGAGTGCGGCAGCTTGCGGCGGGCTTTGATCGCTACATGAATGAGGATAGAGCCGCCGCGCAATCAAGCGACGCGGGGAAGATAACTTCCGCTCATCCCATCGCCTATTTCTGCGCGGAATACGGCGTGCATAATTCTTTGCCGCTTTATTCGGGCGGGCTGGGAATGCTGGCAGGCGATCATCTAAAGTCCGCGAGCGATCTGAATCTGCCGCTCGTCGCCGTCGGGATGCTGTATCGCTTCGGCTATTTTCGTCAGAAACTTTCCGCAGACGGCTGGCAGCAGGAACACTACGGCGAAGTCGAGCCGTCGGAGTTGGCGATCCGGGAAGCGCGCGATGCGACGGGCGCGCCCATCGTTGTCGAGATGCTGATGCGTGAACGTCCTGTGCGCGCGCGCGTCTGGCGCGTTGATGTCGGGCGCGTGCCGCTTTATCTGCTTGATACCAACATCGTTGAGAACAGCGAAGTTGATCGCTTAATCACCGGGCATCTTTACGGCGGCGACCGCGAGACGCGCGTCGTGCAGGAGATGCTTTTGGGAATCGGCGGCGTGCGCCTACTTCGTCGTCTAGGCATCGAACCCTCTGTGTATCATTTGAACGAAGGCCACTCCGCGTTTCTCACGCTGGAACTGGCGCGCGAGATAATGGAAGAACAGGGCGTTGATTTTACGGAAGCGGCAAAACTTGCGCGCCAACGCTCCGTCTTTACGACGCACACGCCGATTGCCGCAGGCAACGACGAATTCGCGCCGGAGATAATCGAAGAATGTTTCGGCGCAAGCTACGAACAATCGCTCGGCCTGACGCACGAACAGTTTTTGAATCTCGGAAAAGTGAATCAAGCGGACGAGCTGGAATGGTTCGGGATGACGCCGCTCGCCATTAGAATGTGCCGCTCGACCAACGGCGTCAGCCGCAAACACGGCGAAGTCTCGCGCGCCCTGTGGCAGGCCATCTGGCCGGAAATGATGAACGCTTTTGAAGTCCCGATCACGTCGGTCACCAACGGCGTTCACGCGCCGACGTGGATTGCGCCGCTCATCGGTGCGATCTACGAAAAACATATCGGCGCGGAATGGACGACGCTGGCGCGCAACTTAGGACAGTGGTCTGATGCCGTGAAAAACATCGGCGGCGAAGAGTTGTGGAAAGTGCACTGCCTGCTCAAGGAACGGCTCGTCGCCTTCATACGCCATCGCACGCATCACTCCAGACTTTCTCGCAGCGATACACCGGAGCGAATCGAAGCGGCGCGCACGATGTTCGATCCGGCGGCGCTGACCATCGGCTTCGCGCGCCGCGTTGCCGCCTACAAGCGTTGGGGCTTATTAGTCACCGATCCCGAACGCCTTATGCGTTTGATGAACGACGAAAATCGTCCCGTGCAGTTCGTCTTTGCGGGCAAAGCACACCCGCAGGATGAAGGCGCGAAGCAGGTCTTGCAGCAACTCGCACAATGGAAGTTCGATCCGCTGATTGTCCAGCGCGCCGTCTTTATACAGGATTACGATCAGGAGATTGCGCGGCAGTTGGTGCAATCCGTTGATGTGTGGCTCAACGTGCCGCGCAAACCGCTGGAAGCTTCCGGCACGAGCGGGCAGAAGGTGGCGATGAACGGCGGCCTTAATCTATCGGTGCTCGACGGCTGGTGGATCGAAGGCTACGACGGCACAAACGGCTGGGCTATCGGTGATGAAAGCGCGGAGGCCGACGAAGCAAACATGGCGGCGATGGATGCCCGCGACGCTGACTTGCTATACCGCGTGCTCGAAGAAAAAATCGTGCCGCTCTATTACGAACGTGATTCCGGCAACCTCCCGCAGCGCTGGATTGCGATGATGTTGCGTTCGATTGAAACGCTCACGCCCGCCTTCAATAGCGACCGCATGGTTGAAGAGTACGTGCGGGAAATTTATACGAAGTGAGCCGGTTGCGCTTTCATCGCGGCGTCACCGCAATCGTCGTAAGCGTCGTGGCGCGTAGCGTTTTGGCGAATTGACGGTTAAGCTAAGACAGTTACGCGCGGGCAATATTTTCAAACACACTCGATTCAGGAAGTTGATTGAATGCAAGCTAAATTCGATATTATCGCCGACACCAAAATGCTCGAAAAAGTTTTAAGCAACTCAAACGAAGCGCCCGTCGTGGTCTTCAAACACAGCACGACGTGCCCGATCAGCAGCGCCGCTTACAAGCAGATGTCGCAGTTTACCGCCGCGCCCATCGCGCTCGTCGTCGTGCAGAACGCGCGCAGTGTTTCCAACGAAGTCGCCGCGCGCACCGGCGTCGCACACGAATCGCCGCAAGCCATCGTCGTGCAAAATGGCAAGGCCGTCTGGTCTGCTTCGCATTACGACATTACGGCGGATGCTGTGACCGAAGTCGTCGAACGCCACGCCGCCGCCGCATCGTCCGGTAAGGGAAGCGTCTCATAGTTAATTGTTATATCGTCACTGAACTGATCCGCGCGCGAAAGTTAAAATGACTGATTTAATGCAACGGCGTGGCCCCGCCATCGAGCCGCGCGAGATCGAGCAGGAGGGCGATGCGGCATTGCGCATCACATGGGCGGATGACCGGATTTGTCTTTACAGTGCGCCCGCTTTGCGCCGTGTGTGCCCGTGCGCGCAGTGCGTCAATGAATGGACGGGACAGCGCACGCTCGCGCCCGAGGCGATTGCGGACGATCTGACGATTGCCAATATAGAGATAGTCGGCCGCTACGCGCTCAATTTCAGGTGGAGCGATAAACACGACACGGGCATTTACAGTTTCCGTTTGTTGCGCGAATTATGCGAGCAAAATGAAACTGTCGGTAGTGAATAAATATCCGCCTCTTCGCTGTGCGGCCTGTGTCGTTTGGCGATTCACCTTCAGCCCGGTAATGATTCCATGAACAGCACAAAGAAGATTCTGGTGGTAGAAGATGACGACGTGGCGCGCGAGTTATTGCGCATGGCGCTCGAACGTAAAGGCTACGCGGTGGTCACGGCCGAAGACGGCGTGCGCGGCTTCGACGCCGCCATCAGCACGAAGCCCGATCTGATTGTGACGGACGTTGATATGCCCGCCGCCGACGGCGTGCATCTGGTGCGGCGCGTGCGCGACACGCCGGAAATCGCCGGAGTACCGATCATCGTCACGACCGGCTACGGAACCGGCAACGCTTCGTTCACGCTCGCACAGGGCGCAACCGCCTACGAGCCGAAACCGATTGATCCGGCAACTTTTCTCGCAACGGTTGAAAGATTGTTAAGCTAACTCGGCAACGCAACGCGAGCACCGGCGAGTGCGTTGAAGTCGTATTGAATGTAAGGTACAGTTTGCATGACGGAAGTTATCGGATGGGTCAGTTCTTTGATTCTGGTTTTGACCATCGGCAAGCAGGTCTACAAGCAGTGGCATGAAGGAACGAGCGAGGGCGTCTCGAAGTGGTTGTTCGTCGGGCAGTTGGCTGCATCGCTGGGCTTCACGATTTATAGCTGGCTCGTTCGCAACTGGGTCTTCGTCGTCACAAACTCTTTGATGCTGATTAACGGCCTGCTCGGTCTTTTCATCGTGATGCGCCATCGTCGGCGTGAACGGCGCGGCGAAGACAATGCGAACGCCGACGGCGCAAAACTCAAAACGGAACGCGCCTGAATTGAAATGTTATGAGCCTGTGGAGCGTCATCGCCAAACGTGCGCTGGGAAACATTTTCAATGGAAACGAATCGGCTGCGGTGAAGAAAAACACGCAAGCATTACTTGATCGCGTCGCCGCGATGGACGATGCATCCCTGATACGCGAAGCCATCGGCGACCTCTCCGCAAGTGAAATAAAAGAGCTGGCACGCGGCGTGTTACGCCTGCGCGCAGAGGAAGCCCTCGAGATTTTGCGTGCGTGCGATTCGTGCCGCGAACTGTTATCGAGCGGAGGTTACGATCCCGTTCATCTGCTCGAAACTTTGAGCAACAGCATCGGCGCGAAATCCGCACAGATGGACATAGACGCGAGCGGGCGCGGCGGCTCGCAACGCGATCAAGGCTACGACACGCGCATACGCTTCGGCCCCCGCGAATTCTTGACAGGCACTTCGCTCGACGGCATGACCGTCCGCGAAAGCCAACTTCAGGTGATTCTGCACGAGCTCGCGCACGCCGCCGGAGACGTCATCCCGCCCGACGGCAACAACCCTGATGAAAGCCAGCGCAATCAGCAACGCATCACACGCGCCTGCTTGCCGGATGTTTACGAACGGATAAATCATTAATTCAGTTTTCAGAAGTCAGTTTTCAGTTCTCAGTTAATGCGAAAAGTCGTATGATTGAAACTCGATAACTAACCGGGGCGTAAACGGCCACTAAAAACTGACGACTGACAACTGATTACTATTTACTTCAATGCACGAACGAGATTTCTTCGATGAACGGCAGGAAACAAAGCGCGCGAGTTTTGCGTGCCCGCATTGCCGTGAGCGCGCCGACTATGACGTGCGCTGGCTGCGGCGCACTAAAAAGAACGCCCCGCCACGCGGCGCAAACGAACAAGACCGCGCGCGTTTCCAGAAATCACGCGACTACATGGTGCGCATAGACGATATGCTCGCCTGCAAAAACCTGCGTTGCCGCCGCCGCTTCGAGATTCCCAACTCACAATCCGTCGTCTTCATTTGATCGCTTCGACACCACTCTCCAAAACCGTTTCACTCGTGTTCGAGGTTGAAAGCAGCGGTTGTTTTCTTCAGCTATCGGAAATTTGTGTGAATTGTATACACGGGATCAGTGTGAGGATTAGTCAGGCTGTACGCAAAAAGACCACCGTTTTGACGTGATCTGCGGATTGGGATGAAGGAAATATGCGCCAGTTGTAAGCGGGCAGGACTTTAACGGACTCATTTTAGATGCCGCGCAACCTCAAAACATCTTTGATTTCGCGGATTCTCACGATAACCATTCAAAAACTATCAAGCCAACGGGCGTGTCGGCGCGTCTAAACAGATGTGCAAATCATCGCAAGGCAGGGCATCTGGAAATTGGTAAACTTTGTGGCCTGCTGTTTGCTATACGAGACCGCAAGCCAACGGCGTCGGTCGCCGGTCGAACATAAATTGAACTTTACCGGAAGAAAATCGTTCAAGATCGGGAATTCAGCATTCATAGACAGGAAACAGGTCATCATGACTAATAACAAAAGCGCCATCAAGGTGATAAAGCGCGACGAGCGCCAACGGCAGGAGCTGGCCGAGAACCAAGCCAAATCGAACAAACCGCAAACGACGCAGCAAGCGGCGCGCGAAGTGGTCGCCAACGTCACCAGCTGGGTGAGCGAATTCCAGCAAAAGCGGCGTGCCGAAACATCGCAGGCTTTCAAGAATCTGTTCGCCGATACCGCGCAGCCGACCGAAGCTTAATCCACGCTGTTTCGTTAAATCATGCGGCGTGTAGTTTGCCGCTGCGCGAGTTCGTTTAATCAGCAACAGGGAGATGTATCTTTTACAGATGCGTCTCCCTTTTTGTTGATTGCGCCATCACGATGCAAATCTCCGCTTCCAAATACGGGCGCACAGAGTTTAATATAGCGGCACGACATAAGGTTTCAATAGTGAATATAGAGCGCGCGGGAGACGTGTGCCGCTATCATAAATTTCTAGGAGGAAACGAATTTCATGACTTACGTGGTTGTCGAGCCATGCGTCAAATGCCGCTATACGGATTGCGCGTTGGTATGCCCTGTGGAAGCTTTTCATTTGGATGAAGAGATGCTGGTGATTAACCCGGACACGTGTATTGATTGCGATGCGTGCGTGCCGGAATGTCCCGTCGAGGCGATCTTCCCGGAAGACGCCGTGCCCGAAGAATGGAAGCACTACACACAGCTCAACGCGGACAAGGTGGCGAGCGGCCTGCCCGTCATCAGCGAAAAGCTCGATCCGCTTTGCTAAAGACGCGCCGCTATCCTTGCAAGGAAAAAAAGAAAGAGCCGCCCTTCGCAAGAGAGCGGCTCTTTCGTTTCTCTATTGGCAAGCTAAAGTTGGCGCGTATGATCTTAACGCGCGCAGGTTTGCGCCCGCCCGCCGTCAATCGAATAGGTCGCGCCGGTAATCCAAGCGGCGCGTTCGGAGGCCAGATACAGAATTAACTCGGCCACTTCGCGCCTCTCTCCGACTCTTCCAAGCGGATGCGTCTGTTTTGAGCGTTCGAGAAAGGCCGCGTAATCCTCCTCGTTCATTCCGCCGCGCCTGTGTATCTCTGTAACGACGACGCCCGGATTGACGGCGTTGACGCGCACGCCTTTGGCTGCGAGTTCGAGCGCCGCGCATCGCGTCAGTTGATCCAGCCCGGCCTTCGAGACACAGTAGGCGAGAACGCCGGGAAAGGCGCGTAAGCCCGTGACGCTCGACACGCTGACGATATTGCCGCGCGTGCGTTCGAGAAACGGCGCGGCCTGCTGCATCAAATAAAAGACGGCGCGCAGATTTACATTCAGCATCGCGTCCCACGCTTCGAGCGGCGTATTCTCAATCGTGCCGTTGCTGATATGGCCTGCGGCGTTGATTAGCACGTCGAGTTTCTCGAAGCGTTCGAGCGTGTCGGCGATCATCTGCCGCGCATCCTGCTCGACTGTTATATCGGCGCGAAAAGCGTAGGCTTCGCCGCCCGCCGCGCGAATCTCTTTTATCACGTCCGCGAGATGATCTTCATCGCGTCCGATGGCGGCAATGCGCGCCCCCGCTCCGGCAAAACGCAACGCCGTCGCGCGCCCGATGCCCGAAGTTGCGCCCGTCACCAGCGCGACTTTTCCCTTTAACTCTTTGTCCATCTCGTCTCCATTCCCGAAATTAAAGGTTCCCGCAATTCCGGCTTTCGTCAATTAACAGCGATGCAGTGTAATTCGTTTTGCATATATGCTACTACACGCTCGCGCCTTTCGTCGTCGAATCCCTGCACCTTTGAAAAGGACTCTATACTAAATGCCATGCGACGGCATCGAGCAACGGCTGCGGGACGGGAGATTAGCGTGTAGATAGCTTGTGGACGACGATGGTGTATTGACAGACCGGCGTGAAATGTTGACTATTAAACATTCTTTTAGGTCTAGACGGCGCGCGTGTTAGAGCTTTTCGCGCGAATGCAGAAGTTTAGTTGGCGGCAATAATTGTCTGGCTGAGATGCCGGGTAACCAAGCCCTTATAGTGCAGAATTAAACGCTTGCGTATTGATCCGTTCGATCAGGCATTTACACGCGCTTCGCACGTGCGTCCGGCGGCGAAAGCGGCGGGCGGGCGGAAGGATGTCGCCCGCCCGCCTTTTCAGGCGGCGGCAAGCTATACGGTGATTGCCATTCTTGTCGCCGCCGCGCTGTTCTTCGCCATTTGGTGGCTCCTGCGCGGAAGTGACGACGATGCGCCTTGGATTCCGGCCGGGCTGGTCGCTTCCATCGTGATATTTGTCGCCGCCGCCGCACGCGAAGTGGTGGTGCGCCGCTCCCTTAATCAGCGCCTCTTACAACAAGACAGACGCCTTCCTCCAACTGCCAAGACAAAGAAAAATATCGGCGGGCGCAATGAATCGAAGACCGAGCGATTTACCGCCGCATGGCGCGCCTTACAGCAGCAATCGGCGCAGGCCAATAGCGTCGGCGCAACGCCCGAAGCGCATCTGGATGTTTATCAGGCGTGTCGGCAGTATCTTGTAAACGCCGACGACGCTCTCGGCACAAGTGATAAACGGACGGGCCAGTTGATTGTCGGCAGCGAATCCCGCGCCGTCTTGCGTGCCGGACAAGAGCGCGCACGCGCCCTCGCAAGGCAGCATCTGCTTGCTTGGGCACGCATGGCCGCGCACGCCTTAACACACGAAGCGCAACGCCGCGTGCGGCTGGCGGATAAGATAGAGACCGCGATGCGCGCACTGGACGTTATTAACACGGCGCTCAATTTTTACCCGGACGAAGCGGAGTTAAAGGCTTCCGCGTTGGCCGTGCAGGAACTCGTCGTTACCATTAAAGTCGCGCACTGGGTTGAGCTGGCCGAGCGCGCGGCCTTCAAAGGGCAGTATGCGAAAGCGATTGATCGCTACTGCGACGCGCTCTTTTATTTAGCGCGCGGCACGCTAAGCGAGGATGCTCGATCCGAAACTGCCGGGCGCATCAATCGTGAAGTAGAGCTTTTGCGAGCGCGCTTGCGGATAAACAAAACGACACCGGCTGCCGAAGCGCGGCGAGCGGCGGACAATATTTAAGATGGAGAGAAAAGATAAATGATTAGCCAGCGTTGCCCGAAATGCCGTAGCCGCCGCATCCGGCGCGGCTATACACCGACACCCTTGATACTGCGCATATTTGGCATTTATAATCTTCTGTGCGATCATTGCAACTTGCTTTTCAGGGGATTCGCTGTTCCGGGTACGGTGCCGAAACACGGTGGCCGCCGGAAAAAAACAGTTTGACGCGGAAATATAGGAAACCAAAACCCGACTCGAAACTCACTTTAGTTTATTTGCGCTGACCTTTGCAGGCAGCCTTTTGCGGATTCCGATCATCTCTGACAGGTGCTCTTTCAGTTCTGGATTCTTCCGCCTTTGAACCACCCGAATAGCTTGGAGATTTAATTATGAAGCTCACGACACCGTTCTTTATTTGCGCTTTGCTTTGCGCCGCCGCCGTGTCTCCACTGGCTTACGCTCAAGAACAGAGTCAGGCGCAGCCGCCACCACCTCAAGCCGCTTCATTCGCACCCGCTCCGGGCGACGCCTCTGCTGCTGCTTCTTCTCTGGATACACAGGGAATTAAAAAGTACACGCTTGGCCCTGGCGACGTTCTCGATGTAAGGGTCTTCGGACAACCCGAAATGAATTGGTCGGGCGACATTGACACCGACGGCAATATTTCGTCGCTGCCGTTTATCGAAACGCCGATTCGCGCGCAATGCCGCACTGAAAAAGAGATTCAAAAGGATATCATCGCGGCGTACTCGCAGTATCTGCGCAGCCCGCAGATTAGCGTGCGCGTGGTGGGGCGTAACAGCCATGTTCCAGCAACCGTCTTCGGCGCAGTGAACGTGCCACAGCGCGTACAGATGCAGCGCCGCGTGCGTTTGAGCGAACTGCTGACCTTAGCGGGTGGCGTGAACGAGCGCGCTAACGGAACAATTCAGATTCTCCACACTGAACCGGAACTATGCCCGGAACCCGGAGAACCGGCCGAGCCTTTAGCCGACGAAAAAGGCACTATTCCTTTCAAAGTTTATAAGATCGCGGACATCCTTGCCGGTAAGTTGGAGTCCAATCCGGTAGTTCGTCCCGGCGACATCGTGACGGCCACCATCTCGGAGCCGGTTTACATCACGGGCAGCGTGGTTTCACCGCAGGGACTTTATCTACGCGAGAATCTAACGCTCGGGCGCGCGCTCGCGCAGGTGGGCGGCGTGCGGAAAGAGTCCAAGAATGAAGTGTACATCTATCGCTCTAAACCCGGTTCGATTACGCAGGAAGTAATCAAAGTGGATTACGATGCGATTAAGAAGCAGAAAAAAGAGGATATACTTTTGCAGGCTTACGATATCATCGAAGTCAAAGAGGCCGGCATCTTTAGCCGCAAACGCTTCACCCAAACGGTTGGGCAGTCGCTTTTTAATATCGGCCCGTCGACAATCAGCGGAGTTGCCGGCAGTTTGCCTTATCGCGTGATTTACTAAAAATTGAAGAAGACCGTAGGTATGAGGTTGGTCGCGGGGCCAACCTCTTATTATTTTGAGCGCAAATAACGAACGCGATGTGCGGGTTGCGCTTGCCTTGTGATAAAGTAGCGGCACTTTACTGACATCGGAGAAACGAGTGATGAGCGCAAGAGCAATGACCGCGACGGGGAATCGTCGTAAGCGACGGTGGACGAGTTTCGCATGGATCGCCGCGTGTGCGGCAGTTATTATCGCGCTGCTCGTATGGGAGCAGGTCGCGCTGCTGTATGTGTTGGGGACGCTTGCCGTGACGGTGTTGCTGATTGTCGTCGCGCTGGCGGATTTGGACGGCACACGCAGCCCCGCCGCCGCAGAGGTTGCGCCATATCCCGCCGATGATTCAGCCGCGCTTGGCGATAATTTGTCCGGCCGTTCCGCATCGCCCGCGATGACCTCCGCCGCCAAATCTTCCTCCGGTTCGCGTGCAAGAAACGCCAAACGACGGTAAGGGCGACGCCTGCGCGGCACGCTTGAGGCGGCGATCTGTCGAGACTTCGCCCGGCGATTTATATCTCCCTTGACCGCGTTTCTTTCTTACGCTTAGCGCCGCCTTTTGCGTTTATGCGTTTTCTCAATTTACATATAAAGACAACCGTGCTGGCTTCGGCGATCACGATTATGGTGCTCGCCGCAACGCTCGCGCTCGTCAGCATTCGCGTGGCCGATTACGTTGACAAAGAGCAACGCGACCGTGCCGAACTGCTGGCGATAAATTTCGCAGACCAGCTCGATCATTTGCCGACGCCGCGTGATCCGCAGACGTTGGCACAGTCTGCGACCATTATGCGTGGCGCGCACCCGGACATCGTCGCCGTGCGCGTGTGGGAGCGCGTCGGCGGCGTCTACAAAGTGGCGGCGGAGGCCGCCGGAAGCGCGCCCGCCGAAGAGTTCCCGGAAAAAACAAAAGACGCGCTACGTGTCGGGCTTGATTCAAGCGACGTGAAATCGCTGCCGCAGAACGCCGGGGCATCGCTCTACCGTGTGTTTGCGCCGATCACCGAAACGACCGCGCAATCGCGTATCGACGGCGAAGAGAGGCGTTTCAGCGGCGCGGTCGAACTCGTCGAACGGCTTGACGATGCGCCTTTGATCGGCAGACGATTTGAGCGCACTGCCATCTGGATGGCGCTTGCCGCCATTTTCATTACCACGCTCGCCACTTATGTGTTGTTTCGCCGGATTGTCTATCATCCGATTGAGCGTCTGCTGTTTGCTATGTCGCGCGCCGAGGCGGGCGACTTGAACGCGCAAGCACCTTTGCGCCCGCCCGATGAGATAGGACTTTTGTCGCGCGGTTTTAATCGCATGATCGAGCGAATCCGTTTGATGACCGCCGAACGCGAAGCACGCGCCGAAGTGTTGCAGGAGCGCGTCCACGAAGCGACCTACGCGCTCGCCCAGCGTAACACTCAACTCGAAGAGATCAACCGCGAATTATGGCAGACCACGCGCCGCCTGACGGCGCTTGAACGCCTCGCCGCCGCCGGGCAGACCGCCGCGCAATTCGCTCATGAAGTCGGCACACCGCTCAATCTGATTAGCGGCCACGTGCAACTGTTGCGCGCGCAGTTGCAGACGGATTCGCGCGCCGAATCGCGTCTGGAAACCATCAGCGCGCAGATCGAACGCATCGAACGGATTGTCAGAAGGATGCTTGATCGAACGCGCCCCGAAGCCGTCGCACTTGTGCCCGTAGACCTTTATGCGCTGCTGCTTCGCACGTTTGAAACCACCGCGCCCGCGCTCGAATCGCGCAACGTCCAGCTCGATACGACGCACCTAGACCCACGCTTGCCTTTTATTAAAGGCGATGCGGATCGTTTGCAACAAGTCTTTATTAATTTAATCAACAACGCGCTGGATGCGATGCCGGAAGGCGGGCGCTTGCTGGTCAGCGGAGGCGTGGCACGGCAATTCGCCGACGAAAAAGAGAAAAGCGTCGTTTCCTCAAACTTGTCGAATAATCAAGCGCAGGTAGATGGCGGCGTTTTCGTGGAGTTCGCGGATACGGGCTGTGGCATGGGGAACGACGTGCGTGGGCAAATCTTCGATCCCTTTTATACGACTAAGCCGAAAGGTCACGGCACGGGGTTAGGGCTATTCGTCGTTCGACAGGTATTGCGCGAACACGGCGGCGAAATCGAAGTCTTGAGCGAAAAAGATTGCGGCGCACGCTTTCGCCTTAAATTTCCGGCCATCGAAATTGATGATTCCACGCCAGCGGATCAAACAAGGGCAGCGCTTCACGCGGCAGCCCGGTAAAAGTCCGCACCTTCTTCTTTTATGAAACGCATCCTGGTAGTGGACGACGACGGAGCTTCATGCGAGTTGCTGCGTGAAATATTTGCCGCGCAGGGTTGGAGCGCGCAGACGGCGCAAACGCCCGCCGCCGCGCTCGATGCTGCCGCGCATGAAAAGTTCGATCTTGTGGTCAGCGATGTCAACTTGGAAGCTGAAAAGAGTGGCCTAGATATCTTGCGCCGTCTGCGCGACGAATGCCCGGTGATTCTCGTGACCGGCTTCGGCACGCTCGAAGCCGCCGTCGAATCGTCCAGAGAAGGCGCGTGGGACTTTATCTCGAAGCCGTTCAAGGTCGAAGAGGTGGTGGCCGCCGCCCGCCGCGCTTTAGACCAAAAAGCGAGCGCCAACGAGACGGGCGGCGAGGAGCCGAATAGTTCTACTGAAAACCTCTCGGCGCATTACGAAGACGCGGGGCTGGTCGGGCGCACGCCCGCGATGATCGAACTTTACAAAGAGATCGCGTATGTTGCGCCGTCGCACTCGACCGCTTTGATTGTCGGCGAATCAGGAACGGGCAAAGAACTCGTCGCACGCGCCATTCATCGCATCAGTCCGCGCGCTGCTGCGCCCTTCGTGGCGATTAACTGCGGCGCGCTCACCGAAACTTTACTTGAAGCGGAATTGTTCGGGCACGTGCGCGGCTCTTTCACGGGTGCGCACGCAGATCGCAAAGGTTTGTGGGAAGAGTCTGAAGGCGGCACGCTCTTTCTGGATGAGATCGGCGAGACGAGCCAGGCCATGCAGGTCAAGCTTTTGCGCGCGTTGCAGGAAGGCGAGATACGCAGAGTCGGCGCGGCGCGTACCGTGCGCGTCAACGCGCGCGTGATCGCCGCGACGAATCGGGATTTAGAAGCGGAAGTCGAAGCGGGACGATTTCGCGTTGACCTCTTTTATCGTTTGAGTGTTGTCACGCTGATTGTGCCGCCGCTACGCGAAAGGCGCAACGATATTCCGCTTCTCGCAGAGCGTTTTCTGCGCGTGGCTTATCACCACACAAAACGTCGCCTGCGTTTATCCGCAGCGGCGCTCGCCTGTCTGGTGGCTTACGATTGGCCTGGCAACGTACGTGAGCTTGAGAACACCGTCGAATATGCGGCGTTGCGTGCGCGCGGGACGGAAATCGCCGTCGAGGAATTGCCCGCGAAAGTGCAGGCATTAGGACTCCGCGCGCCGTTCGTCGCTTCGCCGACTTCGCTTGCACCGTTCGACGCCGTTCGCGCTGACGAGTTGGTTCCGCTCGATGAACTTGAGCGCCGCTATCTAATTTATGTTCTCGACGCTGTCGGCGGCAATCGCACGCGCGCCGCCGAAGTGCTGCGGATAGATCGCCGCACTTTGTATCGCATGGCCGAGCGTTTCGGCATCAAGCTGGAAGATTGACGGGCGCAGAGACTTAAAGGTAGTAGCAGCGCTATATGAGGCGATGCTTATGGCTGAAAACTTTTTACGGCAGTTGCGTTTGATCGTCGGACGCCGCGTCTGTTTGTGGCGGTGGCTGCATTGCCAGATCGTCCAGTTCATTGTTAAGGGCGACGAGTTGTTTGGCGGCAGTGGTATCCGATGCGCCGTGCTGAACGGCGCGTTGCGCTGTTTCAATATCACGTATGGCGGCGTGCAGCGCACGGCTCGCGCGTTCGTCGCGTTGCTTGGCGCGAAGCGCGCGGTTCATTGCCGCTTCCGCCTGTCCGAGTGCGCGCAACGCGGCTTCATGTCCGCCGCGCCGTCGCCTGTCAAGATGCGTAATCGCTTCGGCAATACGGTCGCCCGCCGCTTCGAGGTCAGCGTCGCGCACAGGTAAATGCGGTCTGACGGCAACAGGCTGGACGCTATTAGCCGCAATCGCCGCCGAACGGCTCGCGGAGGTCGTGACAGTTTCTTCGATAGGGCGCGACGTGCAGCCGGAGAGCATCAAGAGGCCGCAGATTAACAGCGATATGCCACACGCGGTGCGGTGCGACAAAGATGCTGCTCCGGCTTTTAAGTTTGTGTTGTCGTTTGCGTTCATCGCGTTTGCTTAGAATGCAGACACCTTACCATCCGACTGTATTCGTCGCAATTAACATCAGCTTTAATTATCGCCCATTAAAAGAAAAAGAGGAAAGGGAAGCGCCTACCTTCTCAAAATAGCCGCAACCCTTTCCCTTGTACCTCGAGTAGGTGCTTTCAAAAACAAGCGGCTCGAGTTATTCGCTTGAAACTGCCACGCGCGCCCGTCAATACCGGCGCACAGCAGCGCAAAGCGAAAGATTCAATTGTCTAAACCGAGGAGCAACGCCCCGGCGCGTGATCGTAGCAATCGCGCCGCCCGATTAGCGGTTCGACATATTGCCATTGCTCATATTACCGTTGCTCATGTTGCCGCCGCTCATATTGCCGCCCATGCTGCCGCCCTTCTTGCTGTGGCGATGGCCGCGACGATGATGGCGCGCGCGACGGTGGCGATGACGTTTCTTCATTGTGCCTGAAGATGTTTCGGTGGTGGTCGTGGAAGTTGTGGTACTGCTGTTGCTCATGTTGGAGTTCTGCGCGAAGACGATGCTGCCGAAGCACAGAACGAAGATCATGGTTAGAACAATTCCAAATCGGTTTTTCACTGGCGATTCTCCTCTTTTGTGCGCGCCGCTTGCGCGACGCGATATATTAATGTTATTTGGCCTTAAAACGAGACCGGCGCTGCTTTCGATTTCACTGACAAACACGCGACGCTCGCTTATTACTGATCGCAGCGGCAGCAACGCGCGTGCCATGCTGTTGCCGGGCGCGTATCCCGAATTTGCACCGTCTTTTGCTTGATGAGGGAAAGCTTTTTTGGAATTTAGTGTGGCGTTTATGCGGTTAAGACAAAGTTGCCACAGGGAAGCCGCACACTTCGCGCGCGTCTCACGCCGCTCAATGGCGCGAGCCGAATGCTCATTCGAGGTTGGGAGTTTAAGCGAGCTTGAGCTTCGGCCTATTGATTTATTAGTGCCTTCTGGTTTAAAGTTGTTTGTCGCATTTCTTCGGGAGTGCGGCCTACTTTTTTCTAAAGAGAACCGGCAAACTGTGTGTTTTCCGTATCGTGCGAGTTTGCTGAAATTCACGACGTAAGTTGAGAAAAACGCACAGTTTGCAATAAATCATACGATTGCCCTCTCCTTGCTTAAATGTAACTGCTAACGAGCTTGCGCCATTTCTTGAAAATTCTATAACGCAGCCCGTTAAGACTTTTCGTAATCGGCTTTAATTCACCAACCGGGGATTTTATGTACCATCGCTTTACCGCTCTGCTTCTGACCGCCGTGCTAATTTTTAGCGCGGTTATACCGGCACACGCTTACACGCTACAATTTACAAACTCATCGGGTAACGTACAGATTAAGTGGCCGACCACGACGATTACCGTCGCCTTGTCGCCATCGCTTTCTTCTCCGCCGGGCAACATCAAGCCGGGCAGCGACGTGGTTGGAGCCGCCCGCCGCGCAATGGCGCGCTGGTCTGCCGCCTCCAACATACGTTTCGCAGAGACATCTTCGAGTGCCACGTCGGTCGGAGCCGATGGCGTTAATTTGATTACCGTCACCGATAACTCTTCGAGCCTCTTTCCTCCGTGCGGTAGTTCGACGGTTATCACAGGACGCACGCGCGTCTTCTTCAACCCGGATAACGGCAACATCACCGAAGCAGACATCGCCATCAATCCGTGTCTGCAATTCTCCACCGACGGCACGTCCGGCACCTACGATCTTGAGTCAACCTTCGTGCACGAGTTCGGCCATTTTCTGGGTCTCGAACATTCCGCTGTGGTGGGCGCAACGATGCAGCCGCGACAGGGCGCAAACGGCATTTATAATCTTCCGGCACTGACGGCGCGCTCGCTTTCTTACGATGACCGTGCAGGCATACGCGCCATCTATGGCCCGCGTTCGGGCGGTTCAATCGCGGGCACGGTCGCTTTTGCGGGCGGCTCCGCTGTCTTCGGCGCGCACGTCTGGGCGGAAGACATCAACACAGGGCGAATTGCCGCGAGCAATCTGAGCTTATCCAACGGAGCGTATCGCATTGATAATCTTCCGCAGGGAAACTATCGCCTCGTCACAGAGTATTTGAACGATCCGATTCCGGCTTCTGAAATCTCTTCGCAGAGCGGCGGTTACGCCGGGCTGGGACTCGCGCAGCCGCAGTTTCGCACACTCGAGGCGTCGAGCAATATCAGCGTCACAACGGGCGCAACGACCAATTTCAACATCGCTGTCTCGACGACTACGCCCGGACTCAACCCGCGTATTTTTGGCATCAATTCGCAGCTCTCAACTATCGCCGTTCCCATCGCGCCGAGCCGCACTTATATGGTCTTTGTCGGCGGCGAGGGCGTGGATCAAGTTCCCGCATCCGGCATCAGCGTCACGTCCGGTTTCGTTTCGGTTGATCCGTCAACACTCAGGCAATACGGCACAAGCTTCGGCACGCCGTACCCGATTATCAGCTTCAATGTGAGTGTTGCGGAAAGCGCCGCCGCCGGTGAATACAGCATCCGACTGCAATCGGGCACAGGCGAGATCGCCTATGTCGCAGGCGCGTTGACCGTTGATCCCGCGCCGGAACTGACGCTCGTTAATGGGATTGACGATACGACCTTTTTCGTCACAGAGCAGTACAGAGACTTTCTCGAGCGTGAACCCGATGCGGGCGGCTTGAGCTACTGGACATCCTTGATTACGGCCTGCGGCACAGACGCGCAGTGTATAGATGATCGTCGTGTCTCGGTGTCGGCGGCCTTCTTTATCGAGCAGGAGTTTCAGCAGTCGGGCAGCTACGTTTACCGCATCTACAAGGGAACGCTGAACAGGCAGCCGAGTTTCGGAGAGTTTTTGCCCGATAGACGGCAGGTTGTCGGTGGCAGCGGATTGGATGCGAGCAAAACGACGTATGCGAACAACTTCGTGCAGCGTGCGGAATTCCTGCGCTTATATCCCGCAACTTTGCAGCCGGGCGAGTTTATAGACAAGTTGCTCGGCACGATTCTAACCACCAGCGGTGTTGATCTGCGCGCCAATCGCACGGCATATCTCAATACGTTGCAGCAGAGCGGGAGAGGCGTAGCTGTCCGGCAGGTGGTGGAAGAGGCGGCGTTTCAGCAGGCGGAGTATAACCGTGCGTTTGTGTTAATGCAGTATTTCGGATATTTGCGCAGAGACCCGGATGCGGGCGGCTATAACTTCTGGCTCGATGTGCTCAATAATCGCGTGCCGAATAACTACCGCGCGATGGTTAGGGCATTCATCACATCCGCCGAATACAGGCAGCGTTTCGGGCAGTCGTGAACGCCGGAATTATATGGCGGAGCAGTCTTTAACGCCGCATAAATCTTTATGTACATAAAGCGGTTGAAACTTTGAGTTGATTGGTGCATAATTGCTTTGCGCTCGCCTCCCCGGTGAGCGAAGTGGTCGCGTGGGGTGAGGACACGTGGCCTTAGGGTGGGGGTTGTGGGAGACCCCCGCCCGCTTATTTTTTAGAGCGGTTCTTATCTTCAGCACCCTTCCTTCAATAATCAAAACAGCCTTCCCGAAACAGAATTCGCCGCTTTGACGGACATCGCTGACTGGAGCTTTCATCATAGCCCGCCTTATAATTCGTGCTATTATTCGGCCTTAACGGTTTCACTACCGCGCAAATCAGAGTTGCACCGGGCGCAACATACGCTCTTCCGGCTGCGCCGTAGCAGTGTGATATATTGAGCCGGTCAAATCGCTTCGGGTTCTGCTTTTCTCCCGTCTTCGTCCGCGTGCGCTCATGCGTGCGGGTCGGATGCGGGAAGTGTTTTGTCGAAGTTGCGGTTGGGTATTGAATCCCTTGCGGTTCTGCGAGCCGCACGTTTTGTCATCTACGAAAATGGCTACACTAACACACGCACCAAAAGCTACGCCCGGACGCTTCAAGCGTTGGCTGCTCGAAGGCCACTTGCAGGGCGCGGAAGCCCCGCTCGCGTCCAATGCAAAAACCAAGCATCACGATCATCCCTGGTGGCAGGTGATGTGTCTGACGGGCGTTGATTATTTCTCGACGCTCGGCTATCAGCCGGGCATCGCTTTCCTCGCCGCCGGTGCGATTTCACCCATCGCCACCTTGATCCTCGTGTTGCTGACTTTGTTCGGTGCGCTTCCGATGTACAACCGCGTGGCGGCGGCGAGTCCGCACGGTGATGGCTCGATCTCGATGCTGGAAGATTTGCTGTCGCGTTGGAAAGGCAAACTCTTCGTACTCTGCCTGCTCGGTTTTGCGGCGACAAGTTTCATCATCACAGTCACGTTGTCGGCGGCGGATGCCACCGCGCACATCATCGAAAATCCTTTCGTGCATGACCACTTGCAGTTTCTCAATCATCGCGTCATCGTGACGCTCATCTTGGTCGGACTGCTCGGCGCGGTTTTTCTCAAAGGTTTCAAAGAAGCAGTCGGGATCGCGGTGGTGATCGTGGTCGCTTATATCACGCTCAACTTGGTGGTCGTCGGCGCGGGTTTCATGGAGATTGCGCGTCATCCAGAAGTTTTAGCAAATTGGAAAAACGCGCTACTCGGTTCTCACAATAATCCTCTGGCGATAATCGGGGCGGCGCTTTTCGTTTTTCCCAAACTCGCGCTCGGCCTTTCAGGATTTGAGACGGGCGTGGTGGTGATGCCGCTCGTCAAAGGCGATCCGACCGACAGGTTGCAACTGCCGAAAGGCCGCATCCGCAACACGCGCAAACTCCTTACTTCCGCCGCGCTCATTATGAGCGTGATGTTGATTACGAGCAGCATCATCACGACGATGCTCATTCCGGTGGAAGCTTACCAACCGGAGACGGCGACACAGGCAGCTGGCGAAGCCAACGGGCGCGCGCTCGCTTACCTGGCTCACGGTCTGCTCGGCGATCTCTTCGGGACGATTTATGACATTAGCACGATAGCGATTTTGTGGTTCGCGGGTTCATCGGCGATGGCCGGACTCTTAAACATCGTGCCGCGTTACTTGCCACGCTACGGCATGGCTCCGGCATGGGCGAAAGCGACGCGACCGCTCGTTCTTGTCTTAACGGCGATCTCTTTCATCGTGACAATTCTCTTCAAAGCTGACGTTAACGCGCAGGGCGGAGCATATGCGACGGGCGTACTCGCTTTGATGACATCGGCGGCCATCGCCGTCACGCTTTCCGTCAGACGCAAAGGCAGTTCATGGTGGCTGGCGTTTTTGCTGATCTCGCTCGTCTTTTTTTATACGACGGCCATTAACATCATCGAACAGCCTGAAGGAATCAAGATCGCTTCGTTCTTCACTGGGGCGATCATCTTTTCGTCGTTTATCTCGCGCCTGTGGCGCGCGACCGAGTTGCGCGTGGAGGATGTCAAGCTAGATGAAGCGGCGCAAAGATTCATTGACGAAGCGAATCGCGGTACGATCCGCATTGTCACTAATCGTTGCGATTGCGGTGATGTAAGCGAGTACCAAGCGAAGGAGAAAGAGAAGCGCGAGGACAATCACATTCCGACGAACGAGCCGATCTTGTTCTTCGAAGTCAAGCCGAGCGATGCTTCGGAGTTTTCCGGCGTGCTCAAGGTGAAGGGCGAAGAGGTGGGCGGTTATCGCATCTTGCGTACGGAGAGTCCGGTGGTGCCGAACGCGATTGCGGCGTTTCTGCTTTACCTGCGCGACAAAACGGGCAAGCTACCGCACGTTTATTTCGGATGGAGCGAAGGCAACCCGCTTGCCTATCTCTTCAAGTATGTGGCTTTCGGCGAAGGCGATACCGCGCCCGTGACGCATGAAGTTTTACGTCAAGCCGAAGATGATCCGGAAAAGCGGCCAGTCGTCCACGTCGGCGGATAAGCTATACTAATTCACCCGCACTCGCGTATAATTGTTTTGTACGCTCTGTGAGCGTAGCATTCGTTTTATTGAAAAATTGTCTGCCGAAGTCGCTTGCCGTGCTTTCTCAAAAAAGCGCGTGACGGGCGACGCGGGGGAACCAACTCGTCTCGCCGGAAATTTTCGTGCGCGAGACACGGGGCGCAGCGTCGAAAAGCCGTTAAGCATTGTCTTGCGGTTAATCGCGTGGAACACTTCTCAGTTCAAGCCCGTCAGCTAACCTCGTAGGCTCAAAGGGAAGGGCATTGCCGCGACTAATTTTAAAAGGCGTGGAAGCATTGTGCTTCCACGCCTTTTGTCGTTGGCAGCACAAAAGGAAAAACTAATGGACGGGGATTCCGGGTCGCATGAAAATCACACTGATAATCAATCGCAATTAACTTCACTCCCTCGCCGCAAGTCCCGCGTGGGGACGTGGCAAGCAATCTGTGCCGTCTTTGGCTTCGCGGGCGGCATCGTCTCGGCGCTCTTTGGCGCAGTGTTTACCGCGCTTAGTTGGCTGCCGATCTCACGCAATTCCGCCGCATATCTTCACACTCTTGGCACCGTCGTTTTCTATCTGACAATTCCGCTCCTTATCTTCGGCGGCTACTGCCTCGATCTACTAGAAGATAAGCCGCGCGCCATCAACTCAATAGATAAGTCTAAAGGAAGCGTTCGACGCAATCACCATCCGGTTATCGGCATTGGTTTACTGCTAACTTTGCTCACGGTGCTGCCTCAAAGCGCGCACGCACAGCAAATCATCAACTCGCGTCTTACTTTTGCCGCCGATTGGCTGACAGGCAAGCACGCTGCCGGATACTTTACGTCCGGCCTCACCTTCAAGCCGCATCCGCGATTGACCGGATACGCTGCCTGCTCGCTCGGTAACACGGGACTCAGGCAGGGTAATCATTTCTTCTTGCTCAAACTCGGCGTCAATCTCAACTAGCGCGCTTGTTTATCACTTTAGAGGTTACATTATGGCTACATCACTTAAACGCTTACTTGTCGGCAACCCGCTCAAGACAGAACAGGCGCAGCATGAACGGCTCTCGAAAAAGACAGCACTCGCCATCTTTTCTTCGGATGCCCTTTCTTCGACGGCTTACGCAACAGAGGAAATCTTGCTCGTGCTGGCAGCAGCCGTCGCTTTTGGTCAATCAACTTCCTTTAACTATGTCGTGCCGATCTCTCTCGGCATCGCTACGCTGCTTATCATCGTTGCGATTAGCTATCGGCAGACCATTCACGCTTACCCTTCGGGTGGCGGCGCGTATATCGTGGCGAAAGAAAATTTTGGCACTAACGCAGGGCTAATCGCCGGTGCGTCCTTGCTCGTTGATTACGTGCTGACCGTCTCGGTTTCGATTGCGGCGGGTGTGGCGGCGATCACTTCGATGGTACAGGGGACGCGCTTCGCATGGCTCGACGATCATAGAGTCACGTTATGTTTGATTTGCATAACGTTCGTCGCTATTGCCAACTTGCGCGGGGTGCGCGAATCGGGCGCGTTGTTTGCCGCTCCGACTTATGCCTTCGTCGTCTGCTTTTTGTTCATGATTGGCTACGGCATCATCCACTATCTGACAATCGGTGGCGTTGCGCCCGTGCCGACGGGCGAGGAATTGAAAGTTGCTGAAGGCTACGCATCTCAACCGCTCACGCTGTTTTTGATACTCGGTGCGTTCTCGAACGGTTGCGCCGCATTGACCGGCATCGAAGCGATCTCAAACGGCGTGCCTGCTTTCAAAAAGCCTGAAGCGCGTAACGCCTCAACTACGTTGGTTATCATGGCTGTACTGCTAACGATTATGTTTCTCGGCACAAGCGTGATGGCGTATCTCTACGGCGTGCATCCGAAAGCCAACGAAACGGTCATCTCGCAATTTGGGCGCATCATCTTTACGGGTGCGTTCGGCTGGTTGTACTACGTGGTGCAGATTACAACGGCGCTCATTCTAGTGCTCGCTGCCAACACTTCCTTTGCCGGTTTCCCGCGCCTCGGCTCACTACTCGCGCGTGATCGCTTTCTACCGCGCCAGTTTGCTAATCGCGGCGACAAGTTAGTTTTCTCTAATGGCATCGTTATCCTCGCTATCTTCTCCGGCATTCTCGTCGCGGCTTTTGGAGGCGATACCTCCCGTTTGATTCCGCTCTACGCGGTCGGCGTTTTTCTCTCCTTCACGCTCTCGCAGTCCGGCATGGTGCGCCACTGGCTTAGAGAACGCGATGCGGTAAGCTCGAAGAATACCGCGCGGCCAAATGAGCCGAAAGAAACACCGCTGCCTGATAACGGCGCTGATGCCGCGCAAGCTTTACCTGACGCGCTGCTCGCTGCCGAACAATCGCACGCCACGCGCTTCGTCAACGATGAAGTCACGGATTCTTCTCACTGGAAAAAGTCCATCGTTATTAACGGGCTTGGCGCAATCGCCACGTTCATCGTGCTATGCGTCTTCATCATCACGAAGTTTATACACGGCGCGTGGATCGTCGTCGTTATTGTTCCGCTGCTTGTGCTGATGTTCCGCTCGATTCATAAGCATTACGCTGGCGTGGCAAAGCAACTTTCGACAGAAGGCTTACAACAACTCCACGAAATAAAAAACACCGTCATCGTGCCGATTTCCGGCATTCATCGCGGCGTCATCAATGCGTTGCAATATGCCAAATCAATTGCGCCGGGTGGCGTCAAAGCTGTTTATGTAGACTTCGATGAAGAAGCGACGCGCAAGCTGCAAGAGAAATGGGAACAGTGGGGTTCGGGCATCGAGTTGGTGGTGCTGCCTTCGCCGTACCGTTCTCTGGTGCGCCCGCTGCTGCGCTACATAGACCGTTTAAGGGGAAAGAGCGAAGACGGCTTTGTTACAGTAATCCTGCCGGAGTTCGTGCCTGCGCGTTGGTGGCAGCAACTTTTGCACAATCAAAGCACGCTGCTTCTTAAAGGCTCGCTGCTTTTCAAAAGAAGAGTCATCGTCACCAGCGTGCCGTATCACCTCGATCACTGAAGGATTTTTATCTCGCACGAAAGCATCAAGATGAGGAATAATCAATCCTTCGCGCACCACCAGACCCACAAAATAAGCGCGAACTGTAAAGGCAAACGCAGCCACAAAAGCCACTGCGAAAAGTGCGCGCCGTTAATGCCGATGTTGCCGACGGCCATGTAAATGTTCGCCGGAAAGACGGCGACCAGCAGCGCGATCAATCCATAACCGGCAACGCGTCGCACGCGCGAAACAAGCAATCCGATCCCGCCCATGATTTCGCACACGCCGCTGATCCACACGAGTTCGCGCGGGCGCGGCAGAAACGGCGGTACAATCTGCATGTAGGAATCCGTGCTGGTGAAATGCGCGACGCCCGCCGCGACGAAGAAAATTGCCAGCAGAATTCTTGAGAAAAACTTATATCGCTCACCGTGCAAAAGCATGGCTTAACTTCTCGAATCCAAGAAATACGGCATCAACGCCTGCAACCATTTCTCTGGTACACACAGCATTAGCAAAGTCAGAAACATTAAAATAAATTGTATCCAATCGAGCTTCCGAAGCCGTACACGATTCAGAAGAATCAATACCAAAGCCATAATCAACCAAGGCCATGCGAGAAGCCATGATAACGCGCCGATGAGAAAGAAAAATAGGTAAACATGAATGAGTTCATATCCAGCAAGCTGATGCCCGTATTTCCATGTGAGATAAACTGTCTCATAAAGCAAGCGGGCAACTAAGCCTGTCGCTCCGGGATAGATCAACCACCAAGAGACACTAAGCCATTTAGGAAAACCACTTTTATCTATCACGAAATTCATCAACAGGCCGCTTAACAACAGATTAGCACACCATAATGGAATGCGGTGTGGACAAAAAGCGGGCGATAAAGTTAAGGTTGCAGGCATTGCAAACAGTGATAACACTCTTCGCGCGCGATGTTGAAACGGACGGCGCACGGATTCTGGAAAGGAAAGTTTATGGAAGCGCTTGGGATGGTCGAATGTATGGGTTTGGTGGCGATGATCGAAGCGGCGGATGCGATGGTGAAATCCGCCAACGTGACGCTCGTCGGCTACGAAAAAATTGATGCGGGACTGGTGACGGCGATTGTCAGAGGCGATGTGGCGGCGGTCAAGGCGGCGGTTGATGCGGGCGCAGCGGCGGCCGCGCGTGTCGGGCAGGTTGTCTCCACGCACGTCATCGCGCGCCCGGCGGCGGAGTTGGACAAAGGCGTGCCGGTGCTTCATACAGGCGAAACGACGCGCAAAAAGATCAGCGGCTCGGTCAGAGCTTAGCCTTGATGATTGACAGAGAACTTTTCCGCTTTAGCCATGAGGTTGAAACCGCACTCGCCGCAGAGCGTGCGGTGGTCGCGCTTGAATCCACAGTCATCGCGCATGGGTTGCCGCGCCCGCAGAATTTAGAAACCGCAGAGCGACTCGAAGAGATTGTGCGCGAGCGCGGCGCTGTGCCCGCGACTATCGCAATTCTCGACGGCAAACTCTGCGTCGGGCTGAACAAAGAAGAGTTGCGCCGTCTGGCCGAAAGCGACGCGGTGCGCAAAGTCAGCCGCCGCGATCTGCCGCTTGCCATCGCGCGCGAGTGGGAGGGCGCGACGACGGTCGCTTCCACAAGCTGGATTGCGCACCGTGCCGGAATCCGCGTCTTCGCAACGGGCGGCATCGGCGGTGTGCATCGCGGTGATTTGCCGGATGTCTCCGCCGATCTGCCAGCGCTCGCCGAAACGCCGATCATCGTCGTGTGCTCCGGCGCGAAAAGCGTGCTCGATCTGGCGGCGACGCGCGAGTGGCTGGAGACTTATGCCGTCACCGTCATCGGCTACGGCTGCGATGAGATGCCCGCTTTCTACACGCGGCGTAGCGGCCTGGCGATTGATGCGCGCGTGGATTCGCCCGCGCACACGGCAATCATCGCCGACACTCACCGTGCGCTCGGCACAAACGGCGCGCTGCTCATCACAGTGCCTGTGCCCGCCGCTTCGGAAGTTCCCTTCGATGAATTGCAAAGCGCGCTTGACGGAGCTTTGAAGGATGCGGCGTGCGCGGGCGTCACGGGGCGCGAGTTGACGCCGTATCTTTTATCGCGCATGAAAGAATTGAGCGGCGGCGCAACGCTTGAGTCGAACATCGCTTTGCTGGAAAATAACGCCCGCGTTGCAGCGGATATAGCGCAGGCTTTACGACACTAATCCTCATAATTCTGAACGGAGATAAGAGAGTGGCTGACACACCCAACACAATGAAAGAAGACGCGCACATTGCGCCTTATGGTTCATGGAAATCGCCGATCACGTCCGACTTGATAATCACCGGCTCAATCGGTCTCGGCCAGATTGCCGTTGACGGCAATGATACATACTGGATTGAACTGCGCCCGACCGAAGGCGGCAGAAGCGTGATCGTGCGGCGTACACCGGACGGCGACATCGCGGACGTGACGCCGCAGGGCTTCAATTCGCGGACGCGCGTTCACGAATACGGCGGCGGCGATTTTGTCGTCAGTGAAGGCGTCGTGTACTTCTCCAACTTCGCAGACCAACGCTTCTATCGCCAGCCTATCAACGCTTCAGGGGCTACGCCGCAACCGCTGACGCCCGCCGTCGAGATGCGCTACGCCGATCCGTTTGTTGACACACTGCGCCGCCGCATCATCGCCGTGCGCGAAGATCACACCGAGAAAGAACGCGAAGCCGTCAACACTTTAGTCAGTCTCGATATCGAAGGCGCGAACGAAAAGGGCGGGCGCGTGCTTGTCTCCGGCAACGACTTTTATTCGTCGCCGCGTCTTAGTCCTGATGGAAAGCGGCTCGCGTGGCTCACGTGGAATCATCCGAATATGCCCTGGGACGGCTGCGAGTTGTGGGTCGGCGAGCTTGCGGCAGACGGCTCAATCGCTAGTTCACTTTGCGTCGCGGGCGGGCTTGAGGAATCTATCTTTCAACCGCAGTGGTCGCCGGACGGTGCGCTCTATTTTGTTTCTGATCGCAGCGGCTGGTGGAATCTTTATCGCGCGGCAGACGACGGGCGCGCGGTTGTGCCCGTCTGCGAGATGGCGGCGGAGTTCGGCACGCCGCAATGGGTTTTCGGAATGTCCATGTATGCGTTTGAATCGAAGGATCGCATCGTCTGCGCCTACATCGAAAACGGGCAGGCACGCCTCGCCACGATTGATACCGCGACGGGCAAACTCGCGCCGCTTGACACGCCTTACACGGATATTACTTACATCTGTGCCGCCGCTCATCGCGTCGCCTTTCGCGCCGGTTCGCCGACCAGCTTCGCCGCCGTCGTCCAGTTTGATTCGGGCGCCAAGCGTCTGGACGTATTGCGTCGCGTGAGCGATTTGACGATTGATGCGGGCTATTTATCAATTCCGCAGGCCATCGAATTTCCAACCGAAGGCAATCTCAAAGCGCACGGATTTTACTATGCCCCGCGAAACAAAGATTACGCCGCGCCGGAAGAAGAAAAACCGCCGCTGCTGGTGCGCAGTCATGGCGGGCCGACCGCTGCGACTTCGACGACGCTGGCGCTCGGTATTCAATACTGGACGAGTCGCGGCTTCGCCGTGCTCGATGTCAATTATGGCGGCAGCAGCAACTACGGGCGCGCGTATCGTCAAAGGCTAAACAAGCAATGGGGCGTAGTGGATGTTGACGATTGCGTAAACGGCGCGCGTTATTTAATCGAACGCGGGCTTGCCGACGCGAATCGTTGCGCGATTGACGGCGGCAGCGCGGGCGGCTACACGACTTTGTGCGCGCTCACCTTCCGCGATCTCTTCAAAGCGGGCGCGAGCCATTTCGGTTTGAGTGATCTGGAAGTCTTCGTCGGCGACACGCACAAATTCGAGTCGCGTTATCTGGAAGGCTTGGTCGGCAAATACCCGGAAGAGCGAGAGCTTTACCGCGCGCGCTCGCCGATCAATTTCACGGATAAACTTTCATGTCCTGTGATCTTTTTTCAGGGCTTGGAAGATAAAGTCGTGCCGCCGAATCAAGCCGAGTTGATGGTTGACGCTTTGCGCGCGAAGAAAATGCCGGTCGCTTATGTTGCTTACGAAGGCGAGCAGCACGGTTTTCGTCGCGCCGAAAATATCAAACGCACGCTCGACGGCGAGTTTTACTTTTACTCGAAAATCTTCAACTTTGAGATGGCCGACGATGTTGAACCGATCACGATTGAGAACCTTTGAAAAACATCCCAATTGATTCGCAAACTGCGGAAGCGGAAAAGATGGCATCGCCGCGTCTGGGACTCGTGTGCATCACGCATTCTGATGCCGTGCGCTATCGCACCACCACGCGCAAACGTCTTTTGCAGTTCGACGTCGCGGAGCAAAAGCAGATGCTGCGCGCCCTCTACGCAGAGAATTTGCAGCGTCTCAATCGTGCGCTCGATTTTTGCAGCGAGCGCGGCATACGCCTTTACCGTTTGACCTCCGCCCTCTTCCCCTTCGCTGATGACGCGGCGGGCGAAGACGTGCTCGAAGAAATAAGAGATGATCTCGATCGCACGGGGGAACGCGCCATCGCGCTCGGCATCCGGCTCGTTTTGCACCCGGATCAATTCGTCGTACTTAATTCCGATTCGCCGCAGGTCGTGGCAAACAGCATCAAGATTTTAGAGACGCACGCGCGCATATTGGATTATCTCGCGCAGCCGCGTTCATGTTGGACGGTGATGAACATACACGGCGGCAAAGGCGGCAGAAGCGAACAACTCATCAAGGTTATCAACGAATTGCCCGATTCCGTGCGCTCGCGCCTGACGCTTGAAAATGACGAGTACACTTACAGCGCACGGGAGATTTTGGAAGTCTGCCGCGCCGCGAAAGTCCCTATGGTCTTCGACGCGCATCATCATGTGTGCCGCGAAGGATTGACGAATTATGAGGATGCGAGCGTTGCCGAAATGCTTCTGGCCGCGCGTGAAACGTGGCCTGTACGGGAGTGGCAAGTGGTGCATATTTCAAACGGCGAAGCGCATTTTAATGATCGCCGCCACAGCCAATTGATAACATCTATGCCCGGTGCTTTTCGCCACGCGCCCTGGATCGAAGTCGAAGCCAAACATAAGGAACTAGCCATTGAGAAACTTTCAGCCGAGTGGTTGAATGCGTTGGAACTATAATTGTCGGCTCCGGTTTACCAGCCCCATGTACCGGGCGCGCCTTTGAAGGGGCCTATAATATCTTTAGTAATCCAGCCGCCGTAGAAATCTCCGGCTGCGAAACCACGCGCTCGCCGTCAACGAAACACGCTTCCATCATACCCGGATAAAAGTATTGTTTGACGCCGAAGGATGATAGAAGGACTTACAGCCAAACGCTTGCGTAGTATAGATGCGTTGCGCGGCGCGGCGGCGTTGGGCGTCGTGTTGTATCACGCGGCGGGTTCATTGCCTGCGCCTTCTTCTTTCATAGAGCGTTGGACGGTTCGTCCCGTGCAGGCTATGGCGTCCTTCGGTTATGTCGGCGTTTTTCTTTTCTTTGTCATTTCAGGATTTTGCATTCATTTGCAGTGGGCGCGCGGGCGCATGGCGGGGAACCCTGCGCCCGTTCAATTCTTGGCTTTCTGGAAGCGGCGTGCGCGCAGGCTGTATCCGCCGTATCTGGCGGCGCTTGCCCTGTACCTGCTGATCGAAGCGTTCACCACTCACCTCAAACTAAATTCTTTTTTCGCGTGGGATGTCACAGCGCATTTGCTGATGCTGCACAATCTGGACGCGCGCACGTGTTACAGCATCAACGGCGTGTTCTGGACGCTTGCGATTGAAGAACAGTTGTATCTCGCTTATTTCGTGTTGCTTTATTTGCGCACGCGGTGGGGATGGGCGCGAACGCTCGTGTGTTGTGCGCTCGCGCGAGTGGTGTGGTTTCTGTTTGCGTTGATGATTAAACGCCGTTTCGATTTCGATGTGCCTGTGACGGAGGCCGCGCTTTCGCACTGGTTCACGTGGGCGCTCGGTGCATTGGGCGTTGAAGCGGCCATCGGTTTGATAAAGCTGCCCGCGTGGTGTCGCAGCCTGCGATTTGCCGTGCTCGCTTTGCTCTCCGCAGTGTGTTTGACGTATGCGCTGCCGCACTCCGGTTCGATTTATTTGCATGATTTCGGCTGGCTGTGGCTGCATCCCGTGTGGGGCGCGGGATTCTTCTTTCTCATCAACTACGCCGTTTATGCAGAGCGCGCAGGGCAAAGAAATTTGCGCACGCCGCGCTTGATCGTAGTGCTCGCCGTGATCGGTGTGTTTTCGTATTCGCTGTACCTGACGCATCAGCTTGTCATCATGGAATCTTATCTCTTCCATGTTTTTCATCTGCCCTCAACGCTTACGCCGCTGCTCATCACGACGCCCGCGTGCGTTGCTTTCGCGTGGATTTTCTTTCGCTTTTGCGAACGCCCGTTTCTGGCGCGGAGCGTGGCGCACTGCTCACGCATTAAAACAGCCGAACTCGGGAAGACAGTTGAGGGGGGCGCGTCCGCTGCGGGTTTGTTGTGAGAAATGCGTTTCTTTGCGAAGCTTCTATCCCTCAAAACATCTTATTGCAAATTGAAAATCTTTCCCTTATGCTGCGCCATCGGCAGAACGGGCGGCGGTTCAGCGCACCAATAGCTGGCACTGGCACAGTCGCTTGCGAGCAGGCAAGCTTACGGTCAACTTCAACACGCGGTTCGTCTAAATCCTGTATGGCGATTGTCGGAACGGAATGGTTAATTGATGCAAGCGGGTGTCGCGCGGAATCGCTTCGTGATACGCAACTGCTTCGCGCGATGTTTGAACGCATCATACGGGAATTGAATTTGCGCGTTGTCGGCGAACCCGTCTGGCATAAATTCGCGGAGCCGTCCGGCGTGACCGGAATGGTTCTGCTCACGGAATCTCACTTGACCTGCCACACGTATCCCGAACACGAACTGGCGACGATAAACTTGTATTGTTGCAAAGCGCGCCCCGCTTGGAACTGGGCGGAAAATTTGCGTGAGATGCTTGGTGCGACAAGCGTGAAGGTACGCATCGTAGAGCGTTGCGGCACTGCGGCATCGCCTGTTGATGCGGCGTCTGTGTTGCCGGAAAATTCTGGGGCGGCGAACTCTTACGAAGGCGAGCGACGTTGATGGCTTCGCTTGAAGCAAACTGTCCGGCGTGCGGCGCGCCCGTTGTTTTCAAAAGCGGCTCGTCAATCGTCGTCGTCTGCGAATATTGCCGCTCGGTGGTAGCGCGCACGGATCGCGCGCTCGAAGATTTGGGCAAAGTCGCGGAGATAGTTGAATCCGGCTCGCCGCTCGATGTCGGCCTCAAGGGGACTTATCAAAGCGTCGGCTTTGAACTGACAGGACGCGCGCAGCTTGGACATCAGGCGGGCGGAATGTGGGATGAGTGGTACGCCGCGTTTAGGGACGGGCGGTGGGGCTGGCTGGCCGAAGCGCAGGGACGTTTCTATTTAACTTTCCGGCAACCTCACGCGCCGCAAGATTCGATTCAAACTTTCGACAATCTGGAATTAGGCCAATCGTTCGAGCCGCTTTCGGGCGCGGGCGCGATGGTTGTCGCCGAAAAAGGAACGGCGCGCTATCTCGCCGCAAAAGGCGAGATACCTTACAGGCTATCGCCGGATGAAACATACGAGTATGCGGATTTGTCCGGGCAGGGCGGCCTATTTGCGACGATGGATTACAGCGAATCGCCGCCGCTCGTGTTCGTCGGGCGCGAGCTGGAGTTCGCGGAGTTAGGCTTCGCCGGAAATATTCGCGCGCCCGAACGCGACGCACGCCGCACCTCAGCCGCGCAGCTTTCATGCCCGCACTGCGGCGGGTCGCTGGAACTTCACGCGCCGGACACAGCGGAGCGCGTGACGTGCCCGAACTGCGATTCGCTGTTAGACGTTAACGAAGGACAACTCAAGTATCTCAAGTCGCTCGAACCGGGACGCTTCACGCCTTCGATTCCGCTCGGGACAGTCGGCGAAATAGACGGCAAGAAGACGGCTGTGATCGGCTTCGTCGCGCGCAGCGTCGAGATCGAAGGCACGCGCTATTTCTGGGAAGAGTATCTGCTTTACAATCCGGCGACGGGCTTTCGCTGGCTCGTGCAGAGCGACAATCATTGGAACTTTGTGCAGAGCGTGACGGTCGGCGATGTGACGGAGACGAAGGGCGCGGCGCAGTTTCGCGGCGAGAGTTACAAGCTATTTCAGGATGCGACGGCGCAGGTTGAGTACGTCGCGGGAGAGTTCTACTGGAAAGTCACGACGGGCGAGTTGGTGCGCGCAGCCGACTACGTGCATCCGCCTTTGATGCTATCGAAAGAAGTTTCCACCGCGCCCGAACACGACGATGCGGGCGTCGCACCGGCGGGCGAAATCAATTGGTCGCTCGCAAAGTATGCGACGCCGAAAGAGATCGAGCGCGCGTTCAACCTCAGTAACCTTCCGCGCCCTTCGAGCATCGCGCCGAATCAGCCGTTTCCGTACACGGGATTCTACAAATACTGGGCGTTGTTGATGGCGCTGCTGTTCACGGTCGCGCTGGCGAGCTTCGTTACCGGCGGCTCGCGCAGTGCGTTCGAGCAGAGTTATCAGTTGCCGCCGCTGGCAAACACGGAAGCGACGCAAACAGTTTTCAGCGCGCCTTTCGAGTTGGCGGCGCGACGCAACATTAGCGTGAGTGCCGCCGCGCCAGTTGATAACAGTTGGGTTTACATCGAAGGCGATTTGATTAATGAAGAGACGGGATTGGTTCAGCAGTTCTCGCTGCCCGTAGAGTATTATCACGGCTACGAAGACGGCGAATCATGGAGCGAGGGTGAACGCAATCCGCGCGCGGTTTTGTCCGCCCTGCCCGCAGGCAAATATACGATGCGGCTCGAAGCGCAGTGGGAAAGATGGCAGCAACCGATCAGCGTCAATGTTCACGTTGACCAGAACGTCTCGCGCCCCATCAATTTTATTCTGGCGCTGCTCGGTTTGTCGGCGATTCCCGTCATCATTCTGATTTACCGGATTATGTTCGAGAAACGGCGCTGGGCTGATAGCTCCATAGAGTCTTAGTGCGCGTTCGATTGCCACTCGCTATCAGAGAGAACTCTTGATGTTAAGGAAAGCTTACATAGCATTCGGACTCGCCGTCGTCGCGCTTTACGGCGTCGCGGCCTTTAACGGTTGGGAAATAGGCGGCAGTCTACATCGCCAGACGTTGCCGCCGGATGTGCGCCAATCGCCGGGCGGCTATCGCTCGTTTCATTTCTGGCACGCCGGTTTTCATGGAGGAAAATAATGTTCGTTGTCACACACGCCAACGCTGTCAAGATTTTCGCGTTGAAGAAATCGCTTTTCACAGGGCTTGTCATCCCGATGGATCAGGTCGCCAACCTGGTGATTGAGACGATCATCTTCTCCGTCATCGGCATCGCGCTGTTCGCTTTCGCTTTCTGGGTCATCGTCAAAGTCTCGCCCTTTTCGACGCGCAAAGAGATAGAGGAAGACCAGAACACGGCGCTCGCAATTGTGATCGGCGCGGTCATCATCGGCATCGCGCTGATTGTCGCCGCCGCCGTGCACGGGTGAGGGATGCCGCGCCCGCCGCTTCTGTTTCTCAACGTGCTGGTCATCGCCACGTGCGGCCTCGTTTACGAGTTGCTCGCGGGCACGCTCGCCAGCTATGTGCTCGGCGATTCCGTCACACAGTTCTCTTTAATCATCGGCATCTATCTGTTCGCGCTCGGCGCGGGCGCGTGGCTCTCCGGTTTCGTCGAACAGGAGCTTGCCAGAAAATTCATAGAGGTCGAGCTTGGCGTCGCCATTCTCGGCGGAGTTAGCGCGCCGCTGCTTTTCCTGAGCTTCGCCCGCCTTAGCTATTTCCATCTCGCGCTGTATTCGATTGTGTTCGGCATCGGTGTGCTCGTCGGCTTAGAGTTGCCGCTGCTGATGCGCATACTGAAAGATAATCTGAGCTTCAAAGACCTCGTCGCGCGTGTTCTCACCTTCGATTATATCGGCGCGCTCGTCGCCTCACTACTGTTTCCAATCTTTCTTGTTCCCAAACTCGGCCTCGTGCGTACCTCTCTGCTCTTCGGCGTCTTGAATGCAAGCGTCGGATTGTGGGGCACGTGGCTGCTGCGCCCTTTGATAAAAGGCAACGTGAGCGGCCTGCGCATTCGCGCCCTTGCGGTAATCGCGCTGCTCTCAATCGGCATCTTCAACGCCAATGCTTTAACTTCGCTGGCCGAAGACGGACTATTTGCCGACGACGTTATCTACGCGCGTTCGACGCCCTACCAGCGCATCGTGATAACGAGAGGGCGCGCGGGCTTTCAACTTTTCTTGAACGGCAATCTGCAATTCAGCTCGACGGACGAATATCGCTATCACGAAGCCCTTGTGCATCCGGCGATGATGGCGACGCCTCAGCCGCCGCGCCGCGTGCTGGTCTTGGGCGGCGGCGACGGACTTGCGCTTCGGGAGATTCTGAAATACACGACTGTCGAATCCGTCACACTCGTTGATCTAGACCCGGACATGACTAATCTCTCGCGCCGCTTTCCGCCGCTCGCCGAACTCAATCAACATTCCTTCGATGATCCGCGTGTGCGCGTCGTCAACCGGGACGCGATGATCTGGATTGAAGAAGAAAAGCAAACTTACGATGCGGCGATTGTGGATTTTCCAGACCCGAACTCCTTCGCGCTCGGCAAACTCTACACGACACGCTTTTATCGTCTACTGAAAGAGCGGCTTGCGCCAGATGCGGCCATCGCCGTGCAGTCCACCTCGCCGCTTTTCGCGCGTAGCTCTTACTGGTGCATCGTGCGCACCATCGAAGCGGCGGGCTACTCCGTCAAGCCTTACTACACAGCCGTGCCAAGCTTCGGCGTCTGGGGCTTCGCGCTCGCACGTCGCAGCGATGCCGCAATACCTTTCGATGTTCCCGAACACGCGCCGCAGGTAGAAGGCTTGCGCTTTCTGGACGACGATGCGCTGGCGGCGATGTTCAAGTTCTCGGCAGACCTTGCGCCCGTGCCCGTCGAAATCAATCGCCTCGATAATCAATCGCTCGTTCGTTACTACGAATCCGAATGGCGGCGATATGAATAGCTGGACGCGGCGTGAAGTGCTGGCCGCTTTTCTGGGCGCGTCGGCGGCGACGGCGGCGTGTCGTTCGCACGTTGCGCCGTCGATGCCTGCGGGCGAAATCGTCGGGGCTTCGGATAAGATCGGACATAAGTTACGCGATGGTTTGCGCATCAGCCCATCGTCGGATGCGTGGCAGCGTGTTGGGATGGTGATTGTCGGCGGGGGCGTCGCCGGATTGTCGGCGGCGCGTGCGTTGCTGAACGCGGGCTACACGGACTTCGTTCTGCTAGAGCTTGAAGCGGCGCACGGCGGCACGTCGCGTAGCGGAACATCGCCGCTCGTTTCATATCCCTGGGGGGCGCATTATTTGCCCGCGCCTTTGAAAGAGAACCGCGCGCTTGTTTCGTTGCTGGATGAAATGAACGTGTTGGAGGGAACCGACGATGCGGGCGAACCCGTCGTCGCGGAGCAGTATCTTTGCCGCGACCCGGAAGAGCGAGTTTTTTATAAAGGCCGCTGGTACGAAGGGCTTTATTTGAATGCGGGCGCAAGTGCGGATGATCTGCGCCAGCTAAATGCTTTTCACGCGGAGATTGAAAAATGGGTTGAGTGGCGCGACGGGCGTGGTCGTCGCGCGTTTGCGATACCTGTGGCGAATTGTTCGGACGATGCGGAAGTTCAGTCGCTTGATCAAATATCAATGAGCGAGTGGCTGGACGCGCGCGGGTGGCGTTCGCCGCGTTTGCGCTGGTTCGTTGATTATGCCTGCCGTGACGATTACGGCGCGCGGCTGGAGGCGACGAGCGCATGGGCGGGAATCTTTTATTTCGCGTCGCGTATTGCACGCGCCGCAGTGGAAGCGCGCCCGCTCATCACCTGGCCGGAAGGCAACGGGCGGCTCGTCAAGCATCTCTACGATAAAGCGCGCGAGCATGTGCGTCTTAATTTCGCCGTTTCGGAAATTATTCCGATTGATGAAAGGGGCAGGCGCGGCGTTGATGTGGTGGCGTTTGACGAAGCGGGCAAACGCGCCGTAGGCTTTCATGCGGATCAAGTCGTCTTCGCCGCGCCGCATTTTCTCGCGCCGTATCTTATACGCGGCTATCAAGAGAACGGCGGCGCGAGCATCGCGGCGGAGTTTCAGTACGGCGCGTGGATGGTGGCGAATCTGTTTTTGAAGGAGAGGCCATCGCAGGACGGCGCGGGCTTTCCGCTCGCGTGGGATAATGTGCTGTATGAAAGCCCTTCGCTCGGCTACGTCGTCGCCACGCACCAGCGCGGGCTTGATCGCGGGGCAACCGTCTTCACTTACTACTATCCGATGTGCGACGCCGATCCGCGCGTCGGAAGAAACAGATTGTTGGAGATGGATTGGCACGCCTGCGCCGATGTTGCGTTAACTGACCTCGAACGCGCGCACCCGCAGATACGCACCCTCACAGAGCGGTTAGACGTGATGCGTTGGGGACACGCGATGGTTCGCCCGCGTCCCGGCTTTGTGTGGAGCAAGGCGCGCATCGAAGCGGCGCAACCTTTTCGCGGCGTCCACTTCGCGCACACGGACTTAAGCGGCGTCGCACTCTTCGAGGAAGCTTTTTATCACGGCACGCGGGCGGCGGAAGAAGTGCTGGCAAGGCGCGGTCTGCGTTTCGCTTCAGCGTTGTAGCGTTCTTTAGAGCTTTCTTTCATCTTTCTCTATGCCTCCGGGACTCTGTGGCAAAGTTTGAAACAGGCTTAAATAGTAAGGGGAATTTATGAAGGCGATTCGTGTGCATGAATTCGGCGATCCTGAAGTGATGCGTTTGGAAGAGGTGGACGATTTGCGTCCGGCGCGCGGGCAAGTTGTGGTGCGTGTGCGCGCCGTCGGCGTTAATCCGGTTGACACCTACATTCGTTCAGGGATGTATGCGAGCAAACCGGCGTTGCCGTACACGCCGGGCACGGATGCGGCGGGCGTTGTCGAGCACGTCGGCGAAGGCGTCAGCCGCTTTCGCGCGGGCGATAGAGTTTACACGGCGGGCACAATCAGCGGCGCATACGCCGAACAAACTCTCTGCGACGAATCGCAACTCTACACGCTGCCAGATAATGTTTCCGAAGCGCAGGGCGCAGCCGTTCATGTGCCTTACGCGACGGCTTACCGCGCGCTCTTTCACAGAGCGCAGGCCATACCGGGCGAAACGATTTTAGTGCATGGCGCGTCGGGCGGCGTCGGCGTCGCGGCGTTGCAATTAGCGCGCGCCGCTGGCATGACGATCATCGGAACCGGCGGCACAGAAGAAGGCCGACGCCTCGTGGTTGAGCAGGGCGCGCATCACGTGCTGGATCATCACGCGCCCGATTATTTGAAGGAGTTGATGGCGCTCACAAACGAACGCGGCGTTGATGTGATTCTGGAGATGCTCGCCAATGTGAATCTGGGCAAAGATTTGACGGTGCTTGCCAAGAAGGGGCGCGTCGTCGTGATCGGCAGTCGCGGGCGCGTCGAGATTGACCCGCGCGACACGATGGGACGCGACGCCAGCATTCACGGGATGGCGTTAATGAACGCCGACGCGCGCGAAGCCGCAAGCATCAATGCGGCGCTCGTCGCCGGACTCGCCAACCACACTTTGCGCCCTGTCATCGGTCGAGAATTTCCGCTTGCCGACGCCCCGTGCGCTCACGAAGCGGTGATGGAAGCGGGCGCGCACGGTAAAATAGTTTTGATCCCGTGAGGTTGAAACGATCTCATGGGAATAGCGATTGTAAAAGTAAGATTCATTCTTGCCATGTTTGTTCGATGCGGCCTATCTTGAAAGTTGATAAATATGGTAAATAAGCCTCAAGCATTCCCACAACCTTTAAGGTTACCCGATTAACCACCAATCGCTGTGAAGGACTCCATCGGACATTAGTAGAGGAAAGAGTAATGTAGTTTCAGATCACCATTTCGGCGGATACCGATCTGGAAACTCAACTTGAGTTATTACTACAATCTTGCAATATTCTTGACAACCTTTCGTAACCCATATTATAGTCCCATTTGTACCTATTCCCTGATGGACGGTTCATCCCGTCAGCCTTAGCTACACCCGTTTCTTAAGTCCCATTAAAGTTTAGCGTAATCAGCTAGTAGCTGCTCCTGTCTTCTCAATAGCTTTCATTGAACCACCTGACGGGAGACGAATAATCGAAATAAGTAGTGATTGGTGGGTCACTCTTATCATTCTATGCTGAGGTTCCCATGAGAAAAGCTTCACTCCCGATTGCCCTTGTTGGGGTCTTTTTTGCCAGCTTATTACTTCTTGCTCCATCCGCGAGTACACAAACAGCGCCACCGCCTGACTGTCAGGCCGGTCGCGGCGGGATGGCCTTCTCTAGAGGCGGAGAGGTCGTGGTCGAGATTCTACAAGGAAACCCTGCCGCCGCCTTTACAAGTGAAATTCGCCTCTTATCTCCGGGTCCAGTTCGCACCGTTGGAACCAACAGACAGGTTGGTACAGTCGTAAATCTGGGAAGCTTCCCAAGTGGGACAGAGTTGGTCTTCGGGATCGTCGTAAATGATACGTTTCAGCCCGGCACGTTCACTTACTCGATGGGACCTGCTGCAAGAAATCCTGACGGCGTCGTTCATGCTGATGTGAGTTGCCTTGGCAACGGAACATCCAATGTCAGTTTTGAAGATGGATATGCCGGTGGAGATAATAGCTACAATGATGTGCAGTTTCAGGTTAGAGCGGCAGCCGCTGGCGTGAATTCAGTGGTGTTCGAGGACATTGACAGCCCACTGGATGCCAACCCTAATGCTGGAGGTGGGCGAAGAATTTATCCTGAGAAGCGGACTGCTTCCGATATGACAAATAGAAGGCGGGTCAGAGTAAGAGCTAATACCTCCTTCGGGGCAAATCAGGCGATTTATTTCAGGTCTTTTGACCTCGACGATCCCTCCACAGATGCACCCCCGGTTGACCCAAACAGTTCTTTGGGAGACGACAATCGCGGCGGGACACCTCAGGCGGGGACATTGTCCCAAGTGAACACCGCCGGTTCATCAGCCGCTATCTCAGCGCAGACAGATAGCAATGGAGTTGCACGTGTGGACTTCACCGTAATAACGCAACCCGGAAACAATTATATGATCGCCGCGAGCGAAGATCAGGCATATTTAAATGGGTTGACAGTAAGCCGGATTACTTTGCGAGATTCGACGGGCAGCACCCTGCCGACGGATAAAGCTAAAGCCACGGAGATGCTCACCGTCTGGAGAAGGGTGCATATTGAATCGGATTCGATGGGTCTCGTTAATGGAAATGAAATAAATGGGCTTGTCATGAGCGCGAACCCTAACCCGCGCGCCAACACCACTGTCTTGAATGTCGATCAAATTCTCGAAAATGACAGGTTCGAGAATGGACTTATGAGGATCACCGGAATTGGGGATTTTCCTGTCGTCGGAAACGGTAGGGGGAGAGTGCAAGTGCAAGGCCTTGTCACGAGCGCCTCTATTCCCACGGCTGGCGTAGCCTTCAATTTGGTTGATGATGACGACTTTAACAGCAATGACACGCCAGCGACTCTTCACGGCGATAATGGTGAGAATGTCACGCCCGCTAGTACATCTCTACTCCAAGACAGTGATACTCCCAGTACTAATGTTTTCGCCGCCGCATACGTTCGCCCGACATACGATGTCGGAGATAATAATGACCTTGTTCCGTTCGTGCTGAACTCACCTACGTCTGCGGCGGGACTCAGAGCCACTTACGACTTCGATGCTGTGGGCACAGAGTCGGACAGTGAGTTTTGGACTGTTTACTTGCTAGGTGCTTACCAGTCTGAGATTTCAGTAGACGGCGATCCTGAAACCCGCAAGACTTTAGGTCAAGTAGATGCCATCAACGGACAGGCAGCCAATGTATTCAATGAACTCCTGCGTCCGGGTGAAATAACCATTACGCCGGTAGTCAATAATGCGGCAACAGCGGCACATGAGATCGGACATCTGTTCAATGGTATTCACCGCGATGGAGGGCTGATGGCACAATCGATATCTCGGACGACTACCGACTTCTCCGACGAAACGCTGGATAAAATCAGGAGCATTAATCATCCGTGACGATTGATGAGCGGCAATCAACTTGACCATGATCGCAAGTAAGGAGAGAACGATGAAAATAAAATCCATTTGTTATGCTGCCAGCCTGGTTTTAGCTGCAACGCTAAGCTTCGCGTTCTTTGCTGGTAAGCCAATCGGCGCGGCGGCCTTTGAGGTTAAGCCGTTGGCTATAGAAGTTCGCTCTGATAAGAAGAGCTACGTTCCGGGCGAACCCGTTGCCTTGAAGTTCAAGGTGATCAATAAATCTAATACGCCGATTTCAGTTGAAGGTGCCGATGTCCAACATGGCTACCTTAAAGTCCTCATCGCCTATCAGGGTGAGGACTTTAAGGAATATCTTGGGCCTCAATGGGGACTACAAGATGATGTGGATGGTGGCGTGATGACAGTTGAGCCCCAAGGCTCTTTCGAGACAGAGGCCACTGTTTTGTATAATCACCGCTTGGAAAGCTGCCACTTGAGCGAAATCTATGTTAAGCAGAATACTTCCAAGCGTGTTGAAACTGAGTACGCATTAAACAGACCGGGGGAATACCGGATTAAGACATCTCTATACACCGCTGAAGCTGAGCGCGAAATAGAGTCCGAGCCAATCTCAATAAGCGTAGAAGAGCCAAAGGGCGATGACCTTGAAGTTTGGAATAGAATTAAGGGCGATGCCGCCTATGGCTACTTCATTCAAACCGGAGACCTCATGGCGCATCCTAATTCCGCTAAAGCGAAACGAGTGGTCGGAACGCTAGAAGAGATTGTGAACATGTATCCTAGCAGTCGGTATGCTGAACACATTCGGGACAGCCTTGCTCGTTTTAAGGTTTCGATGGATGATCTCAAGAAGAAGGGAATCCTCAAACAGGAAGATTGATCTTAACGCTTATAAATCCAGAGGGTGTAGAACTCGATTGACCTGCAATAAAGCGGCTCTTGTTATTAGGAGCGTTCTCGTAGATACCCGAAAACGGTGTGGCGAAATCGGATTTACAGTGAGATTACGCGGCTTCCGAGCGCCATTAAGTATTTATGAGACCTACACTACGAACGATGCGCGACTTGCTTCTTCTGGAGAGCCTTAGCCGTTTCTATTTCTACCTCCTAATTTATAGGCACGAAGTTCAGCACAATCGCGTCATGATCCGAGAGCGCGCCTTGATCGTCGCGTAGATTGCCGACGACGGTGGGACGCGAACCGTGCGCGACTGCGATGTTTTTTCCGGCGAACCAATCGAGCTTGAGCGAGCAGCGGCCTTCGTTTTTCGAGAGCGCCCAGCGTATGAACCAGAAGCACCACTGCGGTATCCAGTCGGCCATGTTGACGTTCACGGCGAGATCGTCAACGCAGTAGTGCAACGTGCCCGTGCCCATTTCATTTAACTCACGATAGGTATAGCCGTGCCTCTCTAGTTCCTTGAACAGCCCGCGCTCGAACCAGCGTTCGGGATAAGGGTAGTGATTCTTGATGACGTGGCGCACGCCCATCAGCACGCGCCGGAAGTAGCCCGCAATCGAGTAGGCCGCGCGGCGCGAGTTGTACGTAGAGGTATTCCAATCGCCGCCGATGACGACGGGAAGCTGTGGACTTAGGCGCGCAAGATGATCGAGCACAAGGCGCATCTGAAGCTTTCGGTGGCGTTGCGTCGAATGCGCGTCCAGATGCAAACTGACAGCCCACACGGAGCCGAGCGGATGATCCATAATCGCCGCCACCGCGCGTTGTGATCCGAGACGCTTTTCTTTGCCGCGCATCTTGTCTTTGCCGTTCGGAAGCGCAATCGAATGAGCTTGGCGCAAAGGGTAACGCGAAAAGAGCGCGTTGCCGTGAAGCGACTGGTTATTTTCACCCGCGACTTTCGATTCCAAACCACTGCCTTTGTTGAGCGCCAGATAGCACGGCGCGAAAGCATAATCGAGCTGCAACGCTTCGGCGATTTCACGCGCGACGCAAGCGTTGTGTGTTCGCGCCATGCCGTAATCAAGCTCTGTGAGAAGCAGCAGATCGCTTTCGCGCAAACTCGTGTGATGGCGAAGCGCGCTGATGATGCCCGCCAGCCGCAACCCGCGCTCTATGTTCCACGCAATCGCTTTGATTGACGCGGGCTTCTTATCTGTTGCGTTCTGCGGCGCGCGTCTCGCGAAGTCTTCCTGCACAATGCCCGACATCAATCGTTCAATCTGCGGGCGTAGTCTTGCGTAGATGTCTGACGCTTGCATCTCTTTAGTGGAATTGAAGCGCGCGAGTTCGGGAAGAAAGTCCCTTAGCTCATGGTCAAGCGTAGAAGGTGAGCGGCTTTCGTGCAAAGTTAAAACAGGCGTTGATGTGGCGATCATTTATAGTTATGTTCGATTACCCTTTTGGGAATTATGTTTTCGGCACATGAGTGCCGCATTGTCTAACCGAGTCTGCCCGCCTTTGCTGTGTGGATGAATATGATCGATGGTGAAATCTTCCCACGTCAGTGTTCTTCGACATTCCGTACACTTGCGGGCTGTTGTGCTGTTCCACAGAATCCGCCGCTGTTCAGGACTAAATAAACGTTCCGAGTCCTTTTTTTCATACAAAGGTTTAAGTAGTCCTTGCAGAATTCGCTCACGGTCACGACGATGATTGATTTCATCAGTTCCTTCGCGCACTGTAAGTAAGTATTGGCGATAGAGTTCCTCTCCCGGTTCGGTGTTCTCCATTTTTTTACGTTTCAAATCAACATCGTCAACTCCGTTTGCAAATTTGCGAAGAATACCCCATGCCAGTTTGTTACGTTTGGCGTTAATTAATATCAAACCTTCACGTTCAAACTTCTGAATAAGCACCGCGAGGCTGTAAAAGTCAGACAACTTGCTGAAACGTGTTTGCCCGAGTTGTGGAAACATTCTCTTGAGCCTATTCAAGCTTGTTATCGTTAGCTTGGCCGCTTTATCTAATTGTCGCCCTTCGAGCGACTCCGATTTCATAATTTTATCAAGCGCCGCCTTTTTGTTAATGACATCTTCAAAATGGGCGGAAACCATCAACTCACAAATCAACTCAATATGCTTCATACGCGAAATTTGACTTTGGCTAATTATCTTCGTCGCACGAAAGTAGTTGGAATATCTATCGGCTATCTGATCTGCCCTTTTTAGAAAATCACTTTTGAAATAGCGCGCGTGCCGCACTTCCGAGCCGGTCAGAGCTTTCCCCGTCGAATTGATTTTAATGAACAAATCAATAACGTCGCTCGGCTCACCCGTCACGTTAATTACTTGAAGCATATAATCCGTAATTCTTAAGTGAAGTTTTCTGCGCTTAATATCATTCCAATCAATCCATTCCTCTGGCCCATTAACGTCAAGCTGTGTTTTTGTCTGAAAACGATTGCCGCGCATTTCTCCAATAAAATAAAAGATTGATTCGAGTCTTTGCTTGCCGTCTATCACGTCATACACAATCGTGCCGTCACTGATTTCCCGCTTGTAAAGAAAAATGGAGGGGAGCGGGTAATTTCTTAATATCGAATCAATCAACTTTGCCCGGTCACGATTACTCCAAACAGAGGAACGCTGAAAACTTGGATTGAGATCAAGTTGCTGGTTTTTGTAATAGTTAATAATGTCTTGAACGCTCTTTTTCTGCGTATCGAAAATGATGATAGGACGCATAGCTTGGCATTTCCCCTCTAAGAGTGCAGATCGAAAAATCTATTCCAGGCCGCCGAATAGTTGTTGGCAGAACAACAAGAAGGGCAATATTAATTGTCTCCCTTCTTGTTAAATATTAGACCCGGCATAGATCGAATCTTCGATATATTAAGAGCGAACCAAAAGGCCGCACCTTTGTTGTTATGATTACGAAGAAGGCTGCACACATTGAGCTGGCGGCTGGTAGCGTCTTTTATATCTGTATGAATTATGGCGCTGTGCTGTTCTACGGCGATGGCAATTTGCGCAACGCACTTCGCATTTGGCAATCTCTCTTAAAAGAGAACTCCATGAGGTAAATAGATAGCCCATTGCCGAGACATTGTAAGATTTCTCGCCCCGTACATGATCAAACTCTAAGACCACCGGATCGTTTTCTCCACAATCAACGCAAGGATGCTGTTCTAGATATTCATACAAATTCCCATTAAGCTCATCTGATAATTCCTTCCGGCGTAGATGAGCTTTTCTGACATAGTATTGGACGTTGTTTACATAGTGATTCTTGCTTGCTCCGCGCCCGCATAATAAGCAATAAGAATGGCGCGTCCCTTTTGCCTTATTCCGAAAGGGAAACTCTGTAACTTCTTTTGAGTGATGGCATCTTGCGCAAATTCGGTTCTCTTTCATGACACGCAACATAGCATTGAAGAACTCGAGCCGGAGAAAAGATTCGATTCGTTTGTTAATTCCAAGCAGTTAGCCAGACCGATTAAGCGACGTGCCTAAAACAATAGAGGGAAGAAGCTGCAATAGCCTTTCCACCTTTATTGTTAATGTTAGTGCACCCGGCAGGGCACGATCCTGCGACCTTCTGATTCGAAGTCAGACGCTCTATCCAACTGAGCTACGGGTGCATAGTGGTTATCAATATTTCAACGGTAGTTTGAACAAAGGCATTATAACGCTGTTCGAGCTTTCCGGCGCAACCGCCGTTTCAATTTCCGGCTCACTCTACTTCTGAAAGTCCTGACGGATAAGGCGCACGAGTGCGTTTATCTGTTCTTCGGTGAGTATGTCTTTGAATGCCCGCATTCCTTCGCCGCCGTTGGCAATTTGGCGCGCGAGCCGCTCATCCGTGTGATTGCGTGCGCGGCCTTCGCGTAAGGAAGGCACTTTCAAACGGATGTTGTCGAACTCAACGAGTCCGCCCTCGGCATTCGCGCCGTGACACCGTGTGCATCGCTCACCGTAGATTGTGCGCGCCTGCGAAAGCTCATCCGTCGAAGCGACGTTCGCGGATTGTTGCGCTGGTGGCGTTGCAGAAGTTTTATCCGACGTCTCAGCTTTATCGCAGGCGACGGCAAGCAGCGTGACGATGGCGACGATAACGGCAAGTTTGATTGACTTCATTCGATGGCATCTCTGCGCGCTGGCATATTCTCTTGAGTAGTATTGAATTGAAAGCAGCGCGATTATAAATCACGCTCGCCGTGCTTTGAAAGCGCGGAGCCGCGCCGTCCGGCAAATGTGTAAACTCAAGGCGCTTGCAAGATTGGCGCGGTTGATTTTGTTTCAATGCGACGAAGGTTTGCCGAAAGAGAACGGGGCAAGTTGCAATCCACAGGCGTTCGCCGCAAAATAGCATGATTCAACGGCGCGCGATTTTACTGCGAAGAAAGCTCTGCGCGACCCGTGACAGATAATCCTTAATCCAGAGGTTTTAATACGCTATGAGCACAGAGAAAAAGCCGGGCGCGAACGCAGATCGCGGCGCGTTGCGTCTGGCCGTTAACAGCGACACGGCGGCGGAGCGTCCGAAACCGACTATTCCGCGACAGTTCGTTAATTTCACTTTTTATCGCGCGCGCCCCGAATGGCACGCGCTCGACGACGGCGCGAAGCAGCGCGCGAAGGCCGAGTTCGTCGAAGCGATTGACGAGTTTCGTCAGGACTTGCTGATTAATCCCTATTCGCTGACGGGCTTGCGCACCACCGCAGACTTTATGATCTGGCGCATCGGCTACGCGCTTGATCCGATGCAGGAGATGACCGCGCGGCTTAATCGCACGCAGTTGGGCAGACACCTCGAAGCGACGCAATCTTTTCTTTCGATGACGAAGCGTTCGATGTACATGGACAAGGATAACCCTGAGCACGTCGAAGACCGTTTGCATATCGTTCCCGGCAAAGGCAAGTATCTGTTTATTTATCCGTTCATCAAAACGCGCGAGTGGTACGCGCGCTCCGGCGACGAGCGGCAGATGATGATGGACGAGCACATACGCATCGGCATGAAATATCAATCGGTGCGGCTTCATACGACTTATTCGTTCGGCCTCGACGATCAGGAGTTCGTCGTCGCGTTTGAGACGGACGAACCGGCGGATTTTCTAGACCTCGTGCAGGAATTGCGCGAAACCAAAGCGAGCCTGTTCACCTTGCGCGACACGCCGATGTATACCTGTCGCCAGCGCACGCTCGCCGAATGTCTGGATGCGATTGGATAAGATTCGTTGCCGGGTCGTTCCGTATTAATGAGAAGCGTAAGTTTATTGCGGCGCGCCGCTGCTGCTATTTCTTTAATAGTGCTGCCGGTCGCCGCAAACTTTTTTTGTTTTCCGCACGCCTTCGCTCAATCGCCCGATCCCGCTCCGCCCTTTAATTACGAATATCTCTGGTATGAAGCGGAGAATATGCGCGGCCTCTCGACGGACGCGCGCCACGAACCCGTGCTCAATCCGTCGTGGGCGAATCGCGCGCGGACGCAAGCGCCGGGCTGGGGCATCAATGGGCCGGGCGTTTCCGCCGAGTGGTCGCAGGGCGGCGAAAGCGAATGGAACAGCATCGCCGCGAGCGCAGACGAAACGCGCGCCGTCGTTTATCAGGACGTGGAAGCGCCGCGCGCCGGTCAATATAAAATCTGGGTGCGCTATGCGGACTGGGCTGAGAAGCCGGAGAATTTTACAGTCCGCATTACACAGCAGGGACGCGAAGTCTTGCGCCACGAATTCGGCGCGAAAGATGTGCTCGATGCGCACGATGAAACGAGTCTGTACTGGGGCTGGGCGTTCGTCTGGGATGCAGCAACAGCGACGCTCGATAAAGGACAGGCGCGCATCTCGCTTGAGATAGAGAAGCCCGCCGGGGCGCGTCGCCATGTTGATTGCGTGCTGCTCACAAACAATCTCGCATACGTGCCGGAAGGAAGACGCAAGCCTGATTTCGCCGCGCTGCGTTACCTGCGCAGCTTGCAGGCGAGTGGCACGACACTCGCGCCGCTGGTTGAGCAAAGCGCACCGGAGCGTACAAATTTTCCGGTTGCTCTAACGTGGCAGCGTAAGCCGCTTGCCGGACGTGATTTTCTGATGCCCTGGAACATCACGCCCGAATTCTGGAAGCTTTACGATAAGCCGCCAGCAGAGCGTCCGCTCTATCCTTTCAATGCCGAACCAATCGAAGAGTACGTCAAAAAATACAGCGGCGCGCGTGACGTTCCGATCTTCGCGTCGAAGTTAATTGCGCCCGTCATCTACATCAACGATCTGCCCGCGTTTCTGCAAGACGGCAGCGCCTTTCGTCGCTATCTGAAAGAGACGCGCGCGCCCTTTGCAGTGCTCGCCAACTACGGTTCGGCGAAGATGGAAGAGGCGGCAGGGCAGGCCGCATGGAAACTGCTGAACACGGAGCTACGCGATCAATTCTTAGGCTGGATTTCCGGCGAAAGCATCGGCCATGTGTATGCTGACGCGGCGAAGGAGATGCGGCTCACGCCGGAAATGCCCCGCCGCGAACTGCTCGAAGCGCAACACGCGGCCTACACGCACGCGCTCGAAAGAAAATGGAGCGCGCTGTTTCACACAGAGACCGGCGCGATGTGGGACAAACTGATTGTCGCGCAATCAACATCGAGCACGAGTTTCGCGCACGCGCTCGCGCGTTGGGGAAGCGATGTCATCGGGATAGAGACTTCCGCGGTGCAACCTTCGACGGCGATGCGTATCGCCTTCACGCGCGGCGCGGCAAGGCAGTACGGCAAAGACTTTCTTTACTATCACGCGCCGAACTTCGGCGACACCGCGACGACCTTTACCAAACAACAGAACTTCGCCGGGCCTGATAATTTTTTTCATTCACGTTACGGCGCGACGATGGGGCCTTCGCTCTCGTGGTATCGCAAAAGCTATTACCTGTATTACATGGCGGGCGCGTCGGCCATCTATCTCGAACAGGGCTTCGATCAATTCTTCAAACCCGCGCCCGGCACACATGATTTTCAACTGAATCCGCTGGGGCGCATCACAAACGAGTTTGTGCAATTTGCGGAAAAATATCCTGAGCGTGGTGTGCCTTACACGCCCATCGCGTTCCTGCTCGATCCGGCGCACGGTTGGGACATGACGGATTATCCGCAACTGCCTTTCGGCGTCTCTCCCGTCAATCGCAGCGACCGCGCCCTACGCGAACTCTTCGGCGCAGCCTATTATCCGTCGCCGGTCACCGAAGGCGAATTTGCGACGGGCGACCGTCAGGCGTTCGTGAATGGCATCTTCGGCGACATCTTCGATGTGCTCGTCGCATCTGAAGAACGCAAAGAGGCGATTGACGACTATCGCGCGGTTGTCGTCGGCGGGCGCGTTGAATGGTCAAAGAGTTGGGCGGCGCGGCTCGTGGACTACGTGCGCAAAGGCGGCACGGTGTTGCTCAATGCGGCGCAGGCGAAAGGATTGCCAGATGAACTTCTCGGCGCACGCTTCGCGGGTGAGACGGGTGAAGCTGACGATGCGCGCTGCCTTTTGCCAAATGAAGCGCACACTGATTTGCGCGGCGGAATGTTTCGCTACGAACGCATCAGGCCGATTAACAGTGCGCAGGTTTTAATGACGACGCCGACGGGCGATCCGTTGGTGACTGTGAACAAAGTCGGGCGCGGTCGCGTCATCTTGTGCGCGCTGCCCGACTTGCTAGGTGAAGATGAACGGTTAGCGGTTTTTGCCGCGCACCTGCTCGCGCATCTCTTCGCGGATGCGACGCCCGTGCGCGTCGCAGGCGATGTGCAGCATCTCGTCAATCGAACCGCGCGCGGCTGGGTCGTGACGTTGATTAATAACAACGGCGTGTTCAAGCCGCAGCAGGGACTCGCGCAAGTTGATCGTCGCGCGAGCGTTGACGTTAGCTTGAACCTGCGCGGAAAAGCGGTTGGGCAAGCGCACGAGTGGACGGAAGATAAGCAATTGCCCGTGAATTTTGAAAACAAACAGGGTGTCGTTAAGCTTAACATTGCGCCGGGCGGCGTCGCCGTCGTCGAGTTAATTGAGAGCAACGGGCGCGCAGCAGTCGTGCGTTAGTTTATTCACGCTCTGTGAATGCCCGCGCCGTGCTGTGCGCTTGATGCGCGATTGATTTTTCATTGGATGTTCTTTTAGGATTGGCATTGGCGTTCGTCACGGAAACAGAAATGAAGATAGCGCGTAAATTTTTAATCAGCGGGGAAGTGCAGGGCGTCGGTTACAGGTTCTTCGCGCAGCGTGCTGCCGCGCGCCATCAAGTGCGTGGCTATGTGCGCAATTTGCGCGACGGGCGCGTTGAAGCTCTGGCCGAAGGCGATGCGGCGAGCGTCGAAGCCTTCAAACACGATCTCGTTACCGGCCCCGCGTATGCTTCGGTTGCAGGCGTCGAAGAAATCAATCTCGATCCATCCAACACGTATTCTTCTTTTCGCATAGAAAGGTAAAAACAGTTTTCAGTTTTGAGTTTTCAGTTATCAGCTAAAGCTTTTACTAAAAACCAAAAACTGAAAACTGAAAACTGCTCAATGGACAATCTCAAACAACTAATCCGCGAAGTGCCCGATTTCCCGAAGGCGGGCATTAATTTTTACGACATCACGACGCTCTTGAAGCATCCGCAAGGATTGCGCGAGACGGTTGACGCGCTCGCCGAAGAGTTCAAAGGCGAGAAGGTTGATGCTGTGATCGGCATCGAAGCGCGCGGCTTTATCTTTGCGCCCGCCCTTGCTTACAATTTGGGCGCGGGCTTTGTGCCGGTGCGCAAACCCGGCAAGTTGCCAGCCGAATGCGCGTCACTCTCATATGATCTGGAATACGGGCAGGACACTTTGCAGATTCACCGCGACGCTGTCGGGCAAGGCCATCGCGTCATTATCGCCGACGATCTGTTGGCGACGGGCGGCACGGCCAAAGCCGTCGTTGATCTGGTGGAAGGTTTGGGCGGCGAAGTCGCCGGACTCGTTTTCGTCATCGAACTGGAATTTCTGCCCGGACGCAAAAAACTCGAAGGCTACGACGTGCGCTCGCTGATTAAGTATCACTCTTAAAAACCGAACTGCCGCGCGCTTCAGCGTCGAGCGGCAACAGAGCGCGCATCATGTCTGGAAGGTGACGGGCATCGGCAAGGGAAATAATCTTAAATGAAATCTTCAGCGCCTCGCGGCGAAGCCGAAAGGCTCGCATCGCTCCGGGAATATCGCATTCTTGACACTCTGCCTGAACAGGACTTCGATGATCTGACGCGGCTGGCGGCGCAGATTTGCGGAGTCCCGATTGCGCAAATCACCTTTATAGACAGCGACCGCCAATGGTTCAAGTCGAATATTGGCATAGATGCCTCGCAGACTTCCCGCGACATATCCTTTTGCGCTCATGCCATACAGGAACCCGATCTCTTCGTCGTTCCCGATGCGCTGCAGGATAAGCGTTTCGCCGACAATCCGCTGGTCATTTCCGCTCCTAACATACGTTTCTACGCCGGTGCGCCGCTCGTCACATCTGAGGGACAGGCGCTCGGCACGCTGTGTGTTATTGACCGCGTGCCGCGCGAGTTAAGCGCGGAGCAGCAGGAAGCCTTGCGGGCGCTCGGCAGACAGGTAATGACGCAGCTTGAATTGCGGCGGCAGGCGGGCACGCTTGCAAAGGTCAATGAAGACCTTGAAAGGGAGGTTGCCGTGCGCAAGGTTGCCGAAGAATCGCTGTTGAAAGTCTGGGAGCAGTTGGCAGAACGAGTAAAGGAGAGAACCCGCGAGCTTACACAGGCTAATGCTTCACTACTGGAACAGATCAGCGAGCGCGAAAGAGTAGAGACTTCTTTGCGCGCCAGCGAGGAGCGATTTCGTTCCGTCACACAGTCTGCGCTCGATGCCATCATCTCGGCGGATAGCGGCGGCCACATCGTTTCGTGGAATAAAGGCGCGGAAATTATCTTCGGCTACGGCGAAGACGAGGCGCTCGGACAATTCCTGACGATGCTGATGCCGGAGCGTTATCGCGCGGCGCATACACACGGGATGGCACGCTTTGCGCAGACCGGCGAAGCGCACGTCATCGGCTCGACGATTGAGCTTAAAGGGCTGAGAAAAGACGGCAGCGAATTTCCTGTCGAGATTTCAATCTCCGCGTGGAAGGCCGGTGACGAGTCGTTTTATAGCGGCATCATCCGCGACATTACGGAGCGCAAGCGCGTGGCAGATGCGCTTAGAGAAAGCGAGCAACGCTACCGTCTACTCGGCGAAGGCATTCTGCATCAAGTGTGGACGGCGCAGCCGAACGGCGATCTGGATTACGTCAACACACGCACGCTCGAATACTTCGGGCGCACCATGAAAGAAGCCGTCGGCGATGGCTGGCTGAGCGTCGTCCACCCGGATGATGCGCCGTCCTGCGTCGAACGCTGGACGCAGTCGCTTCAGACAGGCCAACATTACGAGGTCGAGTTTCGTTTGAGAAGTGCGGACGGAGCGTATCGCTGGCATCTGGCGCGCGCAACGCCCGGAAGAGACGCCGACGGCAAGATCGTCAAGTGGTTCGGCACGAACACGGATATAGATGTTCAGAAACGCGCTGAAGAATCGTTGCTACAAAGCGAGGAGCAGCTTTTACAGGCGCAGAAAATGGAGTCCATCGGGACGCTGGCGGGCGGCGTCGCGCATGATTTCAACAACCTGCTGACGGCCATCCTCGGCAATACGCAACTCGGAATGCGTAAGTTGCCGGAGGATGATCCATTGAGGCCGCGTTTGATAGAGATTGAAAAGGCGGCCAACCGCGCCGCCGCACTGACGCGCCAACTGCTCGCTTTCAGCCGTCGCCAACGATTAGAGCGTAAGGGACTTAATCTCAACGAAACGATCAACGAAACCCTGAAGATGCTGCAACGCATTATCGGCGAAGATATCGAAGTACGCTTTAATGCGGCGGGCAACTTGTCAACGATCTACGCCGATCCCGGACAGATTGAGCAGGTGGTGATGAATCTGGCCGTCAACGCGCGCGATGCCATGCCGCGCGGCGGACGGCTTGCCATCGAAACGAATAATATTGTCTTAGATGCCGAATTTTGCCGACGCTATCCAGATTGCAAGCCCGGTAAATACGCGCAGCTAATGGTGAGCGACACCGGCACAGGAATGGATGCGGAAACGCGGGCGCGCATCTTCGAGCCGTTCTTTACGACCAAAGAAGTCGGCAAGGGAACGGGTTTAGGCCTCTCTATGGTCTACGGAATAATCAAGCAGCACGAAGGACTGATCCACGTTTACAGCGAGGTGGGACACGGAACAACCTTCAAAATCTATCTTCCCATCGAGGAAAAGAAGGTTGCCAATCAGGAAACGGAAGCGGCGCTCGCGCCCATGCGCGGCGGAACGGAGACGATCCTCGTCGCCGAAGATGAAGAAGCCCTGCGAGAATTGGCGCAGAGTATTTTAGAAGAGTTGGGTTACCGCGTGATTCTTGCGCAAGACGGCGCGGAAGCGATTGAGATGTACGAAACGTCACGCGAGAAGATTGACCTCGTTCTGCTTGACGTGATGATGCCGCGCATGGGCGGCTACGAAGCCTACGAGCGAATGCGTTCGTTGAGAAGCGATATCCCCGTGATCTTTATGACCGGCTACGGCACAGAGCAGATGCAGAGCAAGTTTATCGAAGCCTCCGATGCGCCGATTATTCAGAAGCCGTATAGCGTCGAAGCTCTCGGGCGCGTCGTGCGAACAATGCTTGACGTGGAACCAAGCCGCTCGTAGCCCGCGCATTTCAGGCGGAACCGCCCGCTCGACGCGCCCTATCCGAAGAGTTTCGCCGAGGCCGGAGAAGCGAATGCCCGCAGTCTCGCCATAACTTGCGGGCATTTGCCTGTGAAATTTAATTTCTAGACACGTCAAAATTCCTGTGATAGTATCCGGCCTCACTCGCTTCCCGGAGATGCTTCAGGCGATTCGCCCGAAAATAATGCTTCGGTATCCAAGCTTTCATTGCAGTCACCTCGCGGGTTTCTTTTGTTCAGACGTTTTCGCGTTGAAATTTGAAGTTCGCGCCTGTCAGCGCCATCTCCGGTAACGTGTTTCGCTCGATCCCGATCTTTCATCCTGCCTTGTTCGGAGTATTACCATCACGGCTGGCATCGCTTTGCTGACGCTTGATTGAAAGCGCGCAAGCGGCGTCGCCGGAAACAGCTAAAAGGAGCACCTACAATTATGCCAGCGACTACCCCCGCCGCGACGCAATCCCAATCAGACTTAGACCAACTTTCCATTAATACTATTCGCACGCTCTCGATGGACGCCGTGCAAGCCGCTAACTCCGGCCACCCCGGAACGCCGATGGCGATGGCTCCCATCGCTTACCTGCTCTGGAACGAAATCATGCGCTTCGACCCGGACGACCCGATCTGGCCGAACCGCGACCGCTTCGTGCTCTCGATGGGGCACGCCTCGATGCTGCTTTATAGCGTGCTGCATCTGACGGGCGTCAAGGCCGTCAACTCGAAGTATGAAAAGACGGGCGACGTTTCCGTGCGCCTCGAAGACATCAAAAACTTTCGCCAGCTAGACAGCCGTTGCCCGGGGCACCCCGAATATCGCTGGACATCCGGCATCGAAACCACGACCGGCCCGTTAGGGCAAGGCATTGCTACCAGCGTCGGCATGGCAATCGCTTCCAAGTGGCAGGCCGCACATTTTAATCGTCCCGACTTCGAGATGTTCAACTACCGCGTCTATGCGGTCTGCGGCGATGGTTGCATGATGGAAGGCATCTCGCATGAAGCCGCGTCCTTGGCCGGACACCTCAAGCTAAACAATCTCTGCTGGGTTTACGACAACAACAAAATCACGATTGAGGGCAACACCTCGTGGGCGTTTTCCGAAGACGTGGCGACGCGCTTTATCGGCTACGGCTGGAACGTCACGCGCGTCGGCGACGCCAACGATCTGGAGATGCTCCGCCGCGCCTTCAATAGCGCCGAAAAAACTACGGATCGCCCGACGCTCATCATCGTTGACAGCCACATCGCATGGGGCGCGCCCAGCAAACAGGACACGCACGCGGCACACGGCGAACCCTTGGGCGAAGAAGAGATCAAGGGCACCAAGCGCAACTACGGCTGGCCGGAAGATGCGAAATTCTTAGTACCCGAAGGAGTGCGCGAGCATTTTCAAAAGGGCATCGGGGCGCGCGGCAAAAAACTGCGCGATGAATGGTTCGCTAAGCTCGGCGATTACAGCAAAGCCAATCCCGAACTCGCAGACCATTTGACTAAGATGCAAAAGCGCGAACTGCCCGACGGTTGGGACAAAGACATTCCGACCTTCGAGACGGACGCGAAAGGCGTCGCCGGACGCGATTCTTCCGCGAAAATCCTGAACGCGATTGCGAAGAACGTGCCTTGGCTAATCGGCGGCGCGGCTGACCTTGCGCCCTCTACAAAAACACGCCTGACCTTTGAAGGCGCGGGCGATTTTACCGCCGACAACTACGGCGGGCGCAATTTCCACTTCGGCATACGCGAGCATGAAATGGCCGCAATCCTGAACGGCCTCGCGCTCTCGAAAGTGCGTCCCTTCGGTGCAGGCTTCTTTATCTTCTCGGACTACGCGCGGCCTTCCATACGGCTAAGCTCGATTATGGAAATCCCGACCATCAATATCTTCACGCACGATTCCATAGGCGTCGGCGAAGACGGCCCGACGCACCAACCAATCGAACAAATCGCATCTTTGCGTGCCATTCCCGGCCTTATCGTGCTGCGTCCCGGCGACGCCAACGAATGCGCCGAAGCATGGCGCGTCATTATGCAACTACAGCATGAACCAACTGTCTTAATCCTGAGCCGCCAACCGTGCCCGACGATTGATCGCACAAAGTATGCTTCAGCCGAAGGCGTCAAACGCGGCGGCTATGTGCTGGCCGATTCCGGCAAGAGCAACGGCGGCGGGCTGCCCGAAGTAATAATCATGGGAACAGGCTCGGAAGTCGGCTTGTGCGTCGAAGCCTACGAAAAGTTGGTCGCCGAAGGCGTTCATGCGCGCGTCGTCAGTCTGCCGTCATGGGAACTGTTCGAGCATCAATCCGAAGAGTACAAAAACGAAGTATTGCCGCCGGAAGTGAAAGCGCGCGTCGCCGTCGAACAGGCTTCGACTTTCGGCTGGCGCAGGTACGTCAACAGCAACGACGCGATCATCGCCATGAAGACTTTCGGTGCGAGCGCGCCTCTCAAAGAGTTGACGAAGAAATTCGGCTTCACCGTTGAGAACGTCGTTGACACCGCCAAGCGCGAGATACAGAACGGGCGCGCGTAAGCGAAACAAAGATGTCAGATGACGCGCGTATAAATATGTGCGGATCAACTTAAAGATAAGATTGAGGCGGTGATTGCTATCCGGTGATCGCTGCCTCCCGAAGGAGTTAAATTTATGAGCAACCCTCTTGTTGAAATTATGAAACTCGGCCAGAGCATCTGGTACGACAATATTCGCCGCGCGATGCTGGGCAGCGGCGATCTGAAAAAGAAGATTGACGAAGATGATCTGCGCGGCGTCACCTCGAACCCGACCATCTTCGAGAAGGCGATTGTCGGCTCGACCGATTACGACGAACAGATGAAAACGCTCGTCACCGGCGGCAAAGCGGTCAACGACATCTATGACGCGCTCGTTATTCAGGACATCGGCGACGCCGCAGATATTCTCAAACCCGTCTACGATAAGACGGATGGCATAGACGGTTACATCAGCCTCGAAGTCAGCCCGCGCCTTGCCTTTGAAACGCAGGGCACAATAGACGAAGCCGACAGATTGTTCGGCTTGCTCAAGCGCAAAAACGTGATGATTAAGATTCCTGCGTCGCAGGAAGGCTTGCCCGCCATCGAGGAATCTATTTATCGCGGCATCAACGTCAACGTGACGATGATCTTTTCGATAGAGAACTACGAACAGGTCGCCGAAGCTTTCATCAAAGGCTTGGAGCGACGCGCCGCCGAAGGCAAAAGCGTTGACCACATCGCATCTGTCGCCAGCTTCTTCGTCTCGCGCGTGGACACGATGATTGATACGGAACTCGAATTCAAAGCGCGCCGCGCCACTTCGCCGGAAGAGAAAGCGAAGCTCGAAAATCTGTGCGGCAAAGCGGCGATAGCCAACGCGAAGCTCGCTTACGCAAAATACAAAGAGATATTTCACGGCCCGCGCTTTGCCGCTCTAAAAGCGAAGGGCGCGCAGGTGCAGCGACAGTTGTGGGCTTCGACGGGCGCGAAGAATCCGAAGTATTCCGACGTGCTGTACGTTGATAATCTGATTGGCCCCGAAACCGTCAACACAGTTCCGCCCGCGACCTACACGGCGATCCGCGATCACGGCAAAGTCGCGCTCACGCTCGAAGAAGGTCTGGACGATTGCCGCAAATTAATCGGCGAACTAAAGGACGTCGGCATTGATCTGAAAGTCGTGACCGACAAGTTGCAGCACGACGGCCTCGCTTCCTTCGTTACCTCCTTCGACACGCTCGTCGAATCCATTCAATCCAAACGCGACGCGCTTCTTTCCGGCATCAATGATCGCTTGACGGCATCGTTGGGAAAGTATAGTGACGCCGTCAGCAATACGATCAAGGAAGCTGAAAAAGGCGACGTGATGCGCCGCATCTGGCGCAAAGACGCGAAGCTCTGGAAAGACGATGAGGCGAGCCAGAAGATTATCAGCAACGCGCTCGGCTGGCTGTGCGTGCCGGATATGATGGTCGGCGTCGAAAAAGATTTGGTCGGCTTTGCGGATCGCACACGCGGCGAACGGCAGTTTAAGCACGTGATGCTCTGCGGCATGGGCGGCTCAAGTTTGTGTCCAGAAGTCTTGCGTCAAACCTTCGGCAAGCAGGAAGGCTATCCCGAACTGCTCGTGCTCGATTCGACAGACCCGGACGCCTTCGCGGACATCGCAGATCAAATAGACATCACGAAATGTCTCTTTATCATTTCGTCGAAGTCGGGGACGACCACCGAGCCGCTCGTCTTCTACAAATACTGGTACGATCAGGTCGGCAAAAAACGCTCCGATCCCGGCGAGTGTTTCGTTGCCATCACAGACCCCGACACGCTGATGGAAAAGATGGCGACGGACGATAAGTTCAAGCGCATCTTTTTGAATCCGCCGGACATCGGCGGGCGTTATAGCGCTCTCTCTTACTTCGGCCTTGTTCCGGCGGCGCTGATGGGCTTGGACATCGTGAAGCTGCTCGACCGCGCCGAACGCATCGTTCACTCGTGCGCTTCAGTTGTGCCCGCGCACGAAAATCCGGGCGCGCGGCTCGGCGCGATCTTGGGCGAATGCGCCAAGGCCGGACGCGACAAACTGACGATCAGCGCCGATCCGAAAATCAGCTCACTCGGTTTGTGGATTGAGCAACTCATCGCCGAGAGCACAGGCAAGGAAGGCAAAGGCATCTTGCCGGTCGCGGGCGAAGCAATCGGCTCGCCTTCATCTTACGGCGATGACCGCCTCTTCGTGCATATCTCCCTCGGCAAGCTGGACAGCGATACGGAAGTGAAACTGAAGGCTCTCGAAGCTGCCGGTCATCCGGTTGTCTATCGCACGCTCAACGATCTGTACGATCTCGGCGAAGAGTTCTTCCTGTGGGAGATTGCCGTCGCCTTCGCGGGCTACGTTATCGGCATCAACCCGTTCGATCAACCGAACGTGCAGGAATCGAAAGACGCGACGAAAGAGCTTCTCGAAGCTTTCTCGAAGAGCGGCAAACTGCCGGAACAGACCGTGCTCGTTTCCGACGGCACGCTGACGATTTACGCGGACGACGCAGCCCGCGCTGATTTGCAAAACGGTTCGGTGCTCGATGCGCTCAAGTCTCATCTGGCGCGCGCCAAAGCAGGCGACTACATCGCAATGCTCGATTACATAGAAGAAACGCCGGAACACGAAACGCTGATTCAGCACATCAGAGGCCATCTGCGCGACGCGACGAAATGCGCGACGACGACCGGCTACGGCCCGCGTTTTCTGCATTCGACAGGGCAACTACACAAAGGCGGTTCGGCGGCGGGCGTCTTTATGCAACTGACCGCGCCGGACACGACAGACCTGCCGATACCGAATCAACCGTATACCTTCAGCACTCTGAAACAGGCGCAGGCGCTTGGCGATTTTCGTTCGCTCGCGTCGCGCGGCAGACGCGCTATTCGTGTTGATCTGGGCACGGACGTGGCGGCGGGACTCACGCGCTTACATGAGTTGATCGGCGAAGCGATACCGCGTTCCGGCGCAACCGGCGCAGGCCGCAGTAGTAGTAGCGGCAGCAGTGCCGCACCGCTTCCGAGTTCACGCGGAACACTTTAAAGAAAAGATGTCAGATGTCAGATGCTGGATGTTAGTAAGGAGCGATTCATTTTAGCTTTTACTAATATCTAACATCTGACATCCAGCATCAGCTTTTAATCAACACGCCCGGCCCCTAAATTTCCGGGCGGGCAAAGCGCACGACAAGGCTTTGCTTTTATATGAGGACAGGAAAATGTCAACACCTGAACAAAGCACCAAAACAGCCAAGATCGGTATGATCGGCCTCGCCGTGATGGGCGAGAATCTGGCGATGAACATCGAACGCAATGGTTATCCCATCGCCGTCTTTAACCGCGACCCGAAAAAGGTTGACGACTTTGTTGCCCGCGCCAACGGCAAGCAAGTCATCGGCACACATTCCCCCGAAGAGTTTATGCGTTCACTGGAGCGTCCGCGCAAAGCCATCCTGCTCGTTAAAGCGGGCGAAGCCGTTGACTGGACGATTGACCAAATCAAGCCCTACATGGAAGAGGGCGACATCGTTATTGACGGCGGCAACTCCTATTTCATGGACACCGAGCGGCGCGAGAAAGCCCTCAAAGCCGAAGGCTTCAACTTTATCGGCTCCGGCGTATCCGGCGGCGAAAAAGGCGCGCTCTGGGGGCCATCTTTGATGCCCGGCGGCGCGAAGGAAGCCTACGAACAGATTCGCCCGATCTGGGAAGCCATTGCCGCGAAGGTGGACGACGGCGCGTGCGTCACCTACATCGGGCCGGGCGGCGCAGGCCACTTCGTCAAGATGGTGCATAACGGCATCGAGTACGGCGATATGCAACTAATCGCCGAAGCCTACGATATTATGCGCAACTGTCTCGGCATGAGCGCGACGGAGATGGCGGACGTTTTCGATGAATGGAATAAAGGACATCTTGAGTCTTTCCTGATCGAAATCACCGCGCAAATCCTGCGCGTCAAAGATACCGAAACCGGCACGCCGCTGGTTGATCTTGTTCTGGACAAAGCCGGACAAAAGGGAACCGGCAAGTGGACGAGCGAGATCGCGCTTGACCTTGGCATCGTCGTTCCGACCATCAACGCTTCGGTTGACGCGCGCACGCTTTCATCGCGCAAAGACGAGCGCGTCGCGGCAAGCCGTGAGATCAACGGCCCGCAGAAGGGCACCTACTCCGGCGATAAAAAGGCGATGGTCAACGCCGTGCGCGATGCGCTCTATGCGTCGAAGATTTGCTCTTACGCGCAGGGCATGAACTTGATTCGCGCCGGTTCCCAAAAGTGGGACTGGAACGTTAATCTTGGCGAAATCTCGCGCATCTGGAAGGGCGGCTGCATTATCCGCGCGCAATTCCTAGATAAGATTAAGCAGGCTTACCAACGCCGCGCCGATCTGCCGAACTTGCTGCTCGATCCAGACTTCAAAGCGTGGGTCGAAGAAGCGCAACCGAATTGGCGTCTGGCCGTCACAACGGCGATGAATCAAGGCGTACCCGTGCTTGCGATGGCTTCGAGTCTAGGCTACTTCGATATGTATCGCACGGAGAATTTGCCGCTCAATTTGACGCAGGCGCAACGCGACTTCTTCGGCTCGCACACCTATGAACGCACAGACAAACCCGGTCAGGGCGCGGTTCATACGGAGTGGGAAGAGATGTTAAAGAAACAGTAGGACAGATGCCGGATGCCGGATGTTAGATGCTGGACAAAGCTGCAACCAAAGGTGTTGTGGCTGATATCCGGCATCTAATATCTAACATCTGCTTTTTGAGGATCAATCATGTCAACAGTAACCACTATGGATAACCCTTTGCGCGAAGGAATCAGGCTTGAGCGCACTGCCGAGCCGTGCGTCGTGGTGATCTTCGGCGCGAGCGGAGATTTGACGAAGCGCAAACTCATTCCCGCGCTTTACCGTCTCGTGCAGGAACGATTAGTGCCCGCAGAGTTTGCGATCATCGGCCTGTCGCGCACGCCCATGAGCCACGAAGACTATCGCGCCAAGATGAAGACGGCCATCGCGCAATTCTCTGAAGACAAGCGCGTTGACGAAGATGTGTGGAACTCTTTCGCGCGCGGCCTTTATTATCTCGGGTCGAACATAGACAACCCCGAAGACTACAAAAAGCTCGGCGAACTTCTTCAGCAAGTTGATAAGGAACGCGGCACGCAGGGTAATCGCATCTTTTATCTCTCGACCGCGCCGGAACATTACGGCGAAGCCGTCCAACAACTCGCCACCGCCGGACTCACCAAGCAGGAAAATAACTGGGCGCGCGTTATCATCGAGAAGCCTTTCGGCACAGACCTCGAAAGCGCACGCGCACTCAATCGCCACGTCTTGCAATATCTGGACGAATCGCAGGTCTACCGCATTGACCATTACTTAGGCAAAGAGACGGTGCAGAATCTTTTGGTGTTCCGTTTCGCCAACAGCATCTTCGAGCCTCTGTGGAATCGTCAATACATAGACCACGTGCAGATTACGAACGCGGAAACCGTCGGCGTCGAAGGGCGCGGCGGCTACTACGAGAAGTCCGGCGTCGTGCGCGACATGATCCAGAATCACGTCTTTCAGGTGCTGTCGCTCATCGCAATGGAGCCGCCCGGTTCGTTAGGCTCCGAATCCGTGCGCGACGAAAAGATCAAGGTGATGCAGGCGGCGCGTGCGTTCACACCGGAGCGTGTGCGAAATGAATGCGTGCGTGGGCAATACGGCGCAGGCTCTATCAACGGCCAGATCGTTCCGGGCTATCGTGAAGAAGACGGCGTAGCAGTGGATTCCGGCACGGAGACTTTCGCGCTCGTCACGATGATGTTCGACAACTGGCGCTGGTCTGGCGTGCCATTCTACATACGTTCGGGCAAGCGTATGCCGAAGCGCGTGACCGAGATTGCGATTCAATTCCGTGACGCGCCGCTTCATCTGTTCGGCGCGGAGATGATGGAACAGGTCGTGCCGAATCAATTGATCGTGCGCGTGCAGCCGGACGAAGGCATCACTCTGCGCTTCGCCGCGAAAGTGCCCGGGCAGGTCACGCACATACGCGACGTGAATATGGATTTCCGCTACGGCTCATCGTTCGGCACAAAGTCTGCGGAAGCTTACGAACGATTGTTGCTTGATTGCATCTACGGCGATTCCACTCTTTACGCGCGCCGCGATATGACCGAGCGCGGCTGGGAAATCGTCATGCCCGTTTTGGACGAATGGTCGGCGACGAAAAAAGACGCGCCGTTTCCGAACTACGAGGCCGGAACGTGGGGGCCGCAGGCTATACACGAAATGCTCGAAACACAGGGACGCAACTGGCGCAGGCCGTAAACGGGTAAATGGTGAACGGTCAATCGTAAATAGACGAACAATCTTTTCTAATCGTTTACGATTGACCATTCATCGGTAATCATCTTGGAGTTGATATGCAGACACAGGCAAGTCCGAATGTTGTTTCCTCGACGGTGAAGGGAATTGACGTCGGCAAGATCGAAAAAGAACTCTCTTCTTTGTGGCAGCAGACGACCGGCGCAGGCAAAGAGGAAGGATCAGGCGTGACGCGCGCCTGCGTGCTCAATCTGCTGGTCTATGCGGGGGCGCAGGATGAGCGCGCGGAAATCGAAAGGATACTCGATGAAGTGGTTGACCAGAACCCTTGTCGCGCGTTGATTCTGATCGCGGACGAAGAAGCGAGTGAAGCAAAACTTGATGCCCACGTCTCTTCGCGCAGCCGTGAACTGGATAAAGGCGTGCATCAGATTTGCGGCGAACAAGTGACGGTAGAAGCGAGCGGCGCGGCGACGAAATCCGTCGCCAGCGCCTTTGCCCCGCTGCTGGTGCCGGATGTGCCGGTCTTTTTGTGGTGGAAAGATATTCCGCACTATGAAGACAAGCTCTTTGATCGTTTGACGGCGATGGCGGATCGTCTCGTGATAGATTCCTGCGCGTTCGATCATCCGCATGATGATCTAACACGGCTCGCGGCGTTAATCAAAGAGCGTCCCGATTTTGTGCGCGTGACAGACCTTAACTGGGGACGTTTGACGACGTGGCGCACGCTCATCGCAAGCTTCTGGGATGTGCCGGATTATCGCCCCGTGTTGGACAAAATTGATCGCATCACAGTCGAATACGATCCGCCGGACGTGGCACATGATGAAGTTGCCGCCAATGCCTTTTTGATCGTCGGCTGGCTCGCTTCGCGGCTCGGCTGGAAAGTTGATTCGGCGAGTTCATTACAGACAGGCGACGGGCGAAGCGTCATCTTACGCGCCAAAGACGGGCACGCCATCAACGTAGAGTTGCGCGCCGGTGAAGATAAAGAAGGCAGCGACGGCTTGCTCGGTTCCGTCACGCTGACGACTGAAGCGAGCGGCGCGAAGTTTTACGTCGGCCTCAGTTCAGACGGAAAGAAATTAGAAACACAGGCCGACATCGGCGAAAAACATAGCGTCGGGCGCGTACTCGCTTATGAAGCACGCACCGAAGGACAGCGTTTAAGCCGTGAGTTAAGTTTTCTCGCACGCGATGCGATTTATGAAGCGGCGGTCGCGTCAGCCGCCGAAATGCTCTCTGCGCTCAAGTGATGAGCGCATTAACTTGAACTCCTAACGGTTAAAACTAACATGATAATTGCTGGCGACATCGGCGGAACTAAAACAAACGTCGCGCTTTTTGAGTCGGACGAAAAAGGCGTCGGCGCGCCACTCGCGCAAAAGAGTTTTCCGAGCGCGCAATACGATTCTCTGGACGCGATTCTCAAGCAATACGTCGAGGAAAATGCGGCGAAGAACATAACCCATGCTTGCTTCGGCATCGCCGGGCCGGTCGTCGAAGGCCGCGTCGAGACGCCGAATCTCGCGTGGATCGTCGAATCCAAAAAACTCGCCACGCAACTCGGCGTCGAGCGCGTTAAGCTCATCAACGATCTGGAAGCCACCGCCGCAGGCATCGAAGCTCTGCAAGCGAACCAGCTTTTCACGCTTAACGAAGGCGACACGGCGCGCGGCGGCAATCGCGCGTTGATTGCGGCGGGCACAGGCTTAGGCATGGCCGGAATCATCCTGCGCGAAAATGGGCGATACCAACCGCTGGCATCCGAAGGCGGCCATATGGATTTCGCGCCGCGAAATGAGATGGAGATGGAACTGTTGCGCTATCTCTTTGAAAAATTCGGCGCGCACGTCAGTTACGAACGCGCTCTGTCAGGCCCCGGCCTCTTCAACGTCTATTCCTTCCTGCGCGATAAAAAACATGGCGAAGAACCGGATTGGCTGCGCGCTGAAATCGAGGGCGGTGGCAACAAAACGGCTGCCGTCTCGGGTGCGGCGCTCTCGGGGAAATCCGAACTTGCCGTCAAAGCCCTTGATCTGTTCACTTCGATTTACGGCGCAATGGCGGGCAATCTGTCACTGATGATGGTGGCGACCGGCGGCCTTTATATGGGCGGCGGCATCGCTCCGAAGATTATAGAGAAGTTGAAGGACGGAACATTCATGGCCGCGTTCAAAGACAAAGGACGCTTTAACGCTTTCAACGCGGCGGTTCCCGTACACGTTATCCTCGACGACAAAACTGCGCTTTACGGTGCGGCGCGTAGCGCACTTTACTAAAGACTGGTGAGAAATTATGGAAGCAGCGGCAAAAGATAACGCACCGCAAATTATTGTCTGCGACGACGCGGCGGATGTCGCACGCCGCGCCGCTGATCGCATCATTGAAATCGCGCGCGCGGCAATCGAAGCGACGGGGCGCTTCAGCATCGCGCTCGGCGGCGGTTCGACACCGAAGAAGCTTTACGAACTGCTGGCGAGCGACGACTATCGCAACGAGATCGAATGGGAGAAGGTGCATATCTTCTTCGGCGACGAGCGTTGCGTGCCGCCCGATGATGAGCAGAGCAATTATCGCATGGCGAATGAAGCGATGCTCGCGCGCGTGCCGCTTCCGCAGCAAAATATACATCGCATGATCGGCGAAGGCGATGCGGTCGCCAACGCGCGGCTTTACGAAGATGAGTTGCGTTCTTACTTTGAAGATGAAACGTGGCCGCGCTTCGATGTCGTTCTGCTCGGCATGGGTGACGACGGCCATACCGCTTCGCTTTTCCCCGGATCCCTTGCGTTGCAAGAACAAACGGCGTGGGTCGCATCCAATTGGGTCGAAAAGTTTAATACCTTTCGGATCACGCTCTCTGCACCGGCCATCAATCATGCCGCGCACGTGATGTTCCTTATCACAGGCGCGGGCAAGGCCGAACGCTTGCCGGAAGTCATCAACGGCGCGCGCGATACGAACCGTTTGCCGTCGCAGTTGATTCAGCCGCAGGCGGCGGGCGGCGCGCTCGAATGGCTCGTTGATAAAGACGCGGCGGCGAATCTCTAATCTACAAAGAATGGTAGCAGCATGAATCCCAAACGAATCGCCATCGGCAGCGACCATGCCGGATACGAAAGCAAAGAGGCGGCGAAGCGCGAACTCGCCGCACTCGGCTATGAGATAGATGATCGTGGCACAAATAGCCTCGATAGCGTTGATTATCCCGACTTCGGTGCGGCTGTCGGGCGTGCCGTTGTGAACGGTGAAGCGGCGCGCGGTGTCGTCGTCTGCGGCTCCGGCATAGGCATTTCGATTGCCGCCAACAAAGTGCCCGGCGTGCGTGCCGCCTTGTGTTGGAACGAAGAAACGGCGCGGCTCGCGCGCGAACATAACGATGCTAATGTTCTGTGCATCGGCGCACGCTTCATCGAACCGGAACTCGCGGCGCGTATGATTCGCACCTTTATGGAAACGGAGTTTGCGGGCGGACGTCATCAACAGCGCGTAGAGAAACTCACGCAGCTCGACGCCGAAAAAGCTTGAAATGTTCGCCTAAGGTCTTTCTAGCTCAAGATATAATTTGAAGTGGGGGCGGGATGAGTCCTCTGCCCGCGTTGCATTATCAGTAACACGGGCAGAGGATTTGTTTCGACTATTTCTCGATCACACATCCAATGAAAACAAAAGAACATGAGCGGTTGCAAGAGCCTTCGACGTTGCCGGTTAAGCCCTGGCGAAAATGGGGGCCGTATGTCTCAGAGCGCGCGTGGGGAACGGTGCGCGAAGATTACAGCCCCGATGGATCGGCGTGGGATTATTTCCCGCACGATCTGGCGCGCTCGAAAGCCTATCGCTGGGGCGAAGACGGACTCGCCGGTATCTGCGACCGCTATCAGTTGCTCGTGTTCTCGCTCGCTTTGTGGAACGGGCATGACCCGATTTTGAAGGAACGCCTTTACGGGCTTGTCTCAAGCGAAGCCAATCACAGCGAGGACGTTAAGGAATACTATTTCTATATTGATTCGACGCCGACGCACTCGTACATGAAATATCTGTACAAGTATCCGCACGCCGCGTATCCGTACTCGCAATTAATCGAAGAGAACAAAAAACGGCGCGGGGCGCATCTGCCCGAATACGAACTTCTGGACACAGGCGTGTTCGATGAAGATCGCTATTTCGATGTGTTCGTCGAGTATGCGAAAGCCGACGCGGAAGATATTTGCATACGCATCGAAGTATGCAATCGCGCGTCGGTTGATGCGCCGATTCATGTAATGCCGCATCTGTGGTTTCGCAATACGTGGGCGTGGGGAGCCGAGCCCTTACAGGAACCGATCATTGCCGTAGGGCCGGAAGGCAAGAATTTTACGAGCATCGTGGCGGACGATTCGGACGCCGCGCATCTCAGCAATTTGCCGTTCGAGTATCGCCTTGGCAAGCGTTATCTATACGGCGACGCGGGCGGCCAACCGCTTTTCACGGATAACGAAACGAATGCTCCGCGCGTCTGGGGTGAAGGCGCGCAAAGCCGTAAGCCTTACGTCAAAGATGCTTTTCATCGCCACGTAATTAACGGCGAAGACTGCATTAATCCGTCGCAGACGGGAACGAAGGCGTGTCTACATTATGCAAATCTGAATGTTCCGGCAAACGGCTCCGTCGTGATTCGTTTGCGCTTGACGGGTGAGCTTTTGAAGCAGCCGCTCAAGGACGTTGAGAAGATATTCGAGAAGCGGCGCGAAGAAGCAGATGAATTTTACGAGAGCGTGCATCCGGCGAAGGCTACGGAAGATGAAAAGCATGTGCAGCGGCAGGCGCTCGCCGGAATGCTCTGGACAAAGCAGATTTACATTTACGATGTGGATCGCTGGTTCGAGGGCGACAATCCGAATCATCCGCCGCCGGAATCGCGCCGCCGCGTGCGCAATTTTCGGTGGATGCACTTGAACTCGATGCGCGTGCTCTCGATGCCGGACAAGTGGGAATATCCCTGGTTCGCCGCGTGGGACTTGGCGTTTCACTGTGCGCCGCTCGCCCTCGTTGACCCGGAGTTTGCGAAAGAGCAGTTGTGGCTTTTACTCTTCGAGCAGTTCCAACACCCGAACGGGCAGATACCGGCTTACGAGTGGGAGTTTTCGGATTTGAATCCGCCGGTTCATGCGTGGGCTGTGTGGCGTGTTTACAACATGGACAAGGCGCGTTCGGGCAAGGCCGACCGCCTGTTTCTCGAAAAGTGTTTCCACAAGTTGCTGATTAACTTCGCTTGGTGGATTAATAAAGTGGACAGCGAAGGCAACAACGTCTTCGAGGGCGGCTTTCTCGGCCTAGATAACATCACGGTACTTGACCGCAGCGAAGAGATGCCGCACGGCGCGACGCTCGAACAATCGGACGCGACCGGCTGGATGGGAATGTTCTGTTTGAACCTGATGCGCATCGCGCTCGAACTCGCGCATGAAAACAAGGCTTACGAAGCTCTCGCAACGAAATTTTTCCAGCACTACGTTTACGTCGGCGCGGCGATGAAGAAGATGGGCGGGCGCAACTATTCTTTGTGGGATGAAAAGGATCGTTTCTTTTACGACGTGCTGCGCTACCCGGACGGCTCGTTTCACAAATTCCGCGTGCGTTCGCTTGTCGGCCTCATTCCGCTTTATGCGATAGAAAGATTGGAAGAGGATTGGTTAGAACCGTTCCCGGAATTTCGCAGTAATCTACACTGGTTTTTGAACAATCGGCAAGACCTCGTGCAGAGTTGCGTGACGACGATAGAGCGCAATGGCCGCAAAGTACACGTGCTCGCCATCGTTGACGAAGAGCAGATGATTCACCTGCTCGAACGCATCTGGGACCCGAAAGAGTTCCGTTCGGATTACGGCTTGCGCAGCTTGTCTAAGTATCACGAAGAGCATCCGTTCGTGTTCGGCCATAACCAAGTCGGCTATGAACCCGCCGAATCGCTTGAGATGTTGAAGGGCGGAAACTCTAACTGGCGTGGCCCCGTGTGGTTTCCGACAAGCTTTATGATGATCGAATCCTTCCGCAAATTGGGCAAAGCTTACGGCTCGCAGTTGCGCATCGAGAGCGCGTCGGACAACGAACCGAGCGTGACGCTCGAAGAGATGGCGCACGGTTTCGCAGACCGCATGATAAGTATGTTCACGCGCAATGAACAGGGAATGCGTCCTGTTTACGGCAACTACGAAAAGTTTCAGAACGATCCGCACTGGCGCGACCTGCTTTTGTTCTACGAATATTTTCACGGCGACACCGGTATGGGGTTGGGCGCATCGCACCAGACAGGCTGGACGGGACTCGTCGCATCGCTCATTGACGAGTGGCGAAAATAAAATTGTACGAATCTTCCGATATTGAATTGTGAGCGATTCACCTGATAAAGATGAACTGACTTTGCTTCGCGCGTTGGCGGCGAACTATTCGTCGGCGGAGAGCGCGCTGGCCGAAGTGTCTGCGTTGCGCGCGTCCTCGCGTCTCCCGATGGGCGTCGTCCACGTCATCAGCGACGTTCACGGCGAATACAAAAAACTGCGCCACGTCATCAACAATGCTTCCGGCTCTTTGCGCCCGCTCGTCGAATCATTGTTCGGCGAACTATTGACTGAAGTTGAGATCAAAGAATTGCTCGCTGTGCTTTATTATCCGCGCGAGATGATGGCGCACATGAGCGACAAGTTTGCGGATTCCGCGCAACGCCGCGAGTGGGTTTCGCGCACGCTGCGTTTGCAATTCGAGTTGGTGCGCGGGCTGGCGAAGAATTATCGTCGCGCGCACGTCGTCAATCTTTTTCCGCCGGAGCGTCGGGAGTTATTTGAAGAACTTCTCGCCGAACACTGCGCGGGACGCCCGCCCGCCTACGTTGACGAAATGATTTACGCGCTGACGGAGCACGATCAGGATTTGCTGTGTGTGCGCGCTGCATCTCGCCTTGTGCGTAATCTGACGGCTTCCGAAATCATCGTCGCGGGAGATTTGGGGGATCGGGGTGCGCGTATTGATCGCGTCGTTGATTATTTGATGGAGCAGCCGAACGTCATCTTCACGTGGGGCAATCACGATGCGGAATGGATGGGCGCGTGTCTCGGACAGGAAGCATTAATAGCTACTGTCCTGCGCGTCTCTTTGCGCTATCGTCGTTTGTCGCAGTTGGAAGAAGGCTACGGCTTGATTGTGTCGCCGCTTGAAAAACTCGCGCGCACGGTTTACGCGGACGACGGGGCGGAGTGCTTCGGGCTGAAGGGAACAGGCTTGCGTGATGATGCATTGATGCGGCGGATGCAGAAGGCGGCGGCCATTATGCAGTTTAAGCTGGAAGGCCAGACAATTCGCCGCCATCCCGAATGGGAAATGGAGAATCGCAATCTGCTTCACCGCATCAACTTCGAGGCGGGCACGGTAGAGATAGACGGGCAAACTTACCCTTTGCGCGATACCAATTTACCGACCATTGATCCGAACGATCCTTATGCGCTTTCGACGGAAGAGCGCGCGTGCATGGATCGTTTGCGGCAATCGTTTTTGACGAGCGCGCGTTTGTGGGAACATATGAGGTACGTCGCAAGGCGCGGCGCGATGTGGCTCGAACGCGATGATGCGTTGATCTTTCATGCCTGCGTGCCGGTGGATGAAAGCGGCCAGATGCTTTCATTAAAGATTGACGGCGAGGACTGCGCTGGCCGCGCGTTGTTTGATGCTCTCGGTGCAGTTATCCGCCGTGCTTTTCGGGCGGGCGCGGTGACGGGAGCGGCGGCGGAAGGTGATGCGGATTGGTTCTGGTATCTATGGGCGGGCGCGCGTTCGCCGTTTTTCGGCAAAGACCGCATGGCGACTTTCGAGACATATTTCGTCGAAGACAAACAAACGCACGTCGAAAACAAAAATCCGTACTTCGCGTTGATGCACGATGCCGATTTCTGTCGCGGCATTATGCGTGAGTTCGGCGTCACCGAAGACGGCTTAATCGTAAACGGCCATGTTCCGGTGAAGATCGAAAAAGGCGAGCAGCCCGTCAAGCGGGGCGGTAATGCCGTAACGATTGACGGAGCTTTTTCCGAAGCATACGGCGATCACGGCTATACTTTAATTCTCGCTCCCGAAAGCATCGCGCTCGCCGAACACCATCATTTTGAATCAATCGAAGATGCGATTACGAGCGGCGCGGACATCGTGCCGAAAGTTACGATCATACGCACTTACGATCACGCGCGAATCATGGCCGACACGGACGCGGGCGCGAGCTTGCGCCGCCAGTGCGAAGCCCTCGAACGATTAATCGTCGCCTACGAGAACGGCACGTTAATCGAACCCGCCTGAATTCTTCAATCCTTGATTCTACAATCCTCAAAACGTCGCTTTTTTATCTCCAATCACCGAGCACGACGAACGGCGCCCAGTAGTACGGATGCGCGAAGCGTGGGTCGCGCATCACGCCGAGTTGGGCGCGGCGCATCGCTTCGGCTTTTGAAACTCCGGCGGCCAACTCTTTGTAAAAGAGCGTCATCGTGTCGCGCGTCGAAGCGTCGTTGACGCTCCACAGCGAGGCGATGACGGTCGGCGCACCGGCCTTTGAAAAGGCGCGAGAGAGGCTGCTATAAACCGCGCCCGGATCATAGCCGCCGATGTTTGTCTGGCAGGCGGAGAGCGTGACGAGGCGCGTGCCGCCGAGCGAGAGTTTATATTTATCTTCAACGATGTCTTTAACCGAAAGGCGATTCGGCGTTCCGGCGAGAAGCAAGTAAGTTTCTTTCGGGTCGCGGCTGTCAATCACGCCGTGCGTTGCGAAGTGCAGGAAAGGCGTGCGCGTCGCGGCGGGTTGTGTGACGCGGGCAACGGTGGCGTCTGTACCTGTATAGACGCTCGATTTCGTGAAGAGACGACGGAGTGCGGCCACTTCATCGGTTGCCGCCGGAAGACTGCCGTCCGGGTTTCCGAGCGCCAGCAAGCCAACACTATCCGCCTTGCCGGAAGCCTTGCCCGTCGTTGCGTTGATGGCATTGACGACATTAAGCAAGTCGGCTGAAGCGAAGTAAGCGAAGCGTTTTTGTTCGATGAGAAAGCTGATCGAGCCGTCGCTTTTAGCCCGGCCGAGCGCATGAATTGGCAGATAGTAAAGCTCCGCCGCCGGGACGATTAAAAGCGTGTCGGCTTCGTCAACCGCAGTTTGGACGGGTGCGATTAACGCATCGTAGAGTTTGACGGTGGCTTCTTTGAGCGGCAGCACGTCCGTTTTGAAATCCGTTTGCCCGTCATCTTTCCAGAGCGAACCGCGTGCGGAGCGTTCGAGCACGGACGGCTCATCCGCCGAACTCAGCGCATCGCGGTATTGCATCACCAGATTCGCCAGAGCTTCGCGCGTGATCGGAACTGTGCGAATCGTGGGCGCGGCGTCGCGCGTCACGACGAAGATGTAAAGCTCTTTATCGGAAGGGAAGTATTCGAGCAGCAGCGTCTTTGCGGGCAACTGTTTTTGTATCTCTGCAAGGTTGGTTGGATTGACGGCGACGAGGCTTGCGTAAGACGGATTGGCGCGTTCGATAGCTTGCGCGGCGTTTAGATATTCCTTCTGCGCGATTGATAATTTCAACTGCGCGCTCGCAATCTTCGTGCTGTCGTGTTGCGCGACGGGCTTGGCGAGTTCACCCGTCAATGCGGTTTCGGCGATGCGCACGGCGTCGCTCGATTTGCGCACGCGCTCGAGCAGATTATTGAGCGCCGGATTTTGTGCATTGACGTTTGCGCCCGCGAGCGCATCAACAAGCGATTTGGATTTCGCGCGTTCGAGATAGCCGAGCGCATCGGTGGCGCGTCCGCGCTTGATTAAAAGCTTGATTAAACGGTCGTAAAGATCGCGGCTGCTGCGACTCGAATTGAAGGTGTCGGCGCTAACGCCTTGCGAGAGCGCGCCGGTTAAGGATTCAACCAGTTTGACGGCTTCTTCGTAAGCCGCGAGCGCATCCGTTTCGCGCCCCTGTCTCTCAAGCGCGTAACCTAGATCGCCGAGCGTGTAAGCGATGGTGGCGCGTTCGCCTAACTCGCGCCATATCTTTAAGGATTGGAGTAGGTGGCGTTCGGCGGCGGGCAGCGCATCGCCGCCTGCTTCGAGTTCGGCGCGTCCGAGCGTGCGCGCCAAGGATGCGATGAGCGAGCGCGAATTAATCTCGCCGCCGATCTTTAAGGCTTCTTCGGCGAGACGGCGCGCTTCAATGAATTGGCCTTGCTTACGCCGCAGTGTGCTTTGCTGCGCGATGATGTTGGCGATGCCTGCCGCGTCCCGGTTACGCTTATACTTTTCGAGCGCAGGCATCAACGCCGCTTCAGCTTTGACGTAATTGCCGCGTTCGGTCTCCATGCGCGCGACGGCGACATACATACCCGTGATCGGAAAATAGCCGCCGGAAAAGTTGGAGGCAAGGCGAATCGCTTCCTCGTAAGCTTTGGTTGCGCCTTCAAGATCGTACTGGGAGTTGAGCAGATTGGCGCGCCCGATGGCGACTGCCTGACGCAAACCGCTCGCAAAGAAATCGGCGTTATTCAAACGCTCCGTTTCATCGCTGTTTGGCTCGAAGCCGATTTGACGACGATGCTCGACGATGTCTGCAATCTTGATTTGCGTTGAGTGAGCATTCGATGAAACATCCGGCTTCGCTTTCATCTCGCTTAGCCAGCGTGTTAGTTCGGCTTCATCGGGCGCACCGGCGACGTACATTTGCGGAATGCTTTCGGCCAGAATCGTTAATTCCTGATCGGCCTCGCGGTAGTTGCCTTTGCCCATCAGAATATTTGCAATCCAGTGGCGCGCGAAAAGAGCATTCATAACGCGCGAGGTTCTATCGGTCGAGTTACCGCGCGCGAGAATCGGGCGAATGTCTTCGCGCGGTTCGGCGTTCAAGTCGAAAAGCGTGGGCAGAGCGCCGGGCTTTGCCAGCTCAATCACTTCGCGGTAACGCGCGATGGCGACGTCGTAATCGTCTGCGTCGTAGGCGATTCCGGCAAGTATATCAACGGTCTTATAAAGATTCCGGCGGCGCGGATCGTCTTGGCGAAGTTTTAGGGATTCTGCGGCGGTGGCACGTGCTTTATCGAAATCGCCCGCGCGCCGGTAAGCTTCGGCGACCGCATCGAGCGAGTTGGCGATGTCGAAAGTGCTGTTGGTTGCGCGCGCGCGTGCAAGTTGCCTTTCGGCGATTCTAGCGCGGGCGGCATTGTCGTTCCGCTTCAGCGCCAGCCCGTCGAGAATGCTCGTCAAGGCATTAAAAACGGTTTCGCGCGATTGAGTGAAAATCTTGCGCGTCGCTTCGTCCGTCGCCTTGTCAATTTTAGCTTGCAGGTTGGCGGTGACGCTCGTCAGTTGTTCTTCGGTCTGTGCAAGTTGAATACGGTAGTTCTCTTCGTCCAGCTTGTCGGCGCGGGCGAACCATTCGGCGGCTTCGGCGTAGCGATCAAGGGCGTTGAGCGCATCGCCGAGTTGCACTTCGAGGCTAACCAGATTTTGCGCGGCGGCGAGATGCTTGGTTTGATCCTGTTCGGTGGCGAGCTGCGTGCGCGCTTCTTCGACCGCGAGTTCAAACGTGCGGCGTGTGCCTTCTTTATCACCCGCGTTGCGCAAGCTTGTCGCAAGTTGCGGCAGCACCATCAAGCGATAACTGCGCAAGGCAGGACGAGTCTTTGTCAGTTCCAAAGCACGCTGATAAGCCTGTGCCGCGTCGCGCGGATTCTCTGCAAGCGCGTAAGCCTCTGCGCGTAGAAATTCGGAGGCCAGCATACCTGCCGGATGCTGCCAGCGTTGCCAGATGGCGGCGGCGCGTTCAATCAACGGTGGTGCATCCGGCAAACGCTTATCACGGTGTGCGTAGGATGCCAGATTACCGTAAATGCTGGCGGCGGCGAGTTCGTTGCCCGTCGCTTCGGCGATTTTGAGAGCGCGTTCCGTCAATTGACGCGGCGTTAAAGGTTGCACGCCCGCGCTCGTTTCCTGCTTCTCGGCGTTCTTCGGTTCGGCGGTGATGTAAAGATAAAGCAACTGTTCGAAGCCGTCGCCTGTCTTCACGAAACCCACGCCTGCTTTGCGCTCTTTAGACCATTCGGCGAGCTTCGTTTCAAGCGTAGCGGCTTCAGCATCAATGCGCGCGAGCAGCATACGCACGTGATCGGCATCGGGAGAGATTGGCGGATTGTTGTAAAGACGCGAATCAACCGCATCGAACAGAAGCTCATTGTAGAGCGCGCGGGCGGCGCCGCCGCGGTCGCGTGTCAGGGCGGCAATCAAGGCCGACTCGTTTTTGGCTGCCGCGAGCGGTTCGACTTCGCGCCACAGTGTGAGGGCAGAAGACGCTTGACGTTCAGAGCTTGAGATTCTAACAAGAGCGTTCGGTGAACGAGGCGCGGCAACCACGCGCGAAGGGGCTGGCGATTGCGCGCCAACGCGATGCCATTGAAGCGCGTTGAATAACAGCGCGCAGGCAATGATGAAAGCGAAGTTGTGGCGTCGTCGTGACGGCACGCGAAAAGATTTCGAGGGCATGATTCGATTTGTAAAAAGAAAGTAACAGCGTGCGGCAATTACGTTCGCACGCTGTCCTTATGCAGAGCTTACCGCCAATCGCCGTTAAGAACAAAGGGCGCCCAGAAGAACGGCGCGCTGTAGCGTTTGCCCGCGATCATCTGTTGCTGTGCCGCGCGCATGGCCGCAGAAGGCGCAGCGTTTGCCAGCAGGCGTTTGTAGAAATCTGTCATCAGCAGAGCAGTGGAGCGGTCGGCGACCGACCACAGACTGACGCCGACGGTGGGAGCACCGGCATACATGAAAGCACGTGTGAGACCGATGACGCCTTCGCCGCGTTTCTCTTTGCCGAGACCGGTTTCGCAGGCCGAGAGCATGACGAGCGGCGAACCGAGACGCAAGTTAAAGATTTCATCGGTACGCAGGAAGCCGTCGTCGCCTGTCGAGTTGCCGACTAAGGAAAGGACGAGGCCGGTGAATTGCGGACGTTCGGCATCGAGCAGCCCGTGCGTCGCAATGTGGACTATTCGATATTGATTCGCGCCGCGAGTTTTGACGTTCGACTCGTTCGCTTCGAGATCGAGCCAAGTGTTTGCTTGCCCGCCTGCGGCGCGCGTGAGTTGCGAGATTTGTTGTGCCTCCGCGCGCGAGCCGTTCAAGCGCGCGAGTTTTAGTCCGTCCGTAGATGCTTTATCGGCAACGCCCGCGACATCTGCGAGCGCGCTGGTGAGCGCCGACGCGGATTGATTACCGGATTGCGAGTTTGCCGCCGTACTGCGTGGTGCGCGCGTGTCGCTACTATCAAACACGGGATCGGCGACGAGCAGTACGCCGCCGCTGCGACTTCTGCCGCCCTGTTGTCTGACGGCGGCGACGACGGAAACCGAAGGGGCGTAGATCACTTCATTGGTCTTAACTAAATAGGAAAGCTCCGCATAGTTGTTGCCGCCGCTCTTTGTGACGAGCGCCTCGAAGGGAACATAGTTGAGCGCGCCGTCGGCGACGACGAGCAGGCGTTTGTCTGCGAAGACGGAAGCGGCGGGTTCGAGCACGGTTTTGTAAAGCGCGTTGGCCGCCGCCGCATACGTGGCCGCATCCTGCGACAAATTTGTATCCGTATCTTCGTTCGCCGCCTGTTTGCTTTGATTGGCGGTGACGTTGATGCCGACGATGGAGCGGCGCAGTTCCGCAGGGATAATTTGTGCGCGAAGTTCTATTGCCTGCTTGTCGAGTTGTTCGCGGGCAGGCAGTTTATAGAGGGCGATATCTTTTTGCGTGACCACCCAGAGATAGGAACGCTCGTTGCCGAGGCTGTATTCGAGCAGCGCCGTTTTATCGTCCAAGACTTTCGCCTGTGCTTCACTAAGGCTCAAGGGTTGGCCTTCGGTGAGCGCGGCATAGCGCGGACTGGCAACTCTAATGTTATTTTCGATGCTGTCATAGTCAACCGACAGGCGTTCAAGCTCCGCTTCGAGTTCCTGCACGGGTTGGGCGGGAGCGTCGTCGGTGACGCTGACGCCTGTGAGTTGTCGCGCGATCTCCTGCTGGCGTTCAAGATTGTCCTGCTTGCGCTCGAGCAGTTCGGTGGGCACACCTTCGGTGATTTCCGCGCGCGATTCCGCGAGCAGATCGAGAAGCGAGCGGGCGCGTCCGGCCTCGACAATCTTGAACGCCTCGCCCGCATTTTGCAGCGCCGTGCCGGAAAGCGGCGCAGAATTTGAAGCGCGATTCTCCAGCGCCATGTCCGCGAGCGCGCCGGACGCTTCATCGTAAACATCTTTTGTCGAAGCTAAAAATGTGGTGCGCGATTCATCTGCGCGCAAGCTGCCTTGCCGAATCGTTTCAATCGTTTTGATGGCTTTGCGGTAAGCATCGAGCGCCTCACCGCGTAGCTTCGCGGCTTTGCTTGCGTCGCGTTCGCGTGTGGCAAGAGCGAGGCGGCTGCGGCCTATACCACGCTGGGCAGGCCACGCCAGATCGAATCGCCCGTCGCTCTCCGCGCCGCTGGCTGCATCGGTATATAAAGCTGCGGCATCCTCAAAGCGTCCCTGTTGAAAAGCGATGTCGGCGAGACTGGTGCGGGCGGCGATGCGTACACGGCGCGTTTGACCGAGCTTGCCGATTACGGGAACATCGCCTCCGGCAGCGCCTAATGCGTTCGTAAAATGTTGTTTCGCGCTGTCGAGCTTCGATGTGAGAAAATCAACGCGGCCGAGACCGAGTTCCTGTGTGGCGTAAAGCACAAACTGTCTGTAAAGCTCAAAGCCCTGCTTGATTTCGCTCGCGGCGTCGGTGGCGACGGACGCGGCCTGGCTGCCCGTCGAAGTGCTCGGCGTGCCCGTCGCAATACTGCGGGCGCGGCCAAGTAGCCCGCGCACCTTGTTCGGTTTGGCGCGCACGGCATTGAAGGTATTAAGCGCGTTGGTGTTGGGTTTGGGCGCATCCATTTCGGAGTAGGCGGTGCGCGCCTCGGCGGTGTCGCCCTGCCGGTAACGCATATCGCCGATCTTGGCGAACATCAGATTGGCATGAAAAGAATCGCTCGTCGTGTTGAAGGCTTGGCGTGCGCTGCGATAATGATCGAGCGCGACGTTGTATTGTCCCTGCCGCTCGTAAAGCTCGCCGAGCGCGTCGTGCGCCGCCGCTTGCCCGCGCGCGTCATTTGCCGCTGTGAAAAGCCGGAGCGCGGTTTCCAGCGGAGCCAGCGCCTGATCCGCATTGCTGCGGCGCAGTAGAGATACGCCCTGCCGTAGAGCTGCGATGGCCGCTTCATTCTGCTGCGCGGCAGGCATGAGCGACGTTGTCGTGCCCGTCTTGCTCGTCGTTGAAGATGCCGGAGTCGCCAACTCGCCGACGGCGCGCGATGGCGGCGCAATGAATACAGATGCGACGAGACAGACGAAGGCGACGGGCGCGAGACTGTTCAAAAAAGAGTAGCGGTTACGATGACGATTCATATACAAATCCATTCTGTGTAGAAAGACCATGCGCGAACGCGCAAAAATCAGTGAAGTGTCAGCCTGTCTTGCAAGGTGAATTTACGAAACCGGCGGGGCTGCCGGATGCGTAAATATTATACTCTTGAAGCCTGCAAACAAAAATGCGACGGGCGGCAGCATTATCTTTAATCACGCCGCTTGATCTATCAAAGGAGTTGATTGACAGGCCAAAACGACGGGTGTATAAGCCGTGTTCGGCACTTCTGCATTTGAGAACAAGATTAAGGAATAGTGTGGGAGTGACTAAACGCGAATAGGCAACGGGTCAATGATATGCGCTGGATACTTCGGATGCTGCCGCTTTCGCAGTTGCCTACGATTGTAGAAATGGACGAACAGATCAACCGCCCGGCGCAAGGCTTTGATGCACCGCGAAAAGCAACGACTCTTCCGTGCTAAGCGCGCTAAATAATGACGCAGGTCGGCATTCGTGCCTTCCACCGAATACGTTTCGCTTTTGTCATGCATCATCGTGTGCTCGCCCCAATAGCAGAGGTCGCCATAAGTCGGGAAGGCATCACTAAAGTAACGTGCTGAGTGCGCCGCGCCATCAACCAGAGATTGCATTACCGCAGTGGTGCGCTCCCATACCACATCATGCGCTACGGATGCAGCGCGTCGCCCGATCTACTATGGTGATGATGTAGGCCCTTGTTTTTTTGAGCCGATGAAAGTGAACACTTCGTCCAGTTCGACCACGTCAGGTGCGGTCACGGCTGGCTCACCACTGGGCAAACTCTGATGGTAAGCATTGATCCAATTAACTGCTGATTGATAGTTGACACCGAGCAGGCGACCGATGCGGCGAAAGTTAGTGCCTTCCAGATATAAGCGGATGGCCTGCTGTTTGACGTGCGCAGGATAGCCGTTGAGCTTGGGTTCGGGCGTGTAATGCCTATCGCACTCGCGGCACTGATAACGCTGAGAGCCAGCGCGGTTGCGACCAGCTTTAATCTGACGGGATGTGGCTTGGCAATATGGACATTCATACATACGAAACGTTATAACCTACCGATGCTCGTTTCGTCACTCCCGAATAGTGTTGACATGATACAGGAGATAAGCTGATAAAGTTATCATCTCAAAGCCACAGGAGAACTCATAAAGATGAATAAACGATCCAAGTTTTTACGGGCTTCTTCACTGCTACTCGGTATTTGCGCTTTTGCTTTGATAGTAAGAGCCTTCCAACAAACTCCACCTCGTGAGGTTTATTTAGGTGGGGCGACGCTTTCCCCAACAACCATCAAAGCTGATGCAGGTCAAGCCGGAACGACACCACCAGACTCAACTGCAACAATTACAGTGTCAGTTGCGACTACGGGGAGCGTTGTGCAAAATACTGTTGCTCGCGTGGAGCTACTTGAAGATAGCAATACTAGCGGTGTCTCTTACACTGTATCCGGCGGGCAGTCGAATAACGGCAAAACCTATGACGTATCGTTAACGGGTGGAGGGGTAAGCAATACCATAAGGTTTACAATAACTGGCTCAAGTCAGGTTGGCGGCTCTGTACAGTTCAGAGTTAGAATCACAGCGGTTAACAATCCGCCAAACACACCAGCCCCCGCAGCAACAATAGGGAACCCCAGTGCTCTCACGCAAGGTTTATTACTTACATTTCAGACTCCCCCTAGCGGCGGCGGCACTAAAGAGTGCGATCCATACTGCTATGGCGGGTATGGAGCACAAACATCGTCTGGCGACGTACAACCCGACAATGTTGATCCCTGCTGCATTGACACTCCGATCATCATTGACATATCTGGCAATGGCTTCTCCTTGACTGATGCTCAAGGCGGCGTTGACTTTGACTTTAACAGTGACGGTTATGCCAACAGAATAGCGTGGACGGCGGCAAACTCTGATAACGCTTTCCTCGTGCTTGATCGTAATGGCGATGGCAAGATTACTCTCGGCGCAGAGTTGTTTGGTAATTACACACCGCAACCACCATCCGCCAATCGCAATGGCTTTGCCGCGCTCGCCGAGTTTGATAAGCCGGAAAATGGCGGTAATGGCGATGGTGTGATAGATGAACATGATGAAGTGTTCGGAAGGCTGCGGCTCTGGCAGGACAAGAATCATAACGGCATTTCCGAACCACGTGAATTACATACTTTACCCGAACTTGGCGTAACGAAAATTGAGTTGCGGTACAAAGAGGCAAAGCGCACGGATCAATACGGAAATCAGTTCCGCTATCGCGCGAAAGTATGGACTAATCGCGGCTCTCAGACAGGACGTTGGGCATGGGATGTTTTCCTTGTCACGACTCATTAACGTAGGGCGTATTCTGTTACTGCCTTAATAAAGAAGTTGCCTGCGCGTAAGCTTATTAGTTCGCGGGCAACTTCTTTACTGTGTAGGCGGTTAGAATTCTTGCAATTGCCCATAACACAGCATTATTTCTGGCAACGGCGAGCCGAACCAGTCATTCGAGCCGACCCCGCGATAGAATGGCCCTCATGTTCTTTCCTTGCGTTCAGGTTGGATGCTGTTCGCGCGGGGCGGCTCAATTCCGTCTATAAAGCGAGTCAAGAGAAAAAACAGACTTCTCCCTAAACGGGCAGTGCGCCGTTTTTGTTTTCT
>JBHENC010000013.1:0-120630 GCA_046262295.1 Pyrinomonadaceae bacterium | reverse complement strand
AATGTTTACGTCACGCAGGGCGGCACGCAACCTCTGCGCGTCGAGGCCGACGACAACATCCTGGAAAAGGTGCGCACCAGCGTGCAGGAGAACACGCTCGTCATCGAAACCGACGGCGGTTGCTTTAGAAACGTGAAGCTGAATATTTACGCTTCGATGGCGAATATTAAGCGGCTCGAAATCGCGGGCTCCGGCGATATTGAAAGCAAGTCGCCGGTTAAGAGCGATGATCTGGACGTCGTGATTAGCGGTTCGGGCGATGTGAAATTGAACGTCACGGCGAAGACGATCAATACCGAACTGAAAGGCTCCGGCGACATCACGCTCTACGGCAAAGCCGACACGCACAATGTTCGCAAAGCCGGCTCCGGCGATATCAATGCCGCCAATCTTCTCGCGCAAAACACTTTCGTTACATCATCCGGTTCGGGCGATGTGGAAGTTAACGCCGTGCAGCAGTTGGACGTTAAAAATTCCGGAAGCGGCGATGTCGCTTACACGAGTAACCCGCCGCAGTTAACCGTCTCGAACACGGGCAGCGGCAAGGTCAGCAAAAAATAGGTAACACAAAGAGAGAATAAAACTCCGCCGCGTTTCTCCTATGCGATGAACGCGGCGGAGCTTGGTATCTGCGCAACCATTCGACGCTTTTCTTTCTTCAATATTTCTCACAAAGTCTTGCAACTCTTCCTTCTAACAAGACGCGCATGAAAACTTCACGATCCCGTTAGTTGTTGCGCGGCGGGCGGTGTTAAGCTAAACATCTTCCCGGGGCAAAAGCTAATGAGGTAAAACCGTTTCGTTATGCTGAGACGTTTGAAGCAGGTGCGCCGCGTCGTTATCACCGGCATGGGTTGTGTGACGCCGATTGGCATAGGCCGCGAAGCTTTCTGGAGAGGGCTGCAAAAGGGCGCGAGCGGCGTGCGTCGCATCGAAAGCTTCGACGTAATGAACTCGCCCGTGAGGATCGCCGCCGAAGTGCGCGGCTTCGATTGGGAAGCGGAGCTGAATCCGAAAGATCGCAAGCACGTCGCGCGCACCGTTCCGCTTGCGCTTCGCGCCGCCCGCGAAGCGCTCCACGATGCGCGCATTTTTCCATTCGATTTAACGCTCGACGAACGGCGCAAGATAGGTGTACAGATCGGCACGGGTGGCGGGGGCTTGAGTTTTACGGAAGAACAGTACGCGCACTACTTCACAGGCCGCGCGCAGGGCGCGAGCGTCTATACGATTCCTTCATCAACGCACGGCGGTTTATCCAGCGAGCTTTCGATGGCGTTCGGCTTGCGCGGCCTCTCGCACGTCATCTCTACGGGCTGCACGAGTTCGACGGACGCGATAGCTTACGCTGCCGAACACATCGCCGTCGGGCGACAGGAAACAATGCTCGCAGGCGGCGTTGATGCTCCGATTGCACCGGGCATTCTCGCCGGATTCAATTTGATGACCGTGCTGACGAAAGATTGGAACGACGAACCGGAACGTGCGTCGCGCCCCTTCTCGCGTGACCGCTCCGGCATTGTGCTCGGCGAGGGCGCGTGGATTTATGTGCTCGAAGAAAGAGAGAACGCGCTGAATCGCGGCGCGAAAATCTACGCGGAGATAACGGGCTACGGCGCAACGTGCGACGCTTATCATCGCGTGCGGCTGGAAGAGACGGGCGACGAACCGGCGCGCGCGATGACGCTTGCGCTGGAAGATGCCGGACTCGCGGCGTCGGACGTTGACTACGTCAATCTTCATGGCACGTCTACACTGCTTAACGACCGCATCGAAACGCACGCGCTCAAGCTCGCTTTCGGGAAAGCGGCGGCAAAGATACCTATGTCCGCGACCAAATCGCAAATCGGCCATCCGCAGGGCGCAAGCGGCGCGGCAGGCCTCAGCGCGGCACTTTGCGCGATGCACACGAACATTATTCCGCCGACGATAAATCTGGATGAACCCGATCCCGAATGCGACCTTGATTACGTCGCCAATCATGCGCGCGAAAAAAGCGTGCGCACAGCTCTCTGCAACTGCATCGGCTTCGGCTCGAAGAACAGCGCACTAGTGGTAGAAAGACCATAAAGAGCGCGCCAAATAACGAACCGGCAAAACGTATTTCGTCTTTCGATATTTGTGCGACGGGCAATCAGTTATTCACACCTTTTATGTTCAATGGTTTCCGCGCGCGAAGTGATGAGCTTGAGCATTTGGACAAAGGCGATTACACGCCTGAAGAGTATGAAGGTTGTCTAGTCGAATTGCGGCGCATCAATCGTTTGTTAGGCGATGCGCGCGCGTTGCGCCGTTCGTTATTGAAAGAGATAGAGTATCAGCATTTGAAAAGCTTCTCGGTGTTGGATGTCGGCGCAGGCTCCGGCGAGTTGTTGCGCGCGGCGGCGCGTTGGGCGCGGCGAAGCAAACGTCATGCGGCGTTCGTCGGCCTTGAATTGAATGCGCGTTCCGCCGCCGCGATTCTCGAAGAGTCGCACGAAATGAAAGAGATAAGCGCGCTGCGCGGCGATGCGTTCGCGTTGCCGTTCGCGGACGATAGTTTTGATTACGCGATCTGTTCTCTGTTCACTCATCATTTTAAGGACGAGCAGTCCGCGTTGATTTTGCGCGAACTCGCGCGCGTCGCCCGCCGCCGCATCTTCGTCATAGATTTACATCGCCATCCGCTCGCGTATCTTTTTTACACGACAATCGGGAAACTCTTTTTGCGCAACCGCTTGATTAGAGAAGATGGCGCGCTTTCGATTCTGCGTAGCTTTAAGCCGCAGGAGTTTTATCGTTTGGGGCAGCGCGCCGGTCTCGCAGGCCTGCGCGTGCGGCGGCGTTTTCCATTTCGCTTGGTGTTGGACGGAAGAAAAAAATAATGTTTGAAACGGGGGCAGACATTTACGATGCGTTGATTGTCGGCGGCGGCCCGGCGGGAACGAGCGCGGCGATTCGTCTGGCGACGAGTGGTGCGCGCGTGCTGCTTGCGGAGCAGAAAAAGTTTCCGCGCGCGAAGCTCTGCGGAGAATTTATTTCGCCGGAATGTCTGGCTCATTTCGCGGAGCTTGGCGTGCTTGATCGAATAATGGCGGCGGGCGGCGCGCGCATCACGGAGACCGTCTTTTATACGCGCAAAGGCCGCCGCGTCTCCGTCCCGAGCAGTTGGTTTGGCGCGGGCAACGCCGCGGCGGCGCTCGGTTTGAGCCGCGCGGAAATGGATGAGCGGCTTCTCGCGCGCGCACGCGCCGCCGGTGTCGAAGTGTTGGAAGAAACGCAGGCCACAGGTTTAATCGAAGAAGGCGTGCGTGTGTGCGGCGTGCGTTTGAAGACGGGCGGCGCAAAAGAGCGCGCCTGTCTCTCGCTGGTAACGATTGATGCGACGGGCAGGGCGCGTGCGCTCGCGCGGCGAGTTGCGAGAAGCGACAACAGCACGTTGCGTGTAAGAAAACGCGCGGGGCTGGTCGCTTTCAAAGCGCATCTCGAAGGCGCGGCGGGCGTTCCGGGTCAGTGCGAGATTTATTCCTACGCGGGCGGCTACGGCGGCTTGAACAGCGTGGAGAATAATTTGAGCAACTTGTGTTTTATCGCGGCGGCGCAAGATGTCAAACGCTGCGGCGGCGACGCCGAAAAGGTGATGCGCGAAGTGGTATATCAAAACAAGCGGGCGGCGGAGGCTTTGAAGACGGCGCGCGTCGCTTCCGAATGGTTGTGTGTGGCGCTGGAGAGTTTCGGGCGCGGTGCGCTCGTGCCCGTCGAAGGATTGCTGGCAATTGGCGATGCGGCATCTTTCATTGATCCGTTCACGGGCAGCGGAATGTTGATGGCACTGGAGAGCGGCGAGCTGGCGGCAACGGTTTCCGCGCGCTGGTTGCCGAAACTGCGTGTGTCCGCAACAAATGAATCGTGGCGCAAGTTAGCGAGCGACTACGGTGAGCTTTACGATGAAAGATTCGGGAGACGGCTGCGCGTGTGCGCGATGCTGCGGCGTGCGGCGTTTGTTCCGCGCTTAAATGAAATAGCAATCTTTGCCCTCGGCGCGAGCACGCGTGTGCGGCAGTGTGTGACACGCGCCACACGCGCGCCCGTCTCGCTTACCTGAATATTAAATGATCAAAGTTTAAGCTAAAAGATGAATGATAGAGCTTAAACGAAGGATATGGGAGTTGAATCGCCGCTAATACAGAAGCTATCATGCCAGGGTAAGCACCATAGACGGCGAGCAGATTTGGAGCCGCGCCTTACTAAAAGCACGTCCAAATAGCTCTGGAAAGATCGTGGCATTGAGTCTGCCCGCCGCCCTCTTCCGCAAAAAAGATTATCTCGGGACGCTCAGCGGAATCACCGCCAGAGGTGAGGTCGAAGAAATAAACGAATACTACTTTAGAGTTGAGAGAAGCATTGCTCCTCCGCAATCGCCTCCTTCACCGACATCCCGGCAGCAGAATTAGTAACTGCCATTTCGCCTGCAAGTTTTCCTTCTTCCTTCCTATCCATCAATCGCTTCCCGAAAAAAAAGTCCGGCACTCGCGCGACACGTTTTTTCGTGATCGTCACTAATAGACAGAGAGCCATGCATCACGCGCCGGACGTTAGGCGCTTGCCTGTGTGGCTGCAATAAAAATCTTTCAGGTGTGGCAATTTGTAAGATTTAGTGATACGGCTGCTCTCATTCAATACAAGCTTTTAGCCGCTTTCAGCTTGGTGCACTGATTGCATTGGTTGACTTCGGTCGTTCCAAATTTGCCAAGAGTAAATCTTATGCTAAGGCAAATTCTCTCCCTCGCGTTCATCGGGCTGCTGATCAATCTAGTCAGCATCAGCTCCGTCTATGCTGACTCTAACAGAAGAGAAACAGGTGCGCTTTGTTGAGCAAGTGAAAAAGAGCATTGCCAAGCTTGGTACGAGTACAGACACAGACGCGCGCGTGGAGGTAAAGTTGCTAGCAAGTCAAGGGTAACAATCTTTCCACGGGAGCCAAAATAGCGATTGGCGTTGGGATTGCGGTTGCAGTGCTAGTGGTTATTGCCTTTAGGATTAGTAGAGCAGCCCCCAGCTTTGGAAATTAAGCCTTTCTGAATAACCAGTCTATGCTAAACGGTAAGATCAGTAGTTCCAGTAAACTGTGAAGGAGAAAGATAATGTTCATGAAATGCCTATCACTCACGCTGGTTGGGTTGCTAGCTATCACAGTCAATGCCCAACCGCTCTTTGCCAGCTTCAGGACGAACACAGAAATCCCCGCCGAGAAGATCAAGGCCAACGTTCTCAAGCGCGGCACAGGTCAGAAGGCACGTGTCAGGATCAAACTACAGGATGGCACGAAACGGAAAGGCTACATTAGCCAGGCCGGAGAAGATTCGTTTGCGATTACGGATTCCATTAGCGGTCAGACGAGCACGTTCGCTTACCGCGATGTCGTAGAGGTCAAAGGTCAGGGGCTTTCAACGGCTGCCAAAATTGGTATCGGCGTTGGCATCGGCGTCGGAGTGCTGGTCGTTGTCTTTGCTATCGCGCTCAGAAACTTTGATCCGCTTAACGGACTGTAAGACACGTCTCATACTTCTGATATATTCCTGTGCAAAGTAATTAAAACTGCCGCCAGAGCCTGCATTCGCAGAAAAACAATTGGCCTTCACCTATGGCACGTTATTCTGCTATACAGGTTTCCGGGTTGTTTACTTGTTTGATCGTGTTCATCTCAATTATGAGTTAAGCGGAAGAACGCGAGCGAGTTAGCGGGCGGCATCTCATCAAACAATGTCGCCCGTGCTTTTTCATTCACCGTACACTAACACCGGCCAATCGCCTCCGATCCGGTGTGACCGCGCATGGCGGCCAATATGGTCTAATAATATCCTTGCTATGCTCCTATGTTTTGCGGTACAAAGACGGCACGCTCGTTGAGTAACGTGTTCCAGCTTTCGGCCTGGCCGCGACGATTGCCGTGATTTGCATCCAATGTCGGCGCATCTGTTTCACTCCCGAATGCGCCACACGAAAGCCTGACCGTTGAATAAAACAACTCTCGCGCGTGGGCGTCGGATGACATTCACGCTCATAGACGACTACCGAATGAGCTTTCATAAATCAAGTTCCGGCGAAAGTTTCCTTTAACCCTTTTTGTGATTGATCCGAAGGAGAAGACAATGATGCGCGTGTCCCCTACGCAATGGCTCAAGACTGCCGTTTCGCTCGCCTTGCTGTGTGTTGTTTCGATGTGCTTTTGCACGAGCGTCGCAATGGCGCAATCGCAATCGAACGCGGCGGATTTGCGCGGCTTCGTGCGCGATCCGCAGGGCGCGGTTGTGGTCGGCGCAAACGTCACGGCGCGCAATCCTGCAACGAATGTGTCGCGTTCCGCCACGACGAATGACGAAGGCTTTTACCAGCTCGTTAATTTGCCGCCGGGCGATTACGAAGTGAGCGTCGAGGCCGCGAATTTTCCCCGCGCCGTCATTCCTACCGTCACGCTGACCGTCGGGCAGCGCGCCGATCTGGATGTGCCTCTGGAGGTTGGAGCAGTCGGCGCGAGCGTGACGATTTCCGGCGCGACGACCGAAGTCGTTGAAACTTCGCGCACCGCCGTTGCCACAACCATTGACCAGCAGCGCATTGATAATCTGCCGATCAATCAGCGCGACTACATCAATTTCGCGCTCACCACTTCGACCGTGACGCGCGACAACGGGCGTCCTATCGGCCCCGCCCCGACCTCCGGCCTAAACTTCGGCGGCCAGCGCGGACGCTCCAACCTGATACAGGTTGACGGCGCAGATTTTACGGACAACTCCGTTAACGCCGCGCGTTCAACCGTCAGCCAGGAGGCCGTGCAGGAGTTTCAAGTCGTCAGCAATTCTTTCGCGGCGGAGTTTGGACGAAGCGCGGGCGGCATCGTCAACGTCGTCACCAAGAGCGGCACGAACGATCTACACGGCAACGTCTTCGGCTTTCTGCGCAACCGCCGCATTCAGGCGCGCAACGCTTTTGCGCCCATCGAAGACCCGCCGTTCACACGCACACAGTACGGCGTGACGCTCGGCGGCCCGCTGGCGAAAGACCGCACCTTCTTCTTCTTCGCTTTCGAGCAACGCCGCCGCAACGAGTCCGGTTTTTTTACAACCGATGTCCGGCAAGGTTTGGGCAGCTCGGCGACGATTCCCGTGATTCCGGGTATCAATCCAATCGCGCGTACATTCAGTAATATCACTCCACAACAATCTGCCTATATCAACGGCCTGCTCGCCGCCGGAACTCCTGCGGCAATCTGCGCGGCCAGAGCCTACGGCTTCTTCGCCTCGAGCGGCGGATCAACCGGACTCACCGGCAGCAACCCTTTAATCAGTCCCAACGACGGCAGCGTTTGTCCGGCCATCACCCCGATTCTACCCGGAGTAATCGGCCAGCGATTCCTTTTATCGGGCGCGCCGGTTCCCGTCAGCAATATCGCTTTTCGCCCGTTGCTGAGTTTGCAGTCCGTCTTCCCCGTGACCGAACGCACGTCGTTCACATCGTTTCGGCTGGATCAAAAAATAGACGACAACAACTCGCTTAACTTCCGCTTCGGCTACAATCCGAGCAACATCACGGGCATACAGGTTGAATCGCAGAATCAATCGCTCGGCCAAAACGATTTCTCGCGGACAGGTCTTCAAAGGTTACGCGATTACTCCGCCGTCTTCGCTCTGAACTCGACGCTCTCCGATAGGATCGTCAACGAAGCGCGCTTTAATTTCGGCGAACGCCGCGCCGCTTTCACCTCGCAAAACGGCGATGCCGTCTCTTCTAATATCGTCGGCAGGGCTTTTTTCGGGCGCGAGCTTTTCTCGCCTGTAGTGCGCACTGAAACCCGCTATCAATACACGGACAGCCTGAACGTCATCGCGGGCAACCACACTTTCAAATTCGGCGGCGATGTGAATTTCATCAACGTCAACGCGCTTTTCGAGTTGAACTTCGCCGGGTTGTTTAACTTCGGCGGCGTTTCGGCCGCCACTTTGCTCGGCTCCGGTTTTGCCAATGCACCTGATTTTACGCCCGTGCAGCAGTACGGCCTGGGCTTTCCGTCAAACTTTATTCAGGGCTTCGGCAATCCGGTCAGCCGTTTGGGAAACAAACCGCTCGCCTTTTATGCGCAGGATTCATGGAAGATCAGACAGAACCTGACGCTTAACTACGGCGTCCGCTACGATGTCGAGATAACGGAGCAGATCGCGCCCGTCGGCTTTACCGATCCGTTCTCCAGAATCTCGCTTTCCGCTTCGGACGTGCTGGCGGCGCAGAATGCCATCGGCGTGCAGCAGGGCTTTCCACGCGACAAAAACAATTTTGCGCCGCGTGTCGCCCTCGCCTACGATCCGCACAATGACGGCAAGACGGTGCTGCGTGCCGCCTACGGACTTTTTTACGACCACCCGCTCCTTGCCGCCGCCTTCAATTCCGACATCGCCGATGCCGCGCAACAACAGCAAGGCGTCTTTTTGCCCGGCAGCCCAGACCCGACACAGCTTTTGAACGCCGTGCAAATATTTCAGGGAACCGTCATTCCGGGCGTGACGCCGGGCGTTGATCCGGGCGCGCAGTATCAGCAAGGACGCCAGCGATTCAACGACCAGACGTTTCCCGGACTCGGCCCCGTGTTGCCCTTCACGCTGCCAATCAGCAGAAGCTTCGAGTATGCATATGCCAATCAGGTGAACGCCGGTATCGAGCGCCAGCTGACAAAGGATATGTCCGTGTCGGCGACCTATCTGTTCGTCGGCGCGCATCACCTGCCGCGCCCGATAGACCTTAATGCGCCGCGCACGGATTTACAGATACAAAACTTTATGCGCTTCGCCGGACGCGCGCCCGCCAATACGACGGAGGCCATCGCCTTTACGATCCCGAGCCGCAACACGGCGGCCGTGCCGGTCTTTCCGTGTCCGGGCGGCGTCCCGCTGCAATGCTTCAACAACCCGACGGCGGGGCCGAATCAGAACCAGGTGTTTGCCCTCATCGTTCCCGGAATCATCACGGCTCCGCTCGCCAATTTGAGCAATCGCGTGATTTCACCGGCGGTGGCGAACTTCTTTCGTCCGAGCGCGCCAAACTACTTTCTGGCGCAGGGTTCGTCCGGCGGCCTTGTCACGCCCGCAGTGCTCAATTCCCAACTCGCCGGAACCTTGCGCACTCCCGGCGTGCTTTCTCCTTTCGGTTCCGTCAACGCGCAAAACTCCGACGGCAACTCGAACTATAACGCTTTGAATCTCGATCTGAAGAAACGCTTCTCCAACAATTTTCAATTTCTGGCGAGCTACACGCTCTCGCACTCGATTGACGACTCGTCCGACTTGCAGACGTTGCTGCTGCCGCAGGACAACCGCAACACGCGCGCCGAACGCGCCGACTCGCTATTCGATCAACGCCACCGGTTCGTTTTTAGCGGCGTTCTTGCCGCGCCCGAATCCTTTCGCAGCGCAGACGATTTTGCGCGCCGTTTTCTCGCCGATTTTACAATCGCGCCAATCATCGAAATCTCTTCCGGGCGGCCTTTCAACATCCTGACGGGCGTTGACACCAACAACGATCAATCGAATCAAACAGATCGTCCCAGCGTGTTGGCGGACGGAACGCTCTGCACTCCGGGCACTACGGGCTGCACGCCTTTAATCACCGACGGCCAATTCTCCAGCGGCAATCTGGGGCGCAATCGCGGCATCACGCGCGGTTTCTCTTCGCTCGATCTGCGTGTGACGCGCGCCGTGCGTTTTGGCGAGAGAGCGCGCCTGGACGTTATTGCCGAAGGCTTCAATCTTTTCAATCGCTTCAATCAGGCCGCCGCGTCGCCCTTCATTGACGACGTGCGCGCCTTCAATCAGCGCAACGGCGGAAAGTATTACAGCCGCCCGACCGCCGCCTTTGATTCGCGCCAATTCCAATTCGCCTTGAAATTCAATTTCTGAGATCGAGGCTAAAAGGCAATGCAAGAGCGGCTGGAAGCAACACGCCTTCCAGCCGCTCTTGCGTTTCGACGGCGCGCAGGTAACAATTTTCAAGCGAACCCGTCGGCGCGCCGTCGCATCGCAGTGCGTGGCGAATCAGCGAGACAGGTACGGCCGCCAGCTTTTCCTTGTTTCGTCTTCGCGTAAGATTTTTGCCAGTGCCGCTCGCGTGTCTTGCGCGTGAAAGTTGAGAGAGCTTTATATGAGAACAGAACAAATCTTTCGCGTCGCTTTTATCGCGTCGCTGTTGACGCTGACGATAACGGCCAATGCGCTCGCGCAATCGGGTTCGTCGCGCCCGCGTCGCGTCACCAGTGCGACTCCGTCTTCTTCCACAAGTAACTCGACGAACGCGCCTGCCACCAATCCTGTTCCAACGCAATCCGCGCCCGCTTCGTCCGCCGCTCCGAACGCAAACGCGCGTCGCGCAGCTTCTACCGGCGGCGATACGACGCGCGCGTATACGCTGCTGCAACAGAAACAATATGCGGCGGCATTGAAGGAAGCGAAGACGCTGACGGTAAGCGATCCGAAAAACGCGGAAGGCTGGAAGATTGCGGGTTTCGCCGAGATGAGCCTTGCGCAGTACGCCGAAGCCGCCGCCGATTTACAACGCGCGCTCGATCTGCAACGCGCCGCGAAGGAAGACGACCCGAACACCGTTGACGCGCTCGCGCAAGCTCTCGTGCGTACGGATGCCTTTGAGCGCGCGTTGCCCTTGCTTGTGACGGCGACATCCAGAACCGGCGCGCGTCCCGACGCGGGGCTTTTATACTTGCGCGGCCTCGCCGAATATCGCACGGGCAAGCCGGGTGACGCCGAGCGTTCCTTCGATGCTGCGACGCGCGCCAATCCGAAAGACGCCGCTTCGCTCTTTTATCTTGGCCGCATCGCCTACGAGCGAAAAGATTTCGATAAAGCCATTGCGATGCTCAATCGCGCCACGCTCGCGGATGCGCGTGAACCCGTCGCATGGGGGCTTTTGACGACCGCCTATCTGCAACGCGCCGCCCTCGTCTCCGCAACTCCCAACGCGACGAGCGCCGCACGCGCCGATGCCGATTATCAATCCGCCATTCGATCCGGCGAAACGCTTTATCGTCTCAAGCCGGACGCTTCGTCGGCGCTGCTTTACGGGCAAGTGCTTTTGACGGCGAAGCGATACGTGCCCGCCGCCGCCGTTCTCGAACGCGCCGCCGCCGGCGCGGACGCTTCCGCCTCGTCGCTCTATCTTCTCGGCATCGCGTATTCACGCGCGAAAAATTATCCGAAAGCGACCGCGACGCTCGAACGTGCCGCACAGAAATCGCCCGACGACGTGAATATCTATCGTGAACTCGGCTACGATTACGAAATCTCGAAGCAGTACGCCAAAGCCCTCGCCGCATATGAAAAGGGCGCGAGCCTCGCGCCGACCGACACGGACTTCAAAGAATCCGTCGAGCGCGTTCGTCCGTTTGCAAAATAAGTTCGGGAAGAAAAGCGCGATGCGTTAAATTTCCGGCAGGTATGGAATTAAATATTTGCGAAGCGGCGGCTTGAAACGCGGGCGCGCTCCGATGTAGCATCCGTGCATGAAAAATTTGTTCCTTCGTTCTTTATCGGCGCGACACGCGAAAGCCGTCGCCGTTCTCTTCGTCATCATCTTTGCGCTCGCGGACTTTGCCGGAATCGCTAAAGCCGCCGCGTGGAATAATCTGGAGCCTTTCAAATCGCGCCGCGCCGATGTCGAACGCGCGCTCGGCCAGCCGCTCGGAAATACATCTGGCGAGAATGCCGCATTGAAATTCAAAGTCGCGGGCGGCATCATAACCGTCGCTTTCGTGGACGCGAAGTTTGTCGAAGCGAAACATCTCGCGCCCGAAATCGAAGGAACAATTAAGGAAATTATCCTGCAACACGATAATTCTTCGATCACGCCGGAATCGCTCGATCTGTCGCACAAATCCGAGTTCAAACGCGACGAGATGCGCGGCAAGGCGACGGCGGGAAGCGCCGTTTATCGCAACCCGAAGGACGGCATCGCGTACACCTTTATCGGCGGCAGGCTCAAGACCACTTACTACACGCCTTCAGTCGAGCAGACCGCCCGCGCACAACAAAAGGGCGCGGGCAAATAATTAACACGCGACGCGCTAAAAGAGTTTCGTCCATCAGCAGCCAGTGCACTCACTCTTCCCATTCAACCGAAGCCGCGCGAAGACATGGCGAGCAACGCGCGGCTTTTAATTCATACATCTTTCAATGCACGCGCGACTCGCATTGCCCGCTTCATGCTTTATCAAAGTTTACTCAAAAACGAATTAGACGAACGGCTCGCAGACTTCGTGAGTTTTGATCGCACATGGCGCGAAGACGTGCATGATTACGCGCGCCGTTTGCATCTGCTCGACGGGCGTGCGGCGCGTGAAGTTTGCGAAGCGGTCGCCGCTTATAAAGAACCGGGCGCGCTTCCTTCACGCGAGTTGGACGCGCACGGCTCTATGCTCATTCCGTTTCGTGAACGCTGGCGCACGCATGAGGAAGCGCGCCGCTGGGCGCTCAAGGTTTTGCAGGAGCGCACGACGTTTGCCGCCGACGGCAGCCAACTTCTTCCGGGCAGGGAAATTTCTATGCCTGTCGCCGCCGTGCAAGTCGCGTGGTTCGAGAATCCGCACACGCGCGGCGGCAAATACGAAAAGGGCGCACGCTTTCATCTCGTGACGCCGCGCGAGCTTTTGGAAGATTACGGCGAACGAAGCAGTGCCGAGACGATTGTCGGCCTGCGCCGCTTCATGCTCGAAACCGAAGCGTTATGTAAATTCCTGGAGTCGAAAAGGAATTGGCAGGAACGGGGCGAGCGAACGCCTGTGGCTTTCTTCGACGGCTCGCTGCTCGTCTCCTTCGGAATGCCGCGCACGCAGATTCAGAGCGGCTACATTGACGCCGTGCTGCGTCTCGTCAAACAATCGCGCGACACCCGCGTGCCCGTCATTGGCTTCGTTGACCAGAGCTACGCGCGCGATCTGCTGGCGCTCTTGAATCTGCTTGACGGGCGCAACCGCGACACACGCCCGTCTTCGATTTACGATGCGCAACTTTTGCGCGCTCTGATGGATAACGAACGCGGCGCGGCGAATGCGTGGGGCGCACGCAGCAGTTTCTGTTATTGCGTGCGCGAGAAGTTGAGCGATGCGTTCAGCGACGAAGAGGGCAAACCGCTTATCGGTTTCACTTATTTACAGACGACCGGCGAGGGCGCTCCGGCACGCCTCGATGTTCCCGTCTGGATTTACGAAGCAGGACTGTTGGATGATGTGGTTGACGCGGTGCGCGCCGAATGTATCAGCGGTCTGGGTTATCCTTACGCGATTGAAACGGCGGACGAAGCTGCCGTCATCACGGCGCGCGACCGCCAAATATTCCTGCGCGCCATTCAAGAGTTTGCCGAACGCGAAAATTTCGCTTTCCGCGTTTCGCGCAAGGCCGCAAGCAAAATGCGGCGTCGTTAAAAAATAAACTGCGCCGCCGTCACAGCATCGTCTCGAAAAGCACCGCGAAGCTTTCGCTGTCGTGTAAACTGTGAGAGGCCTAAACAGTAAGACGCTGTTTTGCGTGAACTATTTGATGAGCAGTTGCCGGTAAATTCTTTCGTCGTGTCTACATTCAATTCCAGCGAACCGCTAAAGCTTTTCAACTGTCCGGCGTGCGGTGCGGGTGCGCGCCGCGAAGAAGCGCGCTACTGCGCGACGTGCGGGCGCGAGTTCTCTGAAACAAACGATTATCTTCCGGCGGATTCTCTGCGCGCTTCGTATCATGAACAGAGCCGTGAACGACACGAAAGTTTTTTGATGCGCGCGACAAACAATCATCCCGAAGCGCGTGCCCATCAATCGCTTATGGCAACGCGGGTGGCTCGCTCTGAACGAAACTTAAACGGCGCGGCGCAGTTATCGCTCGCTTTTGCGACCTACGCAGTCGTTCCGTATCTCGGAATTCTTTTTTGTCCCGGCGCGATTATCGTCGGCTTCGTCGGCCTCGCGCGCGTTCATCGCTCGCCGCAGATAAACGGACGCCGCGCTTCGTTGGCGGGCATCGTCATCGGCCTTCTGGTTTTATGCGTGCAGCTTTTCCTGTGGTGGATTCTTTACGAAGTGCCGAAATGGGCGCGAGGGTTTTAGCTTAAAGCTCGCCGCTTTGCTGTGAGTTAATTGCCGAAGACAGATTCAAGTATGCCGACTAAGATTGCAAAGATCGTCAGTTCTAATTCGCACGTTGATTATGTGGGGCGCATCGTTGACGCGCTCGATGCGGACGCGCCGCCGCGTACGGCTGATTACGGCTTCGCGCAATTCGTTTCCATTCCGCTCGAAGACGAATCGAAAGTAATCGGCGTGATCTACGATTCGCAGCTCGCCAATCCCGATTATGCAAACTTCGGCCCGCGCCTTTCGCCGCTCGCAGACCTCTCCGTTCTCAGCCCCGATTATTTGAACGAGCAGGGCATCTTAATCGGTATCCTGCTGCTGGGCTGGCACGCTATTGCAGACGATTCGTTTCAACAGGGCGTGCCGCGTCGCGTCATTCCCGCCAACCAAGACGTGTACGCTTTGCCGGAACCGTTCGTGCAACGCTTTCACAGAGACGCAAGGGGGAACTTACAACTGCACTACTACTCGCAAATTATCACGCACGCCGGGGCCTTCAGCGTCGCCTTGATCGAAGCCATTTTAGAGCAACTCGAACCCGCGTGTACGCCCGACGAACGGCAGCGCCTCTGCGTGCTCAAGCAGACACTTGTCTGGCAGCGCACTGTCGGCGGGGTGCGCTCATAAAACGATTTTCACTAACAGCCATTTCAAAGGAAGATAAAAGAATGAAGAACGCAGTAAAATTTTTCAGTGTGTCTATGCTTTTGACACTTGCCGCGAGTCTGACGGCGTTTGCCCAAAGACCGCGCTCCGTCAACGATTCGACCAAACCGGATCAAGCGAGCCGGACAACAACAACGTCAGATGCGACTACCAGCACGACGGCCACGACCTCGTCGCCGCAAACCGTCCGCGCGAAATACGAAGGCGGCGTCTTCGGCAACAACAAAAAGATGGAGGGCACGCTCTCTTTCGACGATGTGAATAATCGTCTGGTCTTCCGCGACAAAGTGCAAAAGGAAATTTTATCCATCCCGTATACTTCAATCGCCGGAGCTTACGCCGACAATCAATCGAGAAGACCGGCAGCCGCCACCGTCTTAAGCAATATTCCCTTTTACGGTTTACCCGCCGCCTTCATCAGAAAGAAAGTGCGCTACCTGACGCTGCAATTCAATGATCCCGACACGAAAGTAAAGGGCGTCACCAGCTTTCGCCTCGACAACAAACAGATTCTCGCTTCCACGCTCAATACGCTTGCCACTAAAGCCGGGCTTACACAGCGCGGCGAAATCTACGTCCGCAAAGAACCGGTAAGCACGACGACAAGTCAGCCGACGACGCCGAACTAAAACGCGCGCCGTTGTAATACAAACTGAATATAGAAAGACGCGGTGACATTTTAGTGTCACCGCGTCTTCTTGTTTTGGTTTTGTCTTTCCTGCCTTCGATTTTCGCTCGTCAGGCTTTCTGATAAATCTCCGCGCCGGTTTCCATAAACTCTGCGGCCTTCTCTTTTAATCCTTCACCGAGCGCCGCCGCTTCGTCCAACTCTTTTTGCGCGGCATACTCGCGCACGTCCTGTGTGATCTTCATAGAGCAGAAGTGTGGCCCGCACATCGAACAAAAATGCGCGAGCTTAGCGCCCTCCTGCGGTAGGGTTTCGTCGTGATATTCGCGCGCTACTTCCGGGTCGAGCGAGAGATTGAATTGATCTTCCCAGCGAAACTCGAAGCGTGATTTCGAGAGCGCGTTATCGCGTGCCTGCGCGCCCGGATGTCCCTTCGCAAGGTCGGCAGCGTGCGCCGCAATCTTATATGTGATGACTCCGTCTTTCACATCCTTTTTATTCGGCAAACCTAGATGCTCTTTCGGTGTGACGTAGCAGAGCATCGCGCAGCCGAACCAGCCGATCATCGCCGCACCGATGCCCGAAGTAATGTGGTCGTAGCCCGGCGCGATGTCGGTCGTGAGCGGCCCCAATGTGTAGAACGGCGCTTCGTCGCAGGCTTGAAGTTGCTTGTCCATGTTCTCTTTGATGAGGTGCATCGGCACGTGGCCGGGGCCTTCGATCATCACTTGGCAATCCATCTCCCAACCGATCTTCGTCAATTCGCCGAGCGTGTCGAGTTCGGCAAACTGCGCTTCATCGTTGGCGTCGGCAATTGAGCCGGGGCGCAATCCGTCGCCCAAACTAAACGAAACATCATAGGCCGCCATGATCTCGCAAATTTCACGAAAGCGCGTGTAGAGAAAACTTTCTTTGTGGTGCGCTAAACACCACTTCGCCATGATCGAGCCGCCGCGCGAGACGATGCCGGTGGTGCGCTTCGCCGTCAAAGGAATGTAAGGCAGGCGCACGCCCGCGTGAATCGTAAAATAGTCAACGCCTTGCTCGGCCTGTTCGATGAGCGTGTCGCGGTAAATCTCCCACGTCAACTCTTCGGCCTTGCCTCCGACTTTTTCGAGCGCCTGATAAATCGGTACTGTCCCGATGGGTACGGGCGAATTGCGCAGAATCCACTCGCGCGTCGCGTGTATGTTTTTGCCTGTGGACAAATCCATCACCGTGTCTGCGCCCCACTTCGTCGCCCAACGCATCTTTTCGACCTCTTCTTCGATAGATGAAGCGACGGCAGAGTTTCCGATGTTGGCGTTAATTTTGACTAAGAAGTTGCGCCCGATAATCATCGGCTCGGATTCCGGGTGATTGATGTTCGCGGGAATAATCGCGCGCCCGCGTGCCACTTCATCGCGCACGAATTCCGGCGTGATGAAGGAGGGAAGCTGCGCGCCGAAACTCTCGCCCGCGTGTTGATGCTGCAGAGAGCTTCGATCATCCTGCGCGGCTTTGAAGGCGGCTTCGCGCCCCATGTTCTCGCGGATGGCGATGAACTCCATTTCGGGCGTGACGATGCCCTGCCGCGCATAATGAAGTTGCGTGACACAACGCCCTGCTTTGGCGCGAAGCGGCGCGCGGCGAAGGCCGGGAAACTCTTCGAGCCGTCCTTTGTTTTTGTTGCGCGCATACTCTTCCGCGCCAACTGTTAGATAACCGTTGTCCTGCGGATGGATTGCGCGGCCAACATATTCTTCTACGTCGCCGCGCCCGACGATCCACTCGCGCCGCAAGGCGGGCAAGCCTTCGCGCACATCGCAGCGAATCGCCGGATCGTCCCACACGCCGCTCGTGTCGTAAACGCGCACCGGCGGATTCTCTTCCATCGTGCCGTCGTAATTCCGCGTCGCATTCTGCGCGATTTCACGAAACGGCACGCGCACGCCCGCGCTCTTTCCGGCGACGTAAATCTTCTGCGAGTTCGGCAGCTTAACTTCGTCGCTCATCTTTTCGCGCGGCTGCTCTGTTGCTTGATTCGTCGTGCTCATAATCTCCAAAACTTTCTGGCCGGACTACTCCAGCCTGACATAACAAAAACCGCTTCACTCGAATGAAAGAATGAAGCGGCCTCAGCCGTTTGTTTCTCCCTTCGACGGTACTAACCGCATCAGGTTCAAGGGGTCTCACTTAGGTTGTGACTCTCAGCCTCAAATCTTAAAGATTGAAGCTCCCCCGAAAATTATTTAACCTACAAAACTGATAAGCTTATATCTTCATCTAACTACTACCACGCCAAGTTAGTGCAAAGCATTGACCAAAGAAGCCATAATAAGGGAAATCATCTTGAATAATATATATCTTAGGTAAACCTAATTTCTTACATTCAGTATTAAGGTAAAGGCAAGCATCCTTGAGAATAGAAGGACGCTTTTCAGAACCACAAAAGCAACCCCGATCTATGTTGATTGGCAGAGATTGCATTCCCATCTCTTCCAAAAAGCTTACCATCTTTTGCATAAACTCGATCTTAACGGAGGTGTTTGGAACGAGAAATAGTGCTACTCCATTTGAATTTAGTTTTCTAGTGAGCCGCAAAACTCTAGACATGACCTCACCATGTTTGCTTAAATCGTAAACATCAAATGTATAGCTGAAGATGGCTAGGTCAAACATCTCATCGTCAAGCTGTTCGATTGCTGTTTGTGTTTTGCTAAGCGGATAACTAAGTAATCTCATACTTTTGTTCTGCAAACGCTTCTGTAGCCGACGGCCTAAAGAAGTTGCTATCCCGCTCATCGGTTCAGCCTTTTCAACTCCGTATACTGTTGCCTCTTTTTGAGCTAATGGGTTTCCGCAACGCTGAAGCCAATAGCTAATGGCAGTTAATCCTCCACCTGTTCCCGAACCTATATCAAGAGCTTTCATAATTGCTGGCATTTCTATGCTTTCATTAATCTTTGATAGCGCTAGAAATATGTTGTCCGCGCGCTGCATATGATAATAAATAGCATATGCTTCTCCCATATAGGGAAGTGAGTAATCTGTATTACCACCTGCATTGAGATTCATCATTTCGCTTTTAGCATCACGAATCCCCGTTAAAAAATCTATCTTTTGCAGGTCATCAGGAATACTTTCATAGCGTGCTTTTAGCTCTGCAAAAATTTCGTGCTCGAATTCCGTCCAATCCATGTGAGGACTGCTCATATCTCCAACGCTCCCCGAAATTTACTCTGGGATAAAACCTTCTTTGCCTTCATACAAAATGCTTACGTGTCGTCGCAGAATGTTAACCGCGTTGCGGTACTTAGATTCGTTCCATTCACACTCACGCAAAATGTCCAAGGCTATTTGGCGCGTGCTGGCAGCATAGCGGCCTTGAGAAGGTTTGAAGGGCTGAACCACATACATATCCGCTTTCAACGCGGCAACTTGTTTGGCGAACTGCTCCACATTTTCGAGCGGCAACATCGGAGTGATGCAAACGCAAGTTCTTATTCCTGCGCGCTTCAATTCATCGAGCGCAGCCATGCGACGTTCGTTGCTTGGACACAAAGGTTCAAACCTTTTGCGTATGGCTTCGCTGTCTGTTGTTACTGTCATATTAACGCGCATATGCGAATATTTCTTTAACAAATCAATGTCTCTTGTAACCAGAGGACTTCGCGTTTGGATGACTAAACGCGGTTGGCGGTCTCTCACAGACATTGACTCGACGATGCCCCGTGTCAACTCAACTTTAGCTTCAATCGGTTGGTAAGGATCAGTGACGGAACTCATGTAGATTTTCTTACCGTACAGCTTGCGGCGCTTATTTAGATACTCAACCGCATCATGTTTGACCTCAACCCAATATCCCCAGTTCTCTCTTTTTTCATCAGAGTTTACGAAGAAAGATGCGTAGCAGTACGCGCAGCCAAATTGACAGCCTATATAAGGATTCAACGTAAAATCATAGCCTTCCATAAACCCGCTTGCCGGAGTCAAAATCTGAGCGTTGTCACGCAGGCTCACCTGCGCCTGCCCGAACCGATCTGGAACAGGTGCTTTGTTGATGTGGAACAATTTCAACTGACCTTCCATCACTTATTCCCAGTAAGCAATCCTACCATTTGTTCTGCTAAATCTAGCAGTCAGAATACCAAATATGATTTTATCAATCATTTAAGCGGTTGCTTAAATGATCGATAGTGAATAGTGCTCCTTCTTAGACAAATAGGCAACGCCAAAGTAATGAGTTTGCCCTTGATCTATTCCCGCGGCAGCAGTTCGCTGACTTTGATTTGCGCGTCGGGAAAGGCGGCGAGGTTGAAGGTTTCGGTGACGCTGTAAGTGTGTTTGGTGCGGTAGCCTTCGGCGTGCGGGTCGCGGTAGTCTTCGAGTTCGCGTGTGCGCAGATTGAGAATCAGGTACTGCTTGATTCCGGCGGCGGCATATACGCGAGATTTAGTGTTGCGGTCATGCCTTAATGTCGTCAAAGAGACTTCCAGCAAAAGCAAACAATCTTCGGGCGTTGGATGCGATTTCGAGTATTCGTCACGGCGCGGTTTGACGAGAGCAACATCTGGTTCGGGTTCGGAATAGTCATCGAAATGGATAGGCTCTTGCGTTCGCACTATGCCCTTTTTGCCGACGCGCTTCTCAATACATTTTCCGGCGCGACGAACGGTTGCGGAGTGTAGAGGATTCTTGGGACTCAATTTGTAAATCCTCCCATTGAGGAGTTCCACCTGCCCGTCGTCATCGAAGACGCCCGCTTCGCCCATGCGGTAATACTCGTCAACGGTGAAGAGACGTTCTTCAGGCGAAGACTTTCGTTCACGCTCTTCTTCGCTGATTGTCGGTTGTTCGAGTATCGTCGCCATAAAGGATTGCCTTGCTGTATGAAGTGAAAATTCGTTAACCGCCGATGAAGCTCATCGTTCGAGCGGGCTGCGCGAAGTTTGAATCGTTGATGTAGTGGCGCGGCTCTTTCTTTAACACGACGCCTTCGATGTAATCAATGATCTCGGCGCGCGTGGCGTTGCTTCTGACAACGTCGCGCAAGCTGTGCTCGACGGTTGAGAAAAGGCACGTTCTGATCTGGCCGTCGGCGGTTAAGCGTATGCGCGAGCAAGCATTGCAGAAGGCTTGGGTGACGGGCGCGATGATGCCGATTTCGCCTGGCGCATTGTCACGGAAACGGTAGCGGGCGGAAGTTTCCGAGCCGCGCGCCATTTCAACCGGGACGAGCGGAAAACGCTTCTCTATCGCCGCGCGAATCTCACGGCCTGAGACGACCATCTCTCTAGACCACTCATGGCCGGAATCCAAAGGCATGAATTCGATAAAGCGCATCTGTACGTCGTGCTCGCGCGCAAACTGTGCGAAGTCCGCGACTTCCCGTTCGTTGTGTCCGCGCACGATGACGGAGTTGATCTTGACGGGCGCGAGTCCCGCTTCCTTTGCCGCTTCGATGCCTTCGAGAACTCGCGGCAACACATCAACGCCCGTCATGCTTTTGAACGTCTCCGGCTTCAGGCTGTCAATGCTGATCGTGATGCGGTCAAGTCCGGCGTCTTTCAGCGCCTGCGCTCGTCCGGGCAGAAAGTAGCCGTTGGTGGTGAGCGCCAGATCATGCAGCGCGGGTTTCAGGCGCGCGAGCTTACTGATAATCGTTTCGATATCGCGGCGCATCATCGGTTCGCCGCCGGTCAAACGAATCTTTTCGATGCCGAGCGAGACGAAGATTTCGCAAACGTATTCGATCTCTTCATAAGAGAGCATCTGCTCTTTGGGCGCGATGGGCGGCTCGCCGTGCGGCAAGCAGTAGAAGCAGCGAAAATTGCAACGATCCGTGAGAGACACGCGCAAATCGCGTATCGCGCGGTGATAAGAATCTTTGAGTAAATGCCTTGCCACTAATTCCTCTACGGCGTGCCGGAATGCTTGATAAGGTGACTTTTGAAAACTCAATCATACGCCGCTTGGACATCCTGTCCAAGTCGTGCAACAAAGGTTTTCGCCTGCTCGCTCTTCTCTAAAAGTTTATGCGCCGCCGAAATCCGCTCGATAATTATTGACTCGCTATTGAAATTAGCATAAAACCTCTGCGTCTAGACCCGACTCAATTTATATGTAGCTTCCTATGAAACGCTGCCCGTCATGCCAGCTGACTTATACGGATGAAACGCTGAAGTTCTGCCGTGAGGACGGCTCCGCGCTCATCACCTTAATGCCGTCACTGGACGACCTTCCGGCTACCTTGGTCTTTAACAAGACGTGGACTAATCAGTTTACGACGGAACCTTTACCTCTGACGACGGCGCAACTTTCTGCGCCGCAAGACGCGAACGCGCGTCGTCGAGCGTCGCGCAAGGCCATTGATTCGCTGGCTATTCTGCCGCTCGTCAACAGCAGCGCCGATCCTAATATGGAGTATATGTCGGACGGCATCACCGAAAGCATCATCAATAACTTATCGCAGCTTCCTAAATTGCGCGTGATGGCGAGAAGCACCGTGTTTCGCTACAAGGGACGCGACGCAGACCCTTTGGAAGTGGGGAATGAACTTCGCGTGCGGGCGGTGCTGACCGGGAGAGTCAATCAGCTAAGCGACCAGTTGATGATTAGCGCGGAGTTGGTTGACGTGCTGGACGGCACGCAATTGTGGGGTGAGCAATACAATCGTAAGTTTTCGGATATCTTCGAGGTGCAGGAAGATATCGCGCGCGAAATATCCGGGAAATTGCGCTTCCGTCTCACCAATAAGGAAAAGGAACAATTAACCAAGCGGTACACAGACAATACGGACGCTTACCAGTGTTATCTGAAAGGGCGTTACTCATGGAACAAAAGAACCGAAGCGGGCTTCGAGCGAGCGATTCATCATTTCAATGGAGCGATTAAGGAAGATTTCAACTATGCTCTCGCTTATACAGGTCTGGCCGATTCCTATGTGCTGCTTAGCGTCTACGGCGTGCTTGCGCCGGACGCCGCTTTTACGAAGGCCAGAGCCGCCGCGATAAAAGCGTTGGAGTTGGACGATAGCATCGCCGAAGCGCACACTTCGCTGGCGCATATCAAAGAGTCTTACGAGTGGAACTTCAGCGGCGCGGAAAGAAAGTTTCAGCGCGCGATAGACCTTAACCCGAACTACGCCGTCGCGCATCACTGGTATGCGCATCACTTAATGGCGATGGGGCGTTTTGAAGAATCGCTCAAAGAGATCAAAAAGGCGCGGGAACTCGATCCGCTTTCCTTGAGCATCAACGTCAGCGTCGGGCTGGCTTTCTACTGGGCGCGAAAGTACGAACAGGCGCTGGAGCATTTCTTTAAGACCGTCGAAATAGATTCCTCGTTCCCGCTCGTCCATGTTCTGCTCGGACAGACATATGAACAGATAGGAATGTATAAGGAAGCCGCCGCCGAATTAGACAAAGCGAAAGCCTTGGACGACACGCCGCAGGTCAGCGCAATACGCGCACGCATCTATGCGCTCTCCGGGCAGCAAGACGAAGCCGAACGCCTGCTCGAAGAATTAAATCAAACCGCCAATCTAAAATATGTCTCCGCCTATTTCAGGGCTTTGATTTACGAAGGGTTGGGGAACCGGGACGAGGCTTTCAGATGGCTCAATCACGCCTACGATGAGCGTTCCGGCTGGATGGTCTGGCTAAAAGTAGAACCGAAGCTCGATAGCCTGCGATCTGATCCGCGTTTTGAAGAATTGCTACGGCGCGTCGGTCTCGTCGCCGATGAGAAACAAGAGTAGATGTTAAGATACTGCTCGAAGAAGTCCCGTAGGAACGGAATGTTTATAGTCGGGGATGCGCCTCTATCTTTCTCAGCTCCGTTAGGAGCGGCATCGTCCGTCTATGTCGCTCCTAACGGAGCTTTCACCTTTAGCCCGTTTCAATTCTATAAACATATCGCTCCTACGGAGCTGGCTTCTTTTATCAGCTTCGCATCTTTAACGCCGTCTCGCGGGAATCTCTTTGCTTTAGTTTACGTCGGTGCTGTCGAGAAGCGTGACATCAACGTAAGGTAAGGCATGGTCATTGGTCTGTAGGGCTGTGACGGACGGCTGTGCGGATGGCAGTCGGGCGACGTTCGTCGTGGCTGCCGCGTGAATCTGAAAGCGCGCGGTGAGAAGGCCTGCGACGCTTAAACCGAGACCGGCATCGAGTTCGCACAACTGCTCGCCGAGCGCCTTCTGCGACGCCTTTTCAATCGCATAGCGGAGTTCGAGCGCGGCGGCGGTAACGCCTTCCATGATGATTAACTCGAAATCCTTTCCGCCGCGCGCAAGCCGCGCCGCATAGTTGGCGAGATGTTGGCGTCCCTCATTGTGGACGGCTCCGGTTACCACCGCCACCAGATGAGCGGCGCTCGTCGCAATCTTCAAATCTATCGCCCGCCGCGCAAAAGCGGGAGTCAACTCGCCGTCTCGCAAAGTTAAAAGAAACGTCTCGCCGCTCACGTTAACCATCATGTGCGCTTCGCCGTTTCCGGCGGGCGGCTCGACGGCGATTTCGCTTTCCGGCACGCCGAGTTCGCGTAGAATCGTGTAAAGGCGATTGATTAACCATGCTCCATCATCAAGCAGGCCGGAAGCGAGTCTGGTCGGAGAGATTACTTCTTCGATCTTTTCATCCGCGATGCGTGCGCCGCACGCGAGACACTGCGCTTCGCTGATGGTGACGACCGCCAGCGATTCCGACGACGGCAGCGTAAAGAGCGCGTGCCCTGTTTCGCGGCAACTAATCAGAATCTCGCGTTGCAGCACTCCCGCCTCGATTAGTTTGTTCACGGAAAATTGAGAAGCCGCGCCCGCTTCGTCCGCGTCGTTTGCCGCGAGCCTCATCGCATATCCTTCGGCGTATGCTTCCTTCGCGCGCCTTAGAAAATCCCGCGTGCCCGCATCCTCAAGCAGTTCCGCCGCCAGCACGCGCTCGCGCGCCGACTCTTTACGAACAAAGACGGACAACGAATCCGCATCCTTGCCCGCGACAAAATTCATGAACCCTTCGGGAGCGACCGCCTGATCCTGCCGCCAGAGCGTTAAGGCTGTGGACTCGTCTGCTGTGGATTCGTCATTCGTCGTTTCGTCATCCGTCGTTTCGGTGTTGACGCCGTCAGCCCCGGCAAGGCAACGGCTCACCGTCCGGCAAAAAGAATCTAATTTACGCAGCGGCTCGCTCGTCCGGCGTTCGTAAACAATACCGGCGCGCAAACTCTTTGCGGCAAAGGCAGAGTTCCCGAAAACAAGAAAAAAGGCGTGATCTTCAAAGCAGAAAAGCTCGCCCGGAACATACGCCGTGCCACCGCCCGAACTGTTTAAGGCGAGGACGGCACGCTCCATCTCGCGTATGCGAGACGCCATCTCGCCGCTTTGTCTGGAGTCCGCCAGCGCCAGCTCGTAGCAGTTCAAACGCGCCGTGCGAATAAGCGGCGGCAAGCCCTGCTCCTGTAATTTTTCCAGCAGACGAAGACGCGCCTCGTCGTCCGGCTCGTGCCCCAGAACTTTGCTTGCGAGGAACAACATAAAATTGTCTCCTACTTTAACGCTCCGCTATCAGGGACGAGCGTTGATGCCGCTTACTAAATGTTGCTTCATTGCGGCCTATTGATTTTTACCAGCACGGCATCCTGCCCCGATGAGCTTTTCGCGTAACGACGTTCGCGGGCGATTCTCAACGCGAGTGCTTCGACGGAGTCCAGGCCCGGACGCGGCTGCTCGACAAACGCCTGCGTCACGCGCCCTTTATCAACCTGCACGATCACCTTAACTGTCTGGGCGTTTGCGCCGCCGATGTCGTTGCGGCTTCCGCTCAATTGATTATTCTTCGTTGCCTCTGCTATCGCCGTGTTGATCTCTCTTTTAATAATCCAGCGCGCAAACGCCGCCGCCGTGACGAGACTGATGACAAGCGAAATAATTGCGCTCGCAATCAACGCTTGCCGGTTGCGGCGGCGAAGATTTCGCTCCAGCGGAGACGGCGGCAGCGCGAGCCGCTCTTTCGGCTGTGGCAAGCTCTCCGGCTCCGGCGTGTCCGTATAAATTGAATCAATCGGCGGGACAAACGAAAACTCCGCGTTATGCTGCCGTGCCGTCGTCGTTTCGACCTCTACGGTCTTCTCATCGGCGCATCCGAGCAGTTCGAGGGCGACCTTCTGCAATGATTCGCTGATGGATTGGCGCGGCGCTGTGATGAGCGGATTGAAATTAAAGGAAGCGTTCGGCTGCGAGAGCGCGACGGTGACGGCCTGCATTCCGGCAAGGCCGCCGAGCTGCGCATCAATCAGATTGCCGTCTTGAAAATAGAAGGAGCAGGGGCTGACCGGATATTCGACGAGCAGCCGCCCGGACTTGCGTTTGCGGCGCAACGTCCCGATCAAATCCGGCAGCGGATAATCATTCAAATGCCCGGCCAGCGCCACGAAATTTGTGCTTTGCATTTAACTCTCTCGCCGCAAGGCGTGCCCCTATCGTCTAACGTATCACTTGCTCGTCGCGCTCGCCTGTGAGCTTCCATCCGTCGGCGGCGCGTTGCCAGCGCAATTGCTGAAGCACCTCGCCCTCACGAATTCTCCTGTCGTCTTTTATCAGATATGATTTACGAAAGCGCATAATCGCCGTTCGCCCGTCGGGTGTGACGGTAATCTCGGGCGCAGCCGCGCGTATGTCGAGCACGTTGGCGCGCTGAAACAGACGATTCTTTTCCGCGAGCACAAAGCTTTGCGACACGTTCCGCGCCAGATAGAAAACGTCCATCCGCGAATCGTAAAAGCTCAAAAGCTTCTCCGTGTCGCGCGCATTGGTCGCAGCAATCCAAGCATCGAGCGCGCCACGCAGCTGCGCGAGGTCGTCTTTTTGTTGTCCGAAATTTTCTTTGTTAGAAGGCGATTGAGCTAGATCGGCGATGGACTGATCGAAGTAGTAAGTGATTTTACGGTAAGCCACTTCCAACGGTTTTTGAATCTGTTGGTTGTCTTCGTAAACGAGCCGCGAGGTGATGAGTTTCGTCCAGTTGCCGACGGCGTCATACTGGTATGTGTAGGATTCTTTGCCCACAATCGAATTGTTATTATCACGCACCGTCTTTCCGTTAATGTTGCCTTTGTCGTCGTAAGTGTATTCCTCTTTGCCGGGCTTCGAGTTGCCGGAGACGGGATAGTAATTTCTGTCAACGATGCTGCCATCCGGATTATAGCTCGCCGTTTCCATCAACTCGCGCGTGCCTTCCGTGAAGTTGCCGGACTTATTTGAAAGCTTCGCAACTTCGGTGCGTACCTTTTCGACGGGGCCGAGCAATCCGTCGCGGTCTTTGTCGGTGGCGAGCGTCGTCAACGAAGCCGCAGACTTTGGCGAACCGTCGCTAAGGAGCCGTGCCAGACTGTAAGTGACGGCGAAGCTGAGCGCGAAGACCGCGATGACCGCGATGGCGAGAAACCCGGAAGAATTAGGCAGGCTACTTTTGCGCAACATCAAACTATCTGCATCTTGAACGGTTGGCTGCGGTGTAAATTACGAATTTCGTTGACAGAGTAAGAGCCGTGCAAGCGAGCTTAATCGAATCTGTATTTACGGGACTGAACCGGCACGGGCACTGCAAAGTACCGTATACTAATTTTACAACCGCAACGCAAGATTAAATACGCGAATCGCTCCGCGCGTGGCGATTAAACGCAGGTGGGCTTTAATATTTTCAGCGGCTCGCGCTCACGTCGCGTTCACTAATGATCTTCCAGCTATTCGCCGTTTTCAGCCATTTTAATTCGTACCAGATGTCATTGCGACGTTGATTGCTTCCATCCGCTCGCACGTATTCAAGACGAAAGAGCATTGTGGCCGTGCGATTAGAATTGAAAGTAATCTCCGGTTCGCTGACGTTGATGGCAATCAGTGCGGACGTTTCCGCGCGGCGGGCTTTGTCTTCGCGCACCGCATCGAGCGAAACATTACTGCTCAGGTAATAAGCCTGAACAGTCGGCGCGTAAAAGTTCAGTTGCCTGTCTAGATCGTGCGTCTGGATGGCGGCCACCCATCCATCAAGGGCGGCACGCAACTCCACGCTTTGCGGATTCTCTCTCGCGCTGCGTCCTCTTCCAGCCTTGCCGCGTACCTCGATATCGCGTGCGATTTCCGCCCCGCCGCCACCAGAGAAGTTCGGTAATGAAGCGCCCGCACCCGTGCCGGTCGGCGCTACGCTTTGACGCGGAGCAGCGGTTGACGATTGCTGCACGGAAACATCCGGCGAATCCGTCGCATCGGGCGGCGCGCCGAGTCTGGAGAGCAGGATGCCGCCCAGCACACCGAACGCGAGCGCGACGGCAAGACAGGCATAGATGAGCACCGATGATTGAGGACGATGGTAAAACGCCGCCGGTTTATCATGCTTCGCGCTCGCATCAATGCCGGTATCAATCACGAGCGGCGGACGGACAAAAGCTGAAGCGTCCGGCTGCTGGCGCGCGTTCTCCTGCGAAATTCTGGAGGAGAACGTGTGAGCGGAGAGCGGTAAAGCCATTTCAATCGTCGCATCATCCTGCCAGTCGCTTTCCCAATCGCGGCGTTCGGGTTTGCCGTTATCATGTTTAATCGGCCTTAATTGGCTAAGCGTCTCGTCGCGTTCATAAGCTCTCTGTGCCGCATCAGTTGCCGCGACGGTCGCCTCGTCCGCCCCGTGCTGGCGTGCCTTGAGCGTTTCATTAGTCGCAGGCGTGGCAATCGTTCCGCCGTCCTGAGAATTAGCGAGATCGGTTGGCGTCGGTAGCTCCGCGAAACCGAGCGGCAGAAAATAGCCCTGCTCTTTGCGATCAACGAGCGCCCTGATGGGCACTGCCACCCGCCGCGCATCATTGTCTATGCTTACAAGTATCTGCGTGCCGCTGCCGTCGAAGGGCGGGCGCGCCGTCACGTCAACAATGCCCCGCCGCCCATCTTTATCAATCACGGTTATCTGCTTCGAGTCGCTCATCCTGCTGTTCCCCCTTCGCCATCAGGCCGCGCTGCACACTCAAATGTTTTGACACTCTGACCACCCTTACTCCCGAACTAAAGGAAGCAAGGCAATTTTGACATCGAAGATGCGCGGTTATCGTACACGACGCTCGTACTTACCCTCAATCCGCAACCGGCGTGCCGCACAGATAAGATAACCGTAGAGCCAAATCTACCGGGCATCAATGTTTATAATATCGTCGCGCGGGCCGCGCTAATGGTTAGACGAACGGGCGGATAAACAGTTACGGACGCTGGGATAGCGTCCGTAACTTCTCGATAAATGTGGTGCACCCGGCAAGATTCGAACTTGCGACCCCATGATTCGTAGTCATGTACTCTATCCAACTGAGCTACGGGTGCGCTTCCGCAAAGCAGAACGACAAATATTACGAGGAGGGCGCGCGAGTGTCAAGCACGCGCCGCCTGACCTTGTGAGAAGGTGTCCGCCTTTCTCAGATTATCTGTATCGTCAACATTTGTTGTAAGCGAGCAATCTCCGCTTCGTTTGTGCTATGTGAGAAGGATGCAAGAATCGCCTCGGCTTATTTGCTTGATTTGGGCTTCGGATCGTGGAAGCCGATCATCAGCTTGTATCCTTCGCCTTCAGAATCTTCAACAGGATCACCGCCTTCATCTGGAATTACAGTACTCCCATCGCTGCCTACGACCTGCCATTTACCGATACGAAAGTTGCGGCCGTAACCGCCATGTTTGTATTTGTGTGGACGATCCTTCTTGCCGCTAGGCTCGCGCGTCAACCCCTTATCGGCTTGCATAAGCATCACTAACAATCCCGAGTCCGGGTGTATATGGGAACCTTTGACCAGAATATGAGCATCAGAGTCGAGGTCTGAAGAATTATAATCCGTTTCTTCTCCCACATTCTGAAGGCTGGCCGTCGTTTGTTTCGCCGTAATCGTAAATGGCTGCGATGTGCGGGTGGCTGAGCTTGGAGATGGCGCGTGCTTCACGAAGAAAACGCGCGCGGAAGTCGCCCGTGCTCGTTTCGGCGGCGGGAAATTTGATGGCGACGCGCCGCCCTAGTTGCGCATCTTCCGCGACATAGACAATCCCCATTCCGCCTTCACCGAGTTGGTGAAGAATACGGTAACGGGAAATCGTTTGCCCGATCATAAGCGGGAGTTCCTTTTGTTCCGGGACGTGAGAGGAACCTTTGATGAAGCCGACGAGGTGCGAACGAATCTCGGCGGAAGCGGGTAGAGCAAACTTTGAGCGGACATTCTCCGCCAAACGCGAAGATGTTGCAAGAGAAAAGATTTGCCGTTTGGCAGAATCTAGCGCGCGTAGTAGCCGGGGCGCGTGCGCGCGATCAGTTCGGGGCGCGCGACCTCGATGCGGACGGCGCGGAAACTACCGTCGCGCGGGCGCGTGGTCGGCGGCTGGTAAGCGATGGTGTAGAGCGTGCGCAGGTCTGCCGCGACTACGGCGTAGAGACGCGCTAAATCTTCGAGGCGATTGATTTCGTTAAGGCGTCCGCCGGTGCGGTCGGCGAGTGTTTGCAGGCGCGTGCGTGCGGATTTGTAAATTGCGGTCTGCGCCGCATCGGGAAACGGAATGCGTTTGACATCGCCCGACGGCAACGCGAGCGGGAAAATCGTGACGTTCTGCCGATCCGCCGCCGCGAGCACCGCGCCAAGCATAGGGTTCGCTTCCGGCCTGATGGACGCGATGGCCTCTGCGTTTGTCTGTGAGTTGGAGATTGCCATGCGATCCGCACGGCGCAGGCTCGAATCAACGCCGTCGGTCATCACCACGATGGCTTTGCGGCGCTGCTCTTCTCCGGCGAGTTTGCCGAGCGCAAAATCAAGCGCCCTGTAAAACTGCGTTTCGCCGCGCCCGTCGGCAATCTCTATCGCATACGCGATCTTCCGGCGGTCTGCCGTGAAATTTGTGAGCAGCTTTGTTTTATCATTGAACGCGACCACCGCGACGCGATCCTCCGGCCCTAATGATTCGATGAAACGCAGCGCCGCCTGCCGCAGTTGCGTGCGAAAGGTAATCGTCGAACCGGACACGTCCAAAAGCAGCACGAGGCTGAAAGGTTTCTGCACCGGCTCGAAACTGACGATTGACTGACGCACGTTGTCTTCGTAAACGGCGAAATCCCCGCGCGAAAGATTGGTGACCGGGCGTCCCTGCTGATCTGCGACGCCCACGTTGAGCTGCACTAAATTTGTTTCAATACGAATCGGCGGCTCATCATTCTGCGCCCGCGCCGTCGTCGCCGTAAGCGCGACGAAACAAAGCGTGAGCGATGCGAGTTGCAAGCAAAACGAATTTCTGAAAATAGAGGCTAAAGAGAATCGAAAAGGCTTCATAAAGTAAAGATTGCCAAAAACAGGGAAAGAATCTCGCGCTCGTGTGCGGTGCATTTTACAATGAATGCTGATGTTTACGCACGGCGCGGCCTGCCCTTCGGACGCTCTCTGATGATCGGTTGGTTGCTTGCGTTGAAAAGCGCGTGAGAAAAGAGATGTCCGCGTCCGACGCCGCAACACTGTTGCGGCGTTAGTGCCAGCACACTTGCGTTGGCTGCGCCGGACGCTAAACAAAAAGCGTAAGGCTATTCGCCGACAACCTTGGCGACACGCGGCGTGCGTGTGCGGCGCGCGGGTTGCGGCGCGGCGGCAGCAGACTCGACGGCGGCGATGTTGGTGACAGATGGCGCGGGCGTTTCGACGGAGCGCAGGTTGCGTGTACGGCGTGCGGCGGCGCGGCCTGTCTCGCGTTCGGCTTCGGCGGCGGCAGTGCGTTTGGCTTTTTCGATGCGCTTGCGCGGCACGAGTTGAAAGCGTAGTTCCATCTCCTGCGCGACCTTGTAAATGTGCTTGGCTTTAGCGCCGCGTTCGGCGCGTTTGATGACTTCGTCCAATTCCAGCAACTCGGCTTGATCGTCTTTGCCGATCCAGATATAAGCGGGTTCGAGCATCTCTCTTTTTACCTCCAAACGAATTAGCGCGCGCATATCTGCCGCAACGGGCGCGGGCAGAATAGCGCGCGTTGGCGTCGGCGAAGCGTTGCGGTTAACGACAGCACGCTCCGCGAAATAGTTGGCGACTAACGCATCAACGTCCGCGCGATGCTCGTCGTAGTAAAGCGCAAAATCCCGACAGCGCGTCCGGTAAACGCAGTTTACGGAACAGACCAGCGCATCTTTGAAATGCGCGTAGCGATTGCAATAAAGCTTTAAGCGCATGAAATGAATTGTCAGGCGCGTAGCTTCAATCCGCAAAGATTCAACCGATCAAAGCGACGAAGCGTGACGAACGATGCAGCCTTTTCAAGATATCCGGGAGTGAAAAAGACTATACCACCTTTGTCTCGCGCGTGCAACTTGTGCCGCGCACGATACAAAGAGCAAAGGCTTTCAAATGCTTTCAGCGTGCCGTATAATCCCGAACGCTCAATAGTACGACCGGGCGCGCAGTAACTTCGCAGCGGTTTGTTTCAAGCCTTAGCGGATCGGGCGAACGCGCGCTTCTCACAAAACTCTTACCGTCAATGCGTCGCGCGCGGCGCGGAGATTCTCACCATGTACAAACCAAACTTTTGTGCGGAATGCGGCGCGCAGATAGTGCGCGCGAAGTGGCGCGTGTGGACGAGCCGTCGCTTTTGCCCTGTGTGTGCGCCGCGCTTTCGTAAACATCGAATCCTGTTGCCGGTCATCGTCGCCGCCTTCGTCTTCAGCGCAGGGTTGGTCGCCGGACGCCTCGCGCGCACGTCTTCCGCTTCTTCGCCGCCTCCGCTTATTATCGAACAGCGCCCACGCGCCAACACCAATAACGCAACCACTGCAACCGCAACAACACCGAAAGAAGTTGCCGCGCCCGGCGCAACGACGCCAATCGTTTCAACAAATGCACCGCCAACCGCCAAAGCTGAAACGCCATACGGCAAGGACGGAACATTTGTCGAACGTCCAACCGACCCGACCGAAGTGGTCTCCATCTGCGGCGCACGCACACAGAAAGGCACGCCCTGTTCGCGCCGTGTGCGCGGCATAGGCCGCTGCTGGCAACACAAAGGTTTGCCCGCGATGCTGCCCGCCTCTAAGTTGATTGTAGAAGGATAGTTAGGTAAGACATAACGCTTGTGTGTTGCTAACCTTAGTGTGACTATGGTGTGACAACAGCCGAAAAAAGCAGGTTTTCGAGTTGATCGCTTGCGCCTTCGCGTTCTTCCTTGAGGACGTGCGCGTAATGGTCGAGCGTGAATTCTACGCTTGAATGCCCGGCCTGTTCGCTGACGGTTTTCGGCTTGACGCCGCTCAAAAGCGAGAGCGTCACATAAGAGTGGCGTAGATCGTACAGGCGGATTGTTTCGGGAAGTTCCGCGCGTTTCAGCATCATCCCCAAGGGCTCTCCCGCATATTTGATAACACCAGACTGAACATCGAGGGCGACGAAGACGAGCCAATCGTGCGCCCACCTTCGCGCCTTTCTTTGGTTCGACCGCGCCGTGTCGTTGCTCAGTCCGCCTTTTCCAGCGCGATAATCTGTTCTTCAACTGAATTGTCTTTCGACATTTTCGTTTGCCCAAAGACAACGGATGATATGACAGCAGCGATCATAAAAATCATCATTAGTTTTTTCATTTTTTTGTTCTCCTAAAAAAAATATTTGGACTCTCTCAGAAATGGGAAACACACGACGGTTGAGAGCGTTTCTACGGCGTGAACTCGGTCAACATCCGAAATGTCTCAAGCTTTAATCCGTCCTCAGCCATCGCTTGCTTAGCTTCATCGGTTTCCAAAAAGGTTTCGAATGCAGCCATATCAGAGATGTCGAAAAGGACGCCTACCGAATTATGGTTGTTCAAATCTCGAAAGGTTCGACACTTTACTCCGAGCTTTTCAAACATCTCGTGCCGGTTTCCTTCGCCTCGTTTCCATGACTTTGCCCAATTTTCTCCGTCTTCAGTTTCGCTAAATGCAAATATTGTGGTCATAGTTTTTTGTTCTCCTTATTTTCTAATTGTTGAATTATGCGGCGATAAATCCGCAAAAAGCAGTTATTGATCGAAGTCATCCCACTTCGCCTTACGATATGGTTGGGTAAAAAACTCGTTGACTTTGGTATTGAATTCTGTGCTGTAACGCTGCAAAGTTCCGTGTCCCGCCGCCGGAAATATCCAGAGATAGGCGTTTGGAATGTTTTCAAAAATTTGCAGAGTGTGCGACGGTTTAATGGCATCATTGTCGCCGCCCATCACTAGCACGGGACATTTGATTTTTTGTAAATCCATCAATGGAATATTCGGTTCGTCCAACATTAATTGAAACAGTTTGAGGTTATTTTTAGTTGCTGCGTCCTGCTTTGCCGCTTTTAAATTTGCCGCGTATTCTGAAATCATCGCAAACGTCGCAGGGTTTAAGACGGATGGATCGGGCGTGAGATTGGCTCCGGTGACGGCGAGTTTTTTAACTTTTTCGGGATGGTTAATGGCGAGCAGCAGACCGTTGATTCCGCCGTCGCTCCAACCGATGACATAAGCAGATTTTATCTTCAAAGTATCGAGCAATGCGCTAAAATCTTCGGTCATCATTCGATAATCGATTTTCTCGCCCGCGTCAACGCTTTTTCCCTGCGCGCGGCTGTCAACGGCGATCACTTTGTAGCGTTTGGCGAAATACGGAATCTGGTATTTGAAACTCGCAATCGAGCCGCCGTTGTTGTGAATCAGCAATAGCGGTTCGCCCGCTCCGTAGATTTCGTAATACATTTTTATGCCGTTGACGGCGACATATTTTCCCGCTTTCGGATTGTCGCCGTAATTTATTGCTATTGCTCCTTTCTTTTGCTGGGCAAAAAGCGAATAGGGAAAGAGCAAGACAAGTGTCAAAAAAACTCCGCTGACAATTTTTTTCATATCGTTTTGGTCTCCTTTCTTTCAAATCAAAAATCAAGCAGCGATAAAGCCGCCGTCTATCATATGGATTCCGCCGGTGCAGTAGGTTGATTCGTCGCCCGCGAGAAACAGGGCGAGATTGGCGACTTCTTCGTTTGTGCCGTATCGCGCCATCGGCACTTTCGATAAAATGAAGTCGTGAGCCGCCGCCGGGTCTTCGGAATTGAACTGCGATTCGAGCGAGCGAATCATCCGGTTGTCAATCGGACCCGGACCGATGGCGTTGACGCGGATATTGGAAGCCGCCAACTCCAAAGCCGCCGTTTTGACTAAACCGAAAACCGCGTGTTTGCTGGCGATATACGGAGCCATTGTCGGCGAGCCGATCATTCCCGCGATTGACGAAATCGCAATCATCGAACCGCCGCCCCGCCGCTTCATCGGCTCGACGCAGTATTTCATCGCCAGCCACACGCCGATGACGTTCGTGCGTAGAACCGTTTCAAATTCATCGAGAGTCAAACTCTCAATCGGCGCAAAATTGCCTTCCGTTCCGGCGTTCGCCATCAAAATATCCACGCCGCCAAAAGCCTCGACTGTCGCCGCGACTGCCGCCGCCGTTGCCGCTTCATCTCCCGCATCGGCGACAAATTCAGCCAGATTGCTTTTAACCGCCAGCCGTTCGCGCGTCGCTTTCAACTTTTCCTTAGAGCGTCCGACAAGCATCACGCACGCGCCTTCATCGAGAAATAGTTTCGCAGTCGCTTCGCCGATTCCGCCCGTTGCGCCGGTGATGATTGCAACTTTTCCGTCCAATCTTTTTCTATAACCATTCTGTTGGGTCATTAATTTGCTCCTTGAAATATTTAACGATTGCGGAAATACGCACGAAATAAGGGCGCAAAACACGTACTTAGTGCGTATTTCCGGCTATTTTATTGAACAGACCCAGCGGCTTGTGTGGCGGTATGTGCATTGACCCTGACGGCAGTATCCATAAATTCTCGGAAGCCGCTAATCTTGCCGTCCTTGACCGTCAGAATATGTGCGAAATCGGAATCATATTCTTTATTCGTGCCTTTGACTCGCCACTTCATACTCCCCAAAACAATGACTTTGTCATCTTTTGCGATAAATTCCGTCGGGTTATGGATCAGACTTTCCTCGGCTTCACCAAGACGGGTAAAAAAGTCTGTAACAGCCTCAATTCCGTTGAACTTTCCGGCATACGGCACGTTTTTCATTTCCGGCAGTTCCCACGAAATATCGTCCGAAAAACTTTTCAAAACGATTCGTCGCCTTTTCTGAAAAGCTCATATACTTTTTGCACTACTTTTGTGTTTTCCTGTTTGTTCATTTTTTTGTTCTCCTTTTCTTTTTTTAATTTTTGACTAAATAACGTAATACATTTTCTTACGGCGTGAACTCAGTCAGCACGCGCATTGTTTCAACTTTTAATCCGTCTTCCGCCATCGCTTTTTGTCCTTCGTCAGAAGCCATAAATTCTTCAAATACCTTCATGTCCGATACTTCCGCCAATACACCCGTCGAATTTGGATTGTTCGGGTCGCGGAAGGTGCGGCATTTTACACCGACCTTGTTGAACATTTCGTGGCGGCTTCCTGCACCTTCGTGCCAAGCCTTTGCCCAATGCTCTCCGTCTTCAGTTTCGTGGAATGCAATTATCGTGGTCATAGTTTTTTCTCCTAAAATATTCGGATTGAATGATTTACGGAGTAAGGACGCAAAGCACGCTTACTCCGTATGTGTTTGCCGCGTTTTTATTGAGCTGGCGGAGTTTCCTGATAAAAAGCGTTAAGCCATTTTCCGCCGCGCTTGACATAAACCGACGACGCCAAGACTTTGGACGGTATTGTTTTTCCGCCGCAAACGCCGTCCTGCATCGCCGTATAGGTCAACAGAGCCGCGTCTTTGTCGAGCATCACGACTTTGAAATTGTCCACCGAAAAACTTTTGATTTCGCAGTCGGAAGTGGTGCTTTTGACTATCTGCGATTTATTCGACAAGCCGCCGACGCCAACATTCACCGCCTCGTCCGTGAGAAGGGTTTGGAAGAAACCGCCGTTTTTATTTTTCCACTCTTGCCACGATTGTTTTTCCAGAGCGATGAGCTGCGTTTCAATCTTATTGTCTTTCGACATTTTCGTTTGCCCGAAGGCGACTGACGATACGCCGATGGCAATCATCAAGACCATCACTATTCTCTTCATTGTTTTCTCCTTAGTTTATGGTAGACGCACGAAGTAAGTGTGTTCTGTGCTCTTACTTCGTGCGAATTTTGTCGTTTAACGTCTCGGTTCGAGAACGATTTCCCGCGCCAGACGATTTTGCAGAACTTCGCGGATTTGCAAGCGGTCGCGGTAGCCCTGCATCTGTTTTTCGTCCGTGCCGATGACCGTTTGCAGCAGGTTATCGGCTTTGGCTTCGTTGGCCTCCATCGTTGCCAAATCCTTGTATTCGGTCATCAGCATAATGTTCCAATCGCTCGAACCGTGATCTTCGGTGGTCATAACCTTGTATGACATAATCTGCCCATCCTTTTTGAGCGCTTCCTGCTCGCGCTTCCAATCACCCGCCACGTAATTCAGATAGGCCGTTTCCATTCCCGGTTTCATTTTGATAAAACCGATGCTCCAAACCGAACCGTTGCGGTACGGGCGGTTGACCTGCGCGACGACGACAATGCTCAAAGTTAAAATCAAAACGATGAGCGAACTGATTAGAGTGCGATTTCTATTTTTCATACTCTTCTCCTTTTATGTGGTTGTTTAGTTTTACGCATCTATAAAGAATGCGCAGTCTAGGAATCGCTTTTTGAAAGTCGCTTCCGTTGGTTAGAGCGGTTCGTTACGCTGAAAGTCGCTACCGCCAAATCTCTCTGGATATGAATGTTCACACCATCAAAGCTAAGAGATTCGTCTTTAGGTTCGCCAGACTTAAACGCTGCGAGATGATACTGCGAGGGTGTTTGCGGTAATACGCCAGCCGGTAGAACAAAGGCTGGTTTATAGGGGCATTCCCCTGGAAGTCGAGGTAGGCGACCGGCGCGCTTGTCTGTCGCGCGGTCAGTGTTCGCCGGATCAGTGCCGGGGTGAAAGTGGGCGGACTCTATCACGTCCGGTTGGGGAAAGATAGGTGGGGCGCGAGTGCAACTTTCTGCGGAGAAGGGGGCCACTCCGAGCGAGGTAATAAACAACTCCGATGACCCAAGCGGGAGCCTTTGCCCACACCATCAAATTTGCAGGAGACCCTCTTCCCAAGCTATCACCCACAACCACCTGAACGGTTATGATATATCTAACAAAATGAAGCATAGTGTTTGGTGCAGCTATGGTGTGACAACTCCCGCGCCTGCTATGAAACTCACGCAAACAAAAAATGAGAGAAAGCCCGGAAAATTGAAAGGCCGGGCTTTCTCTGAAAGTCACGCAAACAACTTTTTGTGCTGGCAACACAAAGGTTTGCCCGCGATGCTGCCCGCCTCCAAGTTGATTGTGCAAGGATGAAAACAAAGCTATGAAAAGAGCGATGAAGATACTCGTTCTCGCGCTGCTCTTCCTATGCGGCGCGACTTTCGACGGGAGAGCCCGAAAACAGGAACTGTCGCCGCAACTCAAAGAGATTGCCGCGGCGCTTGAATCCGGGATGAAAGAGCAATTGCCGGAATGGGAGTTTGCGCGCGTCGCACCGTTGCTCGGAAGCTCCGATGTTTTAATAGAGTTCTGGAGTCTTCGCGGGCGTCGAGTGAAGGTTTCTATTCTGCTTCATGCTTCCGAACAGGAGGCAGTCAAGGCTATAGAAAACTTTATCGCTAATGAGCGCGTGAGCGGGAAAGTTTCAGGCATAGGTGATAAAGCTTACGCATGGGGCTATGGCGACGAGATTGCTTTTCGGAAGAAAACTCTGACGGTATATGTGAGCGCGGATTCACAAATTCCTACGGAAGCAACTCTAGATCAATCGGATAAAGCAAAGCGAGAGCGTGCGGAACAATCCGCGCTTAACAAAAACTTCGCGCGTCTTATCAGCACACTCCTATTTGCGCCGCCTACCCGCCGCGACATCTATTAAACTCTACGCCGCGCTTCTTCGCGCATAAAATAAACGCGCAAGGTTCGGCCATATGGAGGCTAAATCTTGTGCGCTTATCTTGATCCGAAGGTGAAGCGATGACGGCTTAACGTCTCATTCTCTAAATCATCTTCTGTTCTTAAATTGCTCGTACAGTTCCGTGTGGCGGCTTGTCAGTGGAATCTGCCTGCCGTCTATGAAGAGATAACGAACATTGGTGCGCGCTTCGAGTATGTCGCCGTCGGTGATGACGAGGTTGGCGATTTTGCCCGCTTCTATCGAGCCGAGACGGTTTGCTGCGCCGATAATCTGCGCCGGGTAAAGCGTGACGGCCTTCAAGGCTTCGGCGCGCGGTAGGCCGAAGGACGCGGCCATTCCTGCGTGAAAGGGAAGATCGCGGACGTTCGCGCCGGTGTTGCCGGTAGAGATACAGAACGTCACGCCCGCCTGTTGCAGCTTGGCCGCGTTTTCGTAAAGCACGTCGTAGAAATCGTCTTCGCGTTGCGGCAGATCAATCACGCCCGTCAAGATCACCGGCACGTTGCGCTCTTTCAAAAACGAAGCGACTTTCCAGGCATCGTTGCCACCCATAATTACCGGGCGAAGTTTCATTTCATCGGCAAAGCGTATGGCGGCGCGAATATCCGTTTCGCGGTCAGCCGTGAAGATGACGGGCAGTTGCCCGCGCACGAAGGGCACGAGCGAGGCAAGCACGACGTTGCGATCCGGGCGCGGCAGTGAAGCATCGCGCGTATAGGCGTCCTGCGCTTTGCCGTAGGCTTCGGCGTCGCGCAAGAGTTTGCGAAGCTGTTCAACCTGACGGTCGCGCGTCTTCATCAACTCGCTGATGTCCGGTTGGCCTTGCTGCGCAAATGCGAAGCCGCCGCCCGACGAACTCGAACGCGGAAAATTGATGACCATCGCCGCCGACGGTGTGACCGCCATTTCGCGCGGGCTGGTGCCGACGAGATTGATGAGCGCGGCCTGCCCGGAAATCAAACCGCCGCGCGGCATCGTGAGCACTGTCGTGATGCCGTTGACGCGCGTGACGCCGACGTGCGCCGTATGCGGGTTGACGGCGAAGATGGCCTGCGCGTTCGGGTTGGTGTCGCCGAGTTCGGAGATGTCAACTGTGCCGGGCGCGCCGCTGCCAATCTCCACGAGGCCGAGCGACGTGCCCAGATCAATCATCCCCGGATAAACATTCAAGCCGCGCGCGTCTATCACCTCTGCGCCCACCGGAACAGTGACGTTTGCGCCGACGGCTTCAATCTTGCCGTCGCGTATGACGAGCGTGCCGTTCTCTATTTCAGAGCCGCTGACGGTGACGATGCGCGCGTTGCGAATCGCGTAAGTGGCGCGCGCCGGACTCGGATTGATCTGCTGCGCAAAGGTTATGCGTGCGCCCGGAAAAGCGCACGCGATGAACGCCGCGGCGATGATGAAAGCGGTGATGCGATTAATGCGTTTTTTGCTCAACGGTTGTTTCCTCCATCCCATACATCGTCATCGTCCATATAAGCCGGACGCCTGCCGCGCGGTGCGGGCGGAGGCGTGCCGCTGCCTGCCGGTGGCGCACGATTCGGTTCGGCCTGTTCGAGGCGCGCGCGTTCGGCTTGCAGCTCGGCGCGGCGCGCGAGGTCTTGCGTGCGGTCGAAGAAAACATCGCCGTCAATGAAAGTGGTTTCGACGCGCGCGTAGACGCTCAAAGGGTTCGCGTTCCAGATGGCGAGGTCTGCGTCTTTGCCGACATCGAGTGAGCCGACGCGCGCCTCTATGCCGAGCTGTTGCGCCGGATTCAAAGTGATCGTGCGGAGGGCTTCGTCTTCGGTCAGGCCGCCGTATTTAATCATCTTCGCCGCTTCGATGTTGAGACGGCGTGCGCGTTCATCAGAATCGGAATTGATCGAGACGTTGACGCCCGCGCGCGTGAGAATCGCCGTGTTGTAAGGCGTCGCGTCGTAGGCTTCCTGCTTGTAGCCCCAGTTGTCGGCGAAGGTGGAGACGCCCGCGCCGTGTTCGGCAATCTCTTTGGCTACCTTGTAGGCTTCGAGGCCGTGCTGGAAGGTGCGTACTTTGAAGCCGAACTCGTTGGCGAGATTAATCAGCATCAAAATTTCGTCGGAACGATAGCTGTGCGAGTGAACGAAGCGTTTGCCTTCGAGCACTTCGACGAGCGGCTCTAATTGCAGATCGCGGCGCGGCGGAATCAAGCTCTTTTCGCCGCGTGCGTTGCGTGCGCGATAATCGTCCCAAACATTTTTGTAATTTCGCGCGCGCGTGAAAGCATCGCGGATCGTTTCTTCGACGCCCATGCGCGTCGCAGGGTAGCGCGCGCCCTGTTCGGGCAGACGAAAGTTGGAGCGTTTCGGATTTTCGCCGAGCGCGAACTTTATTCCCGGCATCGCGCCCGGAAAAATAAATTCCTGGATAGGACGCCCGTACTTGATTTTGACGACGGTGTTCTGCCCGCCGATGGAATTGCCCGAGCCGTGCAGCAGATTAAGCGCGGTGACGCCGCCCGCCAACTCTCTGTAAAGATCAACGTCCGTCGGGTTGAGCACGTCCTGTATGCGCGCCATAGAGGTGACGGACAAGGTCAGTTCGTTGACGGCGTCCATCATCGAGTGCGAGTGGCAATCAATGATGCCGGGCATCACGAACTTGCCGGTGGCGTCAATGATGCGCGCATCTTTTCCGGCCTGAAGATTCTGCCCGATGCGATTGATCTTTCCGTTGCGAATCAGTATGTCGGAATTTTGCAGCGTGCCGTGTGACACGGTCATGACCGTCGCGTTGCGAATCAGAGTTTCGCGCCCGCCCGTGTCAGTGTTACGGCGTTGCCGCGCGTTGCCTTGCGCGCGTGCGGTGTTGCTTTCGCTTGATGCGCTCCAGTGGCCTGCGCTCAAAACAATGAGCGCGAGCAGGAGGGCGATTGATTTTCCGGTGTTGGTGTGTGCTCTCATGATTTATTGCTGCTCCTTGACTGCGGCGTGCGCGTGCCCGTGAAAGATGTTGCGCCGAGTTCGTCCGCTGAAACCGTGCCGCTCATGCGATTGCCGTTGACGCCGCCCGAAACGGAAATTTCCAACGTGCGTCCTTCGACGGTGGCGCGCGTCGTGAAGCGAAAAACATCTGCGCCCATCGAACCGTTCTTCAACTCCGACGTACCGAAGGGGCTTTGAATCGTGCCGGAAAGATTCGCGCCTTCCTGCCGGAGCGTCAGCGTGCCGGGCACGTCGCGTTCGCCGACCGCGATGCTCAAAGTCCAAGTGCCCACGAGATTGACGAAAGATGACGCTTGCGTGCTTGCCGCTTCGCCAACGCCGGTTGAACGGGGCGGGGTGTCGCCGGGCGGCGGCGGAGATGGTGACGGCGAAGCGGAAGGCGATGCCGATGGTGTTGCGCCGCCGCTGCTGTTGGGGCGCGTGCCGGTGAACGTGCCGCCGCCACGCCCGACGATCTGCACCGTGCCGCGCATTTCGTTGCCGGTAATCGTGCCCGCGAAGGCTGCTTCGGTGGTTTGCCCGCCGACGGTGACGGGTGCGGTGAAGCGTATGTCGCCGCTCGCGCTAACGGATGCGCCGGAAATCGGCGCGGAGCCGAGCGCGCCCTGAATCGAGCCGCGCAAATTCTCGCCTTCCTGCTGAAGCAGAAGCGTGACGGCGGCTGCGCCCGCGCCCAGATCGACATTGAGCGCCCATGTACCGTTGGCGATTCCGTTTGCGCCCGCCGCCCCGCTTGGCGTCGAAGGTTTCAGATCAACCGGACGCCCGTCAATGAAGACCTGCGCGATGCTCGTGCCTTTGTTGAAGAGGTCGCCGCGCATGACGGTCAGGTTGGCGATTTTGCCCGCTTCGATTGATCCCAAACGATCCGCGACGCCGAAGATTTCGGCGGGGCGAATCGTTAAGGCGCGCAAAGCTTCGTCGCGCGCGAGGCCGTTCTCGACGGCTTTGACGGCGTTCGGGAGAAAGTCTGCGATGTTGGTCATCTGCCCCGATTGAAAAGCGAAACGAATCCCGGCGGAGGCTAAACGTCCGGCGGTCTTCGGCGCGTCAACGCGCTCGCGCAACACGCGCAAGGGGTCTGGATCGGCCTCCGGCACTTGCATTGTAGTGCGCTTCGGAAAGTTTAAGGAGAGCAGCACAGGCACGCGCTGTTCGCGCAGTTGATCCGTGACCTTCCATGCTTCCGCGCCGCCCGCGATGATCGGGCGCAAATCGAATTCACGCGCGAGGTCAAGCGCACGGCGAATCTCGCGTTCGGTGTTGGCGTACAGCACGACGGGCGTCTGGCGCGTGATAACCGGGATGAGCGCCTCAAGCGATTTATCTTGATCGGGACGGCGCAGGCCGCGCGGGTTGCGTTCGTAAATGGCGTTGGCGCGCAGGTAGCGGTCGGTGTCGAGCAGGATTTGCCGGAGCGCGGAAAAGACGCCCATCAAGGATTGCGGATAGCCGCCGGTGCGCAAAGGCGTAAAGCCGATGTGCATCGCAACGGGCGAGCGCACGATGGTTTGCTGCGGCGTCTCGCCGGATAAATTGATAAAGGCGGACTGCCCTATGAAGATGCCTTCGCGCGGAATGGTGAGCGCGGCGGTCAGTCCCGCATTGCGCGCCGCTTCGATGGCGCTGCCGCCGGGACGCAAGATGTCTGCGGCGACGATTTCGGGTTGGAGTCCGGGCGGCTGCGTCGAGTTGGGCGCGCTCGCCGCCGCCGGATCGCTCGAAGCAACGCGAAGCGCCGTCGCGCCGCCGCGCGCAGAAGTCGCGGGCGTTGGCGATGCCGAAGGAATGCCGAGCGACGTGTAGGCGTCAATCAGGCCGGGATAAACGGTCAGACCCGCGCCGTCAATGATGCGTGCGTCGGCGGGGGCGGCGACGTTTGCGCCGACGGCATTAATCAACCCGTCGCGTATGACGATTGTGCCGCGTTCGATCACCGCGCCGCTGACAGGGACGATGCGCGCGTTCGTGATGGCATAAGTGTCAATCGCGCTCGTGCCCTGCGCGTTTACCGGAAGGACTGAAACGGGCGCGCTAACGAAGATCAGTAAAGCGAAGATAATCACTAACGCAGCGGCGCGGCGCGGAAAAATGCAGTCTCGCATAAATTTTCCTTAGCGTGAATTGAACGGGAACGCACGTGCCCGATGGCCTAGAGCAGGGCGTCAGGAAATTAGTTTTTAGTATTGAAGGATGCGGGTTTGATTAGACCAAAGGGCGCGCTGAAAGATTCAACGCGCCCTCTGGTTTAATACTCGTCGCGCGATTTTCGGTTAAGGTTTCTTATTGGCGTTGCCCATATTGCCGTTCTTCATGGCTTCGTTGCCATTCTTCATGTTGCCCATGTTGCCGTTCTTCATGTTGCCGTTGCCCATATTGCCATTTTTCATGTTGCCATTGCCCATGTTGGCGTTGTTCGTCGTGGAGACGCCAGCGGTGTTGGCATTGCCGTTGTCGTTGGTGACGACCGCCGTGTTGGACGGAACCGTATTGCCATTGGCGTTGGCATTCATGTTGGCGTTGGTGGTGACGACGCCCCCGTTGGTGTTGGCCGCGTTAGCGTTGTTGGCATTGTTGGCGGTGTTGGTATTGTCTGTGCTGCTGCATCCGGCGGCGAAAGCGGCGAGCGCGGTTCCCGCGACAATCGCGGCGAGTTTGTGCTTAACCATAATATCTCCTGAGAATCTCCTGAAAGTTGAAGTGTCCAGCGGACACAGAATAGAAAATCTATGTGTGCAATGCGAAGCGTGCGGGTGATGCCCGGGCGCTTCGCCGGTTTCGTGCGAAATTATTTGTTAGTGTTCTTGTTGGTGTTCTTGTTGGTGTTCGTCATCGAATCACCGGCGGAAACCTTGAGGTCGTTTTTGACGCTTTTGACGTCCTTAATTCCTTTGGCGATCATTTCCGCTTTGGTCTTTTGTCCCTGATTGGCGACCGTGCCGGAGAGCATCACGACGTTGTTTTCAACGTCTACATTAATGGTCGAATCGCGCAGATCGTCGGCGGCGGCCAGCGATGCTTTCGTCTTCGTCCATAGCCATGCGTCTTCCGCGCCCGATCCGATCTTGCGCCCGCTCTCTTTTGCTTCCTTGGCGTAACGGTCTTTATCTTTGTCGTAGTCTTCGCGCGTGATGTTGGCGTTGGTGGTTTTGGTCGTGGTCGTGGTGGTCGTGCTGCTGTTGGTTGCGCCGGTATTGGTATTGGTGTTAGTGACGGCGACGCCTGTGGTATTCGCGTTGTTCGCCGGAACGGTCGTGGTCGCCGTGTTGGTGTTGGTCGTCGTTTCGGTGGTGCATCCGGCGGCGAAGGTGGCCAGCGCAGTGCCCGCGATAAGCGTAGCGAGTTTAGGTTTGTTCATAAGCTTCTCCATTGTTAAAGTTTCGCTCCGGCAGGCATAGTTCGATAACTACGATTCTGCTGAAACGCACAAACATCCCGGAGCTTTGGAGCTTGTGCGCACGTTTCTCTCAAGCCTGAATTGTTGAAAAGGGTTCGCGGCTTTTAATCACGCGGCATATTAAAGCAGTTGTTGACAAAAGACGCAAGAAAACAGGGCGCTTCCGCCTTTTCAATTTTCGCACGGCAAAGCGTGTCAGCGTTAAGGACACGAGAGCGTGCCATGCTTACGGTGCAGACTCAATCGAAACTTATCGCGGCAAACACGAACGGAATCGTCACAGGCTTTGAAACGACGCGCGCGTTCGGCTAGGATGCTGGACGATTGATTGATCGCAGACAATTCACTGATCGCGCGGGTTGCTTTCAGTTCACAAGGGGAGTGTGGCGTTGCCGACATCATACGGGCTGTGGATCGTACAGGAAGGCGTGCGAATCGGGATTCAAACGCCGAAGGAAGCGGGCGCGGAAGATTTGGTGTACAGCGCCGTGTTGTGGCTAAAGCTTGCGGTCGAGATAACGGGCGCAATCGTCATCGGTCTGGGAATCGTCGCCGCCGTTTATCAATTTTCGCGCGCCCTGATGCCGCCGCAGCTCGACACTTACAACGGAATACGCCTGACGCTGGCGCGCTATCTTGCCCTCGCGCTCGAATTTCAACTCGGCGCGGACATTCTTTCGACGGCCATTGCGCCAAGCTGGGATCAGATCGGCAAACTCGGAGCCATCGCCGTGATTCGCACCACACTCAACTATTTTCTGACGCGCGAGATGCAGGACGAACGCGCTGGCGCGACAAAAATGAGCGTGCCCGGCATTGACGCGCCGCCGCCCGTCAAAACGGACGAAGCCGCGCGATAGCGCCCGACTTAGCCCGCGCCGAATATTAAAGCATCCAAGATAAAGAAACCCGGAGAATGATGAAAGAGATGCTATTGAGTCGTTGAATTAAATGAGTTGTCAGCTTCGCCCGGTGCGGGACAATTCTCTATGAGTAAACATCACGACGATGCCCTATATGCAGAACTGTGACTTTCCTTTGAACATCCTCTATTTCGTAGATGACTCGATAATCTCCCGAACGAATGCGCCAGCCTTCGCGCCCGGTCAACTTTTTACAACCTACGGGTCTGGGATTATCCGCTAATGCCGCCACTGCATCACGAACACGCCCATAATCGGCTTTAGGTAGATCGGCCAACTGCTTCTGGGCGCGCCGCAGGATGAGCACTTCATAGCTCATCTACGTTCCTCAATCTCCTCTATGGCTTGGGAAAAGGGAATAGCTTCATCGCCGGATGTTTTAGCCTCATCATAAGCACGGATGGACTCAAGCTCCTCGTGCGCTTCCAGCAATTCAAAATAACGCTCTACGGCAATCAATACTGCCGTGCGATTTCCACTTTCATCCACGACAAACTGTTCTTTAATTATGCTCATCAGGAAAGCACCTCCAAGACCTAAGTTTACCTCTAATTCGAGAATTCGATTAGCCGCAAGTCTCGCGCATGAAAGCAACGCTATTCGCGCTCCGGTTGAATGAGTTCCTATGCAAGTCAAGACTCAACTAAACACACCTCACCGTGCTCAGTTCGAAACTACCGAAGCAGAGCACGATCCATTTTCTTTCTCGCGTTGAAAGACTGATGAGAAAGAGCGCGTCCGGTGTAGTTCCACGCTCCTATGCGGGCTTCATTTGTCCCATTTCATGATTCGGGTGAGGGATTAAATGGTTACACTGTTAGACGGGTTCTTCTTTCGAGTTGACCCAAACTCATTATCAGCCTTCACCCTATCTTTCTCATCACCTCTTGCGAGGCGTGAGAATTATACACCGGACGATTCAGACTTGTATCATGTCCTGTTAGGCGCGATGTCAACAGCAATAATTCATGCGTTAAAGGTGTTCTACGTGATGTGCATTTCGTACCATACGTAACCTTGTGGACACGAACCCTTTTGCTGGTAGCTAGCACCAACGGCGGGTGTATATTTCCACCACCTATCTCTTCCACACTGGCTACCAATTTTATCCTGCCAATACCAGACACCGCTTATGATTTGAAAGTTGTTCCCTGACCAAGTTGTATAAGCAGGGCGTGCATCTGCCGGGTAACTGCCGATGGGTACAGATTGTGCATTTTTTTCAGCTTCATTTATAGAATCGTCAGTTATGGCTTTGAGTTCGTCATCACTGAATTGTCCTGTAGCACGCATAGATTCCTTGACTTGGTCTGCTTTTGATCTACTCATTTTAGTAGAATCTCCTTTCAGGGTGAAGTGAAGCGACAGGAATCTATAATGGCTCCGGTAATTAGTCAATAGCCGGGGAGATACGGATCGCTTCAGAACAGTGTCTATGCGGGGCATACTCTATGTAAACCGTTATCAAGAGATCTTCAGGAAAGCTTACCGGAGGATAGCCGGCGGGTTGGCTCGCATCTGGTTTTACTCGTGCAAGACTACTTTCTCCCGAATTCTCAGGGTGCCGAATATCAATAATCGCTGGATAGTTATTCGGGTCCAAATAGCCGTAATCGATACTTCGCAAGGTTATCTGCCCATCAACGAAAAGAATTCGCTGGAATTTAATCATTAGGAAAACTCTGTCTCCTGGTCCAACGAAATCAGCCAACGTGACCTTAACTTTGAAAGACTGACCAGCCTTAACCTTTGGAGGGTCAATACGAACCTCTACGGGCGGAATCTCTACATTGTTGAGCACTTCACTCGATTGTATTGGTTGTGTTCCTCTATTTTGGTTTTCGCTATTATCCGATTGGCTCTCTTTTTTTTCAGTCATGATTTAATCTCATTTAATTTAAGGTTCCAAAGGTTGGCTACCTATAGGTTAAGTGGAGCAAATAGTCAATATGCCAAGGTGTATATCAACAGTGAGTTTGCTTAATCTCTTAAGAGAAGATAGTGAGCGCCTAACGCTCGTTTAGCCTTCACCACGCCTCAATCGGTTGGAAAGATTCTCGACGAAGCTATATTTCGACTGCGCTGCCGGGGGCGATTTCCGTGTCGGTGTAGGCGGCGGCGTGGGCGCGGGCGAAGTGTGCGGCGAGGAGAAAGGCGACGAACATGATGGCGGCGGCAGTCCAGAAGGTGGCGAACAGGGAATAATCGCTGAGGTGGCGCGGCGTTTGTTTGTCGAAACCGTAGGTGGTCGCGGCGCTGTAAATCAGGAATGCGCTGAGCGCCGGGCCGACGACGCGCGCGAGGCTCGCCGCCGATTGCGTGACGCCGAGCACCGTGCCCTGTTCGCCGCGCCCGACGCTCTTTGACGCAAGACTCGTCAGCGCCGGGCCTGATAGAGAGTTGCCGACGGAGAAGATGCCGCACGCGACGAGTAAAGCGAAAAGGCCGCCCGTCTCCGGCCTGACATACGGAATGGCGAAGAGGCTGAGCGCCAGCATCAGCGCGCCCGCGACGATCAAAGGCATTTCGCCGAAACGCTTGACGAGCCGCCCGATCAGCCCGCCCTGTACCAACACGGCGATGATGCCGACAAACGCGAAGAGATAACCGTTGTGCTTCGCGTCGTAGCCGAAGCGGTACATCGTGAAGAACGCGAAGCTCGTCGTCATAATCGAAAAGGCGACGATGATTAAAAAGTAGATGCTTAAAACGTAGGCAAGCCGCGCCTGTTTGAGCGATTCCAGCAACAGCGAGAAGCGTCCGGTGGTGGCGACGGAGGTGCGCGCCGGATGATCGGGCGTGACGGTTTCGGGCAAGGTGAAATAGAGCAGCGTGGCGTTGGCGAAAGCGAGTCCGGCGGCGAAGAAAAACGGCACGCCGATGCCCCACTCGCTTAAAATTCCGCCGATGGCCGGGCCGAAAATAAACCCCAGACCGAAGGCCGCGCCGAGCAGCCCCAAACCCTTTGCGCGGTTTTCAGCCGTCGTCACGTCCGCAATATAAGCCTGCGCCGTAGAGATGTTGCCGCCCGTGATGCCGTCGAAAATGCGTCCCGCGAAAAGCATCCACAGGCTATTGGCGAAGCCCAGAATCAAAAAAGCGAAGCCCGATCCGATAATGGACAGAAGCAGCACGGGACGCCTGCCATGCTTGTCCGAGAGCCTGCCGAGAATCGGCGAAAAGATTAATTGCATCACCGAATACGACGCGAACAGCAGCCCGACGGCGCGCGGCGTGGCATTGAACTTTGTGCCTTCGACGTAATAGGGCAGCACCGGAATGACGATGCCGAAGCCGACCAGATCGATAAAGACTGTGATGAAGATAACTACCAGCGGAGAGCGTTTCATAAAAGAGATCGTAATAAGTGATGAATAATAAACGGCGCACGAAACTACAAGTTTTGTGAAAACTCGTGTACGCGCCGTTCTGCGTATTCCTGCTTAGCGCCGACGTCCGCCGCGCCCGCTTGTGGCAAGTTGCCCGTCAAGTGATGCGTGCCCGCCGCCAGCGATTAAAAGCGCGAGACAGATGCCTAAGAGCGCGTAAGGGTATTCATATCCTTGCGGAGCAAAGAAACCGTTCTTGAGATGAAAGCCGAAGATTGCGGTCAGCATCACAAAGGAGATAAAGAGCGCACCGAGCCGTGTGCAAAGTCCCAAAAGCACCAGCACGCCGCCGATTAATTCGGAGAATGCGGCGGCGCCGAGCCAGAACGAGGACGGCTGCATAAATCCGAAAGGCGTCGGGCCGGACATGAACGCCGCCAGCCCTTTTCCGCCGAACGCGCCGAATACTTTCTGCGAACCGTGCGCGATAAAAATTATGCCCAGCGCGAGACGCAGGGGAACGGTAATCCATGTCGGCGAGGTCGCAATCAATCTTCTCCACATTGAACGGCACTCCTGAAAAGTTAATCGAACGAGCGCGCTCATCTTAAATTATCTTGCGCCGCTTGTCGCCTTATAAAGAAGTCGGAGCGATGAGATGAGAAGCTGTTTCAGAATAATTCCCTGTGTGGCACTGTCGGGCGGGTCGCTTTAGTTCCGCCACTGCTGAAGCCGTGCGGCGATGACCTGTTTTGGTTGTGCGCCGACGAGACGATCAACGAGCGCGCCGTTTTTGAAGACGAGCAGCGTCGGAATGCTCTGCACCGAAAAGCGCGCCGCCGTTTGCGGGTTCTCATCAACATTCATCTTCGCAATCACATAGCGCCCGTTGGCTTCCGCCGCCAGCTGTTCGAGCACCGGCGCGATCATACGGCACGGCGCGCACCACGCCGCCCACATATCAACCAGCACAGGCCGCCCGCCTTGCTCGCCCAGCACTTCGCGCGCGAAACCCGCGTCCGTCACAATACGCGGCGTGCCTGTCTCAACGCCTCCGACCGCGTTCGCTTTCATATCGAGCAACGTGCCGCACTTGCCGCACACCGGCTGCTTGCCGCGTTGCTGCACGGCACTCTCGTCCACACGATTCTTCGCGCCGCAATTGGCGCACGCCATAATCGCCATGATTTTTCTTCCTCTTTGAAACAAAAAGCGATGCTGAATTTTCTTTGGCGCAAAAGTTCGGCGAAGGTCGCTAAGTCGCGCAGATGGTCGCCCGCGCCCGTTTCGTAGTAAGATGCGCGCTCGATAATTCTTCCCAAATAATTTTAGAACGAAAAGATTATTACGACGATGACACATCTTCGCTTGCTCATATTCGTTGCGCCCGTCGCACTCTCTTTACTGTTGGCCGCCGGAGCGTTCGCACAGACTAACCGCACGACGACAAACTCCGCGCCGCCCGATATCTCCTACACGGTTGCGATGCCGCGCCCCTATACGCACCTGCTCGAAGTCGAAATGCGAATTGCGCGGCGCAGTAACGGTGAAGCACAGAACGCGACGACCGAAACGGATTTGTTGATGCCCGTCTGGACGCCCGGCTCGTATCTGATACGCGAATACGAACGCCACGTGCAGGACTTCGCTGCAACCGACACGACGGGACGCGCGCTGGCGTGGAGCAAAATAAACAAAAACACCTGGCGCATTAAGACCGGCGGCGCGCGCGAGTGGCGCGTCAGCTATCGCGTCTATGCCAACGAGCTGACGGTGCGCACCAATGAACTCAACGACCGCCACGCTTTCTGGAACAACGCCGCGCTTCTGATGTACCCGGACGGATTTTTGAGCGCGCCCTCGACCGTCCGTGTCGTGCCGCCGCTCGGCTGGCAAATCGCAACGGGGCTGCCCGTCGTGAAAGATTCGCCGAACACGTTTCGCGCCGAAAACTACGACGTGCTTTATGATTCGCCGTTTGAAGTCAGCGCGTTTCGCACGCTGCGTTTTGAGGTGCGTGGAATCCCGCATCGCATCGTGATTGACGGCGAAGGCAATTACGATCCCGACAAAATGCAGCGCGACGTCCAAAAAATCGTCGAAACCGCCGCCGAAATGATGGGCGGATTGCCGTACCGCGATTACACTTTTATTTTGCACCTGCGTGCGACGGGCGGCGGCGGCCTCGAACATCTCGACTCGACAGCGCTCATCTTTCGTCGCGCAGGCTTTCGTCCCGAAACAAGCTATCAGGGTTTCCTGCGCCTCGTCGCGCACGAATATTTTCATCTCTGGAACGTCAAACGCATACGCCCCGACGCGCTTGGCCCCTTTGATTACACGAAAGAGAACTACACGCGCCTGCTGTGGGTCGCCGAAGGTTTGACGAGCTACTACGAAAATATACTGACGCGCCGCGCCGGACTGATCTCCGACAAAGATACTTTGAAAGATTTCGCGTCGAACATTCAGAACACGCAGAACACGCCGGGACGCCTCGTGATGAGCGCCGAAGAAGCGAGCTTCGATTCGTGGATCAAGTTTTACAGGCCGGATGAAAACTCCGTCAATTCGCAAATCTCTTACTACGACAAGGGACAGCTTCTAGGGCTGCTGCTCGATCTGCAAATACGCAAACTCTCCGGCGGCGCGCACTCGTTAGACGACGTGATGCGTTATCTCTACAATGAATTCTTCAAAAAGAATCGCAACTACACGCCCGAAGATTTCCAGCGTGCGGCGGAATTGCAGGCCGGAAAAAGCCTCGACGATTTCTTTCGCCGCTATGTGCGCGGGCGCGAGGAACTAGACTACAACGATGCGCTGAGCGCCGCCGGGCTGCAACTAATCGCCGCTGGCAAAAAAGCGGACGACGATTCTTCAGCAACTAATAATAAGCCGCGCGAAGAAGCTTATCTCGGCGCAACACTCGCGCAGGAAAGCGACCGCCTGATAATCAAAAATGTTCTGGCGGGCGCGCCCGCTTACGATCAGGGCTTAAACGCGAACGATCAAATCGTCGCGCTCGACGGCGCGCGCGTCACGCTGGAAACCTTCAACGCGCGCCTCGCCGAGAAGCGTCCCGGCGAAATCGCGCGGCTAACAATTTTTCGCGCCGATGATCTGCGCACCTTCGATATCAAACTCGGCGGGCGTATGAACGTCGAATATCGCATCGCTCCGCTGCCCGCGCCGACCGCCGCGCAAGCGCAAGTTTATCAATCGTGGCTCAATGCTCCGCTGAAACCGCAAAAATAATCGTCCGGCGGCACAAGCGAAAAAGAGCGTCGTCAGCTTGTGCCTTCCGGCATCGTTCCGGCTTATTAAAATTCAGGCGGGCAAGAGAAGCGTTTGTATGGAAAAGGATTTCACTGGCAAGGTTGCATTAATCACGGGGGCGGCGTCCGGCATCGGGCGTGCGTGCGCGGTTGAGTTGGCTGCGCGCGGCGCAAACATCGTTATCGTTGACGTGGTCGGCGAAGACGTGATGATTCAAACGTCGCATCTGCTGCGCGATAAGGGCGCGCGTGTGGCGACCTTCACCGCCGACGTGACGGATCACGGCAAGGCCGCGCGCATCGTCACGGAAGCGTGCGCGCGCATGAGCCGTCTGGATATTCTCATCAACGCCGCCGGAATAAATTCGGATGCGCCGCTCTGGGAGATGACCGAATCGCAATGGGATCGCGTCATCAACATCAATCTCAAAGGGACGTTCAACTATCTGCACGCCGTCGCGCGCCTTTTTCGTGAGCAGCAGTCCGGCAAAATCGTCAACATCGCTTCGATGCAAGCCCTGCGCGGGCAGTTCGGCATCAGCAATTACAGCGCATCGAAAGCCGGTGTGATCGGCCTCACCAAATCAGCCGCCGCCGAATTGGGACGCGCCAACATCAACGTCAATGCCGTTGCGCCCGGCTTTATACGCACGCCTCTGACCGAACGCCTGCCGGAAAAGATCGTCGAAGCGGCGCGGGCGGAGGCCGTGCTGGGACGCCTCGGCGAATCGCAGGATGTCGCCAATCTCGTCGCCTTTCTCTGCTCGGAACACGCGCGCCACATCACCGGCGAAGTCATCAAAATTGACGGCGGACAGTTTATTTAGCAACCGCTTCGGCATATCAGACCGCTCTGTTATATACTCCCTTTTGTCGGGTTAATCCGTTTCTCACAGAGTAATCGTTGCGTCGAATGACAAACTCATACCAGCATATTCGTTTCGCCGTCGAGAATCGCGTCGGGCGGATCACGTTCGCGCAGCCGCCGCTCAATATTTTCAACATCGCCATGATGCGCGAGATCAACGATGCTTTGAACGAGTGTCTGGGGCGGCGCGAGATGGTGGCGATTGTCTTCGAGGCCGCGCCGGATTCGCGCGCCTTCAGCGCGGGCGTGGCGATTGAAGAACACGTCGAAGCGACCATCTATCAGATGCTCGAATCCTTTCACGCCATCTTCCGTTCGCTGGAGCAGGCGGGCAAGCCTTCGATTGCGCTGGTTGACGGCGCGGCGCTCGGCGGCGGTTGCGAACTCGTGGCGGGCTGCGATCTCGTCATCGCCACAGATCGCGCACGCTTCGGCCAACCGGAAATCAAACTCGGCGTTTTCCCGCCCGTCGCCTGCGTGTTGCTGCCGCGCATCGTCGGCGATAAGCGCGCCCGCGAACTGCTTTTGACCGGCGAGCTGATGGACGCGCATGAAGCTTTACAGCGCGGACTCGTTAATTACGTTGTGTCGCCCGCAGAGTTGGCGGCGAAGGCCAATGAAGTGCTGGCGCGTTTGCGCGAGTTGTCCGCGACGGCGCTCGAATCCACGCTGCACGCGCTGGCGACGGCACGCGGAAAATCTTTTGAAGACGCTTTGACGGCGGTCGAAAATTTGTATCTGAATGAATTGATGAAAACAGAAGACGCGCGCGAGGGCGTCGCCGCCTTTATGGAAAAGCGCAAACCGAATTGGCGTAATCGCTAATCTTCAGCACGCGAAACTAATCGCCCGCACGTTCGAGTAAGGAAGTATGAAATTCCGGCGCGGCATATTCAACCGGCGACGTTCGTTTGTCGCGTTTTTTCTCGCCGCGACGCTTTCGTTTCCCGCTGCCTCGCAGATCACGCCGCTTCACGCCCACGCGCAAACCGAATCCGAGCATCTTAAAGGCTCGACTTCCGACAACGAAAGACTCGAACGCGCGATCATCGCCGTTTGCTTACAGCGAGAGGGTGACGCGCTCGGCAGTGTGCCGATAGACCAGATGCAGGCGCGCACGCAGATCGCCGCCGAAGATGCGTCCGTGCAGCAGGCCGCCGCCCGCGCGCGCCGCCTTCTACCCGTCGCACGCAGCCTGACGCTCAAAGTTTTACGCCAGCTTGCCCGCGATTACCATGTTGACTTGAATCAGAGCCGCGCCGTCGGCGAACGCATCGAAGCGGTGGACGAAATCGAAGCGGACGCGGACTTGCGCGATAATGCGCTGATCGTTCCCGACGAAGCCCGTAAGATTTATTTCGGCACGATTTTTCTCGTCAGCCTGCAATCCGACGAAGGCATGATCGGCGTGCTGGCGCACGAACTAACGCACGCGGCGGACGGCGAAGACGCTGCGCTGCAAAGGCTCTTCCGGCTTGTCGCAAGCCGCGCGGCGAATCTAACAGGCTTGGAAATTTCGGAATTGCGCGGCGAAGAATTAACGAGCGATCTGGTCGGCGCGTTGGCCGCGCGCTTTTTCGTTGATGCGAAACCGAATAAAGAGCCGCTGGCGCGTCGTCTCGCGCGCTCCGTCGAACACAACTGCGTGGCGGACGACGGCACGGATGAAGCGCATCTATCGCCGCGCAACACGCTGCGCGCCGTGCTCGCGCTCGATGCGACGCTCGCCCGCGCCGTCGTCGCCGAACGCACGACGGGCGATTCCGGTATCAGAACGCATCATCGCTAAGCTTTTTGCGTCGCAGAATTCTTCGCGCGTTGACAACGGCGTGCGCCGCTTCCTATCATTCGCTGCACACATCGAAGCAGGAATTTTTTTGCGAATGAACGCTTACGCTAAACGCGCCGCAATGCCGCCCGCAGCCAAACGCAACCATATGTCTTACGCCGTCGCCTCGTGGCGCTGTCAGGTGCGCGTCATAAATTTAATTGCGCTTGTGGTCTGCGCCATCGCCTTTGCGGGTTGCCGCAGCACGCCCGAAGACGAAAGCGTGCTGCCGCGTTCCCTGCGCGACGTGCCCGCGCAACGCCTCGCCTATCGTTTCGACGCCGACACCGCGCAGCCGCCGAAGCTTTCCGCCGACGATGCCAACGCCAAACTTCCCGCCGTGCAAGCGGACTTCGATGCCCGCCGCAAGGACGACGCGCTTTTGCGCACGGTCGTTTCGCCCGACGGTCAACGCGCTCTCGCGCTCTATGCGACGGGGCAGGACGAGCCGGGCGAGTTTCGCATTGATATGTACGCGGCGGATGGAAAATTCTTGCGCAATCTGACGCCGCCCGAACTTTCCGGCGAATTCGCGCCCTCCGTCGCGTGGTCGCCCGACGGCACGCTCATCGCTTTTATAGGGCGCAGAAGCATCGCCTCCGAACGCCAGCCCGCGCCTTCAGAGATAACGCCGGATGCGCCGCTTCCGACTGACACCGCGCCGCAGGCGAACGCTTCCGTCGCGCCGTTCTTCGCGCCCGTCGCCGTCTTCAAAACCGAGCAAGTCTACGTTTGCACGCGCGACGGCTTCGACCTGAAACCGCTGACGACGCGCGAAGGCTTGATCTATTTTCATCTTTCGTGGGCGCCGGACGCGCACGCCATCGCCGCCCTCGCCTGTAAAGAAAATGAATGGGACGCGCGCGAAAAAGAGAACCGGACTCCGGCGGGACGCCCGCGCCTGATTACGCTCGACGGGCGCGAACGCCTGCTCGATGACGAGCTGACGGACGTGCTGTTAGTCTGGTCGCCGGACGCTTCAAAAGTTGCGACGGCCTTTGAGACCGACGTAGCGATTTACGATGCGGCGACAGACGCGCCCACCGGCGCGCGTTTACCTTTACGCGAGCCTTTGCTCGTGGCCTCCGCCGCCTACGATGAAAAGAACGCGAAGAACAAGCCCGCAAAAGTGAGTGGCAAAACGAGCGAGCCGCCCGCCGCCAATACTGCCAACGCCAACGCTACGCCGTCAAACAGGCCGCCGATCTCTTTCAATCCCGTCGTGCGCCTCGAATGGTTGCAACCCGAAACGCTTTTCGTCGAAACGGGATTCGTGCGCGTGTATGCCAACGGCCCCTTCAATTCTTCCATGCGCTGGCATACGCTGCACTTGAAACCGCAGGCCGCACAACTTCATTAGCCGCTAAGGAGAAATCAAAATGCTCTACCACAGCATCGCCGAAATTTTCGACGGCATTGACCGCTCCCGTGCTCGCCTGCGTCATCGCGTCGAAGCCATGAGCGACGCGCAGCAAAGCTTTCGCGCGAACGACAGTGCGTGGTCAATCACAGAGATACTCGAACATCTCTCGATCCTGGAAACGCGGATGTGCGCGTTGACAATCAAACTACTTCAGCAGGCCGAAGCTTCCGGCGCGCGTGCCAGCGGTTTGCAAATCGCTCCCGTTTCGCTTGAGCCATATGCCGCACGTGCCGCCGTCGAAAAGTATCAAGCGCCGGAAGCGGTTCGTCCGAATGGCGCAATTCCCGTTGCCGACTCGCTCGCCAAAATGCAGCAGACGCGCGAAACTCTGCGCGCCCTGCAACCGCGCCTTGAGGCCGCAGATTTATCGAACGCGATGTTTCCGCATCCCGTCTTCGGCGCGCTCGATCTATACAAATGGCTCGCCTTCATCGGACTGCACGAAGAACGCCACCTGCGCCAGATTGAAGCAATCACCGCCACGCCGGAATTCAAAGCCATCGGCGACACGCGCGCCGCCGACGCTGCCGTTTAATGTACCGACAAAACTCGCCTCGCTTTGTTCACGGCAAAGCCGCGCTTGCCCTTAACGCGCGACGCCTCTTATAATCCGCGTCAAGCATTATTAAAAACTTGTGCCCCTGTAGCTCAATGGTTAGAGCAGCGGACTCAAGCTTTGTTTGGTCTAAGTGGAGAAATCTGGGTTGTGAATCTCTGCATGGCAGTTAAGACAGAGAAGCAGACATTTCCGGGCTTCCGTTAAAAGCGATTCCCATGAAGTGTTGGAACAGCTTCTGAGATCAATCTGGAAGGATTTAGTTGCAGCATCAAGATGATGAAAAGCGAGGGCGGCTTGATTACTATCGTAGCCGCACTTTGCGCAGCAACCGCCTTTCTGTTGAATCAGTAGTTGTCTTCTTTGCCGTCCACGCCGCTGTTGAGATTGATAATTCTGATGCTTGTTATTGGTGAAGTTATGTTTACAACGGACAGAGCAGAATTTAGCTTGTCGGCCTGTAAGCTGTGCTTCGCAAATGAGGCAAGTCTTTTCCATACGACACTCAAAGGTGGGTTGCAAGCGCATCACACTGTTAAGACTGAAATTCTTTCAGGATTACTTTCAGGTGTGTTTGTAGAATCTGTCAAATTCGGGGAAGCCTAAGTTGCGAAAGCGATACGGTAATCCCGAGCCAAGTTTCGCCCCGTAGCAATGGCGAAAAAGGTGTAGAGACTTAATGGCGGACGCTTAAAGCGAAGAGAAAGTCCAGACCACAAACTCCGAAGGGTTTAAGATTCGGAGCGCGGCGAAAGCCGTAGTGGTAAGCATAATCCGTTGGTTGTTGGTTCGAGTCCAGCCGGGGGCAGAAATATGTTAATGCGCTTGTCTGACAGTCCGCTCTTACAATAATTTATGATGCGGCGCATGGCAGGAAGCGTTTCGTAAAACGATTTGAGCGATGGAGGCGGACACTTTTCTTGGCAGTTAAAAAGGATACAATCGGCATCGGGATTATCGGCGCGGGGTTTGCGCGGACGACGCAGATTCCGGCATTCCGCGCGTGCCCGAATGCGCGTATTGTGGCAATCGCCAGCGCACACCGCGAAAGCGCGGCGAAAGTTGCGCGCGATTTCGATATACCGCACGTCGCGGATGATTGGCGCGGCGTGGTCGAACGCGAAGACGTTGATCTGTTGAGCATCGTGACACCGCCTTCGACGCACATGGAGATGACGCTCGCCGCCCTTGATGCGGGCAAGGCCGTGTTGTGCGAAAAACCTATGGCGATGAACGCCGCCGAAGCGGATCAAATGCGGCGGCGCGCGAAGGAAAAAAACGCGCTTGCGCTGATTGACCACGAACTGCGTTTTCTGAACGGGCGCAAAAGAATGCGCGAGATGCTTTTGAGCGGTGAGATAGGAGAAATCTGGCACGCGCATTTGACGTTTCGCGCAGACTCGCGCGCCAACGCGGAAGCGGCGTGGAACTGGTGGTCGGACGAAGCGATGGGCGGCGGCGCGCTCGGCGCAATCGGCTCGCACGCCGTTGACGCCTTTCGCTGGCTCTTCGATGCGGAAGTTTCGCAAGTCTTCTGCTCGCTTGCTACACACGTCAAACAGCGTCCCGCCGAAGGCGGCGAGTTGCGCGACGTAACGACCGACGATGAAGCGAACCTTATCTTACGCTTTACCGAAACGCCGCTCACGAAAACGACCACTGCGACGGCATCCCTATCAGTCGTCGAATCGGGCGAGGCCGAACATCGTCTGGAGATTTTCGGCTCGCGCGGCGCGTTGAGAATCGAAGAGCGTGGCGATTTGTGGTACGCGCGGACGGGCGCGAATGTCTGGACGCGCGTTGATGTCGAAGCGGGCGAAGTTGCCGCAGGCATGGGCGATAAAGGCTGGCAGTACGGCTTCACGGAATTTTCGCGCCGCATCGTCGAAGCCTTACGCGAAGGGCGCACAACGATTGAAGGCGCGGCGACGTTTGAAGACGGCTACCGCACACAGCTTGTCCTCGACGCCGCGCGCCGCTCGCACGAAAGCGGTTGCCGGATCGCACCGTAAAAGTCATGAATCGAGAGTCTGGAGTCTTGAGTCATAAGTCGAGAGTCAATAAAGACAATGCGAAATCTTTCCTTCGACTCCAGACTCATGACTTAAGACTCCAGACTTCATTTAACCCTTATGCGCGTCACGATTGGGCAGATTAATACGACGAACGGCGATTATGCGGGCAACACGCGGCGTATTCTGCGCGCCCTCGAGGTGGCGAAAAAAGAGCGCGCGGATGTAGTCGTGCTGCCGGAAGTCGCCGTGCAGGGCTACACGTCGTTTGACTGGTTTCTGGATCGGGATGTCGCCGCGCACGTGCTCGATCCGCTCGCGGAGATCATCGAAGCGACGGAGAATCTGACAGTCATCGTCGGCACGGTGCGTCCCGTCGAAGCCGAACAACTGCAAAGAGGCAGCCGCAAGCTTTACAACTCGGCGGCCGTTATTCGCAACCGCAAGTTAATCGGATACGCGGATAAAACACTGTTGCCGGAATACGATGTTTTCGATGATCCGCGCTATTTCGAGTCGGCGCACGAAAGGCATCTGTTTCCGTTCGGCGAGCAGAAAATCGGCGTCGCCGTCTGCGAAGATTTCTGGAACGATAAGACCTACTGGCGCGAAAGATTATATGCGGATGACCCGGCGGACGAGCTTATTCAATTGGGCGCGGACGTGCTCATTTCGATCAACGCCTCGCCTTTCAATAAAGCCAAGATGGGACAGCGTTGCTCGATGGTGTCGCATCGCGCGCGCGCGGCGAATGTACCCGTCGTGTTCGTTAATTTAGTCGGCGGCAACGACGGCGTAATCTTTGACGGCGCGAGCATCGTGACGAACAGCGCGGGCAAAATAATTTTGCAAGCGCCGCCCTTTGAAGAGTTCTACGGCACGGTTGATCTTGAAACGAACGAGGCGGACACGCGCTGTTTGCCGGGTGACGATATCGAAACGGTGCGCCGCGCGCTGGTCTTGGGCATACGCGATTACGCGCACAAGAATCGTTTCTCGCGCGCCGTTTTGGGTTTATCCGGCGGCATTGATTCGGCGGTTGTGGCGGCGCTCGCGTGCGAGGCGCTCGGCGCGGAAAACGTGCTCGCGGTAATGATGCCTTCGCCCTTTTCATCGCGCGGAAGCGTGGATGATTCTGTGGAGATGGGGCGGCGTCTGGGCATGAAGACGATTGAGCATCCGATCAGCGCGGCGTTCGAGACTTTGACGAGCGAGATGAATTTGAAACGCCCGACGCGCGGCGGCGAAACATTAGCGGCGGAGAATCTGCAATCGCGTCTGCGCGGCGCGATGCTGATGACGATCTCGAATGCTGAAGCACGTCTCTTGCTTTCCACCGGCAACAAATCGGAACTCGCGCTCGGCTACTGCACGCTCTACGGCGACACCAACGGCGGCCTCGCCGTGCTCGGCGACCTTTTGAAAACCGAAGTCTACGCCCTTGCCCGTCACTTCAATGCGACGCGCGAAATCATCCCGCGCGAAATCATAGATAAGCGCCCGTCCGCAGAGCTTGCGCCCGATCAATTCGACGATCAAAGCCTGCCGCCCTACGATCTGATTGATCCGATTCTGCAAATGTATTTTGAGCGCAAGGCGACGCCCGAAGAGATAATTGCAGCGGGACACGAGGGCGCGCTCGTTTATGAGTTGCTGAACCGCGTCGAATCGCCCGCCAACGAATTCAAGCGCCGCCAGTTGCCGCCGACGCTGATAATTTCAAGAAACGCAATCGGCATTGGCCGTCGCCGCCCCGTCACACATCGCTATCGTAGAGAACCGCTCGCGCGCTGAAATAAAAGGCGAACTTTCACGACGGCGGCTTAACGGCTTGCCCCGTAGCCGTTAAAGGTATAGTATTTGCGGACACTTCTCCCTTAAAACTTAAACAAATGCGCCCCAACTCATCGCAGCAGGGCGACTGAACCAGGAGGAACTTCGCAATGAACGTCAAACTTTCGGAAGCCGCGAAAGCCGCTATCGCTTCCTTTTTCGTGCTCGCGCTCGCGCTTGCCACGCTCGTGCAAGCGGGAACCGGAACTCAAAACACCAACGGTAATCAGAACGGCAACCAGAACCGTCCCGGCGTCCGTCGTGGCCGTAATCCGACGCCCGGCATACCGCGTGGCCCCGTCAATAAAAATACGAACGGCAATGAGAACGGGAATACCAACGGCAATACGAATGGTAATGAGAACGGCAACACGAACACGAATGGCAACATGAATGGCAACATGAACTCGAATGGAAACATGAACGTGAACATGAATTCCAACGGGAACATGAATGGGAACATGAACGGCAACATGAACTCGAACGGTAATATGAATACCAACGGGAACATGAACGGTAATATGAACGGCAACACGAATGGCAACATGAACGGGAACACGAACGGGAATGGAAACACGAACACGAATCGTCCCGGCGTCCGTCGTGGCCGTAATCCGAATCCGGGCACGCCGCGTGGCCCCGTTAACAAAAACACGAACGGGAACACCAACGGCAATACCAACTCTAACCGGCTCTAAAAACCATAGGCCGCAAAACGGTTTCTGCTTAACTATGCCCTTGCCTTACAAATTGAATAAGGCAAGGGCATTTGTCTGGAAAGCGTGAAAGCAAATTTCAGTGATCTCTTTGATGAAACGCGAATGTTGGATTACGGGCATCTACGGTGTTAAGGTGAGAGCCTGACGAACTGAAGGGGCAAGCTCGACGGCGGGCAGGCTACAATAATCAACACGAAGGAGCGCGTCCGCATTAATGAAAGTCATCAACGTCTTTCGCGCGTGGAATCGCATACTGCACGGCGATTACCCGTCTTTATCAATCGAGATAACGCGCGAATGCCCGTTGCGCTGTCCCGGTTGCTACGCTTACGAGCCTGAACATTTAGGAGACGCCGGGCCGCTGCGCTCGCTCGCCGACTTCAAAGGCGAGGCGTTGATTGACGGCGTGATGCAACTCGTCGCGCGTTATCGTCCGCTGCACATCTCAATCGTCGGCGGCGAACCGCTCGTGCGCTATCGTGAATTGAACGCACTGCTGCCGCGCTTGAGCGAGATGAAGATACGTGTCCAGCTTGTGACCAGCGCCGTGCGCGAGATTCCGCCCGCGTGGGCGGCGATGGAAGGGCTTGAGATAGCGGTTTCGATAGACGGCCTGCAACCGGATCACGACGCGCGCCGCAAGCCCGCGACCTATGAACGTATCTTACGCAACATCAAAGGCCATTCGATCACAGCCCACTGCACCATCACGCGGCAGATGACCCGGCAGCCGAACTACTTTGAAGAATTTCTGTCCTTCTGGTCTGCCAAACCGGAAGTGGAACATATCTGGTTCAGTTTGTTCACACCGCAAATCGGCGCGGACGATGAAGAAATTCTGTTGCCGCACGAGCGCGCCGGAGTGCTTACGGAACTCGCCCGCCTACGTTCCGTTTTCCCGAAACTTTTTCTGCCCGATTCGGTTCTACAAGGTTACCGGCAGCCGCCGCAATCGCCCGCCGACTGCATCTTTGCGCGCACCACGCTGTCGCTAACGGCAGACTTGCAGAACAAGATCACGCCGTGTCAATTCGGCGGCAATCCCGATTGCTCGCAGTGCGGCTGCATCGCTTCCGCCGGATTAAAAGCCGTCGGCGATCACCGTCTGTTCGGCGTCGTGCCCATCAAATCTCTTTACAATGCGTCCGCCCGCATCGGCCAGACAGTCGGCGGGCTATCGAACAACAAACGCCACTTGACGCACTAAAAATTTTATCTTCCGCGTCCGATGAAAAACTTCAAGGAGTGAACGCTTTGAGTACCGCAAAATCCGCGCCGCCGAAACCCTTTCTAATGGAGACCTACGATGACGAAACGGGTGATCTGAACGTCATCATCGAAACGCCACAGGGTAGCCGCAACAAATTCAACTACGACGAGCAGCACGGACTCTTCAAACTCGGCGGCGTGCTGCCCGCCGGCGCAAGCTTTCCCTTCGATTTCGGCTTCGTGCCGCAAACCTTAGGCGGCGACGGCGATCCGCTCGACGTGCTTCTCTTGATGGACGAACCGGCCTTCACGGGCTGCCTCGTCCACGCGCGCTTGATCGGCGTCATCGAAGCCGAGCAGACCGAAGAAGACGGCATGGAGCGCAACGACCGCCTGATCGCCATCGCCTCCGAATCGCGCGTTCACGCGGGCGTGAAAAATCTCTCTGACATCAACGAACAACTCGTCAAAGAGATCGAACATTTCTTCATCTCCTACAATGTAATCAAAGGCAAAGAGTTCAAACCGACGGGACGCTTCGGCGCGATCAAAGCCAAATCTCTCGTCGAAGAAGGCGTCAAACTCTTTCGCCGCAAACATTCCCGCGCCACAAAAAAATCAGCCGCGAAGAAACCGACCTCGCGCGCCAAAACCACAAAGCGTTGAAGCTCCCATGAAGCGAGTCCGCGACATCTCCCCTGTCACTTCTTTGACGGAAGCCCGCCGCCTGATCGCTCCCGAAATGCTTGTGGAAATCGAAGCAGAGGCCTTTATCGTAGACGCCATATAATAAGTGTTATGCCGCCTATAGGCGCAGTAGATAATTAAAGAATCCGCATGGCAAGCGATAATCAAATTACTGAAAAAAGCACCTCCGAAGCTTTGCTCGACAGGTTCAAGCTGTCTTTTAATGACCTACTTAGAGGATATGAAAAGGAGGTGTTGCTTCGTGTTCTAACGCAACTACTCGTTCCTGTGTGTGGGCCGATTGACTCTGTGCTTACTCGGAAAGCTACAGACTCCTACCAAGATCGTGTACTAGAACTATTTGAAAGTATCATCCGAGATTTATCGAATATAGAAGACCACGCTATCCGTAGAGAATTCGTTTACTCTGAGGAATTCTTTGAACTCTTAGGAACTTGTGTGGACACAGTTGCTCGTACCGCCAGCCAAAACAAGCGTCGTTATGTCGCAGCATTTCTCGCTGGTACAATAAAGCGATGCAGAATACATGATTTATCCCAACAGATTGCTGAAGATTTAAGAGGATTGCAGGATTTCCATCTTCACATATTGACCTTGTTACCGCAGCATCTAACCAAAGTAACAACCTCAACGAACGTGTTAGTTGAGGTAATAGATATTCATGGTCTCCAGAATAATACCGGCTTAGATTGGGGAGTTTTCAACAAGGGTATATGTGACCTTGAACGGTTGGGGTTTATACACCAGGATTCGGTAGGTATGACGTTTGAAGAGGGCAGTATGATGGTATATAGAGCTACAAAGTACCTCAACATTTTCAGTGATTCGCTGGCGGCCTAACAGGCATGATACAAGTCCACACGTCCGGTGTATGATGCTCACGCCTCGCTGAAGGCGTGAGGGAGATAGGGTGAGGGTCGGAATCGGTTGTGGGCCAACTCGAGAGCAGAGCCCGGCTAACAGTGTGACCTGTTGAGAGCCCTCGCCCGAATCATGAAATGGGACAAATGAAGCCCGAATAGGAGCGTGGAAGTACACCGGACACGCTCTCCCTCATTTATCATTCAGTGCGGAGAGAAGAATCAGCACGACCGAGCCGCGGCTGACCGTGAGCCTGGTGCGGAGTAGTGTCGCCAATTGAGTCTTGACTTTGCATAGGAACGGCATGCACCCGACCCGCAATAAGCTCGGATGCCATTCGTTAGCTTGGATGCTTCAGCAGGTGCGCGCGGGCGGGTGATGCGGGGCGTTAGGCGCTTCCCCTATTTTTCTTGACTAAGGGCTTAAACAGAAATATTGTGTCCGTACCTCGCGCAACGCACACGCTGGCGATAGCCTTATTGCGCCAGCCTCACATAAACACAATCTCTCGAAAGGAGTGACACATGGCGCAACAGAAACGACCGGCTAAGCGGGATAAACTTCCTTCGGCGGAAGACAATTTGCCAACCAATGCATTGGTTTCTGAAGTAAGAGTTGGTGCGAGAGCAACTGCAAATGAGAAGTTCGCGCGAGTTGCATTTGCCTTTCGACTTATTGGAATGACCTGTACGTTTCATACCACCGACGATAATAAGGATCACGATACATCGGTCCAAATTATCGTTGATAACCACGTGGTTCTTATGGGCACCACTTTTGCTGGGGGAGGGCAGGAGTGGGATGACGGGTCAGTGAATAGTGTTGGGGTGCCCATCGCCAACGCAATTACTTGGGAGCAGGGGGAGCATGGCAAATTAACCGTCACCATTCATCCCAATGGGGATGACGAGTGGCATTTCCATGTCGTTCTGGATATGCATTATGAGGGTAACGGTTTTCGACGCCGAGTTTGGAACAACCAAAATTTGGCTGAAGACAGAAGAACCGCTACTCTCAATTGGTAGAAGCTGGTGTTCCTTAGCGGTAACTGTTTGTGTACTTTGCACTAGCCTGTTCTACGTGACCGTAGCTGCTGGCGAATGTTATATCCGTCAGCCTCACGCGACCTCAAACAATTTCTTGAGAGGAGAAGTCCATGAGCCAAGAGCAATCCAGTCTTTCTGTTTTTAATGAACTCCGTGAGTTCATTGACCAGTCCAGCAGTCGAAAAAACATCAAGGCAGCATCGGGTGAGGAGTTTATTTTCAATTTCCTGCTCCGCTGCCGTAGGAAAAACGGGAGGCAGTTTTCTTACGCAAAGGTCTGGCTAACTGAAAGCGACGGCATAACGCCTTTCAAGCCAGATAGTCTGTATCTGTCAATATCAGCACGGGGCGGGTATACAACCCGTAACACCAACGTGAGCATGCTGGAAGCAGCTCTAAACGAAGAAATTGAGTCTGGTCAAGTAGGCTATGTCGTCACGGCACAAGCAAACAGCTATGGTCCAGACGCAGAGTCTGGCGATAGCCTCAACGACTGCGCCACACCCTGATTCAGCACCCGCAAGCTACAGGGCTGCTGTCTATAAATATAGGCGTCAGTTATATCCCCGCTCGCGCCTAACAACCGCATACACCCGACCGCCCGATAGCGTGGCTCCCAAGAATCTTCCTCGCGTTCAGGTTGAAAGCTACTCGCGGGCGGCGGGTGATGTCGGGCGTTAGCCCGCTCTTTCAGTGACGGGGGGAAATAAACATTGACGTTTCTCAATTTCCTCGAAAAGCGCAGTAAGTCTTTCATCCTGATTTGCGGCTTCGCCCTCATCCTGTTTTTAGGCGTCATCGACTACTTCACGGGTTTTGAGCTCTCCTTCTCCGTCTTCTACCTCTCCCCTGTCGCACTCGTCACTTGGTACGGGTCGAAGAGAGCCGCCGTCATCACTTCCGTCGCCAGTGCCGCGACGTGGGAGGTGGCGAATCAGCTAGCCGGCGAACATTTCTCACATCCGTTTATCCCTTTCTGGAATGCGACAACCCGACTGGGCTTCTTCCTCGTAGTGGCGCTCCTCCTCGCTAAACTCAAGGAGTCCAATTCCCGCGAGAGTGACTTAGCCAGAACAGACTTCCTGACCGGGGCGGCCAACCAGAGAGCCTTCTACGAGTTGGCGCAGATAGAGATCAATAGGGCGAGGAGGTACGGAGACCCGTTTTCGGTGGCATACTTCGATGCCGATAACTTCAAAGCGGTGAATGATCGACTGGGTCATCACATCGGGAGCCAACTGCTGGTTAGGGTCGTCGAAGTTCTGAAGCAGAATTTACGCGCGACCGACGTGGTGGCGCGCATCGGAGGCGATGAGTTCGCCATCCTCCTGCCCGAGACAGGCGCGGAGCAAGCGAAGGCGGTCCTGCAGAAGTTACGCGAGAGGTTATCAGCGGGGATGCGGGCCAGCGGCTGGCCCGTGACATTCAGCGTGGGATTGTTGACGTGTGCCGACCCTCCGCACACGGTTGACGAGATGATCAAGGTAGCAGATGGCCTGATGTACGAGGTGAAGGAGGGGGGTAAGGACGCTATCAGGCACGAAGTTCTGAGGGCACGACTTATGACGGAGCCTGCGTCAGAAGGTGTCGGCGTCGAAAAATAGATGCATCGTGAAGCTCTATTAAGCTATCGACGCGGGCTAACAATGGCATGCACCCGACGCTCCTTCACGGTGCCTCTCATGCAGCTTGCGTAGGGGCGCGGGTGATGCGGGGCGTTAGATGTGCTTCGCATTATGATAAATGTTAATTTAGTGGGAATCGTCGGTGAGGAGCATTCTATGGCAGCCACAATTGATGAAGAGAAGCTGAAGGACTTATTGAAATCGGCTTTAGTCGAAGCACTCGAAGAGAATCGTGATTTGGTGCAAGAGATTGTCGAAGAAGCGATGGAAGACATTGCTCTCAGACGTGCAATAGAGCAGGGACTTGGCAGCGCATCAATCTCGCGCGATGAAGTGTTCGCAAGTTTAGAGAGCGAGCAGTGAAAATTGATTCTGCCGCTTGTGTTTGCCGGTTATGCTTTACATGATGGAAACGAGCGCGGGGCGTTCGGGCGTTGTGGCCTCTTCGACATGGCCGATAGCGGAATCGAGTTCGGCTTCGATGTCGCCGGTGGCGGGCGCGAGGGTTTTGAAGTCGAAAAGTTGCGGGTCGAGTAGGTGAGAGGGCGCGGCGTTGCCGAGCGCGGTCAGCATGGAGCTGCGTATGTTGGGTATCTCTTTCTCTAATTCCGCGATGAGCCGTTTGATGCGAGCGCGTTTCAAATTCGGCTGCGAGCCGCATAAGTCGCAGGGAATGATCGGAAAGTTTTGTTGCGCGGCATACTCCGCGATGTCTGTTTCTTTCACATAAGCGAGCGGGCGTATCACCGTGTTGCGCCCGTCGTTGGAGCGCAGGATGGGCGGCATCGCTTTGAGTTTGCCGACGAAAAACAAGTTGAGTAGAAATGTCGTCGTGATGTCGTCCGCGTGATGGCCGAGCGCGATCTTGGTGCAACCTTCTTCGACCGCGATGTTATAGAGAATGCCGCGCCGAAGACGCGAGCAGACGGCGCAGAAAGTTTTCCCTTCCGGCACAAGGCGTTTGACGATTGAATAGGTATCGCGCTCGACGATGCGAAAGGGAACATTGATGCTGCGTAAATAATAGGGCAGCACGTGCGCCGGAAAATTCGGTTGCTTTTGATCCAGATTGACGGCGAGCAGTTCAAAGCGAACGGGCGCACGTTGCTGCACGTCGAGAAGTAGATCGAGCAGCGTGTAGCTGTCTTTGCCGCCGGAGACGCAGACCATCACGCGGTCGCCGTCCTCTATCATCCCGAAATCCTTAATCGCCTCGCCCATCCGCCGTAGCAGTCTGGTCTTTACTTTACTTTCCGCGTACACCTTCAGTTTGTTCCTTCCAAATCGCTTTCGCGCTTTTGTCAACGCGCGCTTAAAAGTTTATCATCTATTGCGTTCGTAAATATATGTCACACTCAATTAACAAAACCGAAGATCATCACAGCGGACAAACCATCGTCAAGGCCGCCTGCCCGCACGATTGCCCGGACACCTGCGCGATTCTCGTGACGGTGGAAAACGGGCGCGCGCTGAAGGTCGCGGGCGACGCGGCGCATCCGTTCACGCGCGGCTTTCTTTGCACGAAAGTCGCCAACTACGAACAGCGCACATACAGCCCTGACCGCATACAGACTCCCTTGCGCCGCGCGGGAGCAAAAGGCGAAGGCCGCTTCGAGCCGATTAGCTGGGACGATGCGCTCGACGAAATCACCGCGCGTTTCCGAAAGCTTGCTGCGTCGGGCGAAGGCGCGGAGACGATTATGCCGTACAGCTATTGCGGTACGATGGGACTCGTCCAATCCGAATCAATGGACAGGCGTTTCTTTCATCGTCTGGGCGCGTCGCAACTCGAACGCACGATCTGTGCGTCAGCCGGAACCGCCGGATACGTCTCGGTCATCGGCGACAAAATCGGCACAGACCCGGAACGCTTCAAAGACGCGCGCTTGATTCTGCTCTGGGGCACGAACACGATCACCGCCAACGTGCATCTCTGGCCAGAGATTTTGGAAGCTCGTTCACGCGGCGCAAAGCTCGTCGCCATTGATCCGCGACGCACGCGCACCGCAGACCAGTGCGACGAACATATCGCGCTGCTGCCCGGCACGGACGCCGCCCTCGCGCTCGGACTGATGCACGTTATCTTCGCGGAGAATTTAGAAGACAAAGATTATTTAGAGAAATACACAATCGGCGCGGATGAGTTGCGGCGTAGCGCAAGCGAGTATGCGCCCGCACGTGTCGCGGAAATCTGCGGCCTCGAAGCGGAAACAATTGTGATGCTCGCGCGGGCGTATGCGACGACGAAGCCCGCCGTGATTCGCATTAATTACGGAATGCAAAGACACGCGGGCGGCGGCATGGCTGTCCGCGCGACCGCGTGCCTGCCCGCCGTCACGGGCGCGTGGCGCGATCCGGCAGGTGGCATCTTGCTTTCCACGAGCGGGACTTTTCCCATCAACTCACACGCCCTCGAACGCCCCGATTTAATGCCGCAGCCCCGCCCGCGCTCACTCAATATGTCGCTCTTAGGCGATGTGTTGACGAAGACGTTTGATCCGCCCGTGCGCGCTCTTTATGTTTACAACTCGAACCCGGCGGCGGTCGCGCCCGATCAAGCGAAAGTGCTCGAAGGCTTACAGCGCGAAGATTTGTTCACCGTCGTGCATGAGCTTTTCATGACGGACACCTGCGATTACGCGGACATCGTTTTGCCCGCCACCTCGCAACTCGAACAGTTCGATCTACACAAAGCCTACGGGCACTTTTATCTTTCGATCAACGAACGCGCCGTCGAACCGCTGCACGAAGCGAAATGCAACACGGAAGTCTTTCGCTTACTGGCCGCGCGGCTCGGTTTCACGGAAGAATGCTTTAAGGATTCCGACGAAGAGATCGCGCGGCAAGCTCTCTCGCTCGATCATCCGTCGCTCGCGGGCATCTCGCTGGAAGCTCTGCGCGAGCGTGGATGGATACGTTTGAATGTGCCGGAAACTTTTGCGCCGTTTGCCGAAGGAAATTTCCCGACGCCGTCTGGCAAATGCGAGCTTTATTCGGCGCAACTCGAAGCGAAGGATTTGCCGGGCGTGCCCGCGTTCACGCCGCCGCGCGAATCTCGCCAAAGCGCTCCGGACTTGGCCGCGAAATATCCGCTCGCGTTGATTAGCCCGGCGGCGCACGCTTTTCTCAATTCGACTTTCGCCAATCTCCCCAAACAGCTACGGCAGGAATTGCGCCCCTTCGTCGAGATTAATCCGCAGGACGCGGCAACACGCGACATCAAAGACGGCGACCGCGTGCGTCTCTTCAACGAACGCGGCGCGTGCGAGTTAGCAGCGGTAGTCACGACGCGCGCACGCGCGGGCGTCGTCGTCTCGCCCTCTGTGTGGTGGAACAAACTTTCGCCCGGCAAGACGAATATCAATCAATTGACTTCGCAGACATTGACGGACATGGGCGGCGGCGCAACCTTTTACGATGCCTTGGTGGAAATCGAACGGCTTTAACAATCCAACCGCATCGTCTGCACACAATCTTACTTTCAGCGGGATGGGCGAAAGAATACGCCATCGTTTTTCCATTTCAAGCAATCGGACTTCTCTCAAATTCATGCGCGCAAAACTACGAATTGAAAAATCTTTAGGTACGCCCGCGCCTGTGCGCACAAATCTCACAACGGTATTGATATGCGTGGCTGCTGCGCTATTGCTTGTGCCGCACACCTTTGCTCAAAAGCGACCGTTGCCCAGCCCATCTAAAACTTCTACGGCGCATGCTTCAAACTCGATTCCAGATCAGTTAATGCTGCGCACCGTGCGTGCCGAAGACGAGCGGCGTTGGGATGCGGATGTCGCTTCGTTGTTGACGGACGAATCCGTGCGCGTGCGTCGCCGTGCCGCGCTCGCCGCCGGACGCATCGGCGATGAACGCGCCGTCGCTCCGCTCGTCTCGCTGCTGCGTAGTGACACAGATGTGAGTGTGAGAGCGATGGCGGCCTTTGCGCTCGGCGAGATTGAAGCGGCGGCGGGCGCGTTTGCTTTAACGGAAGCTTTACGTGCGTCGCCTTCAGGCGAAGTGCGTGCGCGTGCAATCGAGGCGCTCGGAAAAATCGCCGCCGCCTTGCCCAAAACGGAAGAAGCACGCCAACGCGCGCTCGGCGATACGCTTTTGGAAGTTCTCACGCTCGAAGCCAAACGCGCTCCGCAGCCTGATCGCGCGGTTGTGCTCGAAGGCTTGACCGCCGTCTTGCGCGCGCATCCGGCGAATGCCGGATTGACCCTTGCTTTGTTTCTTTCCAACCCGGACGCGCGCATACGCGCAGACGCCGCCAACGCTCTCGCACGCTTGCGCGCGAAGAACGCCGGCGAGCAATTGCGCGCATTGCTGCAACAAGACGCCGACGCAATTGTGCGCGCGAATGCGGCGCGTGCTCTCGGAGCGGCGGAAGATCGAGCGTCATTCGACGCGCTCGTAAATAGAAGCGTGAATGATGCGGATGAGCGTGTGCGCGTGAGCGCCATCCGCGCGCTCGGCTCTTTGAAGGATGCACGCGCCGCCACCGCGCTTATCCCGCGCGCCGAATCCCTTTTCGCGTTATACAGGACTGCGCGCGTGACAGACGCTGCCGCACATCCATCCGTCGCAAATGAACTGTTGGAGATTGCGGCGACGCTCGGGCGCGTGCTTGCCAGCACGAACGACGCGCGCGCCGTCACGCTGCTACGCGGAATGCGCGAGGCGGAAAACTTTCATGCGCCTGAAATCGAAATCGCTTTCGCGCACATCGCTCCCGCCGTTTATTTGCATGAGCCGCCCTTCGACAAAAGCGCAGGCGTATCGCCGCGCGCCAAAGCTTTCGATGATTGGCGAGCGGTTGCGAGTATCGGTCAGGGACTCGCGGAAATCGCTAAAATCTCGAATGCGGACGCAGGCAACAGCGCCATCGGCTTGAAGGTGGAAGCCCAAACCATCCTGCGCACGCTGCTCGATGATACGCACACGCCCGTCGTCGGCGTGCCCGAAGTGCTTCGCGCGTTCGTTGCCTTTAAGCCGAATGATTGGGGCGAAGTGTTGCGCAATCATCTTAACGATAACGATGTGATGGTGCGTGCGACGGTGGCGGAACTGTTAGGCGAGGGCGCAAAGCCGGATGAAACAAACACGCGGAGTCTCGCGGCAGCCCTGCCCGTTGCGATGCGCGATGAGATGAACGATGCCGCGCTTGCTATCCTCGGTGCGCTCGCCAAACAGAAAACGGCGTTCGCCAACGACTCCATCAAACTGGCGTTAGCCTCTACGGATCATCTGCTGCGCCGCCGCGCCGTCGCTCTCTTGAAAGCGAACGACGCGGGCGATTTCAACGCGCGTATCGGCACGGTGGCGACGCGCAACACGGCGGCGGATTACGCACGCGCGCTCGCACGCAATGGCAAACTCGTGCGCGCGATTGTCGCAACCGAAAAGGGCAACTTTACCATAGAGCTTTTGCCGGACGATGCGCCGCTGACGGTTGACAGCTTCGTTCAACTCGCGCGACGCGGCTTCTTCAACAACATAGACTTTCATCGCGTCGTGCCGAACTTCGTGATACAGGGCGGCGATCCGCGCGGCGACGGCAACGGCGGCCCCGAGTATCAAATACGCTGCGAGATTAACGAAGCCGAATATGATCGCGGCGCGGTTGGAATGGCGCTTTCAGGCAAAGACACGGGCGGCTCGCAGTGGTTCGTCACGCATTCGCCGCAGCCGCATCTGGACGGCGGCTACACCGTGTTCGGGCGCGCTATAGACGGTATGAATATCGTTGATCGCATTGCGCGCGGCGATAAAATCAGCTCCGTGACGATCAGCGAAAGCGAGCCGCGCCCGTCGCCGCGCACACGAAAGGCTGCGCCTGCGACGGTTGTCAACGGCGGCGGCGCTAAACAACGAAGCAAGGTAAAGCAGTGAAGCGATTTTGCGCACGACGATTGAAGCATTCGCAAAGAGCGCGCGGAGTTTATTTTTTATCGCTGGCGCTCTATGTGTTGTTTGTTTCGTGTGTGTCCCGCGCGCAGTCGTCGCCCGCGCCCTCGGCTGTTGCGCTGCCGGAACGCGGGCAGAATGCTCTTGCTGCCGCCGCTTACGATCTCACTTTCGCGCTCGATTTCGACGCGCGCACGTTCAAGGGCAGCGAACGCCTGCATTGGATCAACGAGGACAATCAGGCGACCTCCGTTCTCTATTTTCATCTGTATGCCAATCTGCGCGGCAATGAAACGGCGCGAAGCGAGACGCCGCTTGACGAGAAGAAAAAGGATAACAGCGTTGAAGTGCGGACAGCCGTCGCCGCGCTTGACGAGCCGCGTCTGGATATCTTGGAAGTGCGCGACGCGGCGACAAATGCCGTGCTCGATTTCGAGCTTGATGATCGCGCGACAACTTTGCGCATCAATCTACGCGAACAAATTGCATCCGGCGCGGCAGCGGATATCAGCATCGAGTTTGAGGGCAGCGTTCCCGAAATAGATGCGGAGGAGACAGGCTTACTCGCGCACGTCTTCGGGCAGGTTGATGCGGCCTTGCGGCGCACGCGCGAGACGCGACGCGCGCGGGACATAAACTTTCGCTCGCGCGGTGTGATGCTGCTCGGTTCGGCATACCCCGTGCTGGCCGCGCGCATCGGCGGCGAGTGGCGGCGCAAAGCCGAACAGACCATCGGCGATACGATCAATACGGATGTCGCGGATTATCGCGTGCGCGTTGATGCGCCCGCCAATGTTTTCGTCTACGCTTCCGGCAACGCGCCTCTCTCTGAAACTTCCGCAAGCGCGGCGAGTTCAAGCACACACGAATTTGCCGGAGAGAATTTACGCAACTTTGCGTTCATCGCAGGTCGCGGCCTGCGCGTGATGGAACGGCAGAGCGGCGACGTTAAAGTGCGTTCGATTTATATGGCCGAGCATGAGGCGGCCGCGCGGCGTGTGCTCGCGGCCGCCGCCGATGCGGTGCGTGTTTACACTGCGCGCTTCGGCGCAACACCATATAAAACAATCAGCGTCGTGGATGTGCCGCTCGTCGCCGGTTTGGGCTGTGCGGAATTTGCCGGTCTCGGAGCGATTGCGAGCGCCTTTTACGTTGACTTCGACGCGCCCGCGATGCGTAGTTTGCCGGAGTTGATACGCGAGCAACGCGCTTCGGTCGAAGACAGCCTCGAATGGACGGTGGCACACGTTGTCGCGCATCAATGGTGGGGCGCGGCGGTGGGCAATGATCCCGAACGCGCGCCGGTGCTCGACGAAGCGTTGGCGAACTATTCCGCGCTCGCTTACTATCAAGACGTTCACGGCGAAGCCCGTGCGGGCGCGGCGCTCGACGATCAACTGCGCGGCGTTTACAGAGTCTACCGCACGTTCGGCGGCGAAGATTTGACGGTCACGCGCGCCGCCCGCGAGTATCGCAATTTTTTTCAGTATGCGGCGATTGTGACCGCCAAAGGCGCGTTGATGTTTGCGGCGTTGCGGCGTTTGATGGGCGATGAAAAATTCTTCGCGGCGCTGCGACGTTACTATGCGGAGAACCGCTTCGAGATTGCGGAGCTGGATGATTTGCGGGGAGCTTTTTTTGATGAAACGCCGCCCGCCCGCAAACGTCTCGTCGCGCGTACTTTCAATCGCTGGCTCTCGGAGAAACACGGCGACGAGGACATCGCGCCGCCCGATCCACGCCTCGCTTCTTCGCTCGGCCTTAACCCGGAAACCATCACAACGGCAAAGAGCGGTGAACAACGCAACGCCTTCGCGCGTGTGGGCAGATTCTTCTGGCAACAGATGACGCGCATCCGCTGAATTGATGACGACCGGCATTCAATCGCTTGGCTGCATTCCGTTAACACTTTCAATTCATCTACAAAGCGGGTCAAGGAAATAGCACAAACCTCTCCCGCAGCGGCGGGAGATGCCGCTGCTGCTGTGTCCATCTTGAGTTAAAGGGTTAAGCCATCCGCACTGTTGTTATGCCAAGTTAAAGTCAAAGAAGAGATTGGGCTGGCAGCGGGTTGATCCGGCCCGGGCTGGCAAAATCGTTACCTTGCAATGGAAAGCGAAACTCTCTTTTCAGTGCAACTTGGGATAATGCTTTTGAATTGTCCGCCAAGATTTCGCCGTTAACCGGACTGCGAATGTTTTGAGCCGATACGGATGTATTCGCAAGTGCGAACTTAAAGCCGCTTATTTCCAAAGCAAGAGAATTTGCAGAGTGCGCCTTGCAAGTTTTTTTGCAAAGTTTTAAGTATCGCTAAAGAGCTAATTCCTTGCAACTGTGAGGTGCAGACAGCTTCCCGTATGACCTTCTCTTGCGTCTTTTGAGGACGGCTTTCCGCCATTGGCGGATAATGGCGCGCAACCTTTAGCCCGATTACGCTTCTAAGTTGCGGATGGGGCGAGGCGAGCAAGCATGGAAAATATTCAACCAAGACCTGTTTTGAAAGCTTCCAGACCCGGCGCGGTCGAGATCGAACGAAGTCTCGAACAATTAAGCCGTTGGATGGATAATCAGTTCCGTCTGCCCGGCCTCGGCTGGCGCTTCGGCTTGAACGCGATTATTGACCTTGTTCCGGGCATCGGCGATACGGCCACGTCGCTCGTCGCGCTTTACGTGCTGGCTTCGGCCGTTCGCTACCGCGTTCCGAAGATCACGCTGCTGCGGATGGGGCTGAACATCGCCATTTATTTCATTGTCGGGCTTGTGCCCTGGATCGGCGATGCGTTCGGCGCGTGGTGGAAACCGAATATTAGAAATATCAACTTGCTGCGGCGGCGCGCAACCGTTTCAGCCGCGCACGCGCGAAGCGGAAGAACGAGCGACTGGCTCTTTGTCGGCCTGATTATCGCTTTTCTGCTGGCTTTACTGCTGGGTTCGCTTGCCGTCACCGGCTATCTTTTGTATTACATCGCCGGGTATTTGCGCTCGTCTTACTAAACGCTTAACCGAAGCACGCTTCCCATCTTTGCTACGAACTCACTACGAATCGTGTGTGCTATCGGGATTTTGCGGGCGGTTGAAGCAGGCGATCAAGGGCGGAGGCGAGCAGTTCCATTCCGCTTTCTCCGGCAGCAAAACTTTTCAATTTGCCTTCCGCGTCGAACAAATAATAAGCGGGCACAATGCTCCGCTCATTCTGGAACGCATCGCGCAGCTTGTGCTCGTTGTCAATCGCGCATGGCTCCGTGATGTTGAATTCGCTGATGGCGGCGCGTACTTCTTCAACATCCCTGTCCGCTTCGTCGCGCGGCAGATGCACGGCGATGACGCGCAATCCTTCGTCGCGTCGTCCATCGCGCCACTCCGTGATGCGTGGCAAATTGTCTTTACACATCCCGCAACTGATAGACCAGAAATGCACCAGCGTCGTATGTCCCTGCGCCTCTGCGACGGCGTGCGCCTGTGTGCCGCCGAACCACTCGGTCGCGCCGTCCAGCGACGGCATCCGTGTTCCAATTGTCATCGGCATAATCAGTACCTCGAAAGAGAGTTTTCAGTAGTCAGTAATCAGTAATCGGTTTTCAGCTATCCTTAATCAGCCGAAGTTTGTGTGCGTTATAGTTTAGGGTAACGCGCGACGTAGTCCATCAGCGCGTCAACATAAGAGGGGAATGGCGGGCAGACGAGGTTGTGCGGATCAAGTAGCTCGCGCGCAACTTTCGTGTCGTAGGTCTGCTCCAGAAAAAAGTAGGGGATGGCGGCGTGCGGCATTCCCGTGAGGTGCGGCGAAAACGGCAGCCGCAAGGTCGAGCGTACCAGCGGCGGCGGCAGTTTGAAACGCGAGCCGCGCCCGGCCAGAGCTTTCGCAATCGTTTCAAACAGTTCGTAGGTTGTAAGCGGCGCAGGGTCGGCCAGCTGTATGGTCGCGCCCGTTGCGCGCTCGTCGTTTGCGAGCGCCGCCAGACCTTCGACGACGAAATCAACCGGCACGAGATTAAGCCGCACCGTATGATTGCCGATATTGATGAGCGACAGCAGATCGGGCTGCATACGCAGATAGTGAATCAGATAATAGATGCCATCGTACTTCGCCGTCTCGCCGGTCTGCGAATCGCCACACACCACCGACGGGCGATGAATCGTCACCGGCAAATGTTTCTTCAGAGCCTCTACTTCAAGCTCCGCCAGATACTTCGTCTCTTCATAGAAGTTGCGAAAGCCTGCGTCATGCTTTAGTTCCGTCTCAAGAATCACTCCGGTGCGGAGTCCGGCAACGTAGCAGGTAGAGACGTAATGATAGCGGCGGAGTTTCGGAAGTTCTCGGGCGAAAGCGTTGACGTGGCGCGTGCCTTCGACATTGACACGCAACGCCACATCGCGCCGCACGCCCAGATCGTAAACGGCGGCGAGATGAAAAAGCAGCGTCGTCTCCGCCCGCGCCCTTTCAAGCTCCGCCCGCGCGAGTCCCAAATCGGCGTGCGTGATATCACCTTCGAGAATGTGGAAACTCTCAACGTCAGTGCCCGTTTCGTCTGCAATGCGCGCCGCTTCTTCATGCGCGCGCGCAACAAAGGCAGGCTGTACCAGCAACAGAAACCGCGCGCCGTCGCGTGCGAGGCGCTCAACAAGTCGCCCGGCGATGAAGCCGGGAAAGCCCGTCAGAAAAATTGTTTCGTTCAAAGGCATTGTTTTATCCGCCGCACGCAAGCTCGACAAGCGTGCGGACGCCTGTGCCGGTTGTGCCTTTGGGCGCAAAGGGTTGTGCTTCGCCGTACCACGCCGTGCCCGCGATGTCCAGATGAACCCAGGGAGTGTCGGAGGCAAACTTGCTCAACAACAGCGCGGCGGCGCTGGCGTCGGGGTGGCCGCCGTAGTTTTTGAAATCGGCGATGGCGCTTTCGATGCGCTTTTTGTAATCGTCGCCGACGGGCATCCGCCACACAGGTTCGCCCGCGCGTTCGGCTGCTGCGCGCACTTCATTTGCCCATTGGTCGTTGTTGCTGAAGAGTCCCGTGCGGTGATCGCCGAGCGCGATGATGATAGAGCCTGTCAGCGTCGCCAGATCAACAATGCGCGTTGCGCCGAGCTGTCTGGCGTAAGCGATGCCGTCAACAAGGACGAGGCGGCCTTCGGCGTCCGTGTCAACGACTTCGATGGTGTAACCGGCGAGCGTCTTGACGATGTCGCCGGGTTTGATGGCGCGGCCTGACGGCATATTCTCGGCCGCAGGCACAACGGCGACGATGCGACGTTGCGGTTTGAGTTGCGCGATGGCGCGCATGGCTCCGAGCGCCGCCGCGCCGCCCGCCATGTCCGACTTCATATCTTCCATATTCAGGTGCGGCTTCAAAGAAATGCCGCCCGTATCGAACGTGATGCCTTTGCCGACGAACGCCCACAACTCATCCGTCTCCGTCTCGTGTTCCGGTTCGTAGCGCAGAACGATCAACGCGGGTTCTTCGTCCGAGCCTTGACCGACGCCAATCAGCCCGCCCATGCCCCGCGCTTTAACCTCCGCAGCGGTTAACGACTCGACGCGCAAATTAAACTCGGCGGCCATCCCGGCGGCGCGTCGCGCAAACTCGCGCGGCGGAAGGCTCGCGCCCGGTTCGTCCGCAAGCTCGCGCGCCCAGTTGACGGATTCGGCGACGATGCGCCCGCGTTCGATTGACGTTTTCAGAGAATCATCCGGCGTTGCGGCGATGATCGTAAATTCCGTGAGCTGCTGCGCCGCAGCGTCGTCGCGTTTGCGATAAAAGTCGTTACGATACGAACCCAAGATTGCGCCCTCTGCAATGGCACGCGCGACGAGCGAGTTATTTTCATCGTAGGCCGGAAGAATAAAATAGAGACGTTTGAGGTGGGCGTCCTGCGCGCGGCGAACTGCGATGCTTGCCGCGCGGCTAATTGTCGGTAGACCATTTTCGCCGTGTTCGCCGCATCCTAAAAGCAGCAGACGGCGCGAGCCGTCGTGTTCGGCGTCAGCAGTATGAAGCAGCAGCGATGTTTCCGCTTCGCCCTCGAACTCTCCGGTGCTTATTAATTGCTCAATGGTCGCGCGCAATTCGGTGGACGCGCCGGAGGGTTGCACGGCGTTTTGAAACACGCAGACGGCGACGGCTTCATGCGTCGTTAATGGAGAAACTTCTTTGGCGATGGTGATGCGTAATGCGATGTTGCTTTTCATGTTGATGCTGTCGTGACGTGCTCCTAATCTGTGATGTTCAGTCCTTATTGATTTTGATCTTCCGGCGTTTTTCGTCAACGGCGACGTAGACGACTTCGGCTTCCGTGACTTTGATGCGCGAGTCCGTGCCGCCGTGTCGTTCCGCTTCGACGATGACGCGGAGGGTAATCGAAGTCGTGCCGGTGCGTATTACTTCGGCATAGAAGCTGACGAGGTCGCCGACGAAGACCGGTTGATGAAAGATTACTTCGCGCATGGCGACGGTGACGAACCGCTCGATCCCCGTGCGGCGATGCGCTTCGACTGCGCCCGCCATGTCTATGTAGCTTAAAATAATGCCGCCGAAAATCGTGCCCTGCGGATTGGTGTCGCGCGGCAGCAGCGTCAAGCGTATGGCCGGATCGGTGTAAGAGTTCATACAAAAGCATTCCTGAAAAGTTGAAACAACGAAGCGTAAATCTTCGACGAGAGATTAGGGCAAACGGACTTTACCCTGATTAGTAAATTTGTTTACGAGGCTGAAGCGTTCGCGTGTTCGAGTTGCTCTCGTGTCCAATCTGTGATCGCGCGTTTGAGTTCATCCAAGTGTCCCTCGAAGAAATGTTCTGCACCTTCGATAAGCGCCAGCCGCGCGTGCGCTTCGGCGGGAAGCTTTGCGATGAGCGCACGCAGACTAGCGGCGCTGCCGAATTCGTCGCGGTCGCCGTGAACGAAAAGAATCGGCTTGCGGCAATTTTCGAGAAACGCGAAGTCGTATTTATCAACGGGCGTGCCGATGCCGATCAACCAACGCACGCGCCGATCCGCAATGCCGACTTCGAGGCCGACGCGCGCGCCGAAAGAGAATCCGGCGAGCGTGATGTCATCATCCGTGTAATGAGTTTGCAAATAATCGAGCGCAACGCTCGCGTCTTCCTTTTCGCCGCGCGCATCGTCGTGCGTTCCGGTGCTCGAGCCGACGCCGCGAAAGTTAATGCGCAAGGTCGTGAGTCCCGCATCGTTGAGCGCGCCCGCCGCGCGAAACACCACTTTGTTGTGCATCGTGCCGCCGTGCAACGGATGCGGATGAAGCACGAGCGCCGCGCCGCTTCCTTTTGTTTCAACGTCGTCAGTGGCGCGCGGCTCTTTCAAGATCGCTTCGAGGCGGCCATGCGGCGCGTTGATGAAAAGATTGCCAGCCGGATACAAAAGTAGCCTTCGTCCTTTGCTTGAAAAAATTGTTCTCGCGTATGCAGCAGACTAGCAGAAAGATTCGGAACTTGGCTACTTGCGCCTGCGCCTTGACGCCCCGCGCTGCAAGGCGGTAGCTTTTCTTTGAAGTTTGCCGGTATGCGCCAGCTTCGCCATGAGGGGTTTCTCAAGGAGTAAAGAATGGAGTTAGAAAAAGGCAACGACGAGTCGGACGGTCTGCGCGAACGCGAACAGCACCAGATGCTGGAAGCCTTGCGCGTCAGCGAAGACCGTTACCGCGTGGTCACTGATGCCGCGTCCGATGCCATCATCAGCATTGACGAACACAGTGTTATTCAGTTTGCCAATCGCGCCACCGAGAAGATTTTCGGCTACACCGCCGCCGAATTGTCCGGCCAACCGCTCACGATAATCATGCCGGAATACCTGCGCCATCTTCACCAGGCGGGCATGAAACGCTATCTCGAAACGGGCACGCGGCATCTTTCATGGGAAGCAATCGAAGTTCCGGGCTTGCGCAAGAGCGGCAGAGAGATTCCGCTGGAAATCTCTTTCGGCGAATTCATTAAGGACGGCCAGCATTTCTTCACAGGCATTATCCGCGACGTAACCGAGCGCAAACGCGCCGAGCGGTATCTGGCCGCACAGCACGCCGCGACGCGCGTCTTAGCGCAGTCCATGACGCTCGCCGAAGCCGCCCCCCAAATTCTACAAGCGGTGGGCGAAAATCTGGGATGGGAAGTAGGCGCGCTCTGGAGCGTTGATGAACAGGCGCGGGTTTTGCGTTGCGTCGAATTCTGGCACGCGCCGTCAATTAAAGCACAGGAGTTTGGAGCAATCAGCCAACATCACACGCTTGCGCGAGGGAAGGGTTTGCCCGGCCGCGTGTGGCAAAAGGCTGAACCGGATTGGATTACAGATGTGACGGTGGATGATAATTTTTCGCGCACTAAGGCGGCGGCCGAAGAAGGATTGCACGGTGGATTTGGTTTCCCGGTTATGCTGCACGGCGACGTTCTCGGCGTGATTGAATTCTTCAGCCGCGAGGTTCAGCCGCCGGATACGGAGTTGCTTAACGTGATGGCAACGGTCGGCAGCCAGATCGGACAATTTATAGAGCACGGGCGAGCCGCGTCAGAGTTGCAGGCAAGCGAACGACGTTACCGTTCATTAGTGGCCGCGACTTCGCAAGTGGTCTGGAGAACCGACGCAGAAGGCCGCGTTGAAGATATGCCCGACTGGAGAGTTTTAACCGGACAGACTGAAGAAGAAGTCAAAGGTTTCGGCTGGCTTGACGCCCTGCACCCGGATGACCGAGAGCGGACGGCAAGCGTCTGGGCGGAAGCCGTGCGGACGGGAACCGTTTGCGAAACGGAATATCGCATACGCCGGCGCGACGGCTCTTACGGCTATTTCGCGGTGCGCGGCGTGCCGATCACCGATGCCGATGGACGCATACGCGAATGGGTCGGAGTCTGCACGGACATTAGCGAACGTGTTGACGCCGAGCAGAGGATTCTGCGGCTCAACGTAGAGCTTGAGCGGCGCGTGATCGAGCGCACCGCAGAGCTTGAAGCCGCCAATAAAGAGCTTGAAGCATTCAGCTATTCCGTCTCGCATGATCTGCGTGCGCCGCTTCGCAGCATTGACGGGTTTAGTCAGGTTCTCTTGGAAGATTACGCCGGTCACATAGACGCGGCCGGGCAAAATTATCTTCATCGCGTGCGCGCCGCGACGCAGCGCATGGCGCAGTTGATTGATGATATGCTTAAACTATCGCGCGTCTCGCGCGGGCTGATGCGGCGTGATGAAATCAACTTGAGCGCGTTGGCGCGCGAGACACTCGAGCATCTGCAAAAGGCGCAACCGGAGCGACGTGTGGAAATAGAAATCGCCGAAGATATAATTGCGCGCGGCGACGCACAGCTGGTGCGCATCGCGCTGGAAAATCTGCTCGGCAATGCGTGGAAGTTTACAGGCAGGCGGCCTTCAGCCAAAATAGAGTTCGGCATCAAGGTCGGCGATGTCGGCGAAAGAATATTCTTCGTGCGCGATAACGGAGCCGGATTCGACATGGCCTACGCCAACAAACTCTTCGGAGCTTTTCAGCGTCTTCACTCTATCAAGGAATTCGAGGGTACGGGCATCGGTCTCGCCACCGTGCAGCGCATCATAAATCGTCACGGTGGAAGCATCCGGGCTGAAGGCGAGATTGGGCGCGGCGCAACTTTCTACTTCACTTTGTAGCTTACTTAAAGCGCGTTCGTGTTTCGTTCATTCAAACAAAAATGGTCAACTTACTTAAAGGGAACGCCTCGCAATGAAAAAATGTAAGATACTGCTTGTTGAAGACAATCCAGATGACGAGATGCTGTGCCTGCGCGCGCTCAAAAAAAATAACATCACGAATGAAATCGTGATCGCGCACGACGGAGCCGAAGCCCTCGATTATCTCTTCGCCGATGATTCGCACGCGGAGAGCGCGGATGAACTTCCGCACTTGATGCTGCTCGATCTGAAGCTGCCGAAGGTAAGCGGCCTCGAAGTGCTTGAGCGCGTGCGCGCCAACCCGCGCACGAAGCTGCTGCCGACAGTGATTCTGACCACTTCCGTCGAGGAGCAGGACTTATTGCAAAGCTACAGTCTCGGAGTCAATAGTTACATACGCAAGCCCGTTGACTTCGCGGAATTTACGGAAGTGGTGCGGCAACTCGGCCTCTACTGGCTGCTGCTGAACCAGAATCCGCAGGGAGGAACGTGCGAAGATGAATACACCGCTTCGGCTCCTCGTCGTTGAAGATTCGGAAGATGATCTGGAGTTTCTGCTGCGCGAATTGCGGCGCGGCGGCTACGACATAACGTATCGGCGTGTTGATACGGCGGCCGCGATGCGCGCGGCACTGGCGGAAAAAGTCTGGGATGTCGTCATCTCCGATTTTTCGATGCCGCAATTCAGTGGCCTCGCCGCGCTCGACGTTCTACAGCAAAGCGGGTTGGATTTGCCCTTTATCATCGTTTCGGGAAGCATCGGCGAAGCGACCGCCGTCGCCGTCATGAAAGCGGGCGCGCACGATTACCTGATGAAGGATAATCTGGCGCGGCTGGTTCCCGCCGTCGAAAGGGAACTGAGCGATGCGGTGATGCGGCGCGAGAAGCGCCGCGCCGAAGAGGAACGCGCGCAACTGCTGGTGCTCGAACAAAAGGCGCGTGCCGAAGCCGAAGCCGCCAACCGCGCCAAAGATGAATTCCTCGCCACGCTCTCGCATGAATTGCGCACGCCCTTGACGCCGATTCTCGGTTGGGTGCGCATGATGAGACAGGGAATGCTCAACGGCGAACACGCCGAACAGGGTCTCGCCGTGATTGACAGCAACGCGCAATCCCTGTTGCGGCTCATCAACGATCTGCTCGATATGACGGCTATCCTGAGCGGCAAGATGCACATCGAACAAACTCCGATTGACCTTACCGAAGTGTTGACGGAGGCGGTCGAGACCGTGCGCCCGCAGGCCGAAAAGCGCAACATCAATCTTGAGATCGAACTCTGCGACGAGATAGCGGCGCGGCCTTTGATGGTTCCCGGCGACCGCACGCGGCTGGTGCAAGTCTTCTTGAACTTGCTGAGTAACGCCGTGAAATTCTCGCCTGAAAATAGCCGTGTGCGGATTGCGTGTGAGACTGACGGCGATGCGGCGGCGCGTGTTGAAGTCGAAGACGAAGGGCAGGGCATCGCGCCGGAATTTCTGCCGCACATCTTTGAACGCTTTCGGCAGGCCGATGGCTCCAATACTAGATTGTATGGCGGCATGGGCATCGGCCTGGCGCTGGTTAAAAGTTTTGTGGAGGCGCACGGCGGCGCGGTGCGGGGCGCGAGCGTCGGCCATGAGCGCGGCAGCAAATTCACAGTCGAACTGCCGCTCATCATTCAGACGCAGGAAGCAGTTGCAACTTCTCCGGCTGAAGAGAAAGCCGCGTCGTCACAACCTTTCGCGGATGCGCCTCCCGTGCGCCTGCTGATCGTTGAAGACTCGCCGGACACACTCGAAATGCTGGGCGCGACATTTCAGCTGCGCGGATATCACACGACGTTGTGCGGCTCTGCGCGTGAAGCGTTGGCGGTTGCTACAAACGAGCCTTTTGATGTTATTATCTCCGACATCGGATTACCGGAAACAGACGGTTACGAGCTAATCAAACAGCTGCGCGCCGTGCCGCACCTGCGGCACGTGCTGGCGGTTGCGTTGACGGGTTATGCCTCGCAGCATGACAACGAACTCGCGCTCGCTGCAGGCTTTAATGCGCATCTCGCAAAACCTGTTAATCCAGCTCTACTCTTGACGCAGATCGAGCAGCAGATTCGACACGCGCGCCGCCAGCCGCCGGACGCGCCCGATGTAGAATGAGGAAACCCTGCGCGTTGGCGTCAAGCCCGAAAAACCATCAAACGAAGATCGCGTCGTAAACAAACGGCGCGGCGGAAAGGTTCAACAGATGATGTGGCTCACAGCGCCCACGCATCACGTGATAGCTCCCAATTTCCCTTCAGCGCACGACGCTTATCCATTCACTGTCGGAGATGAATTGAAGAGCGACGCCGAGGACGCAAGCGATACGCCGGAAACGGAGAAACGCAAGCGGCGCGCACTGGTCGTTGACGATGCGCCGGACATCACGGAGATGCTCGCCATGATGTTGCAGCACGCGGGCTACGACGTAGTGGCAACTTTTTCAGCGATGGAGGCGCTCAACGCGGCGCGCGCTCAACATTTTGACGTTGTTCTTTCCGATATCGGAATGCCGGAAATGAACGGCTACGAATTAGCCCGGAATTTGCGGACGCTGCCCGACTACGAATTTGTGCCGCTGATCGCCGTCACAGGCTTCGCCACACATGAAGATCGCGGGCAGGCGTTTAACGCAGGCTTCGACCATTTTCTCACCAAACCCGTCAACCCGATGACGCTCATCGAACTCGTCGAAAGATTGTGATGTTGGACGCGGGCGGGGCACCGGGCGAGGTATTTCTAAACATAGTGGTCTCTACTGTTTTTCTCGCGTTTGTTTTAATGAACTCCAACGAAATTCGCCGCCGCGCCCCTTAAGGTGTGGCGGCTTTGACGTGTATGCAAGGCGCTTATGTTCTAACGCCCGGCATCACCCGCCGCGACGAACCGCAGAATTAAAGCAAGTCTCGCGCATGAGAGTCGCGCTATTCGCGGTCGGGTGCATACCGTTGTTAGGTGCGCCTTTGCCTGATGATTCTACTGTGATTACAGCCCCGCTCTTCCCTACGAGCTTGCTGGGAAAGCGGGACGCGGATCATAGTGGTTCTCCTGATCCGTTATTTTACCCTCGGCGTTCACCGTGAATCGGTCGGCTACGCGCAACGTGCCGGGCGGGTCAACTATTCCGACCTCGGCTTCAACGCAGATCGCCGTCAGGTCTTCATTGTAGTAATAGTCAATGACCTTCGTTTTCCCAAGGGCTGACGCTAGCGCTTGAAACCACGCGACCACAGCATCCCTTCCCTCCAGAGGGTATAACTCATACGGGATGGCAAGATCGGGCGGCGCGAGAGGCGAGCGCAAGGTGACATTCTCATCATATGGAATCGCCTCGAAATCCTTTCCAGCTAAGGAGTCAAAGTAGGCGTCCACGACTGCTCGCAGTTGCGCCTTCCGATCAACAGTACTGTTCGTTTGTTGTGTGCTCATCAATAGATTCCTTTCGGCAGAAGATTTGTAAAGCAGGGTGCTTCTAAACTACCTTTGGCGGCAAGTCAATAGCTTTCCCGTCACCCTCCCGGAAGCACCTAACGCTGGTTAGTCGAAAAGCGCATCCACTGCTATCGTCCATCCGGGAACGGCTGGTTCGGCTTCCGCCATTTCGCCGCGTCGGTAAATAGTTCGGCTGTCCGGGCTGCTGGCGCGATATACCTTAACTACATCTTCTCCGAGCAAATCCACATCCCATACGACAAGCGTTCCGGCGGCGAAATAATCGGCGCGTTTTCGGGCAATCTCTTCTTCAGCAGCGGAACCGTAATCTCCGGCGCTTCTTACTTCAACGGCAAAAACGGGTGCGCCTTCGAGGAATTTCATGCCGGTGGGCTTACCTACATGGAAAGCGGCATCAGGACTAAACGACTCACGATGCGGAAGATTAACTCTAAAACCCGCATTATCCGAATAAGCGCGTCCGCCTTTCAGCTTAGGCTCATACAGGCGCAGGCTGACGTAAACCGCACCGCCCGCGCGATTAGGCGAATCTCCGGTCGGCGACATCAAGCGCACCTCTCTATTCACGATTTCGGCTTTGAAATTATCGGGTACTTTGTACAAATCTTCGATTGTGGCGCGAACTTTCGTCGTCATAATTCAACCCTCAAACAAGCGAAATTTACCATAGATAAGTCGTCAATTCCGGCAACTACGAAGAGGCATAAGAAGTAATGGCGCTTACTGCCTGCCGCTGATAATGAAGCATGAGTGTTGCGGTAGGACGCTGCCGGTAAATCAGGAACGTACACTTCGACTCTTACCCGTTCGAGCAGTGGCAAGGAACTGCTCCTTCCGTTTGGAGAATTCTTTCATGCGCTTCAGCGATTCCTTTTCAGACACAACGGCACGCGGCGGGCGTTCAATTTTTAGTTCTTTCACAGCTTTCAGCTTCTTCATAACACCTCCATGGGAGCCTTGTACTATCGGGCGGGCGGTTCAAATGATCTGTTAGATGGCGCGTGTATTTCAGCAATTCTATTCCTGATGCGCCTCTGCAAGGTTTTTAACGCCGCATTGATGCGCTGTTGGAACTCCGCTCCCTGCGCTTCAAACCATTTCAGCACATCCTCGTCAACACTCAAGGTGACGGCGGTTTTTCTCTTTGGCATTCGCCATTGCGCCGCCGCGAAAAACGTATCGTCCAATGGCGGAATATCGGAAGTGTCAATTTCTTCATCGGCCATACTGTCAATGCGTGTCCAATCCGTCTCTGATTGCTTCTTCAAATTCCTTGCGCTCATTATCGCGTCTCGTAATAGCTGATATGTTGCAAACGATGGATTATGCGGCTTGTTGTGCTTCCTTTAATCTCCGCTCGATGTCTTGCGGGAAGCTCACCAGCGCAAAGTATCTCTCCGGGTATGCCTTCGCGTCGCCGCTTTCGTTCGTAACCTGTAAGTACCCCGCAGCATCGCTCATCTCAACTCGATAAATCTTAAGCGGTATCAAAAGCTCCGGGTCATCAGTCAAAAGGCAAATTGCAAAACACGTCTCCGGATTGCGCCGCGTCGTGTGGTTCGCGTACTTAAACTTTCCGAAAAACTTGCCGCGCTCGCCTTCGCTAAAATCAACTGACGCGGGCATCTTATTCTCTTTCTTCATAGCTTCCCCTTTCGCGCTTATTAGCTCTCCGCGCACCGATTAGCCGATAACCGGTCTCCGGGTAAGTATGCCACAACACAAGCAGCCTGCCTTTAATCGAGTAGCCGGTTGTGAAGTAACGGCGCTCGTCATAAGAATGATCCAAGTCGTCAACCGTTTTCGCTAAAGGGTCGTCAAAGACGCTTTGCGCCTCTTCAAAACTAATGCCTTCGTGCTTTCTTTTATTATACTCGTTTTTAGCTTCATCCCAATCTACTTCATCGGGGCGCGGGTTGCGTTTGCGCTTCATGTTTCACGTTTCAGTGCCTTCCGCAAAGAGATGATCCGTATCGTATCTTCACCCCGTTCGGTGAAAACTACGACGACAATGCGATTTCCAAGAAGGCCTATTCCATGATAGCAGGAATCGGCCAACTTGATGATGAAAGGCTCGCTGGCGAGGAGCGGGTTGAATGAACCGTTCGGGCGCGTTGAAGTTTATACCGATTTACGACTTGCCATTTCGTCCTTCTCGCACAATGTCAATTAAAGCATCTAGTCTTTGATCTGTATGTTTTTGTGCCTCAGCTAGATTAGATAATGATTGTTCGGTACGCTGTTGAGCTTCCGCTAATCCGGCAATTTTTTCATCCGTTTTAATTTGAGAATCGGCTAAAGCTGCAATTTTAGCTTCGGAATTGGTCTGCGCCTCGGCTAGGGCGGCAATTTTAACTTCGGAATTGGTCTGTGCTTCACCAAGCTGATTAAGCCATATTAGATGCTGATCCATTCTCTCATCTGCGCTACGGGCCAACCCGACGAGGGTTTGAAATGACTGCTCAAGGCTAGAGATACGTTCATGCTGGCTACTTGCAAGCTCGGCCAGCGTAGCGAATGCATTTTCAAGACGTAAGACTCTTTCTTCCGTACTCATGATATGGCCTCTCTAACCGAATCAAAATTCTTTCATGCTCAGTGTAGTTGAATTTGCCTTTGAGACCAATAGGGAAGCCGCCGAACAAGTGCTTGACCTTCCCTGTGCGCCAATCTCGAATGATACGGCGCAAGCCATCTGCGCCGACCACGCGCCGGTTCGATGCCGGTATGGTAAGATTTACCGGAAATCGCGCCATCGAAAGATTTTTATTGCGTCAGGGTGCGGCGGCTTTGACGTGCTTGCAAGGTTCTTGTGAGCATAGAGGGTAGAAGTACGCCGATGCATACAGTGCTGTTACGAATAGGCTAACGAGAGGTATGCAATATTCGGTTACAGCTGGAGGTTAAGCAGCTGATAGAAACGTGCAGCCGCCATTTCATTTAGCCGCCGCCTCTTCTTTCAGCTTCTCTTGGATCCACAAATTCAGTAGTGTTTCCGGTGAGACTCCATGCCGCCTGGCTAATAACACTAATTTTGCGGAGAGACTTGTTTCAACCGGAAAATATGTCGCTTCAGATTCTATTTCCACCTCAAATTCGACCGGCGTAGTTTGATCCCAATAATCCGTTAGATCATGGCTATCCCAAAACTCGCCAATCTCCTTGTATGATTGTGCCTCTGACAGAGAACTTTTATTTTTTCGCATATCGCCTCCGTTCGGAATCTGTCATGTCACGCGCGGACAGAATAAGCGCGCGTCCATCCTTCTTATACACGAAAAAGATTACCAAATAGCGCCCGCCGTCGGTTTGCCCAAAAGCAGAGTAAACATTTTCACCTGAGCGATGTCCCTTTTCAACAAAGTGGAAGCGGGGCGAACTGGAAAAGATTCCGGCGACTTCTTTCCGGGTGACGGTATGTTTCCACAGAAGTTTTTGAACAATATCGTCAAGCCAAATAAAGCCTGTGATTTTCAAGTTTTGCTCTCCCGCGACATATTTCTATTCGGAGCAAGCTTATTCTAGATTACAATTTATGTGCTTACAAAGCCGCAAGCGCCCGACACATTGTTATCCTTACCGCGCCCGGCTCGGCTTTCACTAAAGCCTGACTGCGGCAGCACGGATTATCTACTGTCATCATGCAACAATTCGATTCCGGTGGCGTGAGATTTACGCGAACTCGCGCTATTGAAAACTTTTTCTTGCAACAGCAAGTTTTTTTGCTATGATGGGGGGGCACACTTCGCCTGTGCCGCCGGGACTTCTTCAAGGCAGCCGGGAATAATCTTAGCGTCGCGTGCGTTCTAAGAGTGCGACAGCAAGCTTTGCAACAGGCTTAACACAAGTGCCGCCACCGTGTCGGCAGTCGTCGCCGGTGTGGTTGTCGTGCTTGTCGTTGTTTGTGTGGTCGTCGGTGAAGATGTTACGCTGGTCGTTGTGGTATCGCCCGGAGCGGCTATGCCGTTTGGCATATCCCCGGCATAGACGGAGCAGGACAGCAGGGCAACCAGCAGTAATGTTCCGATAGATTTACGCATTAGTTTTTCCTCTTTTAATTATGAACTTAAACGAAATTCGCCGTCGCGCCCGTCAGGGTGCGGCGGCTTTGACGTGTATGCAAGGCTCTTGCAAGCATACGGAAAGGCTTTCCTCACATGAGTTTAACAGATAAAAGGCTTAATCAGGCGGATAATCCGAATCTTACTCCCGACCGCCGCGCCGTGCTTCTCTGCCGCATCGCCGCCGAATATATCCACCAAGGACAATACGAGAATGCGCGTGAGGCATTGGGCGATTTGTGGCGTGGGATTGGAGAGCAACCGGAACTAAGAAAGCTGAACACGCTGACCAGAGCGGAAGTTTTGCTTCAGTGCGGAGTCTTGTCCGGCTGGCTCGGCAGCGCGCAGCAAATTACCGGCGCACAGGAGAAAGCGAAAGACCTTCTTTCGGAAGCTCTGCGTAAATTTCAATCGCAGGGTAAGAAATCGAAGGTTTCGGAAGCTCAATACGAAATCGGTATGTGCTACTGGCGCGCGGGTGCATACGATGAATCGCGCGTGATCCTGAACGAAGCTTTACAGAATTTAGAAGACAAAGACGCGGAACTAAAAGCCAAGATTCTGATCCGCCGAACGCTGGTCGAAGTTTGGACAGGCCGTTATCATGACGCATGGAGCATTCTTAAAGAGGCGCAGGATTTCTTTGAAAGTTGCCACGATGCCATCAAAGGCCGGTGGCACGGTCAAATGGGGCTAGTCTTCAAAAGATTGGCGAGTGCAGAAGGACGAACGGACTATTACGATAATGCTATCATCGAGTATACCGCCGCGATTTATCATTACGAACAGGCTCACCATAAACGATACTGCGGCACAAATCTAAACAATCTCGCTTTCGTCCTTCTCAAATTAGGACGTTACAAGGAAGCGCACGAACATCTTGACCGCGCGCAGAAGATTTTCGCCAAAGACCCCGGCAATCTTGCGCAGGTCAACGAAACGCGGGCGCGTGTGCTGATTGCCGAGCAACGCTACACGGAGGCCGACAAGCTAATCGAGGGTGTCGTGCGGACGCTTGAGACCGGCGGCGAACAGGCACTGCTCGCGGATGCCTTGACGGTTCAGGGCATCGTCCGCTCACAACTCGGCGAGCATGATGATTCCATCGCCATTTTGCGCCGCGCCGTCACCACCGCCGAAGAAGCCGGAGCATTGTGCAACGCCGGACTCGCCGCCCTGACTCTCGTCGAAGAACACCGCGAACGTCTTTCCGCGAGCGAGCTACACAACGCTTACCGCCGCGCCGATGAGCTTCTCAAAAACACGCAGGATGCCGAATCCATCAGCCGCCTGCGCACCGTCGCACGCGCTATCATGGAAAAACTCTCCGGCGCGAGCTTGAGCGATAAAGATTTCTCGCTGCCCGCCGCCGTCCATGCATATGAAGCGCGATTCATCGAACAAGCCTTAGAAATGGAAGATGGCGCGATTTCGCGCGCCGCCCAACGGCTCGGCCTCAAACATCAAACGCTCTCTCATCTGCTGGCGAATCGCCACAAACAACTTCAGCCCAAACGCAAACCCCTGGTGAACCGCAAGCGCAGCATCTTCAGGATTCGCCATACACCTTCGATTGCCTTTCACAGAACAAAGAAGAAGTTACAGCCTATTTCCATCCTCGTGGTGGAGGATGATACCCTACTTGCGTCGGCGTTGAAAGACACGCTGGAGCTGGAAGGCTGGGATGTGGAAGTTTGCAAAGACGGAACGACGGGTTTGCGCAGAATCATGAGCGTTATCCACTACGATCTACTCATCTTCGACAACGACCTGCCGGGCATCGCAGGCCTTGAGTTAATCGAAAGAGCGCGCCGTTTTTCCCACCGCCGGGAAACGCCCATCATCATGCTTTCCGCTGCAAACAATATTCAACGCGAAGCTCTGGAGGCGGGCGCGAATCTGTTTTTAAGAAAGCCGGAAGACATACTAAAAGTTGTTGACGTCGCCAAGCAGTTCGTTCAGCCGCAACGCCGTATCGTGCTTGTCATAGAAGATAAAGATACGCCCGCCACCATGAAACAACTGGAGGCGAAAGGCTTTCAACTAATCGTCGCCGAATCCACACAGTCCTACATCGAAGCGGCACAAGACGAGTCGCCGGATTTGATCCTCATCAATCAACCGCAGTCGCCGCTCGACGCGCTCGCCGTCGGCCTCCGCCTCCGCGAGCAAGCGAACCTGACCGAAGAGATACCCGTCATCTTTATTCACCGCGAGCCTGTGACGACCAATCTCGGACACAATATCTACGCCACAGACCTCAAGGATTTACAGCAAATGGAAGCTCTTCTGACGCACCTTTTGCCCGCAATCTAAGCAATCGTTCGGGAAAGACGCTCCTCGATAAAGGCGTTCAGACTTTGACCGGCTTTCTTGGCCTGCGTATAAAGCCGCCGGTGCAGGTCTGGCCGAATTCTGACGACAAAGTTTCCCGAGAACGGCTTGTCCGGCTCCTCCTTGCGATCTATGCAAAAGGCTAGATAGTCCTCGACGGACTCCTCGAAAGCCTTCTTTAACTGTTTTACAGAGGTTCCCTGAAAGGTGATTACATCGCGGGTGTTAATGACCTCGCCATGAAAGATGTTGGCATCCTCGTCGAACTGGACGATTGCCTCATAGCCTTTATACTTCATCGCAGATTTCCTTTTTCCGGCGTTACCCCCGCCTCCGTCAAAAAGCGCCTCACGGACATCAGTGCTCCCTTATCCGTCTCTTTCTGCGGATGCGGCCTGTGAAAGACGGCGCGCACGCCCTTGAGAGCTATCCTTACGCGCGAACCGCTACCCTCGCTCAATTCGGCGTCCAGCGCCTGAAGCAGCTTCTCGATGTCGCTCCAAGCGATGTTCGACCTGACGGGATTCTCGAAAATTGCCTCCAACGTCTTTCGATGTTTCCTGCTCACGCGATAGCAGTATCATGAAGCGATACTGTTTGCAATAAGAATTTTTACTCGCATCTTTCCTGTAAATCAACAGCCATATCACAAAATATAATCAACTTTACATAGAGAACTCAAGACAATTTGCCCGGCGCACACTTCTCGTGCGATGCGGCTTCATGCTATCGTGTCGCCTTCAATCACACCAAAAGGAAGCGCGCGAATGCGTTCGGCGTTTGAGGCGAACGCGCGGGAATATCAACTTCGCTATGCAGGATACGAGTGACGAATTAATTATCAAGCAGTCTGCCAAGACCGGGCGGCAGGCTTTCTCTTTCGCATCTGATACGGCGACGCGCGCTGTTTATTTAATCGTCGGCGCGGCGACCATCGCACTTGTTTTCTACAAGCTGCAATTTACGACCGACGCGATCTGCTGCGGCGATAACGATCCCTACTATCACATACGCTGGAGCAGTCTGCTCTGGGAAGGAATGCGCACGGGACATTTCCCGCCCGTCTTCAAGTGGCTGCCGCTGACGACGCTTAACCCGAAAGATTACGACGACCATCATCTGCTGTTTCACATCTTGCAGATTCCCTTCACGTGGTTCGGCAATATCCAACTCGGCGCGAAAATCGCCGCGACACTCTTCTCCACGCTCGCGCTGCTCTCCTGTTATTTTCTGATCGTGCGCTTTCGCATACGCTACACGTTGCTGTGGCTGATCGCGCTGCTCGGTTGCTCCGCCCCCTTTCTATACCGCATGAACATGGGCAAAGCGATGAGCCTTTCGATTATCTTCGTTTCGGCGGGCATCTATCTTTTGTTCACGCGCAAGTATATCTGGCTTGCGCCGCTCGGTTTCCTGTACGTGTGGACGTACAGTTTGTGGCCGCTGCTGGGCGTCGCCGCGCTTATCTGGGCGGGCGTGATTTTGTGGAGCGAGCGAAAACTCGAATGGCGTCCCGTCGTGTGGGTTTCCGTCGGCTGTCTGGCGGGACTCGTTATTAATCCCTACTTCCCGAACGACATTAAACTGCTCGTCGAACATATTTTAATCAAGGTCAAGCCGGGCGACTTTTCGACGCAGGTCGGCGGCGAGTGGTATCCGTATAACAGTTGGGAATTTTTGCAATACTGTTTCATCGCCTTTGTTGCGATGTTCACGGGCTACGTCGCCTTCAATTCGACGGACAAAGAGAACGGCAAACGCCCGCTCTTTTTCCTTGTCTTCTCGACAGTGCTGCTCGTTCTAAACGCGCGCTGGCGGCGCAGCGTCGAATACTGGCCGCCGTTCGCCATACTCTTCGCCGCATTCACTTTGCAACCGATTTTAAGCGGCGCACGTCGCGCCGTTAATCAACTGCCGACCGATGTGCTCGACGACTTGCAGCCGTTTCTGGATCGCCACGAGCTTCCCGAAGCCGCCGAAGCCAAAGAGCGCGAGACGTGGGCGGAAGGCGAATCAACGATTGTCGGCGTCGGTTTGAGCGTCGCGCTCTATTTTATTTTGATGCCCTGGGACGCGCACAAAATGGTTCGCGGTATCGCGGCCTTCATCGTGCTCGCGCTCGGCATCGCGCTTTATTACAAGTTTCGCGGAACGCTTCGGACGATTGCGGCGACGATTGCGCTCGGTCTCGGCATCGCCTTCTTCGCTAACGTCAGTTTTACGGCGCGGGACATTAAAGACAACGCGAAGGCCGATCATTTTCAAGCCGGAATGCAATGGATGCGCGCCAACGTGCCCGCCGATCAGATGATCTTCAACATTAATTGGGATATGTTCCCGAAGCTTTTCTTCTACGACACCACGCATCCTTACGTGTCCGGCCTCGATCCGACTTATTTGCTTGATAAAGATGCCGATCTTGCGAAGCTCTACGAGAATATTACGCTCGGCAAAGTGAAAGACCCCGGCCCGCTCATACGCGACCGCTTCGGCTCGCGTTATGTATTCACCGACAGCGGGCACGAAGATTTTTATAACAACGCGGCGGACAGCGGATGGTTCGAGAAAGTTTACGAAGACGACGAATGCACTATCTTGCACATACGCGACCAGAAAGGCGCGCCGCTGCCGGACGACGAAGGCGATCAGGGCGATGATTCGGATGACGGCGGCGGCGACGATGCGCCGCAGGATGAAGAGGGCGGAGCGTGAAACGTAAATTATCCTTTGCGCAAAAATGATTGATTGCTATGAAAAAAAAGCAGAAGGCCGATAGCAATATTTTCGGGCGCGGTGCAATCGTTTTGTTTCTTTTGCTCGCCGTGATTCTTTCAATCGGCTGCGGCAAGACGAACGCGCCCCAATCGAATACCGTGCGTTCGGCGACGCCTTCGCCTACTCCGCAATCGGCCTTCGAGCGCGATTTGCAATCCGTGCGCAGCAGCCAGACCTTCGATAAAGTTTACGTCTTCGCGCGCAAAGACAGCGCGGCGATCAACGCGGAGGATGGCGCGTTGCTGAAGGCCAAAGCTCCGGCTGATCCGCATATCTGGTGGGTCGTGACCGACGAAAGGCGGCGCGTCATCATGGGCACTTATTCCGACTTCGCGCCCGAAAAATTGAACGCGCTGCGCCAGCATTTCAACGTCGAAGACTACACGAATCGTTAAGCGGCCTTCTTTATAAGTATCAATCGAACGGAAAAAATCTAATACCGTCTTTTACTCCGGCGCACACTGCTAAGCGCGGCCTTGATACCGCCGCCCCTTACTTTCCCGCGCTCATCGCTTGGTCGCTACTACATCTGGTTTATCTCGTCTGGTACTTCGGCTCGCGTTTATTATGAGCAACGCATCATGGCAATCGTCCGCGCCATTTATCGCACGGGCTACAATAACGCATAAGCACTTCCATAGAATATTCAAACAAAAAGGTCGCTCCACATCGGAAGCGACCTCTTGTGTAAAAGTGTAGTGTGCTTCAACGCGCGGCGGCTATCACTACTTCAGGCACTTCTTGCGAGGGCGTTTCCGTTTGCTGGCGCGCGTGATAAGAGGAGCGCGTGAGCGGGCTTGATTCGACGTGTCGGAAGCCTAGCTTCATGCCGATGTCGCGCCAGCGTGTGAACTCTTCGGGCGTGACGTAGCGTTCGACGGGCAGGCGGCGCGCGTGTGGTTGCAGATACTGGCCGATGGTCATGATGTCGCAGTTGGCGGCACGCAAATCTTTCATGAGTTCTACAACTTCATCGAATGTTTCGCCCAAGCCCGCCATGATGCCGCTCTTGGTGAGCATCCCGCTGCCTTCGCGGTCGCGGCGCAGGGCGGCGCGTTTGATGAGCGTCATCGTTTGATCGTATTTGGCGTCGGGGCGCACGCGCTTGTAGAGGCGCGCGATTGTTTCCGTGTTGTGATTGAGCACATCGGGACGCGCGTCGAGCACGGTGTTGAGCGCGGCTTCGTCGCCGTTGAAGTCCGGGATCAAGACTTCGATTTTGCAGGACGGGTTCGCGGCGCGGACTTCACGGATTGTTTCCGCCCAGTGCGATGCGCCGCCGTCCGGCAGATCATCACGGTTGACGGAGGTGATGACGGCGTGCGCGAGGTTCAAATGCTTGACCGCTTCCGCGACGTGGCGCGGTTCTTGCGCATCGAGCGCGCCGGGCTTGCCTTTGTTGACGGCGCAGAAACCGCAGTGGCGCGTGCAGGTGTCGCCGCCGAGCATAAAGGTTGCGGTGCGGTCTGACCAGCACTCGAAGATGTTCGGGCAGCGCGCTTCCTGACAAACGGTGTGCAGGTTCAAGCCTTCAATTAACTTGAGAACGTGGTTCTGATTCGTCGGATCGCCGATGCGTACCTTCAACCATTCGGGCTTTGGCTGGCGCGCCTGTGCCGGTCTGCTGTTGCTGATAACTTTTAGTTCGCGGCTCAAAATATTTTCTCCAAAAAACTCGACTCGAAAGTTATTTTAACATTCGCGCCCCTTCGTTGTCGCTTTCCGGCGCGAGCAGTTTTGCGAGTGTTGCCGCATCAACATTGCCGCCGGAGAGTATGACGCCGATGCGCTTGAATTCGCGCGGAAGTTTATTGAATAAAACGGCGGCGACGGAAGCCGCGCCCGTCGGCTCGATGAGCAATTTCATACGCAGCAGCAGAAAGCGCAACGCTTCCGTAATCTCCGCATCGGAGACGGTCAAGACATCCGCCGCGTTTTTTTGCAGCACGGGAAAGGTGAGCGCGCCGGGCGATTGATTGCGCATTCCGTCGGCGATGGTCGGCGGCGGCTCTATGCAAACGCGCTCGCCTTTGATGAACGATTGCCGCGTGTCGTCCGCCGTTTCAGCTTCGACGGCGAAGCATTTAATTTGCGAATCAAGTCCGCGCGCCGCTGTGCTCGCGCCCGCAAATAATCCGCCGCCGCCGCATGGCGTAACAAGGCAATCAAGCGGCTCCGGCACATCTTCTAAAAGTTCGAGCGCGCACGTGCCCTGACCGGCCATAATCTGATAATCATCATAAGGCGGAACGAGCGTCAGTTCTTCGCGCGTGGCGATGTCCTGTGCGAAAGCTTCGCGGTCGTCGCGCTGGCGATCATAAAAGACGACTTCCGCGCCGTAGCCGCGCGTCGCCGCGACTTTCATTTGCGGCGCATCCGTCGGCATCGCAATCACGGCGCGGACGCCTGCTTCGCTTGCCGCAAGCGCGACGGCCTGCGCGTGATTGCCCGAAGAAAAAGCGACGACGCCGCGCCCGCGCTCCTTCGCGTCGAGCGATAAAATCTTATTCGTCGCGCCGCGAATCTTGAACGCACCGGCGCGCTGTAAATTTTCGCACTTGAAGAACACACGCCGCCCTGCGACGCCGCTCACGCGCGCCGCCGCTTCATCAAACGTGCGCGATGCGACGACGGGCGTGCGATGAACGCGCCCTTTGATGCGCGCCGCCGCTTTTTTGATTAACTCGAATGACAGCATAAGCAATCCGCGAAGCGTTGAATTCGCTCCGCAAAGCAATCCTTCTCTTTAAGGCGTGGAAGCGCGGAGAATAACCGAAGTATATTCCGAGGTAAAGGATCGGTTCGGTGTGTAGTCGCCGAACCACTCTGTTCCATCCTGCACCATCCGCCACTGAAAATTATACTGCCCTGTTTTGACGGGCGCGGTAATGTCGAAATTAAAAGTCACTTCCGCACCGGGCGCAACCGGCTCCGGCAGCTCCACGCGAATTCTTCCCCATGCCGGATTGTCCTGCGGATTTTGCGCGCCAAGCCGGTATAGGCTGCTCGTTGTCCACGTCGTCGCACCTGTGTTCTTCATCGTCACTGTGACGTTATAGTTTTGCCCGCCGATCATCGAGGTCAACGCTGATTGAGAGACAAACATCGCTTTGTTGATTTCCACAGTCGCCGCTTCGCCTGCGCCGTGCGAACCGTAATCTACACCCTGAATACCAACCTTGCGCGCCGTTGCCATTGACATCGCCACGAGACGATCATCGCCGCTCCAGTATGGGTAATAGTTCAAATTCACTTCGTAAGCGCCGAACCATGTTTTGGTGAGCGCGGGCGTATAGGCAGGCCAGTTTTTTCGGTTAAGGGCTTCGCTTAAATAAAAGAAGAGAGTGTCGGCCTGCGCCGGATCGTCTGTCACGTTGGCAAGCTGTCTCGAACCGGACGAAGAGAGTTGCGCCGACGCACGCGGTGAAAGAAAAAAGCGATTCTCCGGCCGGGTCGAAATGTATGCGACGGCATCGCGCGTGAAACGATCCGTGTGGCGGTCAACGATTGTCTGCGCGGCGTAAGCGAGCCAGCCTGCGTTGACCAGAAAGCACGTGCAGATCAACACCGCAAAGGCTGCTTGCAACAGTTTACCTTTGTGATTGATGCGGATTGAATTCGCGCCCGCGAGAAGCCCCGCGTGCGTCCCTAGAAAGGCCGCGCCCCGCGCCGTCATCAGCGCCATGAACGGTGCGACGACTAAGAGATTCCTGACCACCATTACTCTTTGCAGCGAAAAGAACAACAGATAAAGAAACGGAAAACATAGGAAGAGTAATGCCGTGTGGCGAGACTCTCGGATGAGCGCGTAAACGCCGACCAGCGCGAGCGCGAAGAAGAACAGCGCGATTAACGAGTAGTGAGAAAAGAGAACCGTACTCAGATAAACGAAGATCGCCCAAGCGTGCGGCAATCCGGCTGCGATGGTGTGGCCGCCGTGACCGAGTTTGCCGTAGTGCCGCACTTCATACAGCAATCCGTCAATGAACTTTCCGGGTTGTAGCAGCGTGCCGGGAGTACAGACTAAGTACGCGCCGACGAAGATTAAAATCAACTTCATTGTCGGGCGCAGCACGGCGGCGCGCGGCTGCGGTGTTTGTTGAGAGATCAAATAAGCGCAGACCAGCACCGGAACAATCAAGAGTCCGCCGGGATACTTCGCGCCGCACCCGCAACCCGCCGCCAACGCCGCCAGCCGAAGCCAGAACGTGCGGCGTCTCAATCGCGTCCACGCCTGCATCACGAACAGAATCGTGAGTGCGCCGAATTGCATCAGCAAACCGTCGGTCGCTATCCAACGCAGATGGTAGGAGACCTCCCATGAAAGAGCCAGAACAGCACTTGCCAGCAGCGCCTCGCTGCGAGACCGCTGCCAATTGACGGCCAGCAAATAAATCCATATCACGGTGAGCGCCGAGACCAGCAGATAAATCTTGCGCAGCCGCAGCAGGTATGACTCGCCGTCAAGCACGCGCAGTAGTAACTCTTGTGCTTTCTCGAATGTCTCAGGTCGTGTGGCCGCAAGCTCTGGAATCAACGCGGCGGCGTTAAGCCAGTAAGAAAAAGATGGGTATTGATAAAAGCCCGGCAGCAACGTCCCCGTCGTTACCATCGTGCGCGTCGGCCCGACTTGATACGGCACTTCGTCCCAGTGAACGCCGTAATCGAGGCCTTTCCAATCGGAGACGATCAGAAATAGAAAGGGCAACAGGGCGGGAATCGCAAACCGTAGCAAGCGCGCCGTATGACGGCTGAATGAAGCGGCGGTTTCGACAGTTTGATTCACGCTGTATGTTTCTCTGCGAAGCTCAAAGGTGCGGCGTTGTTCGCCTGTCGGTTCAGCCTGCGCTAATCTCTTCCGGCATCATGGCGAAGACATCCGCAAAATGTTCGATGATGCGGTCTTCCACGTCGCACAGATTCAGTTCGCGTCCCCTCAATTCTTTCATGGACGTGACGGGTTCGCCTTCGCAGGCGATGATGAGATCGAAGAAACTCAAATCCGTGTTGACGTTCAGGGCGAAGCCATGCGTCGTGATCCAGCGTGCGATGTGTATGCCGATGGCGGCGACTTTGCCGCGCGCCGTATGCACGCCCGTCAACCCTTTAATGCGAAAGCTCTCGATGCCGAAATCTGTCATCACGCGCATCAACACTTCTTCAAGGTCGCGCACATAGCGGTGTACGTCTTCACGCTCCGGGCTTAAATTGATAATCGGATAACCGACTAGCTGACCGAGACCATGATACGTGACTTTGCCGCCGCGATTGGTCTCGAACACCGTCACTTCACGCGCGCTTAAAACTTCCGGCGAGGCGAGAATGTTGGCGTGTGATGCGCCGCGCCCGAGCGTTAAGGTGTGCGGATGTTCGACGAAGATCAGCGTATCCGTTTCACTCTTTGCGCGAATCGCAAGTTCCGTTTCTTTTTGAATTGCGAGCGCCGCCGCATATTCCAGCAGGCCGAGCCGCCTGATTTTCAGTAATTTACTATCGCTCATCTTTAATAATCAGTTGTGCAAAACCTGCATCTTATTGTAGCAGTGCGAGGCGCAGGCAGCGAAGGCGCTGTCCGCGAAAACGCTGCCTCGCGCGCGCAATGGTTTGACGACGCGCCGCCTGTTAGCATAGTTTCAATAAGCAATTGCGAAGAACAGTTGATAAGAAAAAGATTAACGATGTCGCGCCCACGCGATGCGTTTGATGAAGGAGGATTTTGCGTTGAAACGCACTCGAAAATTAATTGTCGCCGGGGTCGTGTTGATGCTGTTAATGCCCGTCGCCGCCCTGTCGCAAACGCGGCGTAGATCGAGCGGCCAACCGCAGCGTCGCGCGCCATCGTCTTCTACTACTACGGCGGCGAATGCGCCGAAGGCTTCAGCTGATGCGCGGGCGGCGGGCGCGTCGCGCGTTGCCGAACAGATCAAACTGCTGTCGCGCTTTCTTTATCTTTATGGCCGCGTGTCGAACGGCTTTGACGTGGCGGCGGAAGCGGCCAGCCGTGATGAAACATCTACGGCAGCGACGCAAAAGACAGAGCAGAGCAAGGTGGTCGTCCGGCAGAGCTTGCGAGACTTTCGTGAGGGGCTGGACAATTTAGAAATTAGTTTTCGCACGACGCCGGAGTTGCAGCGTTACTACACGCGGTTGGCGGGCGTTGCGGCGGGCGCGGCTGACGCCGAAGCACAAGCGGCGGCGAATCAATACGAACCGGCAGGACGCGCGCTAATCGGAGTCGTCAACAGATTAACCGACGTGCTTCTGGAAATGCGCTGAAAGGGAAAGAGTCAACAGTCGTGAGTCGTGAGTCGTGAGTCTGGAGTCAAGAGTCATAAGGCCGTAGGGAAATGGTGAACGTGTGGCGGCGCGTCACCTTGCTTATGACTCACGACTCATGGCTCCAGACTCACGACTGTTATCCAGACTCGTTACCTGTTTTTCGTGTAGTAGCCCTGACGGGCGCGGACGCGAAGTTGCGGGCGGGCGGGCACAGCAACTTTGATGCGCAGGAATTTTCCGCTCGGCGATTCGTCTTTCGAGTAGTATTGCAGCAGATACTGCGAGCGCAATTCGTTGGCGATCCGGCGAAAGATTTTTTCGAGGTCTTGCTCGCGTTCGGGCGCGAAGGCCGCGCCGCCGGTCGCCGCCGCAAACTGCTGCATTCCCTGTTGCGCGCGTGTGCTGATGACGTTCAGGCGCAGCGATTCTCCGCTCGGATTAAGCGAATAAAAGGTTGCGTCGGCGCGTTGCAATTCGCGTTGCACTTGCTGCAACGCGCGCTCGTGTTCGGCGCGCACGGCGTCGGGCGATGATGTCGCTTTAGATAAGACGGTTTTAATTCGCTCGCTGTTGGTATCCTCGCCGTCTGAAATGACGATGATGACGCGACGCGCTCCCGAAGGCGATGCTTTCGAGAGATAGCGTGCCGCATCAACCACCGTATCATAAAAGGCGGTAGAGCTTCTGGCGGGCAGGATCGCCATCAATCTGGCGGAAGCGATGTTTGCCGTCGCGCGCGTTTGTTCAAGGCGCGGCCGGGCGTCAATCGCAAAGACGGTGGCGCGATCAACCGGCTTCAAAATCTGTTTGAGAAAACGCGCGGCAGCTTCCTTCTCGAAAGCGAAACGCGCGTTGACGCTTCCCGAAACGTCGAGCAGAATCGCAATATCGAGCGGCACCTGCTCGGCATCGCCAAGCCGCGCAATCTCTTGTCGGCGGCCTTCTTCGTCGAGACGAAAATCGGCGGCGCTCAAACCCTGCACCGCTTCGCCCGCCTCATCTGTTACCGACACCGGCACGACGACAAGATTCGAGCTGACGCGGATTATCTCTTCGTCATCGTCGCCAACCGACGCAGGCTTGGCTGGCGGCGTAGGCGGCGTTTGTTGCTTCGGCGGTTGCTCACGTGATTGCTGCTGCGCGACGACAGTATTGGCGGAGAAGATAAAAGAAAGCGCCAGCGTTGCTATTAACAGGAGCGCGGGCGCTTGAACTATCTGTTGCTTGCTGCGGGTAAGAATCATGAACGCCAACCTTTTCGTGTCACCGGACTACGGCTTTCTATCTTTCATCAATTGCGCAACCGGCGCGGTTAATCGGATGCGCGCGAACGAGTATGACGGTTGGCTTTTAGGGAGATTGCGAACGAAGCGCGACGCAAGACGTAAGGACAGGGCGAGGCCGCTGCCCTTACAAGTTTATCGGTAATCGCAACGCTATCGTTTATTGATTAGACAATGAGCCGGATGTCGAACCCTGCGCCGGTGTCGTTGACGAAGGCGTTGTCATCGTCGGCGCGGTCTGCAATAGCCCGCGATTGACGAGCACCTTGACTTCGACGCGGCGATTCTGGGCGCGTCCCTGTCGCGTTTGATTGTCGGCGATGGCTTGCGATTCGCCGTAGCCGAACGGCGTGATGATGCGGCGCAAAGGAATCCTGTGCTGCTCCGCCAGATAACGCACGACGGAATCGGCGCGTTGCTGGCTAAGGCGACGATTCAGGTCTGTACTGCCGGTCGTATCCGCATAGCCGGAGACTTCGATCACGTAGCCTTTGGCCGTGAAAGCTTTGGTGGCGAGTTGATCGAGCTGGGCTTTGGCCTGCGGCGAAAGCACCGCGCTGCCGGGACGGAAATTGACCGCCGTCATGTCTTGCGGCACGTAATCATCGAGCGCGCTGATGCGTTCGTTCGTCGCGTTGACGCCCGAAACGGCGGCGTCGGCGGTTTCCTGCGCGGCTCGCGCGCCGCCCTTCGCGGCGTTGGAAACGGCGGCGAGTTCGTCAATCTGCCCCGAAAGGCGTTGCGCATTCTGCTCTACCTGCCCGATTCTATTTTCGTTTTCGCCGACGCGATTCTCCACCGGATTAACGCGCGATTCGACCGTGCGCGCGACCTTCAGTTCATCTTCGGAAAACTTGACGTTGTCGGCGACGAGTTGGCCGGAGGCGTCGCCGCGTCCTTCCACTTCGACGTTAAGGCCGCGCAAAATATTCGTCGCGCCGTAGTTCTTCGCGCGGCGAAACGGATTGCCTTTTCTTTCCACGATGCGCGTCGTGTCGGTCAGGCGCACGGTCGTATCAACGCCGTTCAAATCGCGCACCGAGAACGTATCCGCATCGCGGCGCGTCACGACGCCTTTGAGCTTGATCTTTTCGCCGTTGGAAACGGTGCGCGATTTAGCGGCGGCCGTTGCGTCGCTCTGAGTCGAACCGGAAGAAGTCGACTGAGTTGTGGAAGTGGTATTAGTGGTGGCACTGCCGGTGTTGCCGGTGTCCTGCGCAAAAGCGGGCGCTGCGAGAAGCAGCAAGCCAAAAGCGGAGGACGCAAGCAGTCGGGGCATTTCAGACTTTTTGAAATTCATCATTTGACTCCATAGATAAAGTTAATCCGAAGGACAACGAACAAGCACTTTAAGCCTCCGGCAAACTTTGCGAATTAGCGGTTGATCCTGACAATATAGATGCCGGAACCGTCCCGCCGGTTGGAATAATAATCACCACTCAGACTTTCGCTTGTAAGCGGGAAAGTCTACCGCACAGAAAAATGAAGTCAAGCAAAGAGGCCTTCAGAGAGGCACTCGCAATGAAAATATAATACAGCGCGGAAATTGTTTGAATGCCGAATTACACCACCCATTTTTACACCTACATCGTTAACAAAAACGTCGCGCCCTCGTTTGAGAGCGCGACGTTTTTCGGCGACAAATCTCTTGAAAATTTCAGAGCGTGAACTGACCGGCTTCCAATAACTCTTTGACGTAAGCGAGAAACTTCTCCGCGTCCGCGCCGTCAACAATGCGATGATCGTAGCTCAACGCGAAGTAGGCCATCGAGCGAATCGCTATGTAGTCGTCGCCTTCCGGCGAGGTGATAACTTTCGGGCGTTTCTCTATCACGCCGACGCCGAGGATGGCGACCTGCGGCTGGTTGATAATCGGCGTCCCGAAGAGTCCGCCGAAGACGCCCGGGTTAGTGATTGTAAACGTGCCGCCCGCGACTTCGTCGGGCTTCAGTTGTTTGGTGCGTGCGCGGTCTGCGAGATCGTTGGCGGCGCGTGCTAAACCCGAAAGCGAAAGATCATCGGCGCGTTTGATGACGGGCACGATCAATCCCCAATCGAGGGCGACGGCGAGACCTAGATTGATGTCACGCTTATAAATTATCTGCTCGCCGCTGACCTGCGCGTTGAAGACGGGAAACTTGCGTATTGCGTTCGTCACGGCCTGAAAGATAAACGGCATAAAGGTAAGCTTCGTGCCGTTGCGTTCCTGAAAGGCGCGCTTATTCTGGTCACGAAGGCGTGCAATGCGCGTCATGTCTATTTCGTAAACGGTGGTGACGTGCGCGCTGGTGCGCCGCGACATTAACATATGCTCGGCGATCTTCTTGCGCATCACGCTCATCGGCTCGACGCGATCAGTTGCACCGGGTTGCACGGGCGGTGCTTGCATGGGTTGCTGCGGCATCGCCGGCGCTTGAATGGTTGGCGATGCTTGCGCGGCTTGCTGTGGCTGTGTCGCGGTGGTTGACGCGCCGGATTCGATAAAACTCAGGATGTCGTTTTTGGTGACGCGCCCGCTCATCCCAGTGCCTTCGAGACGCGCGATGTCTATGTTGTGCTCGCGTGCAATGTTACGCACCAGCGGGCTGGATTTCGTGCGGCGCAATTCTTCGACAGTCTGCCCGTTGCTGCCGTTGCCGCCTGTTACGGCAATGCCTTGTGCAGACGAAACTCCGGCGGCCTCTTCTTCCGCACCGGGACGTTGATCGTCATAACTACGCGCGGCGACTTCCGCGATCCCGGCTTCGGGAATCGGCGCGCCCGTCGTCCACTGTGCAGACGGACTTTGCGCATTATTATTCGGTGGCGGCGGAGGCGCGGCTGCCGCGACTGTGTGTGATGTGGGCGGTGGAGGCGGTGGCGGAATCGCTGCGGCGGTGGCGGGCGGCGCGCTCGCTTCGGCTGGCAATGATGCTCCTGCCCCCGCGCCGTCGCCACCATCGAGCACGGCGACGACGGTGTTGATCTCGACCGTCTCGCCTTCTTTGGCTCTGATCTCGGTCAGCGTTCCGGCTGACGGCGACGGAATCTCCGCGTCAACTTTGTCCGTCGAAATCTCAAACAGTGGCTCGTCGCGTTCGACGCGCTCGCCCACCTGCTTCAACCATTTGGTAATCGTTCCCTCCGCAATGGATTCGCCCATCTGCGGCATCACAATTTCGGTGCTCATTAGGTTCTCCAAAAAAGTCTGGAGTCTGAAGTCTGGAGTGCCAAGTCGCAAGCCGGAAGAAACATAAACGCTACACTGTTCTTCTGACTCTGGACTCTAAACTCCAGACTTTAGACTTCTGTATCTAGTAGGCTGCAAGTTTGCGTGCCGCGTCAAGCACGTCTTTGACCTGCGGCAAATAATATTCTTCAAGGGGTGGCGAATACGGCACGGGGCTATCAATCGAGCCGACGCGCACAACGGGCGCATCCAGCCACTCGAAAGCTTCTTCGGCGATGATCGCCGTTATCTCGCCGCCGATGCCGCCCGTGCGCGACGCTTCATGCAGGATGATCGCTTTGCTCGTTTTCTTAACCGTCGCTAAAATCGTAGCCTTGTCCAACGGCGCGAGCGTGCGCAAATCTATCACTTCAACGTCAAGTCCTTCTTTTTCAAGTTCCTGTGCCGCATCGAGCGCCGTCAAGGTCATCGCGCCGAAAGTGATGATCGAAAGATCGCGGCCTTCTCTGGCGGTGCGCGCTTTGCCAATTTCGATGATGTAATCGTCTTCAGGCAATTCTTCGCGCAGGCGCGGTAGACGATAAAGTTTCTTGTGCTCGAAGAAGAGCACCGGGTCGGGATCGCGTATCGCGGCTTTGATCAAGCCCTTCGCGTCGTAGGCGGTTGAAGGTTCGACAATCTTTAGTCCCGCCGTGTTGAGGAAAAAGGATTCCGCGTTGACCGAATGGAACGGACCCGAATGGACGCCGCCGCCGCATGGCCCGCGAAAGACCGTCGGCAGCCCTGCGCCCCAGCGATAACGACACTTCGCCGCGTAGTTCGTCAGCATATCGAAGCCTGCGGAGATGAAATCAATAAACTGAAACTCCGCGACGGGACGCATTCCCATCAATGCCGCGCCGCACGCCGCGCCGACAATCGCCGCTTCGGAAATCGGCGTATCAATCACACGCCCTTCGCCGAATTCATCCAGCAGTCCGTCCGTGACTTTGAACGCGCCGCCATATGCGCCCACGTCTTCGCCGATCACGAACACGCTCGCGTCACGTTCCATCTCTTCCCAGATGCCCTGGCGAATCGCCTCGACAAAGGTCGTCAATCCGCCGCGCGCCGGACGATTTTGCTTATGCTCTTTTTTTATCGCAGTTGACATACACAATAATTGTTGATTGCACTAACGCACTTTCGATGCGAATGTTTGGTCTTTACTTCAAATATTTTTGCGCGACATACGGATGCGCCGGATTGACGATCAAGCGTTGCTGCTTCGGGTCAATCAGCACGTCCATGTCTTCCATCGGAATTGAGCCGAGCAAAATCTCCGCATCTGCGGGCAAGACCATCGCATCAACTGTCGTCCGACGATTCTCGAAACGAATTTCTATCGGCCCGACTACTTCAAGTTCGAGCACTCTTCCATCGGCAAATTCGGCAAACTGCTTATCAAGCACGCGCAAGCCGAGCTGGTTCTTCACGCGCTCGTTGATTGACAACATATACGCGCCGCTGTCAACAAGCGCCGAAACCGCTATTCTTTTGACTTCATCTTCTTTGATATAACCCTTGGCGTACAGTGTTAAATCATCGCCGCTAATTATTTCAATATTCGCATAGACCAAACCCATCGTGTGCTCTCCTTTCGCCAAAGATTGCGGCGACGCGGCGGACGTGTGCGGCTCGGCGGCGACGTTTCGCGGGATAAGCTTTAGTGTCGGAAGTTTAATGGTCATTGCTCTAATACTTTCGGGCGAAAGGCGGGCGCAACGATGCTGTTGTCGAAAACATTATACGCCGCCTGTTCCGCTTCGGGCATCGGCGAGCTTTCCGCCCACGCGACATCTTCATCTATCTCGGCCTGAATGCCTGCGGTAATCTCTTCCAGCTTTTCGCGTGTGGCGATCTTCTGCGTTGTCAAAAATGTTTCGTAGCGATCAACCGGATCATTCTTCTCCCACTTTTCCAATTCGCCGGGCGGCAAGTATCTCTGGTCGTCGTGTTCGGCGTGGCCTTTGCGCCGGTAAGTTTTCGCTTCGATGAGCACCGCGCCTCCGCCGTCGCGCGCAAACTCTGCGGCCTTCCGCGTCACTTCATAGCAGGCGATGATGTCGTTGCCGTCAACGATGTGGCCGGGAATGCCATAGCCCGCCGCCTTCTCCGCCAGGTCTTTGACAGCCGTTTGCTTTGAAGTCGGAGTGGAGTAAGCGTAATGATTATATTCCGCAATCACGATCAAAGGGAGACGCTGCACGGCGGCGAAGTTTAAGCCTTCGTGAAACGCGCCGGTGCTCATCCCGCCGTCGCCTATGTAGGCGAGCGTGACGAGATTCTTCTGCTGCATACGCGCACCGAGAGCCACACCCGTCATCACCGGAATCATGTCGCCGAGATGCGAGATGGGGCCGATGAAACCTTTCGCCATATCGCCGAAGTGTATGTTGAGATCGCGCCCGCCGGAAGGCCCCCACGCCTTCGCCATGTACTGCGCGAAAATCTCGCGCGGGCGAATGCCCTTGACGAGCACCGCGCCCAGATCGCGTATCAAAGGCGTGATGAAATCCTGCGGCTGAAGCGCATAAGCTGTCCCGACCGCCGTCGCTTCCTGTCCGAGCGAACGAAACACGCCGCCGACGACTTTTGTTTGCCGGTAAAGATTGACGAGCCGTTCTTCGACCAGGCGCGTCATCTTCAGGTAGCGATACATCTCCAGCATTTGTTCGGGCGCAAGGGTCGTCTCGGTCGTGCAGGAAAGCGCCGCGTCTTCACTAGCGTCCGTAACCTTCGCCGCAGACTCTTCGGCGCTCATTGCAGTCACATCTACCGTAATGTCCGTCGCTTCCGCAGTATCCTGAACGGCAAGGGCATTTGCTGCATTCGCCTCCGCAGCTTTAGCGCGCGAAGCCTTTGCGCCGCCGCCCGAACGATTCGGTTTGCGTCGTGTCTCTTTCTTCATTGAGATTTCCCGTTGCGGCCTTCGCTGATATAACGCTCGACCGTGTTTATCAGCGCGCTCAAGCGTTCATCCGTATGCGCCTGCGCCGCCGTTAGCTCATCCACTCTTTTGGCGGTCTCTTTTTGCGCCTTAGCGGTTTCGGTGACAAGGCTAAAGACTCCGACCATCGCGGTTTCCATACGGCTCATGCGCGCTTCGGCCTTTCCCATATTCTCCGCAAACTGCTCCTGCTGCCGGATAATAAATTCCAGTATGCGCTGTATCTCTTCGTTGTCCATTTGCCGTTCCCTTAGATGTATTGTTTAGAAATGGATCGTCAGGTTATGCACGCCTTCGGCAGCTTCCATCACGGCTTCGGCGATGGTCGGGTGCGCGTGCATCGTGCGTCCCAACTCTTCGGCGGTTGATTCAAGTTGCATCGCAACGCAGGCTTCGGCGATGAGTTCCGTCGCGTGCGGCCCGATGATATGCACGCCCAATAGTTCATCGTATTTCGATTCGCTGATGACTTTGACGAAGCCCTCTTCTTCGCCGATGATGCGCGCCTTGCCCGAAGCAGAGAAGGGAAATTTTCCGACCTTTACATCGTAGCCTTCCTCGCGCGCCTTTGCTTCGGTCAGGCCGATGGACGCGACTTCCGGTTCGCAGTAAGTGCATGACGGAACATGGCGCAAATTGATCGGTTGCGGATTTTGGCCTGCGATCTGTTCGACGGCGAGGATGCCTTCTTTGCTGGCAAGGTGCGCGAGCCAAGGGGTAGGAATCACGTCGCCGATGGCGTAGACATTCGGCTCGCCCGTGCGCAAATATTCATCAACGGAAATTGCGCCACGATCAACGACAATCTTCGTGCCTTCAAGCCCAAGCCCTTCCGTGTATGGCATACGCCCGACGGCGACGAGCAGCACTTCGGCTTCAAGGCGCACGTCTTCGCCCTTCGATGTCTTGCCGGTGACGACGACGCCCGCATCCGTCTTCTCCAACTTCTCAAGCCGCGTGTCGAGTTGATATTTGATCTTGCGCTTGCGAAACGCTTTCGCTAATTCGGCGGAAACCTCTTCGTCTTCGCCGGGCAACAGACGCGGCAGAAGTTCGATAAGGGTCGTGTCGCAACCGAAGCGCGAATAAACGCTGGCGAATTCGACGCCGACCGCGCCCGCGCCCATCACCAGCATGGACTTCGGCACTTGCTTTAGTTCCAGCACATGATCGCTGTTGATGACGCGCTCGCCGTCCGTCTCAAAGCCGGGAATCGGGCGCACGACCGAACCCGTTGCGATGATGACGTTCTTCGTCTCTATCAACTGTTTTTTGCCGTCTTCGCCCGTCACTTCGACTTTGCCCGGCAGCGCGAGCCGTCCCGTTCCCTTGAACTGCGTGATCTTGTTCTTCTTCATCAAAAACTCTATGCCCTTAGAGTTTTTCGTGACGACCTTATCCTTGCGCTTCTGCACGTCTTCAAACGCAAGCCGCACATCCGAGACGCTCACACCGAACTCCGCCGCGTGCTGTATATGCTCGTAAACCGCCGCCGATTGAAGAAGCTGTTTCGTGGGGATACACCCGCGCAACGTGCAGGTTCCGCCGAGACGTTTGTCTTTCTCGATAATCGCCACCTTGAGGCCGAGTTGCGCCCCGCGAATCGCCGCCACATAACCGCCGGGGCCGCTGCCGATCACCGTCACATCAAACTGTTCCGTAGCCAAAGTTTTTACGTTTCCTTCCGTGTTAATAAAGTAGTCAGTCGTCAGTTATCAGTAGACAGCCACAAAAACTGCTAACTGATTACCGGCCACTGATTACTATTATGAGTGTGTTTTCCAAAAGAGGACATTATAATCCGTTCCGCGAGTTTACTCCAAACACGCCGCGCCAGCCCCCTTGTCAATCAACCTTAACCGAAGGAGACACGAAACACTATGCAACACTCCGAAGGCTTCCTGAAATTGGTCGAGGACGCCCGAAGCCGCATCCACGAAATCAGCGTCGAAGAAGCCAACGCACGCCTCATTGCACACACTGACAACACGGTGCGCCTGATAGACGTGCGCGAAGACCACGAATGGACGGCAGGCCACGCGGCGGGCGCAACACACCTGGGACGCGGCATCATCGAACGCGACATCGAACACTTCGCGCCCGACAAAACCGCCGAACTCATCCTCTACTGCGGCGGCGGCTACCGCTCCGCCCTCGCCGCCTACAACCTCCAACGCATGGGCTACACCAACGTCCACTCGATGACCGGCGGCTGGACAGCATGGCAAGCAGCAGAGTTGCCGGTAGAGGGAGAATGATGAACGAAAGCAGTAAAATATAAGCCTAATCTGCGTTAGATGGCTTCCCGCTCCAAACAAAACGTAATATGCTCAACGAGCCGTAAATTGAATCTTTTGCTGGAGAGAATATATGCCTATCGAAGTTGGAATCTGGCGGCTTGGTGCAAAACCTGAAAAGGTTACCATGTCCGTTATTGATTCCGAGTTAATGCTTGAGGATGCGCTTGTAAAAGATTTATCTATTCTTTCTCCGCAGTTAATGTTGATTGGGCGGCAAGTCTCCACCTCATACGGCAAATTTATAGATATGCTGGCTATGGATGCGTCCGGCAATCTCTCTATCATAGAACTCAAAAAGAGTCGCACCTATCGTGAAGTTGTGGCGCAACTACTTGATTATGCTTCTTGGGTACAGTTGCTCTCATACGAAGAACTTGCTGCTATTTATTCTGACAAGAATCAGGGCAGGAAATTGGAAGAAGGTTTCGATGATGCTTTCGGTACGAGCTTGCCGGAACAGATAAACCAAAACCACGAATTGATTGTAGTAGCATCGGAGCTTGATTCGAGCACAGAGCGAATTATCAGTTACCTGTCGGATAATTACAGTGTGCCGATTAACGCGGTGTTCTTCCGCTTCTTCCGTGATGATGGTCGTGATTATCTAGCTCGAACTTGGCTCATTGATCCTGAAGAAGTCGAGAGAAAAGTCAGCCAGTCTAAAGTTAAAAAGGGCAGTGAGCCTTGGAACGGACGGGATTTTTATGTCAGCCTTGGCGAAGGAGAGCATCGTAATTGGGATGATTGCCGAAAGTATGGCTTTGTATCTGGTGGTCAAGGTAAGTGGTATAGCCAGACGTTGAAGCTACTGTTTCCGAGTTCGCGTGTTTTCGTCAACATCCCTAAAACCGGATACGTTGGCGTTGGTATAGTGAAAGAGCCTGCTGTGCCTGTAAAAGATTTCAAAGTAACGGAAAATGTATTGGATGGAAATGTGATAACCGGTAGCCGAGAGATACCGATATTGCATATGCCGCTTGTAGCTCCAAAGATGAATGAAAACGCTGATGACCCGGATTTATGTGAATACCTTGTCCGTGTGGAGTGGATTAAAGCAGTTCCTAGAACAGAGGCATATTGGGAGAAGGGGTTATTTGCCCTCCAACATACTGCGTGCCGTCTGACAAGCAGCTTTACCATTGAAAGGTTATCTCAACATTTTGGTTTAGACGATTAGCACCGTCAAACTTATAGTCTCAGTGAATAATCTTAAGCTCTAAACTTACCGGTTATGCTTTAAGGCGATGTGGTAGGATTTCTGCGAGGTGTTGAAGATGACTTTTACGATTGAGTATGAGCAGGAGGAAGATGGGCGTTGGCTGGCGGAAGTCGCGGAGTTGCCGGGCGTGTTGGCTTACGGGCGAACGACGGATGAGGCGATTGCGAAGGCGCAGGCTCTGGCGTTGCGTGTGCTGGCGGACAAGCTTGAACACGGCGAGGGCGCGCCCGAAATGATGACTATCTCGTTTGCGGCAGCATGAGCGCGTGGGCATCAGCGAAAGCGAAGCGCGTGCTCGCGGCGTTGCTGCGCGTTGGTTGGAGCATCAAGCGTGAATCGAGTTCGCATAAGATTCTCGCGCGTGCCGGTTGGCCGGATGTGGTTTTTGCGTTTCATGATAAAGAAGAGATCGGCCCGCGAATGCTGGCGCGCATCGCTAAGAAGACCGGACTAAAGCCGGAAGATTTATAAATCATCTGCGAAGAATCAACAATCATTTAGCAGGCTTACGGGCAGCGGATTCGTTCGCTGCCTTTCGCATTTGGGTGTGGTGTATAATTCGGGCATATTCAATCCAAAACAATTAAAGATGATATATAGGAGAGAGTTATGAGCACGGCAAAAGAAGAGGTTGAATCGTTGTTGGATAAGCTGCCGGATGATTGTTCGCTGGAGGATATTCAGTATCATCTGTATGTGATTGAAAAAGTGCGGCATGGATTGGAAGCGGCGGATGCTGGAAGGACTGTTACGCACGAAGAAGCCGAAGGGCAGTTGGGCGAATGGCTTACGAAGTAGTCTGGTCTGAGGATGGTAATTTCAAGGTACTTTTAATTGATAAAGGATAATTTCAAGCGATGGCGAAAGATGCTGTGGAGCGAAAGCAAGAGAGTGTGGCGGGCGGGGTGCGTCAGGAAACGGATTCGATGGGGGCGATAAATGTTCCGGCAGATCGGTATTATGGGGCGCAGACGGAGCGTTCGCTGTTGCATTTCAATATCGGTTTCGACGTGATGCCGCGCGAGATGATACGCGCGTTGGGGATTCTTAAAAAGGCCGCCGCGAGTGTGAATGAGGAGCTTGGGAAGCTCTCGCCTGATAAGTCGAAGCTGATCGCGCAGGCTTGCGATGAAGTGATAGAGGGAAAGCTGGACGGGCATTTTCCTTTGCGTGTGTGGCAGACGGGAAGCGGCACGCAGACGAACATGAACGCGAACGAAGTCATCTCGAATCGTGCCATCGAAATCGCGGGCGGCGAGATGGGCAGCAAACAGCCTGTGCATCCGAACGATGATGTGAATATGTCGCAGTCGTCGAACGATACGTTTCCGACGGCGATGCACATTGCGGCGGCAGAGCGTATGAATGCGCTGATACCGGAAGTGCAAAGATTGCATGATGCGATTGACGCGAAGGCGCGTGAGTTTGCGGACGTGGTGAAGATCGGGCGCACTCATCTTCAGGATGCGACGCCTTTGACCGTCGGGCAGGAGATGGGCGGCTGGGCGAGCCTTATAGAGCGCGACATAGAGCGATTAAAACTCGTGCTGCCCGGCCTTTATGATTTAGCGATTGGCGGCACGGCGGTCGGCACGGGGCTAAACTCGCATCCGGAGTTTGGCGAGCGTGCGGCGAAGAAGATCGCGGAGTTGACGGGCTTGCCGTTCAAATCGCACCCGAACAAATTCGCGGCGCTCTCGGCGCATGATGAGATGGTCTTTGCGAGCGGGGCATTGAAGACTCTCGCCGCAAGCTTGATGAAGATAGCGAACGACATACGCTGGCTCGCGTCGGGGCCGCGCGCGGGTTTTTGCGAACTCGTGTTGCCGGAGAACGAACCCGGTTCCTCGATTATGCCGGGCAAGGTGAATCCGACGCAGAGTGAAGCGATGACGATGGTCGCCGTGCAGGTCTTCGGCAACGACGCGGCGATTGGTTTCGCCGGTTCCCAGGGCAACTTCGAGTTGAACGTCTTCAATCCGGTGATGATTCACAACCTGTTGCACTCGATTCGTTTGATTAAGGATGCGTGTCACGGCTTCGTTGATTACTGCGTCGCAGGCATCGAACTCAACCGCGCCAAGATTGACGAACATTTGCAGAATTCCCTGATGCTCGTCACTGCCCTTAATCCGCATATCGGCTACGACAACGCCGCGAAGATTGCCAAGCACGCGCACAAGAAGGGCATTTCTTTGCGCGAGTCCGCGATTGAGTTGGGCATCCTGACGGGCGAACAGTTCGATGAATACGTCAAGCCGGAAGAGATGACGCACCCGTAAAAGCAAAGTAGGAAGTAGGAAGGCGGAAAGCGGAAGGCGGAAAGCGGAAAGCATACTGCGCGACTTGTATCGTAAAGTTCATGGGCGTTGCCGGATAATGGTAAAATCGAACGAAGCGCATTGACGCTTGAAGTTAATTGCTTGAGGTATTGCCATGACCGAACTGCTCGAAAAAGCCTTCGCCGAAGCTTCTAAACTTTCACAGGAAGCGCAGGATATGCTCGCTCAAATGCTGCTTGACGACCTTGCAGCGGAAGAGAAATGGGATGACGCTTTCGCAAAGTCGCAGGACAAGCTTGCGCTGCTTGCCGATGAAGCTCTGGCCGAACACCGGAGCGGGAAAACAAAGGCGCTTGAAGAAATTTTGTGACCTCACGAACAACGGAAAAGTTTTGGAAAGCTTTTGCAGGTTTGCCGCCTTCTACGCAGCGTAAGGCGCGCGCAGCTTATCAACTGTGGCAACACAATCCCTATCATCCGAGCTTACAATTCAAGCAAATTCATGCGCGCAAGCCGATCTACTCCGTTCGCGTCGGCATCGGATGGCGTGCGGTTGGTGTTAAAGATGACGATACGGTGATTTGGTTCTGGATTGGCTCACACGCTGATTATGATAGTCTCATCGCGCAGCTATAACACCTTTCCAAATGTTCTACGCTCCGGCGTTAAATAAACACATCTTCCCGGTCAAATTTCGCATCTAAACTATTGCTTGCGCGGGTGTTTCTGCGTGAGCACGTAAGTGAGGCTGGAGCGGTGTGTTGTTAATGGCTTGCGCTTCGTTTGCGGAAGTTAGTATATTGCGAAGTTTGGCGCGTGAGCCTTGCGCCGTGAGTTTGCGGCCGGTGGGTTTCAAGCGCGCCGGAGGAGAAAACGACATGACTACGGCCACTTTGTCGAGCGTTCCTGTGCTGGAGGATTACTTTCGCGTTTCGGATGCGGAGTTGCACGAGCGTATAGAGGCAGCGCGTAAAGAGTTGGGCGCGCGGCTGGTGATTTTGGGTCATCACTACCAGCGCGACGACGTGATCTGTCATGCGGATGTGACGGGCGATTCGTTTAAGCTCTCGAAGCTCGGCGCGGATCGTGCCGACGCGGAGTTTATCGTCTTCTGCGGCGTGCATTTCATGGCGGAGTCGGCTGACATACTTTCAGCGCCGCACCAGAAAGTTATCCTGCCGGATTTGGGCGCGGGCTGTTCGATGGCGGACATGGCTTCCGCCGAACAGGTCGAGGATGCGTGGGAGCAGTTGGAAGCCATCGGCGTTATCGGCGATTACCGCGTAATGCCGGTCACGTACATGAATTCGACTGCCGCGATCAAGGCGTTTTGCGGCAAGCACGGCGGCATCGTCTGCACGTCGTCGAACGCCGTGCCGCTCTTTGATAAATGCCTCAAGGAAGCGGATAAATTGTTCTTCTTCCCCGACCAACATTTGGGACGCAACACGGGCGTCAAGTTCGGCATTCCGCTGGATGAGATGGTGGTGTGGGACCCGTTCAAAGAGCTTGGCGGAAACACTGTTGAAGCGTTGCGGAAAGCGCGCCTGATTTTGTGGAAAGGCCATTGCTCGGTGCATGGACGCTTTAAGGCGTGGCATGTGGATCAACTGCGCAAGGAAGTGCCGGGCATCAAGATACTGGTACATCCCGAGTGCGTTTACGAGGTTGTCCAAAAGAGCGACTTGAACGGTTCGACGGAGTTTATTATCAAGACGATTGAGGCCGCACCGTCTGGATCGAAGTGGGCTGTCGGGACGGAAGTCAATCTCGTCAATCGTTTAATCGCGCAGTTCCCGGACAAGCATATTCAATTGCTCGCGCCTGATCTGTGTATGTGCGCGACGATGTATCGCATCGCGCCGCAGAATCTGGCGTGGACGCTGGAATCGCTCGTCGCGGGCGAAGTTGTCAATCAAATAACCGTGCCGGCAGAGACGGCGGACTTGGCGCGCATTGCGCTCGACCGGATGCTGGCGGTCAAGTAAATTCAAGAGCCGTCAAGCGCGAATCGTTAACGACGGATTGGCGCTTGACGGCTCGTTTGTTTTGAAGGAGGAAGTTAGATAGTGGCTGATTCGACTGAACGGGTGCAGGAGAACGCGCCCGGCACGTACTACGTGGATATGCAGTGCATTGATTGCGACGTGTGCCGCGACACTGCGCCGGATAATTTCACGCGCTCTGACAATAACGGTTATTCATTTGTTTACAAGCAGCCGGAAACGGATGAGGAACGCGAGCTATGCGACGAAGCGTTAACGTCCTGCCCGGTTGAAGCCATCGGCAGCGACGGCTGAAAGCATAATTGTAAGTCTGGAAATTCTAAAGGCCGCCCGCATTCTCTTTTACGAGAATTCGCTGGCGGCCTTCAATCTGTGAAGCCGTAGATTTATCGTTCCGCTCTTACCTTTCTGCGGCCTGAATCTTTTGCGGTGAATTCAAGCCGACATTACTTAGCGGCTGCGTTCTTTGTAAGACGGCTCAAAGGTGCGCGTCGTGTGTTCTGTCACGCTCGCCACAGATTCGCGCGGCACGTCGAGTTGCGCCGCTGCCGGTAGCGTGGTCGGTTTCAGTCTCTTCGGTTGCGCGAGATTGTTCGGTTGCAGATAGACGCCGATTAAACGAGATATCTGGCGGCTGAGGAGCGCGACGCTGCCAAAGATTATCATCAAACTGACTATCGCCAGAACGGTCGTGTCTGGATAGTTTCGACGTACCAATTCCAAAACGAGTTTTAAGACAAGCGCCAGCCCGCCAAGAGTGATGCCCGTCGTCAGTATCATACCGAAGGCGACGACGTAGCCGAGTCCCGACGGCTTGCTGTTGGACACTAAAGATTCAGACGGCTTCAAGTCGGCTCCGCAACGGTTACAGAAACTCAAGCCCTCTGCCAGCGGCGTCCCGCAAGATGGACAGTACATATTCTTTTACCTCTTCCCACGCCATACGATGCTTCCACCTGTTAAGTTCGCCGGTAAGCTTCCGGTAAGTTTTGCTTGAGAGACGAGCAATTAAAAGAAAGGCGCGTCTCACATATTGATTTTGATCCAGCCGTCTTCGATGACAACCTGATAAGATTCGACTGCCGTGTTGTTGGAAAGACATTTGCCCGTGCGCACATCGAAACGCCAGTTGTGCCAGTTGCACTCGACGGCATAATCGCAGACGCGGCCTTCGGCGAGCGGCGCGCCCCTATGCGGGCAAAAGTTTTCGACCGCGTAGAATTCATTGTTGATGTTAAAGAGCGCAAGTTCTTTGCCGCCCGAAAGCTCTACAACGGCGCTGCGTCCCGGCGGCACATCTTCCGCGCGCCCGACCGTAACCGCCGATGCGCGCTCTTCGCTCGCGGGCGTTGCGGGATTGTCGGACGATGAATCGAGCGGCGGCATCACTCGGAGAATCGTAACAAGAAACCGCGCTCTGCGACAAACACGCGCGCAAGAAGGGGCGGCGCGCTTCGTTCAATACATCGAAGCCGGTATACAGGCTGGCAAGCATCCCTGCGCTACTGTTCGTCTCTCTGGCGCGAGGTTTAATTAAAAATGGAGAGTAAAAAAATGAGAAGAAATCTTTGGGCGCGTTCGATCATCGCCATCGTTGCGGTGTTTGCCGCCGCGCTCGCTTTAACTTTTACGGGGACGAGAGTCAGCGCTGCCGGACTCGATTCGATGAATCAGCAGCCGGAAACGACGCAGGTGCGCGGCGATAATACGGGCACGCAGAAACGCCCGCCGCGCGTGCTGGTGACGGGCGAGGCGATTGTGCAGGCGCAGCCGGACACGGCGATTCTTTCCATCTCCGTCGTTACGCAGAACCGTCGCGCGATTGATGCTCAGACCGACAACGCCAATAAAAGCGACGCGGTGATTCGTGCCGTCAAAGCGGCGGCGGGCGCGGGCGCGGAAGTCAAAACAAGCGGCTATAATCTTCAGCCGCAGCGCGTTTATAGAGAGAATCAACCGCCGACGATCACGGGCTACGAAGCGCGCAACGGTGTGATGGTCACGCTCTCTGATTTAACAAAGGTCGGCGCGGTGATTGACGCCGCAGCGCAGGCGGGCGCGAACAACGTAGAAGGCATCGCCTTCACCTTACGCAAAGATCGTCCGGCACGCGAACAGGCTCTGGCCGAAGCGACACGCGACGCGGCATCCAAAGCGCAGGTCATCGCCGCCGCGCTTGGCGCACGAATTGTGCGCGTCATCGAAGTACAGGAAGGCGTAGGGCAGATAAGACCGCTCTATGATGCGCCAATTAACGGACGCGCGATGATGAAAGCTCAGGCGAGCGCGCCGACGCCGGTTGAAGTCGGAATGCTCGACATCAGATCGCAAGTACAGTTAATCGCAGAGATAGAAACCGCGCCGTAAGTTAAGCGTCAGCGAGTAAGAGATGCGTCGCATGATGGGTGATTCCTTTGTGCGGCGCATAACTGTTGTTAGGTGCTTCCCCTATATCGAAGGAGAGATGTATGGCAAAGGCAATTGAATGGTCTGACCTTGAGGTCATAAAAATTCTAGGCGAGGGGCAAGCTGGCAAAGTTTGGCTAGCTAGATTAAAACATCCATTCGAGCAGGCGCCCTCCCGCCGAGTAAGTGCGCGCCCTGCCGCCCGCCCGCCTACCGCGCGTCGGCTGCGAAATAGTCTTTGACATTGTGCGGGACGAGTAATAAACTCATCGCGCTCATTAACTGGGCCTCGCACCAAAATAGGCGACCGTGAACAAACGCCTCGCTTCCCGTCCCTGTCTTGTCCATCTAGCCAGAAGAGAAACGAAAAATGGCTGACCCAAATCCTCCTGCCCCGCTGCCTCCGCCGCCTCCGACCCAACTCACCTGGCGCGAACGCCTAGCCGCATTGCTGGCCAGGACTTTTGTGCGACAAGTGCTGTTGGTTCTCGGCCTCCTGCTTGTGGTCTACCTCATCTCTAGATACAGCAGAGACTTCGGCGCGAAAAAGGCGACCGAGTGGCTTAACCTGTATAACGCCACCGACGTGAAGGCCAACACGCAGATTTTTGCCGACCCGACGCCTAGTCCTAGTCCCGACTCCCACACCAACAGCACCCAGACATCGGGCACTCCGAGCCCGACCGCAACGGCGAACACGAACAACAGCAACAACCAAACCACTACGACGGAGAACACCAGCGCTGGCGCGAACACGAATCCGGGAGCGGGAAGCGGGACGGACTCCACGCAGGGTGCGAAACCCGGAGGCGGAGGATCGACGCCGCCAAACGAGATGAAGCCCCCGAACGCCGAGCAGCAGAAGAGGCTCGACGAACAACTCGCGGGCATTAGGGCGAGGCGGAATCACCACGGCGTGGTGATGGCCTTCTTCTTTAAGGCGTACTACATGGCTATCAGCGTCGTGTTGTTCTCGGGGCTCATCGCCGCGCTCGCTCTGTTCTTCATCGCCCAGAACGGCTGGTCGGGCACCAACCCATACGTCAAGACCGTCTTCCTGGTGATGACTGCCGTTACGGCCTACTACGGTCTCTTCCCGTCCGTCTTCCAGCAACAGCAAAACATCTCCGATAACAAGACCCTGTTCCTAGCGTACAAGGGGTTGGAGAACGAGGTGACCAGCTACCCTCTGACCCTGACCGACATCAGCGGTGGCGCGAAGACCCCCACGCAGTTCATCACTTACGTTGACTCGAAGATGAATACGTTGGGCAACATCGCCATCGGCTTCGACTACACGAAGATCAGCTACACGGGGGCCTTCGAGCTGAACAAGCCGGGCAAGCCGGGCAACACAAACACCGGCAACGACAACGCGCAGACGAAGGAAAAATAAAATCAGGCGGCAATATTGTAATCAATGCTGCACCTAACAACCCATCTGAGGTGTACGAGTCAAGTGATTTCTTCATCTCAAGCCGGATGATTCGCCGCATAGTTAAGCA
>JBHENC010000012.1:11440-125031 GCA_046262295.1 Pyrinomonadaceae bacterium | reverse complement strand
GACCTTTACCGCGCACGTCGCCAACATCAGCCGCATGATCGAACTCTGCGACGCGCCCGCCCTTGTGCTGCTCGATGAAGTCGGAACGGGCACAGACCCGGAAGAAGGCTCTGCTTTGGGCGTCGCGGTAGTGGATCATTTTCGGCGCGCGTGCGGCGCACACGTGCTTGCGACGACGCATTACAGCGGTTTGAAAATTTACGCCGCGAATGAAGATGCCGTTATCAACGCGAGCGTAGAATTCGACGAAAAGACTTTGCAGCCGACGTACAAGCTGCTCGTTGGCCTTGCCGGTTCGTCTTCGGGTCTGGAGATTGCGCGCCGTTTCGGTTTCCCGGACAGAATCGTGAGTGCGGCGGCGATGCGTGTCAGCGCCTCCACGCTCGACGCGACAAATTATTTGCAACGCATCAAGCGCGAAGCCGAAGACGCCGAAGCTTTGCGACGGGCGCTTGAAGAAGAACGCGCCGCCGTCGCCGAGAAATACGCCTCGCTCGATGCGGAAGCGCGTAAGCGTGAACGCGAACGCCAAGCTTCGTTTGAGCGCGAGTTGCTGCACACCGTCGAAGAATTCGAGAAGCGTTCCCGCGAACTCTCCGCTAAAATCGAAGACCGCGCCACGCGCACGCGCATCGAACGCGACGCGCACGCACACGCCGCCGAGCTTCGCCGCGAAGCCAAACGCGCTGCCCGCCCGCCAACATCAAACGCGACATTTAACAACTCAACGACGAACGACGCGGCGCACGTGAGCGGCAATAATGGCGGCGTGCGCGTTGTGCGCGACGGGCGCGTGGTTGACTTCAATCAGACATCCGGCGACGAACAGGAGAGGCAAGCTGCGCCGCCGGCGCGCGACATCATCGCGGGCGACCGCGTGCGGCTGCGCACGTTCGGCTCAATCGGTATCGTTGATAAATTGAAAGGCAATGAGGCGGAAGTGCGCGTCGGATCGGTGCGCCTACGGGAAAAGATTGCTAATCTGGAACTGCTCGCCGCCGCGCCCGTTAAGGCTGAAACAAAACGCACTGCGCGCGTGCCCGCCGCTGCCGCAAACAACACGGAAGTACGCTTGCGCGCAAACGAGGCGAATGAGCGCGCCGAGATCAATCTCATCGGGCGCACGACGGACGAGGCCGTTGATTTGACCGACAAGTTTCTGGATCAAGCTTACCTCAGCAGCCTTTCAATTATCCGCATCATTCACGGGCACGGCACGGGCGCACTGCGCCGCGCCATCACCGAACACCTGCGCAACCATCCGCACGTCGAACGCTTCACGCCCGCGCCACCCGATCAAGGCGGCGCAGGCGCAACAATTGTCGAGGTCAAGCAATGACTACACTAATCTCGAAGATAGTTACTGCCGAAGAACTGCTGGCAATGTCGTATGACGGTTTTCGCTATGAGTTAATCAATGGAGAACTGAACCAAATGTCACCCGCAGGCCAAAGACACGGCAGGATTATCGGCAGACTCGCAGTGCCGTTAGGTCAATTTATTGCGGAGCATAATCTCGGAGAGATATACGGAGCGGAGACGGGTTTCAAAATCAAGACCGATCCCGACACGGTTCGCGCGCCGGATATTGCCTTCATTCGCCAGGAGCGCATTGATGAAATCGGTGACCCTGATGGTTACTGGCCGGGCGCGCCCGATCTGGCCGTCGAAGTCCTCTCACCAAGCGATCTCTCTTATGAAGTTGAAGAGAAAGTGCAGATGTGGCTCGAGGCCGGGACGAAGCTGGTGTGGGTTGCTAGTCCGAAGCTTCACACTATAACCGTCTACCGTTCGCCGACGAGCATCACGACGTTGACAGAAGCTGACACGCTTGACGGCGAAACAGTCGTGCCGGGTTTTCAATATTCAATTGCTAATCTGTTTGCCAGCAAACGCAGTTAAAATATTTGCGAGATGGAAAGTTGAACGAATAAATTGCTATGCCGAATGATGAAACTATCACGCTTTATCGTCCGGTTGGACAGACGAAGTTGGATTTAATCCATGAGAGCGGCGACAGCGCGTTTCCGCCGCGCTTGCCGGAGCAACCAATATTTTATCCGGTACTAAATGAAGAGTAGGCAACGCAGATTGCGCGCGATTGGAACGCGAAATATAACGAGCCGAAACGCGGTTATGTGACCAAATTTCTGGTGCGCGCGGAATATCTGGAACAGTATGAAATTAAGATCGTCGGCGGCTCAGTTCATCAGGAATACTGGATTCCCGCCGAAGACTTGGGAGAGTTCAATCGCAACATCATTGGCGCAATCGAAGTTATAACTGAATTTAGAGCAGAGTAGAGATGCGTTTTCCGCAAACATTTATTGATGATCTGAGGCGGCAGGCGGATATCGTGCGCGTCATTTCGGACTACGTGTCTCTGAAGAAGAAGGGCGCGAACTGGATGGCGTGCTGCCCGTTTCATCAGGAGAAGACGCCTTCGTTTTCCGTTAATCCGGCGAAGGATATTTATTATTGTTTCGGATGTCACAAGGGCGGCTCGGTCTTTAGTTTCGTGATGGAGATTGAAGGGCTGTCGTTTCCCGAAGCAATCAAAACGGTGGCGGAGAAGACGGGCGTGCCGCTGCCGGAGCTGGTCGAGGACAAAAAGTATGAAGCGCGCCGTCAGGAAGCGGATGAAGTCGTAGAGCTTAATTCGTGGGCGCTCGAATGGTGGGAAGCGGAGTTGGAGAACGGCGGCGCGGAAGCGCAAAAAGCCCGCGAATATTTAGAGCGCCGGGAGATTACGGACGAGACGCGCAAAACTTTTCGTCTCGGTTACGCGCCGGATAGTTGGGACGGGCTTTTGTCACATTTGAAGAAGCGCGGCGCAACCGCCTCGCAGCTCGAACACAGCGGCCTCGTCGTCAAAAAAGATGCGGGCGGCTTTTATGATCGCTTTCGCGGGCGTCTGATTTTTCCCGTGATGGATGCGCAGGGGCGCGCCGTCGCTTTTGGCGGCAGAACGCTGCAACCGGGCGGCGAACCGAAGTATTTGAACTCGCCGGAAACCGCCGCGTACACGAAGGGACGGCATCTGTACGGATTAAATATTGCGCGCGATGAAATAAGACGGCGCAAATTTGTGATTCTAGTAGAGGGATATCTGGATTTGATCGTGCCATATCAATTCGGCGTGCGCAACATGGCGGCGAGCCTCGGGACGGCGCTAACCCCTGAGCAGGCGAAACTGTTGGCGCGGTTTGCGCGTAAGGTAGTTATTAACTATGATGGAGATAAAGCGGGCTTAAAGGCGGCGGGGCGGGCGACGGAAGCGCTTCTGGCAGAAGACTTTGAGGTTAAAGTGCTGGTTTTGCCGGACAACGCCGACCCGGATGAATTCATCAAAAAGTATGGCTCGGAGGAATACAACAGGCGGCGCGGAGAGGCTTATTCTCATATAAAATTCGTGTTAGATCAGGCAGTACGGGATCGCAATCTTCATCGCCCGGCGGATAAAGCGGCGGCGGTCGAAGAGGTGATTCCGTCTTTGCGCGCCGTCCGCAACCCGATTCAAAAGCGCGAGTATTTCGATATGGCGATGGACGCCCTGCGCATCGAAGAGCGCGCACTGCGCAACGAACTCTGGCAAACAATCAGGGTAAATGCGACGGGCGGCGATGATAAAATGCGGCAGAAGATCGCGCGTGCGACGGGCGCGCAACCGACGCTTGCCGAGCGGCAACTGCTCGAAATGATTTTCGCGGATGCGGAATTACGCTGCGTCATTTTGCCGCAGATGGACGCCGCCGATTATGAAGATTTGCCGACGGCGGGCATCTTCCGCGCGCTTTTTGAACTCGAAAAAGAAGGTGCGGAGATTGACTTCGCCACATTGTCCGAAAAGACGGCAGAGGACGCGGTAGCGGAAGAATTCGTGCCATTACTGTTGATGTCCGAGTCGCAACGCGCTGAAGGCGAGGCGCTGGACGATGTTCTCAAAGTCGCGGAAAGCTGTTTGATGGCGCTGCGTTTGATGCGCACGGATCGGCGTATCGCGGAATTGGGCATTGAAATTGCTAACGCGGAGCGCGCGGGCGACACAGAACGTAGCGGCCAATTGGCGACCGAATACCTTGAATGGACACGGCGCAGAAACGCGCTGCTTCCGCGAACGGAAGCGGCCTAGCGTCGCGCCCGCACTGAAAACTTAATATTTGTGACTACCGTTAGGAGATGGACGCGCGCCAAGGCTTTCTCCCCTTTTCAGACCCGGCGCGAAAGGCGGACGAAGATAGATGAGTATCGAAGAAAAAGATCAGGACGATGTGGTGCAGAGACTACTCGAACTAGGCGGAGATAAAAAGTATTTGACTTACGATGATTTGAACCGCGAACTGCCGGACAACGTAGTGTCGCCAGACGACATAGAAGATGTGCTGCAAAAGCTCGAAGGCTCGAATATTCCCATTGCGGATTCCGACGAGCGGCTTATCGAACAGGCGGCGGCCATCGCCACAGACGTTGACGACGAGGACAGCGACGAAGACATAGAGCTTGATTTGTCTGCGGGCGCGCTGGAGAAGACGAACGATCCCGTGCGCCTTTACCTACGCGAAATGGGCATCGTGCCGCTGCTCACGCGCGAAGGCGAAGTAACCATCGCCAAACGCATCGAGCGCGGGCAGATAAAGACGCAAAAGGCCATCGCCCGCTCGCCCATCGCCGTCAACGAACTGCTCAGTATCGGAGACCAGCTCGAAGCCGGAACGCTCAACATACGCGACATCGTCGGCTTTTCGGATCAAGCCGAATTGACGGGGCAGGAAGACAAGGCCGACGAATATCTGGCGTGGACGGTTGAAGGCATTCAGAACATACGCAAACTCTTTCGCGGCGGTCTCAAGGAATGGGAGAAACTGCGTGCCGAGCAAAAATTGACGCGCGGCAAGAAGAGCAAAAAGCTGCTGCGCCTGCGCCGCAAAGTCGCGCGCGTTCGCCTCGAAATCGCGCAGGAGATCGGACGGCTCAACTTGACCGAACGCGCCCGCCAGCGTCTGATTAGCGCGATTCGTAGCGTGCAGAAGGAAGTCCGCACGGCGGAGCGCGAAATTGACTCCAATACGGAGAAGCTCAACCGAAAGCGCATCAAGCCTGAAGACGAGAAAGAGTACAAGCGCCACATCGCCGCCGCGAAAAAGCGTTTGCTGCAAATCGAAGTTGACCACAATGTTGCGCCCGTCGAAATCAAGCGCAGCTTGCAGGCCATCACGACCGGCGAAATTCAGACCGGGCAGGCCAAGCGCGAACTCGTCGAAGCCAACCTGCGCCTCGTCGTCTCCATCGCCAAAAAATACACGAATCGCGGTCTTCAGTTTCTCGATCTGATTCAGGAAGGCAACATCGGTTTGATGAAGGCCGTTGACAAATTCGAGTGGCGACGTGGTTATAAATTTTCGACTTACGCGACGTGGTGGATTCGGCAGGCGATCACGCGCGCCATCGCCGACCAAGCCCGAACGATTCGCATTCCCGTCCACATGATCGAGACGATTAACAAACTGATTCGCACTTCGCGCGCTCTCGTGCAGGAGTTGGGACGCGAGCCGACGAGTGAAGAGATTGCGAAGAAGATGGATATTCCCGTCTCGAAAGTTCGCAAGGTTTTGAAAATCGCACAGGAGCCGATTTCGCTTGAAACGCCAATTGGTGAAGAAGAAGATTCACACCTCGGCGATTTTATCGAAGACAAGTCCATCTTGAATCCGGCGGATGCCGTCGTCGCCTCGAACTTGCGCGAAATCACGGACGAAGTTTTAGCGACACTCACGCCGCGCGAAGAGAAAGTCATTAAAATGCGCTTCGGCCTCGGCAGCACAGGCTCCGAGCACACGCTCGAAGAAGTCGGCCAGCACTTCGCGGTCACACGCGAACGCATACGCCAGATCGAAGCCAAAGCTCTCAGAAAACTGCGCCACCCCTCACGCTCGCGCAAGCTGAAAGCATTCCTGGAAACCGCGCAAAGATGAGCCTTCCTCAATTCAGGAAGCCACATTCGTAGCCCGGGTAAATGGGTATATAAGGGCAATATGAATTAGAAAAGAGATTAATGTTTAAGTAGCACCGCTTGGATCATTAAAGTTAGCTTAATTTTTGCGCAGTGTGGAAATTAAACTTGACTTCGGGACTTTATTTCTTATATATGAGGCAATGTTTTTCCTAACTTTACCAACCATTTATCCGGTAAAGAGAAGATCACCTGAAGCCTCAAGTGTAGAAAGGTAGTGACGATAAATGCCCACCGTGAACAAAGCTGAGGAAATCTCGGACGAGATTTTCGAGCTTCTGAAGAGAAGAGGCCCCCTCTGTATTAGCCAAATTAGCGTTGAACTTCTACTCCCTCCTCGAAAAGTACAGGAGAGCTTAAAAGCTTTAAAGGAGACAGGTCTCATTGATCTCCGACCGGATCGCAACGAGACCCAAAACAATAATGCCGACCTAACTCCGTGGGGACTAGCCAGAAACTTAGGAAATAGACGGACGGCGTAAACCCTGCAATTCAACGCCATCAGTTTTGCCTGCGCTATAAACCAATAACACCCTCTTAGTTGAAGTCTGTTTAATTAAACGAATGCATGATCATTTAAAGGTGAGTCGTGTAAATCCTAATACCTTACAGACAAAAGCGGTTATTGGAGCAACTATAAATTCCGTTTGATGACCTTTTGAAGACGCGAAGGTTTCTCGATTCGTGTCAGCACTATGCAATAAGCTTTTCAACCGAGAGGAGAAATATTGGAAATTCTAGGCCACTCTATGTGCGCGGTCGCGCTGGGAGTTCTACTATCTCTAGGTATAATCGTTTTAAACACGGAAAACCCAGCCAAGATACCTTTGCATAAAGTTTTCGTACGGGCATTATTTGGACTGGCTTTTTTCTTCATCTTCTTTTTTGTGATCTCTTTTCCAATCTACTCTCTCATTATTTCTAAGGTTCCGCTAGTGAGTAGTCTGGAGGGAATAGGTCGTTGGTTCTTCGCGTGTGCAGTGGGTTTAGGAGTTCCGATCTTGGTCAGAGCGGCAAAGAATAATCTTATAGGGAAACGCAGTGCCACCATATTTCGCGTTTTGACAATGATCCTTCAATATTTAGATGAGATCACGGCTCTTTATCTCGGTAGAATTATTGATAGAGAGGAACGCAAGGCTAGTTATGATGTCATGGCTGGTAACGCTAACCAAGCCACATGCGCTATCTATAGACTGTTTGAATACCATCTTGAAGGTATTGCTCATGACGTAGCAAAACATTCAAAGTATGCTGATAAAGAAAAGGTCAAGGGTCTCGTTAAGACCCGCAATACCGCTATCAAATTTAAGTTTTTACTTAGATATCTGGGATATAAGGACTGTTTTGCCGCTATTAACACGGTAAAAGGGAAGCCGGAAAGCATACTGCCTACATGGCCTTATGTTGAAGCGGAACCTGACCGTCGAAAATCCTATGACAGAAGGATAAACTCGGGCGAATATCACACTGATCGGCGAAAACTTCCGCATGGACAGCGTAAGTTGGATTTACCGGAGGCGCTTAACATTATCTTAAGTCCAATCGCCGAGCGGGAGAGGCTGGCAGTTAGTAATGATAGCGATAAACTGCCCGCAGTTTTCGATAAGTAGTTGAAGAAAATACTTTCCAAATTCATAGTTTTGCCATCACTTATGCTAATTTATAGGCTGTGCTAGAGTCAGAAGTATTCTGGTGCTTGATTCGTACATCGTGTCTTTACTTACTCAATTTATTGGCATTTTACGGATAGATTGTGAGTTTTCTTGCCAATAACCGAAGAAGTTTGATGAATCAGAAGATCGTCGAAAGCTATCAACGTAAGCTCGCTCTTGAAGAGGGCTGGACGCTCAAGCGCGGGGCGCAGTTGCGCATCGCCCTGTGTTATCCGAACACGCACGGCATCGGCATGGCTAACTTAGGCTTTCAGGCGATGTATGAGCTTTTCAACAATATCCCGGACGTCTCCTGCGAGCGAGTTTTTCTGCCGGACGAACGCGAGCTACGTGAGTATGAGAAATCGCGCACGCCGCTTTTAAGCATGGAATCGCAAACGCGCGTGCGTGATTTCGATGTCGCCGCGTTTTCCATCTCGTTCGAGACGGATTACCTGAATATGGCGCGAATGCTGCGCATGAGCGGCATTCCTTTGTGGGAGCGCGAGCGCACGCAGCATGATCCGCTGATTGTGATGGGCGGCGCGGCATCGTTTCTAAATCCCGAACCGATTGCGGAGTTTACGGACATCATCGCTGTCGGTGAAGGCGAGATTCTCGCGCCGAAGCTGGTTGACGCGATCTTCGAGCACGAAACGAAGCCGGAAATAATGCTTGCGCTGGCGCGCGAGAAACGCGGCTTTTATGTGCCGTCGCTGTATCACGTCGCTTATAAAACGGACGGCACAATTGACGCTTACACGCCACTCGAAGAAGGCGTGCCGCAGCGCGTCGGGCGCATCGTCGCGGCGGAGAATCCGAAAGAAGGAAGCCTGCGCCGGGCGATGCGACGCAAGCAAACGGATGTTGTCGAGAAGTTGCGCGGCGAAGAAGTGTTCGCGCCCGCGACGGTTATCTGGTCGCCGGAAGCGGAGATGGGCGAGCGTTTTCTGGTGGAGATTTCGCGCGGCTGTTCGCAGGGCTGCCGTTTCTGCTGGGCTGGCTTCAACTACTGGCCGCCGCGCGTTGTGCCCGCCCGCGACATCTTGGCGAAGGCGGCGGAGTGGCGCGCGAAAACGGATAAGATCGGCCTCGTCTCAACCGCCGTTTGCGACCACCCGGAGATTAGCGAAATCTTGCAGGGCTTGCGCGCGATGGATTATCGCATCTCCGTATCGTCGCTCCGGCTCGATCAAATCTCGGATGAACTTCTGGATGCGCTCGTCGAATCACGTGACCAGCAGATTGCCGTCGCGCCGGAAACGGGTTCGGATCGCCTTCGTAAAGTCATCAACAAGAATCTGACGAACGACGAGATCGTAGATATCTGCGGCGCGGTTTTTGATCGCGGAATGCTGACCGTCAAACTCTACATGATGGTCGGATTGCCGACGGAGACCGAAGAAGATTTGCAGGAGATGGTCACGCTCGTCGAACGCATCAAAGATCGTATGCTCGAGGCCGGAAAGCGGTTCGGTTACGCGGGGAAAATCATTCCGTCGCTCAACGGTTTTGTGCCGAAGCCGAACACGCCTTTGCAATGGGATGCGATTCTCGACGAGAAGGAATTAAAGCGTCGTTTGAAATGGGTATCGAAGGCTTTATCGCGTGTGCCGAACGTGGAAGTGCGTGCGATGAGCGCGCGTATCGCACACGAGCAAGCGCTTTTCTCTTCGGGCGACAGACGCCTCTCGCGCGTGATTGAAGCGGCGGCGCGATTGAATAACGACCTGACGGCGGCGGTGCGCGAGACGGGAATTGATCCGGCATTTTATACGAGCCGCAATCGCGCTTACGATGAATTTCTGCCCTGGCAGATCGTTGATCCCGGCATCTCGCTGGAGTTTTTGCAAGAGGAACACGAACGCGCGCATATCGCTAAATCAACTGCGCCGTGTCCGTCTGTGAGCGAATGCACACGTTGCGGCGTGTGTCCTTCGACGTGGCTCGCCGAAGCGCCCGCCGCACTCGTGCAGTTACAGGGAATGACTAGCAGTTCGCGCGCCGTTGCAGCCGCAGTTACTAATTAACTTATAAGTCGAGATTTCTTTTCACGCCAACTCAAACGCCCCGCCTCTCTGCAAGCGAGAGACGGGGCGTCGCCTATTTAACAGTTAAGAATTGCCCGCTTTTCACCGTCTGGTCGAAATTGTATTTGTAAACATACCCGGGAAACGAAATGGGGCGGACAAACTGCACGCGCGCGGCCATGCGCCCATCTTGTTGCATCGCGGTGATAACGGCGTCGGGCGGCACATCGTATTCGCTGGCGCTGGCTCTGAGCTGGCCTATGACCCAGTCGCTTGACTGTCCGAAAGCCGCGCGATCAACGGTCTGCTGCATCATATCTTTGTACTGGTAAGCGTGTATGGCGACGGGCACATATTGAGAAGCCGAATAACCCACCAGGGCAAGCACCACAATCGTAATCAAAAATTTCAAGCGTGCTCCACCGCGCTCACCTGCCCGCTCAATCGTCATGTGTCTTTTAACCTCACTTGTATCGTTCATTCCGGCCTCTTTTACTTTCTCTTCAAAGCGCTTGCTTTAGCCCGGCGCGAAGCGATGCGCGCAAAACTCGCGCGGGGATTTCTCTACCGTCAACTAAACGTGCGCCGCCGAGTTTCTCAATCAAAACCCATTTGATATGGCCGCCAACGCTCTTTTTATCACCGCTGATCGCGCTGATGATTTGTTGATGATCCAGATCGTCGGCGCGCGGCAAGCGACCCGCGAGACGCACGCCGTCGCGCAGGCGTTCTAATTCTACAACATCACACAAGCCCAGCCGCACGGAAAGTTCTCCGGCGACAAGCATTCCGTAACCGACCGCCTCGCCATGACGAAATCTTTTGTAGGCGGTGACGGATTCAAGCGCGTGCGCGACCGTGTGCCCGAAGTTCAGGATGCGGCGTGAACGCGCGTCCGTGCGCTCTAAATTCTCCCGTTCATCGCCTGCCACGATTGTCGCTTTGAAGGCACACTGCGCCGCGATCAATTCAGCCAGACGCTCCGCACGGTCTTCCGAGTTCATTGTCCCTTGAGATTCATCAACGAGAAAGCGGCAAGTTTCATCAAACAATTTCCGGCTTCCGATAGCGCCCTGCTTTACGGCTTCGCACCAGCCCGCCGTTAATTCGCGTGCAGGTAAAGTATCGAGCGTCGCGGTGTCTACGATGACGGCGCGCGGGTGATGAAATGCGCCGATTAGATTTTTGCCGCCCGTCATATTCACAGCCGTTTTGCCGCCGACCGATGAATCAATTTGCGCAAGCAACGTCGTCGGAATTTGCAGGAGCGCGATGCCCCGCAGGTAAAGCGCTGCCGCGAGTCCCGCCAGATCGCCGATCACACCGCCGCCGAGCGCCACAATCAAATCGCTGCGCTCCACTCCGGCGCGCTGCAACGCAACGAGCGCGCTCTCCAGTGTCCGCAGGGATTTATAACGCTCACCGTCGCCAATCGTGAAGGTCTCGACCGCGAACGCATTCCGGCGCAGACTCTTGCGCAGAGGCTCGCCGTAGAGTTTGAAGACTTTCGAGTTAGTGATGATAAAGGCGCGGCGCGCCTCCGGGGTGACGACACGGCGCGCACGCTCGCCAATCGTTGCGAGCAATCCGACGCCAATTTCAATATGGTAATTTTCCGCGCGCTCTTTGAGGCGCACGCGCACAGACCGCACACGTTTTCCTTTAGCTTCCACTTTTTGTTGTTGCGCTCGCTATCAGGCTTTGCGCAAGTTGATCGAAACTGATTTTGCCGAAGCCTATCAACCGTGCCAGTTCTTCAACCGAATAGCGCGAAGACGTATTCCACAAATCTATCAATTCGTCTCCGGCCTTGCGCGAAGCCCACCAGCGACGCCCGTAACGCAAACGTAAATGCTCGCGCAAGCCGACCTCAAAAGCCCACGCGCGCAAGTAATCCGCCCCATAAAAGCCGTCGTCCACATCCCACAGATATAGATTCGGGTCGCGCTCAAAGAGCGTCGCTTCTTTTTGCAGGGCGGTATATTTTGCCGCCAAATATTCAGAGCGTATGCCGTCGCCGCTGTCCGTGCTGTCATGCAGCGCAATCTCATAATTAAATTTGGCGCAGAAGCGGCGCACGTCGTAGAGCTTTATCAAACTAAGGCGGCGCGCGATTTCCTGCGCGCGTTCAGGGTCTAGATTGAGATGCTCGGACAGCCAACCGGCATCATGAAAGAGATTGCTGAGTAGAAAAGCATAAGCTTCCGCCGTCGCGTAATCGGGCGAGTAGACGAATTCTGGATGCCGCTTCATCAAGTCGCTCGAAGTCCAGCCGAAGTGTTGCGCGTGGCCTGCTTCGTGAAAAAAGACTGTGTAATCGTGAACGCCACCAATGGGCGCGAGCAGTAGACGCACGTCGTCGGGCGGATTAATGCGAAAACAGGCGGCGCGCGGATTCTTCGATGGCCGTGCTTCCGCATCAATGTGTATATTAGGTTGCGCCTCGGTGCGAATTCCCAGACCGCTCATCGCAGAACAATATGTTTTGAGTAGTTCACCGGCGGAGAAAAATTCGTCCAGCCCGCTCATGCGCTGAAAATAGAAGAAGTCCGCGTGGTGTAGATCGGACAGGGCGACGCCGGGCAAAAAACGCGCGACATCTTCGGCCACTACTGCGGCATAGCAGCTTTCGGTCTGCTGTAAAAAAGCGCAGGTCGAGGCGGCGAGTTGCGTGTAATTCAGTCTCTTCACGTCTTCGTAAAGAGCCGTGTAAGAACCGGCCTGAAGTGTGCGCGCGGCTTGATGAAGAGAGTTTAGCCGTGCGGCACGCAGGTCATTGCATGAGCCGATGGCGTCCGCCCAACGCGCGGTGAGTTCGCGGCGTAAATTGGCGTTCGGTTCGGCGGCGATTTTTTTCGGAACATCGTGGACGGATAGCTGCTCGTCCTGCCACTCGACGCGCACGCGGGATTCTCGACGGGCACGCTCGTCCTCCAGCTCTCTTACGTAAGTTTCCAGATGCCCGATGCGTGCCGCGCCGTAGAGCGCGTGAAGCCCTGCACGTTCCGTCCCGGCATGAAGTGGGAGCGATTCCTCCGCATGGCGCAAATCGTCCACGGCCTCGCGTGTGAATAGCCCGCCGTACTGCTCATAAATCGCTTCGGAGCGTAGTTGCGGTTCAAAGCCTGCGCGATGATTGAAACACGCCAGCTCAAAGGCGGAGTTGAATCGCGCAAATTCGCGGCGATAATCGCTGATATCCATAATGTGCGACGATGGGCGACAGGCAATGCGGCTTTCGTCAAGCGCGCGAAGAGAACAGGATAGCAACTAAAGCAATGGTTTTGATTGTAGCATATTGTGAGAGCACGAGAGGTTCAAGACTACACAGGCTGGATTGACAGGTGCTTATAAAAGCGAACAGGCACGGCAACGTGGGAGTGTGCCATGCCCGTTCTAATGCGTGGTCACTGTCCTCACCCCAGCAACCACTGAGACGGAGGATTCACCAGCCGTCTCTTCTTGCCCCACAATATACATCGCAATGCCCATGCCATGCAAGCACTAAATTCAATTATTCGCAGCGCCGCCGTTTTGCCATATATTTTCCTACGTCAGCAAGCTAAAACAGCTTTCGGTGATCGCGTAAAACCGGCTTGCAAGGTAAAAGTTACACGCCACAATAGCGTAAGATTTACCGTTCGGCGGCTTATGCGCCAAGTGAGTCCTTGATTGTCGCCGCCAGCGCGTGCGCCTGCCGCTCTATATCTTCTTGCCGTTCGCCCTCAATCATTACGCGCGCCAGCGATTCCGTGCCGGAATAGCGCAAAAGCAAGCGCCCGCGCGCGCCCAACTGCTCTTCGATACCACGCGCCGCACGCGAAATCTCTTCGACTTGATCGAAGGCGCGCTTTTCACGCACGCGCACATTGACGAGCACTTGCGGATAGCGTTTGAATCCCTGAACTAACTCACCGAGTTGCTTGTTTGTCTCCCGCATCGCGCGAAGCAGAAAAAGAGTCGTCATCATGCCGTCACCGGCGAGGCTCCGGCGCGGAAAGATAATATGGCCGGATTGTTCGCCGCCGAGCACAGTCTTCGTACGCAATAGTTCTTCGAGCACATACTTATCGCCGACGTCAGCGCGCAAAAGCTTGACGCCGAGCGTGTGCAGAGCAATCTCGAGTCCGATGTTGCTCATCACGGTGGCGACCACCGCATCGCCTTCAAGCTGGCCGTGCGCTTTGAAGTGCTGTGCCATCGCCCATAAAGTCGCATCGCCGTCAACAAACTTTCCGTGTGCGTCAACGAAGAGCGCGCGGTCTGCGTCGCCGTCAAAGGCAACGCCGATGTCGGCGCGACTCTCGACCACCTTTTCGCGCAAGCCTTCGGTGTGTAGCGAGCCGCAATCAAGATTGATGTTGCGCCCGTCAGGTGCATCGTTGATAGCGATGATGCGCGCACCGAGCCGTGCGAACAAAGCGGGCGCAAGCTCGTAGGCCGCACCGTTCGCGCAGTCAAGCACAATGCTCAAGCCTTGCAGATCGAGACCGACGGCGACATCTTTTTCGAGGTAATCGAGATAACGCAGCCTGAGCGCGGCGGAGTGTGCCGTATCATTCGCTTCGATTTCCATTGAAGCTTTTTTCGCTTCCGGCTCTTTATCTTCCGCCGCAAACGCTTGAATATCCGCTTCGATGCGGCGTTCCATCTCGTCGTCGAGCTTGCGTCCTGAAGGCGCGAAGATTTTGATACCGTTGTCCTGAAACGGATTGTGCGATGCGCTAATGACGACGCCAGCATCCGTCGGCAAAGTGCGCGTGAGATAGGCGACGCCGGGCGTGGTGATGATCCCGGCAGTTTCACACACGGCTCCGGCTTCGCGCGCGCCCGCAATAAAGGCCGCTTCAATCCAAGCGCCGGATTCGCGCGTATCGCGCCCTATGACGATACGCGGGGCGCGGCCTTCGTCAATTTTCGTTGCAAGGTGACAGGCGAGCGAGCGCCCCGCCGCGTATATGCCGTTCGTGTCGAGCGGAAAGCGTCCGGCCTCGCCGCGTATACCGTCTGTGCCGAAGAGTTTTGCCATAAGTTTACGCGGCGAACAGCACGCTCGCCGGTGCGTCATTCATTAAAGAGACGCGGCCTTTCTATTTTGCGTTTGAGTATTTAGCCGAAGTTAAAGAGCGCACTTCGATGTTCATATCGACGCCGGAAGAAGCGACCACGCGCGGCGGAACCGGTTCGTTACCGGACGCTGTTTCCAGAAGTATTTGCACGTCTTCCGCGCGCAACGCATTGATGGCCGAACGCGCGCCGTAGAGTTTTACGGAAGCATTCGTGATGCGCCGCGAACCGTTCGTGCGATCTTCGACGCGGACGTTCGAAAAGCTTCTCTCAATTCGTTCTTCACCGATTTCCAGACGCACGTTGACGATTGAATCGAGCAGCGCGATTTTATCTTCAGCGATGCCGACGGCGACTTGCGGAATCGTGGTCGTCTCGCGCAGACCTTCGAGTTGAATTGATTCGGTGGGAGCTTTATCCAGTGTGTTGACGAGACTCGCCGGGCCACGCACTCTTATTTTGCTCGGGCTGATCGTCACCGCCCGCAGTTCGTAGCCCTCCGGCACTGTGCCTTCAAGCTGCGCGCCGACTTCAATCTCGCGCTGCACAATCGGTTCAAGGCGCAGCGGCACACTGCCCGGCTCGACGGCCTTAATGCGCACGCCCTCCGGCAACTCTATCCGAACGCTCTCCGGCGTGAGTTTGACGACGCGCTCGCCGGGTTTGCGGTCGCTGACATCAACGTAAGCGACAAGGTCGCGCGCAATCACGCGGTCGAGCGCCTGCGGGCTGCCTGTCAACGTTACTTCAACATCGTCGCGCGGATTATTGCCGATCTCCAACTCGTTCGGCAAACGAAAGGCCAGATGAATACCGGGCAGGCGCAACGTGGCCGGGGCGCGCAACCCCGTGACGCCATACCAGAGTGTGAGCGTGATGGCGAGCGCCAGCAGTTTCATACGCCAATCTTCGACGAATGCTTTGCGCAGCCACTCGCCCGGCGCAAGGCGCGCCAGCCACGCAGCGTTTTGCGGCCTGTCATCTTCGCGGAAAGACATGATTGAAAAAGGCGAACGGAGTTAAATTCTAACCAGTGTTTGAAGCGGCATCGAAGCAAGCATCAAAACGAAATGACCGCAGGAGTCGCGTCAGACGATGAAAGTCCCGTGTTAATTTTTCTTGGTTTCCGATACTCACATCGAGGCGACTTCTTTTGCTTCCGTCTCCGTCTCGGGCGGCTTGTTTTCTCTTTCGCGCTTTGCCTGTTGCGCGGAAGATTCAAGCGCCTGAAAGACGGCGGCGCGCAGTTTCGTCGCATCCAGACCGCGTTTGATTCGCCCGCGCTGAACAAAAGAGATTAGCCCCGTCTCTTCCGAAACCACGACGGCGACAGCGTCCGTATCTTCCGTAATACCGATGGCCGCCCGATGCCGTGTGCCGAGGTCTTTCGAGAGCAAAGGGTTCAACGTGAGCGGCAAAAAGCAAGCTGCCGCCGCCACGCGATGGCGTCGCACGACGACCGCTCCATCATGCAGCGGCGTCGTCGGATTAAAGATCGTGACGAGCAGATCGTAGCTCAACTCGGCATCCATCTTGACGCCGCCATCAATCACATTCTTGAGGCCGACGCCGCGTTCGATGACAATCAGCGCGCCTGTTTTAGTAGACGCCAGCGTAGTCGCGGCGAGCACTATTTCATCATATGCGCCTTCACCGAATTGCCCGCGCTGTCTGTTGAAAGGCACTTGAAAGCGGTTGCCGAAACTGATTAAAGCCTGCCTGATCTCGGATTGAAAAAGCACGATGATCGCTACCGGCAGATAAAAGGAAGCGCCGCGCAGCACGAATTCGAGCGTCGTAAAACTCCAATTGACGGCGAGCCAGTAAAGCAACGCACAGGCCGCGAGGCCGCCCGCCATCGGCGCGGCGCGCGTTCCGCGCACAAGCTTCAACACCGTGTACACGATGAGAAAGACCAGCGCGATGTCCGCAATATTGCGCGGCTCGGCCAGCCTTGCCAGATATTCCATGTGCGGCAGCGTTAAAAGCACGGTCTCGCGTCTCTTCCAAAGTTACTCTGTCTTCAAAAAAGTTTTTCGCGTGATACTTCAACTCAAACGAACGCCCGGCGTCGTCTCTAAAGCACCGGCGAAGTGAAAACACCAGCGACCAATCCGGCCTCCAAGATATTCAAACTCCGCTTGGATTATCTTGCAAAAAAACTCACAAAGCAAGAGCAAGAGCAGTACAACCTTGAAACCGACCGGATTAACGTAGAAAATTGAGCTAAAAGATTGCGGAAAGAAAGGACTGTTCAGGAATTATCGCGGCGTTTGATAGATTGCGGGCGGCGCAGAAGAAAGCCGACGAGTTCGCCGCGATTGTCCACGACGGCGACGGAGTTTGTGCCGTTGCGTTGCATCTGTGTTTCGGCTTGCGCCATCGCGGTCGAAGGTTGGACGAAAAGCTGTGCGTCAATGGGACGCATCACATCGCGCAGGCGCGTTTGCCGCCAACGCTCGCGCGGCAAGGCTTTCAAATCTTCGAGCGCGAGAATGCCGTGCAGTTGTTTGCCGTGCGCCACCGGAAAACTCGTCTGCCGGTAACGCGGCAGCACTTCATCAACGAACCGGCTCACCAGCACGTCCGGCTCAATCGTGATCGGCGCGCTCATGGCTTCACCCACTGTTGCGGGCGTGAGATAAGGCGCAGCCCGCACGACGTTTCTTGCCGCATCGAGCAGAAACAGTCCGACCAGCACCGTCCACAAGCCCATCGAGTAAGCTCTGAAATTCGGCGCAAAGATCATGTAGATGCCGAAGATAATAAGAATTGCGGCGATCAACACACCACAGATTCCGGCCTTGCGCGTCGCGTCCGCCATGTCGCCGCTCTTGTGCCAGAGCAGCGCACGCAACACACGCCCGCCATCCAGCGGATAGCCGGGAAAGAGATTGAAGACCGCGAGCAAGAGATTACCCGCGCCGATGAAAAAGAATACCGCGACGGTCGCGCGGTAATTGCCGAGCGCGGCAACTTTCGCTCCCGCGAGTCCCAGCACGGCGAAGAGAAAACTTGCAGCAGGCCCCGCCAGAGCGATGCGAAACTCCGCGCCCGGCGTGTCCGGCTGATTCCGCAACCGCGCGAGGCCGCCGAACGGATGCAGCACGATCTCTTCGATCTCTATGCCTTCGGCGCGCGCCATCAAAGCGTGCGATAGTTCGTGTCCGAGCACGCAGAGAAAGAGCGCGAGCGTCGTCACCACGCCGAGCGTCCACGCCGTCGCTATACCGACGGGCGGCACACGCAGCGTGACGATCAGCATCTCGCCGCCGCTCATCCGCGCAGCAATCAGCCAGACGCTTAAGGCGACGACGACGAACCAGCGGTAATCCAAGCGCACGGGAATTCCGTACACGCGCGCCACCGTAAACTGCTGGTTGAAGAATCCACCGGTTTTCACTGCGCTGACAATCCCCGTCCGTATTCTTAAAATTTGGTTCTTGATTCTTTACGTTTAGTTCTCGCAGGACTAACTCTCGCGGCGCGAGTGTTACGCTTCGGCATCGAGCAGGAGCGGCGCTTCGTTGCGTGCGACGCGGCGCAGCAGAAGCGGTTCGTCGAAGAGTTGCGTCAGGCCGCGCACAATGCTGAAACGCGGTTCGTCGGCGAGGCGCACGGCGAGTTGTGTTTCCTGTTCGAGAAACGGCTGAAAGTTTGCGAGCAACGCGCCGCCGCCCGTCAAAATCAGTCCGCGATCATAAATGTCCGCCGCCACTTCCGGCTGAAGTTCCGCCAGAGTTTCGCGCACGCTGTCGGCGATCTTGCGCATCACGCTTTGCGCGACGCCGTAGATATCCGCCGCCGTCACGTCAATCGCGCCGGGGCTGCCCGTCTGCACGTCGCGGCCTCTGACGGAGAGATGGCGCATAGGGTCTTGCGGCGGTATCGCCGAACCGAGTTCGATCTTCAAACGCTCGGCGGTGGCAGCGCCGATGCCAAGGCCGCGATAGCGTCGCAATAAATCCACAATGGCCGTCTCGATGTCGGAGCTGCCGATTCGTTCGGCACGCGCCAGAACGATTGTGCCGTTGGCGACGACGGCGACGTTGGTGGTGCTGCCGCCGATGTCAACGACCGCCGAAGCATGCGTGTCGTCAATCTTCACGCCCGCGCCGATGGCCGCCGCCAATCCTTCTTCAACCATATAGACGCGCCCGATATGCGCGTGTTCGGCGGCGCTAAGGAGTGCGCGCTGTTCGACCTGCGTGACGCCGGATAAAACGCTCATCACGGCGCGGCGGCTGAAATGCGAGATGCCGCTTCGCGCATTTCGCACGAACCGATCAAGCATCGCCTGCGTTCGCTCAAAATCTGCCACGACGCCGTCCACCATCGGCGCGATCACCGTGACATCGCGCGCTTCACGCCCGGACATCTGCTGCGCCTCGCGTCCGACGGCGAGCACTTCGCCCGTCGCTTTGTTGATGGCGACGACCGACGGCTCGTCAACCACTACGCCGCGACCGCGCACGCTGATAATCGTTCCCGCCGATCCCATGTCAATCGCCATCGAATCGGAGACGAGATTACGCAATGCGTTAAAGCGCATAAAAGAGCGCGTCTTTCGCATGAATGACCGTGATGACATAGTTAATCAGAGACCGCGAAAAGATGTGCGGGAGCGCAAATCCACAATGCGAATTGAATCCTAACAGCCGTCAGCCGTAGATGACAACTGCCTTCCGGCGAGACGTCGGAGAATTTCCGCAACGCGAATCTTCAGGTCGTGGAAATAAGACAAATGTTTCAAGCTTTATCGCGCAAAATGTATAATGCCCGATCTTAACATTAGAAGCCGCGAGAAATTTTCCGTTTTTAATCTTCAAGGAGATCGAGTTAATGCGAAGCCCCCGGTTCTTTTTCGCCATGTCATTAACCATTCTGTGCTTCTGCTACGCTTTGTCAGCACGCGCGCAGACGATTGAACGCGCCGCAATCTCCTCCCCTAAAGCGGTTGTCGAGGCCGGACAACCCACGAAAGCTACCGATTCGGAGATAACCGAAGTTCATCAGTTGCTGCGCGAGCAAGGCGAGGAATTGCGTCGTCTGCGCGAAACCGTCACGCAGCAATCGCACGTGATAGACGAACTGCGCGAGCGCGTCGCACATACCGAAGCGGCCGGTGCGCCCGTCACGGACTCTCTCGCCAAAAGCGTCAGCGAATCCGGCGCGCCGTCACAAACCACACAAAAGGAGGCGAAGCCCGCGACCACCGACGAGCGACTGGCGCGCGTCGAAGCGCAGGCGAAGAAAACAAGCGACACCGTCGCCAAACAGATCGGCAACATCACGTTCAGCGGCGACCTGCGCTTTCAGTACGACACGATTCTCGGACAGTTGAATGCTACGGCGAACAACGTCAATCCGGCGATACTCGGCAACCAACTTTCGGCGCGCGAGCGTTTGCGCCTTCGCGCGCGTCTCGCCATGCGCGGCGAAATCGGGAAGAGCTTCGAGTGGGGTTTGCGGTTTTCGACGGGCGATCCCGGCAATGTAATCTCTTCCAATCAAGTGCTCACCGATTTTTACAGCCGCAAACAGTTTGCGCTCGACCAAGCCTATCTGACATGGAAACCGCAGCGCGTGCCCGGTCTGCGCTTGCAGGGCGGCAAATTTGAAACCCCTTGGACGCACACGGAACTGACCTTCGACAACGACATTCAATCCGAAGGCCTAAATGAAAGTTACTCGCGCGACTTCAAAAAATCGAGGCTGCAAAATCTCACCTTCGTCGCGTGGCAACTGCCCTTCATCGAACGCAACGCCGCGTTCATACGCAATGCCAGCAACGAGATCAGCATAAATCAATCGCGCCGGGCGGGGCGCGATTTAGACCTTTACGGCGCGCAAGTCCGCACGCGGTTTCTATTGCAGCCGAAGCTTGCGTTAACGCTCTCGGCGACAGACCTTTATTATTCCGGCACGCAGTTTATTACGCCCGTTCAATTCTTCGGCAATCAAGTGCAGTTGCCCGTCACTGTCACAATTCCGGCAACCGCCAACACGCCCGCGCAAACCGTCACCGGACAGGCATTGATCGGGCGCGAACTGCTCGTCGCGGGCAACGGCAATCTGGGCATCTCTTCGGCCACCAACAATGCACTTAACCGCGACGGGCGTCTGGCTTCGGGCTACAATCTAATTGATCTTATCGGCCGCCTCGATGTAACGCGCAGCAAGCGTTTCCCGCTCTCGTTCATCTTCAATTACGTGACCAACACGCAGGCGCACGACGTTGTCACGGCTGCCGCAAACGGCGCGGATGTCTTTCAGCGCAACCGCGAGAACAACGGCTATTGGACGGAGCTTTCGGCGGGCAAAACCGCTGCACGCGGCGATTTTCTGCTTGATTACACTTTTATTCGCATCGAAAAAGACGCTGTCTTGACGCCGTTCAATTTCTCGGAGATTGCCCAGCAGTCGGACGTTCGCGTTAACCGTTTCTATTTCACATATGTGGTTGATCCGCGCGTGTTGCTCACGGCGACAGGCATCGTTTCCCAACGCGCCAACGGATTGCTAGGGCCTTTCGGCGCAACGCCCTCCGGCTCGCTCAATCGCCCGACCGTGCGCCTGCAATTCGACACCACGTTTCGTTTCTAATTTTGTAAGCCGTCGAAATAGCGCCATAATTGACGGCTGTTAACGGCTGCGGCATCTTCTCGACAGCTTCAATTCGCCTATATTGCGGCTTTTCCGAATTATAGCTTGACGCTTCCGCGTGACGCTTGTTACACTTTTGTGAGAATTGAATATAACCCGGCGCACTTACAAAAGCGTCGCCTTCAAATCAAACGGGTGCAATTACAGACCCGCGCGTGCGGCGCAAGTCTGATTTCTTTCTACAATCAATGGAGGTGCTATGGTAGGCTTCAAGGTCGGCCAAAAGGTCGTTTACCCCAATCACGGGGTCGGAACCATCGAACAAATCGAGCATAAACAGATCGGCGCGGCCTCGCTTCCCTTCTATACGCTTCGTCTTGCCGCAACCAATTCCGTCGTGCTCGTCCCGGTCGCCAATGCCGACGAGGTCGGGCTGCGGTATCCGATTACATCGGGCGAGTGCGAACTGCTTTTGAAGAATCTCGGCGACGATTTCACAGCGCCCGCGCACGATTGGAAAGACCGTTTCAAGGACTTTTCCGACAAGATGCGTACCGGCGATATTTTCGAGGCCGCCGCCGTTCTCAAGAACTTAACCTACCTGAGCCATCTCAAACCGCTTTCTTTCCGCGAACAGCGTATGCTCGAACGCGCACGCTACCTTGTGATTTCCGAGCTTTCGGTGGTTTGCCGCCAGCCCGAATGCAACGTCGAGCCGCGCGTCGAACAGGCGCTCGCCCGTGCCTGCGCCAAACATGACCGCCAGCCCGCGCGCGCGCGTGCCGCCGGTGCGACCGCAGGCCACTAAGCTTTTTACAGTCTTCGCACAATCAAGCCGACTTTTCACGCTCCTTCTCTGACAGACTATGGAATCAGAGGCGCGTCGAACTGCCGTTATCCGTTTATCAACGCTCCGGTGTCCTCTGCGCTTCCTCCTCGCTTGTGCGCGCCTCCATATACCCCCGGGGCATCGCCGCGTGGTATAATTCGCGTTCACGAAATCGAGCAAGCAGGAAAGCTAAAGATTGCTCCTTCAACTGACACGCATGGACGAACCTGCCCGGTATCTTTTCATTTTCATCTTCAGCGAAGCGGCGCTTCCAGAGACGGTGACGCTCACCGAAGCGTCGCTGAAACTTTTGGCCGTGCTTCTTCTCGTCTTGGCTAACGGTTTTTTCGTCGGCTCCGAGTATGCGCTGGTGACGGCGCGACGCCCGAAGATTGAAGAGCGCGCGGCAAATGGAAGTCGCGGCGCACGCGCGGCGCTTCGACTGTTGGCCGACCCGACCACATTTATCTCCGCCACACAACTCGGCGTGACGCTCGCCTCGCTCGCCCTCGGTTGGATTGGCGAGCCGACCATCGCCGCACTGTTGCTGCCCGTCGCCGCACGCATCGCCAACACAGGCTGGGCTGGCTACATCGCGCACCTGTCGGCCATCGCCATCGCCTTCACGATGATTACGTTTCTGCACATTGTGATCGGCGAGTTGATGCCGAAGATGATGGCGCTCGAACGCTCCGAATCGCTGGCGATTATCAGCGCGGGATTGCTGGAACTATTCAGCAAAGTTTTCCGCGCGCCGATCTGGGTGCTCAATCGAACAGGCGCGGCGCTCGGACGCCTGTTCGGTCTCAAATCGTCGCTCGAACATACAGCGGTTTACACGGAGACGGAACTCAAACAACTCGTTGACATCTCGCGCGCGAGCGGCCATTTGCGCGCCGACGAACAGCGTTTGATTCACAGCGTCTTTCGTTTCTCCGACACACTGGTACGCGAGGCGATGATTCCGCGCACGGAAATGGCCGCCGTCTCCAGCACTTGCTCGATGGAAGAGATGGCGAAGGCTTTTCACAAATACGGCTATTCGCGGCTGCCCGTTTATCGTGAATCACTGGACGATGTGGCGGGCTTCGTTCACAGCAAAGACGTGATGCCGTATCTGCTACACCCCGAAACTTTTCGTCTCGAAGACGTATTGCAAGCGCCGCTTTACGTGGTTGATACGGCGCGTCTCGAAGACGTGATGCGGCAGATGCAGCGCGCCAAATCGCATTTCGGTTTCGTGGTTGACGAACACGGCGGCGTCGAGGGCATTATCACGCTCGAAGATTTGCTGGAAGAGATCGTCGGCGACATTTCCGACGAACACGACGAAGAAGTTAATGAACAGATTTCAAAGGAGCGCGACGGAACTTACCTGCTCGACGGCGGACTCGCCGTGCGCGACCTCAATCGTCGCCTGCACCTGAGCGTGCCGGAGTCTGAAGCCTACACCACCATCGCCGGATTCTTAATGACCGAAGCCGGGCACGTTCTCGAACCCGGCGAAATTGTCAGGCACGACGGCCAAATCTTTCATGTCGAAGCGGTCGAACGCCGCCGCGTCCGCCGCGTTCGTCTCGAAAAAGCGGAAGCAGCGCCGGAGACAACGGAAAAAACGAATGGCACGGGCGGCGCAACGAGTTGACTCTTACTTCCGTGTTTTTTTCGCGCTCCTCGTGGCCTTGCGCGCTTGCTGCTTTTCTCTTTTATCGTCGGCCATCTTCTTTATCATGCGCAGCCCTTCTTTTCTGGCTTTGATTGCAAGCTGCAAAGCTTCCTTTTCGCTGCGCCCGTCGAGCGAGTAGTGAAACTTCCGGTTGACTCGTTTGCCGTTCGGCAAAACCCAACCCGCCTGCCACACTTCGTAATAAATCCCCCGCTTCGCAGAGCGCGTTTTATGAATGCCCGCGTAGCCGCTCTTGTTGCGCGCGTTCGTTTTATTGAACATATTGCCGCGTTCCGGCTTCGGGTAAAGCCGCAGCAATTCGTCGCGGTGAATTTTCGCTTCACGCAACGCACGGGTTTCGCCGCCGCACACGCTGTCGCTGAAAAACTTTTGAATCATCTGCCCTTCGCGGTGAATTCTCACCCACCACCCATGCTGATGCTTTCTTTCGTAATCAACGCGCGTGATATTGCGCAGTCGTTTGTCTCTACTCATAATTCCGTTCCCGCCTTTCATACAAATCTTTGCAGCGACGGCACAAACTATACGATATGCACACGGTCGCTGCAACGGTTCGTCAGGGATAGCTTCGTCTGCGAGCTTCGCTTTAAGCGCGCTTTTCTTAGATGCGAGGCAGATGTTAAAGTTAAAGCACACGGAAGTTTTCAAATAGCATCACCACATTGAGGAGCAAACTCTTTTTATGAGCATGATTGAGCAGATCGGCGCGCGGGAGATTCTGGATTCGCGCGGCAACCCGACCATCGAGGCGGAGGTGGTTCTGATCGGCGGCGAACAGGGGCGCGCGGCGGTTCCTTCGGGCGCGTCAACCGGCGAGCATGAAGCAGTAGAATTGCGAGACGGCGACAAGAAGCGTTACGGCGGCAAGGGCGTGATGAATGCCGTGCGCAATGTAAATGAAACGATTGCTCCTGCGATTGAAGGCATGGACGCGCTGGATCAAGCGGAAGTGGACGCGGCGCTGATCGCGCTGGACGGCACAAAGAACAAATCGAAGCTCGGCGCAAACGCGCTGCTCGCCGTCTCAATGGCAACGGCGCGCGCCGCTGCCGCGCATCTTCAACTTCCGCTCTACAAATACTTGGGCGGCCCGAACGCGCGCCTGCTTCCCATCCCGATGATGAACATTTTGAACGGCGGTGCGCACGCCGACAACAACGTGGACTTTCAAGAATTCATGGTGATGCCCGTCGGCGCTGTAACTTTCCGTGAAGCTCTACGCACCGGCGCGGAAATCTTTCATGCCCTGAAGGATGTCTTGAAGAAAAGAGGTTACTCGACGGGCGTCGGCGACGAAGGCGGTTTCGCGCCGAACTTGAAATCCAATGAAGAGGCCGTCGAGACGATTCTCGAAGCGATTAATCAAGCGGGCTACAAAACGGGACGCGACGTGATGCTCGCGCTCGATCCGGCGGCGAGCGAGTTCTACGACGGCTCGTCTTATGTTTTCAAGAAATCCGACAAACGCAAATTGTCGAGCGATGAGATGGCCGCGTACTGGAAAAGCTGGACACAGCAGTATCCGATTATTTCCATCGAAGACGGCATGGCGGAGAACGATTGGGACGGCTGGAAGACGCTGACGGATGAAGTCGGCGCAAGCGTGCAACTCGTCGGCGACGATCTGTTTGTCACGAACACGGAGTTTCTGCAAAAAGGGATTGATAGAGGTTGCGCCAATTCGATTCTCATCAAAGTAAATCAAATCGGCACGCTCACGGAAACGCTCGATTGCATCGAACTCGCCAAGAAGCACAATCGCACCGTCGTTATCTCGCATCGCTCCGGCGAAACCGAAGACCCGTTTATTGCAGACCTCGCGGTTGCAACCGGCGCAGGCCAAATCAAAACCGGCAGCCTCTCGCGCACAGACCGTATCGCCAAATACAACCAACTGTTACGCATCGAAGAAGACTTGCGCACGGCGGCGCGCTTTCCCGGACGCGCTGCTTTTTATCAACTCGCCGACGTTTTACCGAAAGCAAAAACCGCGTCCACATCTTCAGCCCCTTCTGCGAAGAGTGCATCGAAAAGCGCGCGGGCGGCGAAGCGTTGAAGTCGAAGCCGTGAATGCGCGACGCCTGCGCGATAAAATTCACGGCGAACATTTCGTGTAATTTTGTTAAGACACAGGCTCAAGGAGAATTGATCTTGGCAGAAAAGAAAGTGCCGCTCGCGCTCATCATCGTTGACGGTTGGGGCTACAACCCGGCGCGCGAAGGCAATGCTATCGCGCTCGCCGCGACGCCTTTTTATGATGAACTGTGCGAGAAGTATCCGCAGACGTTGCTCGAAGCATCGGGCACGCGCGTCGGTTTGCCTGCGGGCGTGATGGGCAATTCCGAAGTCGGGCATCTGAACATCGGTTCAGGCCGCGTGATACGCATGGACGTGTCGAAGATTGATTATGAAATCGAGACCGGCGAATTTTTCCGAAACGAAATAATCGCCCGCGCGATGGATAACGCCAAAGGGCGCGGCGGCGCGCTGCACTTGATAGGATTGCTGTCGGACGGACAGGTTCATTCTTCGCAGACGCACGTCTACGCTTTGCTGCGCATGGCGAAAGAGCGCGGTTTGCACCGCGTTTACATACACGCTTTTTTGGACGGGCGCGACACGCCGCCGACATCCGCTTACGGCTACGTCGAAGCGTTGCAGGTTACGTGTTCGGAGATTGGTTGCGGGCGCATCGCATCCGTCATCGGGCGGTTCTATGCGATGGATCGAGACCGTCGCTGGGAGCGCATCAAACGCGCTTATGATCTAATGGTCAATGGTGAAGGCGAGCGCGCGATTGATGCGGTGGAAGCGATAAAGCGTTGTTACGAGCGCGGCATCACGGATGAATTCATCGAGCCGATTGTCTTAATGCGCGAAACGAACGAACCTGTCGCAACGATTCAGGATAACGATTCCGTCATCAACTTTAATTTCCGTTCAGACCGCGCGCGGCAAATCACAAACGCTCTGGCCGTGCCCGGCTTCGGCGGCTTCGCGGCGGCGCATCGCCCTTCGATTGATTACGTTTGCTTCACACAGTATGACAAAACTTTTCCGCTGCCCATCGCCTTCGCGCCGCGTGAGCATCGCAATGTGCTGGCGGAAGTCTTCGCGCGCCCATGCGTCAGCAACTATCGTCTCGCGGAAACAGAGAAGTACGCGCACGTCACCTATTTTTTCAACGGCGGCGTCGAGAAAGAGTATGCCTGCGAGCGCCGCCTGCTTGTTCCGTCGCCGAAAGTCGTGACTTACGATTTAGAACCGGCGATGTCTGCCTTCAAAATCACGGACAAAGTTTTGCGCGCCATCGAAGAAGGCGAAACGGACGTGTTCATCGTCAACTTCGCCAATGCGGACATGGTCGGACACACCGGACACCTCGATAAGACCATCGAAGCCGTGCAATATGTTGACACCTGTCTGGGTTGGATTATGAGGGGGATGCAGGCGGCGCGCGGTCGTTGTTTAATTACATCGGATCACGGCAACGCCGAACAGATGATTGACCCGCAGACCGGCGGAATTCACACCGCGCATACCACCAATCCAGTGCCCTTTCATTTCATAGACGAAGCTGCTATTGGCCTGAAACTACGCGGAGGCGGCGCGCTCGAAGACATCGCCCCGACGATGCTCGCCCTGCTCGGCGTCGAACAACCGGCGGAGATGACCGGGCGCGATTTACGCGAAGCATGAGCATCGAAAGTCTGCGAACAAAGTTCATAAAAGCACCTCCCCGTCGCTTTTACTTTGCTGAATCGCTTTGACGGTTTACGTGTGCGCGGCTTAACGAAGTATAATAAAAGTGTGACTGACCAAAACTTGACAGGCGCGAAAACGATTCTGGTAGTTGATGATTTCAGCGATAACCTTGTGCTGGTCAGCCTCTGGTTGCAGAGCAAAGGCTATCGCGTGTTGAGCGCGGAGAATGGCGCGCGGGCGATTGAGATCGCGGCGCTCGCCCGTCCCGATCTGATCATCATGGACATACATATGCCGGAGCTTGACGGTTTCGGCGCGACGCGCCGCATCCGCCAGCGTGCCGAGTTGAAAACCGTGCCCGTTATTGCGCTCACGGCCTTTTCGACCGAGGGCTTTCAAAAGGCGGCGATAGATGCGGGCATTGACGGCTATCTGAACAAACCGATTGACTTCCCCAAGCTGGAAAATCTTATCAGCAGGCTTTTGCAGGAATCTTAAGAGGCTTTGCTTATGCAACCCTGCGCGGGTCTTTAATCGTTCAATTTTTCGAGAGCAAGCGTTTGTCCATGTCCGCCAAGATTATTAAGACTGTCTGCTCTGTGCCCTGCAACTGCTGCGGCTCAACGGATGCGGAGGAGATCGGGCGGCGTGACCGCGACAACAATCCCTTACGCACAGTCGTCTGCCGGAAGTGCGGCCTTGTGTGGACAGACCCGCGCCCGAACCCCGACGAAGTAAAAAAATTCTACGCCAAAGATTACCGCATTCAATACAAAGGCGCGTACAGCCCCAAACTGAAACACGTTTACAGGGCGGGGCGCGTCGCCTTTAATCGCTACGGGCAGATTAAGGAGTTGTTGCGCGCGGGCGATGCCGTGCTGGATGTCGGTTCGGGCGGCGGAGAATTCGTTTACGTGCTGCGAAAGCTAGGCTACGACGCGCGCGGCATCGAACCGAACGAAGGCTACGGCTTGTACGCGCAGAAAGAACTCGATTTGCCCGTTCAAATCGGCTTCGTACAGCAAATCGAGTTTCCTGCTGAAAGCTTCAACGTCATCACGTTGAGCCACGTGTTAGAGCATCTCGACGATCCGCTCGGGACGCTCAAGAAGATTCGCAGTTGGCTGCGGCCTGAAGGATTCTTGGTTGTCGAAGTGCCAAACGTCGAAGGCACTTGCTATGCTCCGGCGCACCGCTTTCATCTCGCGCACCTTTACAATTTCAATCCCGTCGCGCTCGAAACCATCGGGGGCAAGGCCAGTTTCGCCGTCCACAAAACAATGCTCACGCCGGACAAAGGCGTAATTATCACAACTTTCAAACGCATCGAACACGCGCCGGAGATCAGCGGCGAGATTCCGGGCAACTTTGAAAGAGTGCGCGCAATCGTCGCGCGCCACACAACGTTTGCACACTATCTGACGCTTGCGCCATACACACGCCCGCTGCAAAAAGCGCAGCAGCGCAACGCTGAAATGAAAGCCATCAAAGGACGCGCGAGCGGTCAAGAAGTGCTTGATTCAATTGTCAGCGAACTAACCGAACAGACGGCGGGTATACACTGATTGAACCGCGAAGTTAAAGACCAAAGCGCGCGCGCCGCCGTGACCTACAAGCATCACGGGCGTTTGCGCACCTACGGCGAATACGCCGCGACGTGGGCGATGCTGAAGGGCTTCGGCGCATTGCCGCGCCCCGTCTCGCTTGAAGTCGGTCGCTTTGTAGGCTCGCTCGCAGAGCGTTTGCTGCCGCGCCTGCGCCGCCACGCGGATTTGAATTTGCGCATGGCTTTTCCTGAAATGGCGGCGGCGGAGAGAGCACGCATCCGTCACGGCACGTTCGAGAATCTGGGGCGACTGCTCAGCGAAGTCAGCCAGTTTCCGCGACTCACTCCTGAAAATCTCGCGTCCGTTGCGGTTCACGATCCTGACGATATGGAGATGTTTCGCCGCTTACAAAAGGAAGGGCGCGGCATCATTTTATTGACCGGACATATCGGCGCGTGGGAACTACTGGCCTACGCGCATTCGGTGCTCGGCCAGTCAATTTCTTTTCTCGTGCGTCGCGTTGACAATCCGCTGGTAGAAAATCTCGTCGAAAAATATCGCACGCGCTACGGCAATCGCACGCTCGATAAACGCGATTCGGGACGCGAAGTTTTGCGCACCTTAAAATCCGGCGGCATGGTCGGTCTTCTCGCAGACCTTAACATGACGAAAGAGGCGGGAGTCTTCTGCGACTTTTTCGGCATCGCGGCCTGCACTACGTCGAGCGTTGCGGTTCTCGCGCAACGCACCGGCGCCGCCGTCCTGCCCGTCTACATTGTGTGGGACGCGAAGGCGCGCGTTCATCGTCTGCACGGCGAGAAGCCTGTTGAGCCGATTAGCACCGGCAACCCGAAAGAGGATGTCGTGGCGAACACGGCGCGCTACACGAAAGTTCTGGAAGACATCATACGCCGCTACCCGGATCAATGGCTCTGGATTCACAGGCGTTGGCGCACGCGACCCGAAGGCGAGCCGGGAATATATTAGCTTCCGCCGTCCCGCCGCCTCTTTAGTCTTAACTTCTATGAACTTCGATCCGCGTAATATACTCGTGATTGACTTCGGGCAACTCGGCGACGTGGTGCTTAGCCTGCCCGCGTTGCGCGCCATCAGGGAAAGGTTTCCGCAGGCGCGCATTACCGTCGCCGTCGGTGCGCCGGGCGCGGCCATTATTGATCTGGCGGGCTACGCCGACGCGAAGATTGTCGTTGATCGCGTTGCCCTGCGCGATGGCTCGAAGCCGCTCTCTGTCTTACGCATCGCACGCTTAATCAAAGAAGTGCGTGCCGCGCATTTCGATTTCGTGATTGATCTGCATAGCTTATATGAAACCAACTTGCTTGGCGTTCTCTCCGGCGCGCCGCACAGACTTTACGCGCGACGGCGCGGTAGGTCGCTGGATTTTTTAGCCAACTTTAGCCCGCCGCCGCCCGTCGAAGACCATCGCCCGACGAAGCACGCGGTTGATCGTTATCTGGATGTGCTGATCCCGCTCGGCATACGCGACGTGCCGCGCACACCGAAACTCAAAACGCTCCCTGAAGATGATCGCGCCGTCGAGCAGTTGCTTAAAAAAGAGCGCGTACTATCAATGGATGCGCCGCTGATAGGGTTATTTCCGGGCGCGGGGCATCCGGGCAGGCGTTGGCCGCTTGCGCGCTTTGCGGAACTCGCCGAACGCCTGATACGCAATGACGCGGTGCGCGTCGTGCTTTTTGCGGGGCCGGAAGAACGCGCGTTGGTGCGGGAGATGCGCGCGCAGTTTCCGCCCTCAACGATTATTTTTGATCGCCTGACGGTCGCGCAACTCGCTTCGATGCTGGCGCGCCTCTCCGTCTTCGTCGCCAACGACACGGGGCCGATGCACATCGCCACCGCCGTCGGCACAAACGTTGTCGCGCTCATCAACAGCCCGACGCCGCACAGTTTCATTCCGATTGAGGCGCGCCACCGCGTCGTTTATAGCCGCGCCATCGCAGAGATGCCGGTTGACGAAGTTTATGCGGCGACGCGCAGCCTGCTCGCCGCCAATCGCACAGAAACTCTCTTCACCAACTAACCCGCGCGAAGTTGTTCGCGTCATCTGAAATGATTGATCCATCCAGACTAAAGCGCAGCGCATTAATTTTCCTCATCGGTCTTGCGCTCGTGCTCGCCGTCGCACTGCCGGAAATACGGAAAAGCATCAACGCACAACAAGACACACGCGCTGCTTCGTCATCCATCGAACAGAGTGGCGATGAATCGCGCAACGCCTTTGCGCCATCGCAGGCCAGCGCGCCGGGTTCGGCTTCGCGCGCGGCACGCCAACTTCAAGAAGAGATTGACCGTGTGATTGACGAAAGCGAATTTGCGTCGGCGCGATGGGGCGTCTACGCCAGCAGCCTGCGCGACGGGCGCACGCTTTATGCGCGCAACGCAGGCGAACTCTTCACGCCCGCCTCTAACATGAAGGTCTACACGACCGCCGTCGCCCTTGATCTGCTCGGCGCGAATTATCGCTGGCGCACCTCCGTTTATGCCGCCGCACCGCCGGACGCGGGCGGCGCGATAGCTGGCGACATCACGCTCTACGGACGCGGTGCACCCGATCTTGTTTCACGCTCGAAGAAGAACAAGGAAGCATCGCCGTCGCTCGCATCGTTGGCCGATGCGCTTTACGAACGCGGTGTGCGGCGCGTGCGCGGAAACGTGGTCGGCGATGAAAGTTATTTTCGCGGCGAACCGCTCGGCGACGGCTGGCTGTGGACTGACGTGCAGTGGTATTTCGGCGCGGAAGTGAGCGCGCTCTCCATTGACGATAATGCGCTGACGCTGCAAATCACACCCGCCGCACGCTTCGACGAACCGGCAACGATTACATCCGACGATGCCGCACAGCGCTATGTCCGTGTCACGAACGACGCGAACACTGTGGCGCGCGGTGCTAGGTCATCCGTCGGCGTCACGCGCGGGCTTTCCGATAATGAGATACGTGTGTGGGGAGAATTTCCGGCGGGCACAGCGCCCTTGCGCGTGCGCCTCGCAATGCACAATCCCGCGCTCATTGCCGCGCAGTTGTTCCGTGATGCGCTGCTCGCACGCGGCATCAAGGTCGAAGGCGAAGCGTTGGCGAGAGATGCGCGCGGGCGTAGCGATTTGCGGTTTGATCCGCAGGGCGCGACGGAACTCGCTTCGGCGTTAAGCGGAACGCTCGGCGAGATTGCGCGCGCGACAAATAAGGAGAGCATCAATCTAAATGCGGAGCTGATTTTGCGCACGCTGGGCAAAGAACGCGACGCGCCGTTTGAGAATCAGTCAACGAAGACGAGCGCGGCTGAATCTTCAAAGAAGAGATTGCGCGGAAGCGACGAAGCGGGATTGGCAACGGTACGGACGTGGCTTGAGCGCGCCGGTATCGCCACCAAACAGTTGGCGCTGCACGATGGCTGCGGTCTATCGCGTCTAGACCTTGTGACGCCGGAAGCGACCGCCCGACTGCTCGCCGCGATGACACGAAGTTCTGCGGCAACCGTGTTCCGCGACTCGCTGCCCATCGCCGGGCGCGACGGCACGCTTCAATCCCGCCTCCGCGTCGCACAGAATCGCATCGAAGCGAAGACCGGCACGCTCACCTACATTCACACGCTCTCCGGCTACGCCACCACCGCCGACGGCGAACCGATTGTCTTCGCCATCTTCTGCAACGACGAAACCGCCAAAGCCAGCAGCACCCCTATCATAGACGCCATCGCCGCCCGCCTCGCCGCCTATCACCGGAATTGAGCCGCCGCGCACGCAACGCCGAAACCATGCAAGTTCACGATGAGAGACTTGCTAACTCGCGGTCGGCTCGAATGACTTGTTCGGCTGCCCTCAGATTAAAAGAAATATAACGTCCGTTGATAATCTCAAAGGGAAGCATATCATCTTATATCTCTGAGTTATGCTGAGGAGATTTCACATAATTAGGACTTACGCAGTTCAACGAAGAATCAACGATTTACGGGAAGCCGCAGTTTTGATAAGCCCTTTGTTTCAACAAAGCTTTTTCCAACTGCGTAAGTCCTAATAACATCTTCATAGGCGGAAGTGCGAAAGTCGCTTTTTGTTTCGACCTCCAAGCCAGAGATAAAATGTATTTACTGGAAATGCCATTAGTGATATATAGCACTTTAATCAGGCAGTTATCAGGAGGTGAGTATGGACGAGGAGGAGCGATGCGATTCGTCCGATTCTTCGGAGTCGCTGGCAACGGACGACGTACCAGAGCAGACGGGGCGCGAGGTCAACGCGCACTACTGGGATTTGCCCCCCCCTCCGCCGACGGGGAAGAAGATTCACGAGCGGCAGTACATCCCGCCAGTGCCCGCAGGTGAAGAAGTGCCTGACGAGACGCCCTCCGCGCCCGTCGACCTCGAATGACCCTCATCTCCTTGCGAGTGAGAACCCATTCTCGCACCGTTGCACGTCCGGTCCTAAGGAGGACTCAAAGGACTCACGCTCTTGCCCCTTGTCTGAACAACAGTTGACGCACAAGATTTCCTCGCACGACCCTGGCTCACTCCACCAAGAAAGGACGAGAACAACATGCCAGCAAAGAAAAGCTCGAAGAAGTCCTCAACTAAGAGGTCGAAGGCCCCTTCTTGGAGGGGCGCAAAGAAGAGTTCAGCGAAGAGTTCTAAGAAGGCTGCGAAAGGCTTAGCTAAAAGTGGCGCGGCAAGGGCTGGCACGGCGCGAGTCGGCGGGGCCAAGGCCGCCAGCAAGGTCTCGACGAAGCTGGGAGCAGCGCGCGCCTTCGCCGCTACGGCAAGCCTCGCCACCGCGAAGGTAGAGCCCATCGTGGCGCAGGAGATCAAGATCAAGTATCTAGACGAGGCGTACAAGTTCTCCGAGGCGCGCAGGAGTGACGAGATTCACCCGCGCAAGACGCTCCCCAAGCCACCGGCTGGCCCGAAGGTGATGGACATGCTGCCCACCGCGCCCTTGGCCTTCGAGGACAGCGTGTCGCCTGCTGCCCTTGCGATGATGATGACCAGCCCTCTGGCACCGACCGACACCATCTCGCTCGTTAAGAATGTGCAACTCAACGACCTCGCCACAGCCGACACGGCCTCGCACGTCTGTGAGCCGAGCGCAGCCATCAACGGCAGCACGGTCTTTTACACCGGCAATTGGTTCGCAGCTGTCTCGACTGACGGTGGCACAACCTTCAGGTTCGTTGATCCCTTCACGACCTTCCCCAACCCGCCGGGGATGAGCTTCTGCTGCGACCAAGTCGTGCACTACATCAGGAGCATCGACACCTTCGTCTGGCTGCTCCAGTACACACGCGACTCCACGGGCAAGAATATCCAGCGCATCGCCTACGCCACGACCGCGCGCGTACGCACCGGCTCGTGGCGCTTCTTCGACATCACACCGGCCAGCGTCGGACTTGGCCCAAGCATCTGGCTAGACTTTCCTGATCTCGCCGCCGGCACGAACATGCTCTACATGACGAGCAACGCCTTCACGTCGGCAGGCGCGTGGCGCGCCTCGGCAGTCGTCAGGATAAGGCTGACCAGCTTCACCACGAACGTGCTATCGGCCACGAGCACGCTCTCGACGACCAACCCCAGCTTGCGGGTCGCCCAGAACTGCGGCACAACCGCCTTCTTCGTCGCGCACAACAACACCAGCTCGCTACGCGTCTTCCGCTGGCCTGAGGCGAGCGCGTCGCCGACCTTCACGGACGTGACGGTTGCCTCTTGGTCGGCAGGCCCGTATAGCTCGATCACGCCCGACGGGCGCAACTGGCTCGCTCGCGCCGACGGGCGCCATACCGGCGCGACTCTGGCCGGCAACCAACTCTGGTTCGCCTGGAACTCTGCCCGGGGCGGTGCCAACGCGCGCCCGCAGCCCTTCATCCAGATCGCGCGCATCAATGCCACTAACATGACGCTCGTTGAGAACGTCAACCTCTGGGACCCAAACTCCGCGCTCGCCTACGCCGCCCTGAGCACCAACTCGAACAACGAGGTCGGTGCCTCCTACACTATCGGCGGCGGCACGCGCTTCCCGACCCACGTCGTCGCCATCCTGACGGGCACGCCGCGCCATGTGACCACCTTCACCGGCACGCGCGGCCCGGCTGACAACAAGTGGGGCGATTACCTGACGGTGTGCAGAAACTACACCAACGAGCGCCTCTTCTGCGCCACCGGCTACACCTTGCAGAGCGGCTCCGGCAACTCCGACGCGACTCCTAATCTCACTATCTTCGGGCGCTCCTCTGAGATTTGACGTGCGCGAGTCGGACGTTAATCCAAACGGTGTGCGGAGCCTGAGCGTTCAGGCTCCGCACACGAACTTTCTACAAGAACCAACTTTACTCCCGAAAAGTGGGACTCCCAATCAACCGGCTTTGATTGACTTGTTCGGCTGACTGCTATTGAATGATTCAACACCAGCTGGTCACTGCGAAAGGAATCACGCAACGTGGGACTCTCCACGTCGAAGATCGCACAAGGCGCGACAGCCTAACCTCAATCACAATCAGCATGTGCAAAAAGACGCTCCGCGTAGAGATCCACAAGCCTACCTCCAGCCCCTAAATTCAACGCGAAGCAGCCGAACACCGGAATTAATCCAACCCTGAAGTTGTCGAAACGAAAGAAGTATTGCAGGAAGCTGCAACTTCATCCTTAATTTCAAATAATGCTTGCCTATGTTTATACTAGACAAACTTTGTTTATCAGTGTAATATGCGTTTGCTGCGTTGGCAGCCGAATCCGGTAGTTTCGGGTTCGATCCGCAGAAATGTCTTTACCTCTAAACCTCACCCGCATCAGTCTGAAGTTCATCCGATTGTTTACGACTCGCAGGAGTTAAATTTATGTTCAAAAAAACCAAACCGATTTTGCTGGCCGCTCTCTTTTGCACGGCGGGCGCGTTGTTTCCGGCAGCCGCGCAGAGCACGCCGCCGACGATGGCCGCGCTGGATAAACCGTCGGGCACGCCCGTCGCTGCTGCTCCTGCCGATACGGACAGAACGCGGGACGGCCTGGCCGGGCCGGTGCGTCGCGTGCGCACGGAGGTGGTAAAGCTCTCGAACAAGGGCGGAAAGTTTGTCGAAGGCACGCGGGCGCTTCTCGAAGCCGCCGCCTACGATATCAAGGGCGCGAAAATTGAAACGGCGTATTACCCGGTCGCGGGGGCGACGCTGACAGGCAAAGAAGTCTACAAGTATGACGATAAGGGCAACATCAGCGAAATGACGCTGGTCAACGGCGACGGTACATTGTTGAGCAAAGAGAGCTATGCCTATGAATTCGATTTTGCGGGCAACTGGACGAAGATGACTACTTCCGTCGCCGTCATCGAAGGCGGCAAGCTGAATTTTGAGCAGACGGAAACGACCTACCGCACCATTAGTTATTATCTGGATCAGAATATGCTGAATCTATCGCAGGCTCCGGCGGCAAACACCGCTGTCGCGGCGGTGGTTCTTCCGGCGGCCACGCCGAAGGCGACACAGCCCGCCCCGGTAAAAGCCGCTGTAGATAAGCCCCCGCTACCACTGCCCGCCCTTCCTTCTGCCAGCATTGCGACGCCCGGTAAATCCGGCATCGCTGCGCCGCTTGATATGCCGAATGTTGTGCCCGCCGGTACAGCACCCGTCAATGCTCCGGCGGTTGCTAAAACTGTTAGCGAAGAACCGCCAGCAGCAGCGCCTGCCAGATTGATGCCGAAGCCTTTGATGAAACCTATTTCGGGCGGCGTGCTCAATGGGTCGGCGATTAGTCTGCCCGCGCCCGTTTACCCGGAAACGGCCAGACGTGTCCGCGCAGGCGGCACTGTCAGCGTCGAGGTCGTGATAGACGAACAGGGGAAAGTGATTTCCGCCCGCGCTACGTCCGGCAGTCAGATGTTGCAGCAATCGGCAATACAGGCCGCACGCCAAGCGCGCTTTGCGCCGACAAAACTTTCCGGCCAACCCGTCAAAGTCGCGGGCATAATTACCTACAACTTTAAGATAGCGGAGTAGTCTGAAAACCGCGCGGGCGCGCCTGACGAAACAAAAAGCTTTCAGCGCACAAAGCACAAAGAGCTTTAGCCTTAACTCGCCGGAGCGGAATCCCAAAAGGCACTGCCCGCGCATCAACGAAAAGCGATTTCGCCGCTACAACTACGGCGTCAACACACCTGCGGCCATCCGCCGCAAGAACAGAAAAAAATTATGGCACTCACCGGACAGCTCAGCGATCTTTCGCTGGCGGAACTAATCGAATTCTTCTGCAATCAACGCAAGACCGGACGCCTTAAAGTCGCTTACACGCGCGCTCCCGGCTATTTCTTCTTCGAGCGCGGCGAGCTGATGGACGCCAAAATCGGCGCGCTCAGCGGCGTCGAAGCGGTCTACTACGCCCTGACGCTGGAGAATGCTTCCTTCAAATTCAGCTCTGCTTTCGCGCCGACGCGCCGCACCATTCACCAGCCCTGGACGCAAGTCGCGCTCGAAGGCCTGCGGCGGCTGGACGAAGGCATCGCACCGGGCGAGGCATTCCCGGAAGGCAGCGACGTGCTCAATCTCTACGAAGACACGGAACCCGACGACGCGGAAGAGGATGAAACGCCCGCCGCAAAAATCGTTAAAGCCGATCATGCGGTCGCCGAAAGCACCGCTTCTGTTTCGACGCAACTGCCAACGACGGCGGATTACAATAACGGAAACAGCGAAGCCGGGAAAAAGAGCAAGCCGGTGGTCTTCGGCGCGCTCGCCGCTGCCGTCGTGCTCATCATCGCAGCGGTCGGGGTTCCGGCTGGCTGGTACGGCAAAGGCAAGCCCGCCAAGGTAATAACGGCGACGACGGCGGACAGTTCTCAACCGCCGGAGCAAGCGACATCAATCGCTGATAACAACTCAAACGATTCGTTTGCTTCTTCCAACGAACCGGCTAAAGCAAACGAAGCCGCACACGCGGAAAGTGCTGCGCCGATTCGCACGGAGGCGGCTGCCGCGCAACTAACGCAACAGCGCGAACGCGCGAAACTCGCGGCGGAAAAAGCCGCGCTCGATGCGGAGCGTTTGAAAGCGGCGGCGGCCACGAAAAACGCCGCCCCACTCGCTCCAACCCTTCCGGCGGCAAACACTGAAGCGGCTAAACAAATCGCGCCGAAAGCGGCTCCGAAGCTGGCGACGGTTCAGGTAACGTATGATGAAGCAGGCCGTGTGACGGCGACTTCCGGCGGCGACGGCACGGCGCAACGCATCGCCCGCCAGAAACGCTTTCCCGCAGGCAAGGCTGGCTCGGCTACCGTCACCATCCCGATCAACTGAAATGTAGTTTGAATTAATTGAACGGCAGTTTGAGAACGGCGGAGTTGTCGCGCGTGCGACAACTCCGCCGTTTGCTTTTCAACGCAGCCCGGCGAGGCCGAGCGTCAGCAGTAGCGCACGCTTTAACCCTAGGTCGCGCCCGTGCGGGTCGTACCATTCATCCAGCGTGTGCGTGTTGCCGCTCGTGCCGCCCGCGCCGAGCGTGATGGCCGGAATGCCCATTGAAATCGGAATGTTGGAATCCGTTGACGAGCGATCCAGCACGGGACGCGCGCCGAGCAGCCGCGTCGCTTCTTCGGCGAGCCGGACAATCGCAGCGCTCGCAGGCGTCTCACCGCTCGGGCGGTCGCCGATTAGTTGAACTTCGACTTCAAGCGGCGGCTCGCCCGCGCGTCGTGCGTTGTTCTCATCGTCGGCGGCTTCACGCACGACGCGGCGAAAGAAAGCGTCGAGGCGTTGCAGCTCTTCGCCCGATGCCGAACGCAAATCCACATCCATCGAAGCTTCGCGCGCGATCACGTTGACGCCTGCGCCGCCTTCGATGCGCCCGACGTTAAAGGTCGTGCGCGGCTCAAAGGGAGCGGGATACGCGGCGAGGCGGGCAATGGCACGCCCGAGCGCGTGAACCGGATTGGCCGCGCCGAAATCGCCCCACGAATGGCCGCCCGTGCCGCGTAAACTGACGCGATAACGCCGCGAGCCGAGCGCTGCGTGCGTGATGCGCTCTATGCCGGGGCCGTCCAGACTGATAAAAGCGTCAACGCGATGCGCCCATTCACCTTCGCTCAAAAGATAACGCGCGCCGCGCAGGTTGCCCGCGCCTTCCTCGCCTACCGTGCCGACGAAAAGCAGCGAGCCTTCCGTCTCGATGGCGCATTCTTCCATCGCGCGTTGTAGCGCCAGCAGCGCCGCCAGACCGCAACCGTCGTCGGCAATGCCGGGCGCAAACAGCTTGTGTTGTAGCCGGTGAACCGTCGAATCAGTACCCGCCGGAAAGACCGTATCTAGATGCGCGCTGATAACGACGAGCGGAGCAGAGCTTGCACCCCGACGCAGAGCGATGCAGTTGCCTTCCGCGTCTATTTGCGTCTGCGTCAAACCGTATTCGTGGAATTTGTTTTGTAAATGTTCGGCGCGTTGCCTTTCACCAAAAGGCGGCGCGGGGATGGAACAGATCGCTATATGGTCGTCGGTGATTTCGGCGGCATGCGATTCAAAGAAATGGAAAGCGCGACGCACCTGCGCCGAATCATACACCTCGCGCGCGAGTTGATCCGGCGCGAGCGCGACTGCGGTAGGACTAAGCATGATGAACGATAAAGCCGTCCCCTTCTATACCAACTGCATCAATTCTTCTTCGGCAAGCACGGAAGAGGCTTGCTTGGCGCGTTCGTAAATTCGTGTGACGCGCTCTTCGCTGGCTTCGAGTCCTCTTGTTTCGAGCCAGTACACGACGTTGGATTTGCCGCTCATCGGGCCGACTTCGATAACCTGTCGCATCCCGAACATCGCGGCGGGCACGCCCGAATAAATCAGATCGGCCAACTCCGCATCGCCTTTTTTGTAACTCTTAATGACCGCTGCGGCGTGGACGCCCGTCGCCGTCCGAAAAGCGTCGCGCCCGAACACAGGATAGTTAAGCGGAATCGTCCAGCCGCAGGATGAAGCCGCCGTTTCGCAGTATTCACGTAAGCGCGAGAGATCGTTGTCAATCCAATCCATCAAGCGGAAATTAACGAGCAGTTGATCCATCGGCGTGTTGCCGACGCGCTCGCCGACGCCAAGAGCGGAGCCGTGTACCTGATCCGCGCCGCCTTCAATCGCCGCAATGGAATTTATCACACCGAGTCCGCGATCCTGATGCCCGTGCCAATCGAGGCGCACATTTTCCGCGCCTGATTCTTCAATTATGCTTTTGACGAAGCGCACGACGGCGCGTGCTCCGTCCGGCGTCGAATGCCCGACCGTGTCGCAGACGCAAACAGCCGTCGCGCCGCAGCGAATCGCCGTCGTGTAAAGCGCGCGCAGAATTTCCGGGTCGGCGCGCGTCGTGTCTTCCGTCACATACATCACCGGCAAGCCTTCTTTAACGGCGAAGGTGACGGCGTCTTCCGTCAAATGCAAAAGCTTATCGAGCGTCCAGTCTTCCGCGTAGAAACGCACGGGCGACGAGCCGATAAAGGTGCAGGCTTCGATAGGGATGCCGGTGCGTTGCGAGATTTCGACGATGGGTGTGATATCGCTCAGATGCGTGCGGGCGGCGCAGTTCGGGCGAATCTTTAATTTCTGTTCGACGATCTCGCGCGCGAGCCGTTCGACGCCCGCCGCGTGTGTGCCGCCCGCGCCGGGCAAGCCTATGTCCGCCGTGTCTATGCCGAGCGCGTCCATCAAATGCAGCAGTTCGAGTTTCTTCTCAATCGGCGGATCGCACACGGAGGGCGACTGCAACCCGTCGCGCAGAGTTTCATCGTCCAGACCGATGTGGCGGTTGGGAGCTTTGTAGCTCGGCTCAATCGTATTCCAATCGTAAACAAGTTCGCTGGCGGGCACTTCTAACACCTCGCGTTGAATAAAAAAATCGGGCGCAGAATAAAGATTCGGGGAAGCGTTTCGATTACAGCAAGCCTTGTCTTGAAATGTCAAGCAACTGTTTCCAAGTGCGGGCGCGCTTTGACTCGCGCGCCGCCTCTGTTATAGCCTCGCGGAGCACACGCACGTTCAAGCTTCGAGCGAAGCAGATACTATGCTTTAGCACAAATGAAACAGCCGCACACAAATGAATAAACCACGCTCTATGAAGATCGCACTCGGCTCTGAACGCGCGGCGAAAGTAGAAGCCGCCCGCGCCGCTGCAACGCGCATCGCAAATATTGACGAAGCATGGCACGACGCGGAAATCATCGCGCGAAGCGTTGACACAAGCGCGCCCGCGATGCCGCTCACGGATGAACAGTCAATGCAGGGCGCGCGCGAACGGGCGTTAGCAACAAAGCATCTGCTTTTGGAAGAGGGAACGAGCGCGCAAATCTACGTCGGACTCGAAGGCGGCTTTCACACCGTAACGCTTGACAAACGGCAGCACACGTTCTTGCGTGGATGGGCGTTTGCCACCGACGGCGAAACAGAAAGCTACGGCGCGAGTCCTTCGATCAGCGTGCCAGAACATTTGGCGCAGCGCGTGATAAAAGACCGCATCGAACTCGGCATCGTGATAGACGAAATCGCGGGCGAGCGCGACGTGCGCAGCCGTCAGGGAGCATGGGGGGTGCTGTCGAAAGATTTACTGACGCGCGCGATGAGTTTTGAACTCGCGCTCTTAGCCGCCTTCGCGCCGTTCTACAATCGAAAGCTCTACTTATAATTTTCAAGGGGAAGTATTGAAAGAAAGATGGAAAACCTTACCGCACAGGGAAACGACGAGCACCTTAACCACGAGCGCACCGCATCCGGCTGGATCGAAGTCATCGCCGGTTCGATGTTCTCCGGCAAGTCCGAAGAGTTAATCCGCCGCCTGCGCCGCGCCAAAATCGCGCGCCTCAAAGTGCAGGTCTTCAAGCCGCACATTGACGTGCGCTATTCCGCCGATCACATCGTCTCGCATTCGGAGATGCGCCATGAATCCGGCGCGGTCAAATCGGCGCGCGAGTTGTTGGAGCAAGTGGAACCCAACACGGAAGTCGTCGGCATAGACGAAGCGCAGTTCTTCGAGGCGGATTTAGTTGAAGTGGCAAACCAACTGGCGCGGCGCGGCGTGCGTGTCATCATCGCCGGACTCGATCAGGATTACACGGGCAAGCCCTTCGAGCCGATGCCGCAGCTTCTAGCCATCGCCGAATATATCACCAAGACGCACGCCATCTGCGTGCGTTGCGGCCAGCCCGCGAACTATTCGCAGCGCACTTTTGAATCCGCAGAGCGCGTCGCCGTCGGCGCATCCGACAAATACGAAGCGCGCTGCCGCCGCTGCTTCGTGCCGCACGCCGACGCGCCCACGTCCTATCTCACGGAAGCGGCGGATTAATTTTCGCGTCGCCGACTTCGTTTCAACGGCGCGTGTTATGCTTGACGTTAACCATTTAAGGAGAATCCTAATTAATGCAAATTACTATCCGACAATCGCGCGCCAAATGGCTTCTTGTCGCTGCGCTATCTATCTCCGGCACGGCTCTGAGCGCGTGCCAGCAACAAGCCACGACGACGAACGCTAACGTAAACACCAACGCGAACACGCCGCCGGTTGCCGCCGCCAGTGTCAATATCAATGCTAACGTCGGCGTTGATCCCGGTACGGTCATCAATGCGCGCGAGCCGGAACGCTATCGCGCCACCTATGTGCTCTCTGCCGAGACGCCCGGCAATGTGATAGGCAGCATCATTCCGAAGCTCTCTGCGGAGGTGGCGAGAAACGGCGCGGATCATCGCGTCGCGGTCAAGCTTCCGACAGGCGAGCAGATAATTTTTCTTGATCGCGCAGATAAGCGTTATGTTATTCAGCCCGCCAAAAAGCAGTATGCGGAGTTGACGGCGGAGACCACCGGCTTCGACGTACAGCGCCTGATGACGCCCGGCCAACTCGTCACTTATCTCGGCAAGCAACGCGGCTACGAACGCGCGGGCGACGAGCAAATCAACGGGCGCAACGCCGAAAAATATCGCTATGCGAGCACCGCGAAGACCAATACACAGGCGGGCGACGTGAAGAACGAAGCGTTCGTCTATGTTGATAAAGAGACTGGCTTGCCGCTGCGTTCCGAGATATTGACGGAGACTTCCAACAGCATACAGGGGCTCAAGAATCTGAAGATCATCACGGAATTGCGCGACATTCAAACGGATGTTGATGCGCAATTGTTCGAGCTGCCGCAGGGCTACACGAAGGCCACGCCCGAACAGGTGCGCCAGCAGATGCAGGCGATTGGAAAGTTCATTGCGGCCTTTGCCGGGCCGCTGCTCGGCAATCTCAAAGACGCGGCGAGCAGCAATACAGCGACGACAAGCACCACGACCACAACGACGACAACCGCGACTCCCGCACCGACATCTACGCCGTAAAAGAAAAGAGAGTTAAGGAATGCGATACATACTGACGTTGCTTGCAGGGCTGCTCACCGGCGCGGTGCTGGTCTTCGTTTTATTCGTCGGCGCGCCGCGTGCGAAACAGTTGGCGGGTGCTCCGGTTCGCGCGCCGGAAGCGGGCGGCGATGCTCCCGGCACAGCGGTGCTCGCGCTCGACGAAGCTTTCTTCGCTCAACTGCTCGGCACAATCTTCCGCGATCTCGGCGCGCCCAAATTTCCGCTCCGCGCGGCAGCAACAAACGACTCGACATACGCCGGTACAAATGTTTCGTCCGCTGTTCAGTTTGATTCGTGGCATAGCAAAGACACGATTCGTCCCGTACATTTCGTCGCGCTGCAAACCGATAATTGTCCGGGCGAGATAGAGCTTGCGCAGGAGAGTGGCGGCGCTAAAACGGAAGTGCGTTTGACGGACGGCAAGATCATCGCGCCGCTCGCCTTCAGCGGAAGCTATAATGCGTTCGGCACTTGCTATCGTTTTCGCGGCATTGCGGAAACCGACATTCAACTCGCGTTCAACGCCGAACGGCAAACGCTTTACGGACAGGTCAACGTCGCGGGCGTGAATCTGGAAGGAGCTTCGCCGCTCATCGGCGGACTCATCACGCCGCTCGTGCAGGAGGCGATTAACCGGCGCGTCAATCCGATTGAGATGCTGCGCGCCTCGCAACTCGCGCTCGCCATACCCGTTCAATCTACCGGCGGCACGCTCAAAGCGCAGGTCAAAGATGTTCGTTCCGAAGTAAAAGATAATGCGCTGCGATTGCACATCACATACGACTTCAGCGGAGCACGCGGTGCGGGGCAGCAACCGCAATCGCCGCAAAGTTAAAAGCCCTTTCACAGCATAAAGCGCGCGAGTTGTTTAGCGGCTTATCGAATTTGCTTCAAAGCTCTTTATCAATTGCTTCATCAACGCCCGCGCTTTTTCGCGGATTCAGTTTCTCACGCTTGACGGCGTGCGGATTGGTGGAACGCTCGCCGCGCTTGCGTGTGCGTTTGCGCGGCTCGCGCACCTGTCCCGTATGATCCACCGAGCGAATCGGTTGCAGGTCTTCGGCGTCGCCTTGCGGGTCGTCAAGGCGCGTCTCGATCATCTCCGGCTCGATCAACGCGGAGTCCGCCGCGACGCTTTCACCAATGCTCGCCACCGCATCAACTTCGTTTGAAACGGATTCCTCCAATTCGCTGCCTTCGGCGAGCGCGCGTTGCCGCCGGAAATGCTCTGTGATTTCGGCGGCTGTTTTCGCGCCGACGAAGGGCGAAAGCTCCGCAACGGACGCATTCGCAACGCGCTGAATCGAACCGAGGTTGCGCAGCAAACGATTCTTTCTTTTTTCGCCGACGCCGGGAATCGCCGTCAGCTCCGACGTGAAATCGCGCATCTCGCGCCGCTTGCGATGATAGGCGATTGCCGTGCGGTGCGTCTCGTCACGGATCATCAGCATGAAGCGGTAGATGCTCGAATGCGTATCCAGCACGACGGGTTCGTGCTCGCGCCCTTTCACCAGAAGATGCGAAATCTCGTTATGGCGGCGCGGTGGTTTTACGACGCCGATCATCGGGACGGCTTCCAGATCGAGCAGACGCATCGCATCGGCGGCGGCTGAAAGTTGCCCCTTGCCGCCGTCAATCATCACAAGGTCTGGCAAAGGTTTCGCTTCGTCCAGTTGCCTGCGATAGCGGCGCAACACGGCTTCATGCATGGACGCGAAATCGTTTGCGCCCTCGACCGATTTAATACGAAACTTGCGATACTCCGCGCGGTTCATCTTGCCGTTTTCGCACACGACCATCCCCGCGACATTCTCCGCGCCCGAGATATTCGAGATGTCGAAGGATTCGATGAGCGCCGGAAAGCGCGGCAGTTCTAAAACTTCCTGCAACTCTTCGAGCACGCGCTCCATATCCGGCTTCAAGACGCGGAAGCGTTGCTCGAATGCGATAAGCGCGTTCTTCTCGACAAGCTCGATCATGTCTTTCTTTTCGCCGCGCTGCGGATCAAAGATGCGCACGCGCCGCCCGCGCCGTTCACTTAAAGCTTTCTCCAGAAGCTCTCTGTCTTCAAAATCAACCGGCACGTGAATCTCGCGCGGCACATAATCCGTAGAGTAATACTGCGTCAACACGTCGCTTAAAAACGCGGACGGATCGAACCCGTCGTCTTCCGGCAAGTCTTCCCAGAAAAACTCGCGGCGTCCGACGATCTTGCCTTCGCGCATCGTGAAGAGTTGCAGCGCGAGCCGCGCGCCTTCGCGGTAGTAACCGAAGATATCAACATCGCGGTCTGGCTGCGTCGCCATCTTCTGCTGCTCTGCGATGGCCAGCACGGTCTTACGCAAATCTCTGTACTTCGCGGCCATCTCGAAGCGCATCTCTTCCGACGCCTGCATCATGCGCGCTTCGAGCGTGTCCGCCAGCTCTTTGTTTTTTCCTTCAAGCAGCAGACGCACGTCGCGCACCGATTCCTGATACTCGTGCGGCGTACACAAGCCTTTGACGCACGGCGCGAGGCAACGCTTGATGTGGTATTCCAGACACGGGCGCGGCAGTTTGCCGTCAATCTCTATGTCGCAGGTGCGCAGTTGAAACGTGCGGTTGATAAGATCAATCGTGCGCCGCGCCAGCGATGCGGGCAGAAACGGGCCGAAGTAGAGCGCGCCGTCGCGTTGAACGCGGCGCGTAATCATCACGCGCGGGAACGGCTCGTTGATCGTCAATTTCAGGTGCGGGTATTGCTTATCGTCTTTTAATAAAACATTGTAGCGCGGCTTGTGTTGCTTGATGAGATTCGATTCTAAAACGAGAGCTTCGACTTCGTTATCGGTAACGATGAATTCTAGATCAACGATGCGGCGCACTAGTTCGCGCGTCTTGCGATCATGCCCGCGCCCGGATTGAAAATAGGAGCGCACGCGGTTGCGCAGATTCTTCGCCTTACCGATGTAAATAATCTTGCCGCCCTCGTCCTTGTGTATGTAGACGCCGGGCGCGGTCGGCAGATTTTGCAGCTTTTCTTGAAGAGTCATGGAATGTAAAAACGTAAAATACTAAGATGCGATAACGTTGCACGGGGCTGCGCGGCATCCGCCGTGAATCGAAAATCCTTTGGTGGACTGATAAAAAGAAGCGGTTTTGTTCCGTTCAATTGCAAACCCACACAGTATGAGCGACACTTCGACGTGTTCGCTTCGTCGCGCTTGATTATTCGATTCGTGTGCGGCTTTGACGCGCGCTAGTTTAGCTTATCCGTGAGAAAGAGAAAACGCCCGTGCAGTTTCCCTTGCCCGTTCCCGCCGGAAGAGAGTTCGATGTCGTCGGCTTCGGCGAGAACACGATTGATTATCTGATCGTCGCGCCGCACTTTCCAGCCTTCGATACGAAGGTTCGTTTCGAGGAGTACACGCAGACGGCGGGCGGGCGCGTCGCGTCGGCGCTCGTCGGGTTACAGCGTTTGGGATTGAGCACGGCTTACGCCGGACGCTTTGGCACGGACGCTGAAGGAAGCTTCGGCCTGCAATCTCTCAAGAGCGAAGGCGTCAACACGGATTTCGCGCAGCACATCGAAGGCGCGCAAACGCGAACATCTTTCATCGTGATTAACGCGCACACCGGCGAGCGCACGATTCTATGGAATCTGGACGAGCGTTTAACTTACATGGCACACGAAGCGCCGCTGGGCTTAGTGAAACGCGGGCGTGTGCTTCATCTGGATGCAACCGACGCAGCAGCCAGCCTCGCAATGGCACGCGCCGCCAAACAATCCGGCACACTCGTTTCCGCCAACATAAATCAGACCTTCAACGGCACGGGCGATCTCTTGCCGCTCGTTGACATACTTATCACTTCAAGAGATTTTTCACTTCAACACACGAACCACACGAACGAACGCGCCGCCCTCAAAGAACTAAACGCCCGTTACCATTGCCCGCTCGTCTGCATGACACGCAGCGCACGCGACGCGCTCGCTCTCTGCGGCGGCGAATACTTCGAGACACCCGCCCTCCCGATTCCCGACACCCACACGACGGACACCACCGGCGCAGGCGACGCCTTCCACACAGGCTTTCTCTACGCCCTCCTGCGCGGCGAAAACATCCAGACGACCCTCAAACTAGCCAGCGCCATCGCTGCCCTCAAATGCCGTGAATTAGGGGCGCGTAGGGGATTGCCGTCACAAATTGAACTGAAGAAGTTTATGGGTGAGCAGTTAATAAATGAGAATGAGGTCTAACAGTATTACGTTCACAATAACAGTTGCTCATTTAAGGAGCGATCTCAAAAAATCAACGCTTTTCTCGTCGTCCCACTTGGCTGCACCGGCGTGCTTGAAAGCCACCTTTCCATCCGAAGATAAGATGAAAGTTGTAGGAACAATCTCTGATTTGAAAACCGCCGGAGGATCGCCGGAGAGCGTGTAGACCGGAAAGGTATAGCCTTTCTCTTTCACAAAGCGGGCAACGGTTTCGCTTTCCTCCGGCGAAATGCACACGATCATCACGCCCTCATCTTTAGTTTTTTCATACAATCGTTGCAGGCTCGGCATCTCTGCGATGCACGGCAGACACCACGTCGCCCAGAAGTTAAGTACCACAACCTTTCCCCGCAAATCAGCGATGCTGACATCACGGCCATCAAGGGACTTGACTGTCCAATCGTAATCAACCGGATCATTTGACGGAAACGGCGGCGCGCCGATACTGCTCTGCAAATTCTCCGCTGTGTAGAACATCTTGGCGAGCAATAAACCTGCGCCGATTATCAGGAGAATTGTTAATAGGATTCCTGCGCCGACCCCTAGAAAGAAATGCTTGTTGAAGATTTTTATAATCTTACTCATAACTGCTTACCTCATGCAGCCGCTTAATGTGAGCCATGTCAGATCAGCATGTGAAGTTGGAGAGCCGCACCTTATTCATGGCGCGGCTCTTTTGTTTTAGTGAGCACTCATCAGCAGCCGGTCAGGTAGAGGACAAGCAGCATCAACAAACCCGTAAGCCACACTCACCTGCTAATACTGAGATGTAGGAGCGTAGCCACAACTGCGATGCCTGCCACCGTTAGCGCCCATTGTGTGAAAGTAATGCGTGTCCTACTCCATTCTTTAATCACCGGAAAAAGGGTCAACATGGCAGGCACTAGCCCCAAACCGACTGAAGTGAATAGTGACAGCCCATGCTGGCGGCCCAAGGTAACGCCGCATATCTCCACGATTAACGCAATGAGTATAGACATTTTCATTGCTATGCTCCAAAGACCGATCCCCATAGACAACCGAACCCAGCTATTCCGCACCCTACAAAAGCACATGGGCCGAATGTTATCTCTGCAAATATTAAACTACCAACACCGCAGGTAACCACCGAACCGCCGCACCAGCCACCAAAGCATCCAGCCCATTTGCGAACACGCGGGTGTCCTTGACCGGGAGGACGCGGCGTGGGTGTCGGACGCGGTTGGGGCACCGGCCCTTGAAGATTGGCTTTCACGAGCCGTGGTGCTGACCGGAAGCCGATCTGCATAGACCTCACTCCGTTGAATTTAGCCATCATCAGCATATCAAGCTGATACATATCGCGGTTTGGTTGCTCTACAAGCGGCGTACCCAACACGAAGTACGGATCATCAATCATCCCTAGCGCCGGGTCGGATTCAAGCCAAGCCGTGTCTCCCTCGAAAGAAACTTCGTAGATACCATTCCAGCTATTAACATTCAAGTCTGGTCTGGTTACAACCACATCGGCAACGTACTGCTCGGCTAAGTTTCCATAGCCGTCGTACCTGTTGAAGATGATTGTTCCTTGCCATTCGCTCGGAACGCTATAGGTCGGCACGAAGATAATCTCAACCCCGTTGTCTGCGAGCGTGTCCTGTGAAGTGAAGCCAGCTTTTCGGAACAGACCACAGCTTTTGCAGTCTTTGGCCTGCGCCACGTCAGAGAAGGAGACTGTGCCGGTTATTGCCGAAGACTCTTCAATTTTGGGCATATGTCCATTTTTCTGCCCGCTGTCCTCGAACGACTTGAGGGCGTTTCGTACCTGCTTGTTATATTGTTTAAGTTGTTTGACGCGTTGAGCGACCTCTGGGCCAGTCTTTACCTTCACATCTTTGACTTTCTTTCCCTTGTTTTGTGGTTGATTGGTACCAGCTATGACCATTGAGTGCTGCAAGGACGGAATAGACAACCCAAAAACAGCCACAATAAGCAAGGAAATTGCTGTAGCACGCACAAAGTTTTTCATTGGGGTTCTCCTCCAAGGGTTGAGACCCTGCCCCACTTTGCGCTAAGATGCCTGTTGACAGTCAAGGCAGCTTTTGCGCAGCAATGCAGCAGAAGTCGTGTTGATGATAAAGCCCGCCGTCACCTGCAAGTGATAGCGGGCTTGTTTTTGCGCCGAAAGTTGAACGGATATCCTCGTCGTTGCCCGCAGACCGGGCATCTGGAAAGCAGTGCTATGCTTCGCGGTGAGTAGATATTGATGACGAGAGGATAAAGCATCGTTTTAAGCTAATTGTTAATTTGGTTACCTGCGCTTGCGTGAGTGCGCTTGCGTTCACGAGTTGCACGAACACGCATTGTAAGGAATTTTGCTGTCTTGTCAATCCCTAATTTTCGTAACCGTTTGGATTCTGTTGCATCCATTTCCAGGCGGATTCGATAATCACGCGGAGGTCTTGCATCTGGGGTTGCCAGCCGAGTTCGCGTTTGATTCGGGCGGAGCTGGCGACGAGCGTGGCGGGGTCTCCGGCGCGTCGCTGGCCGGTTTTTACGGGGATGTCGCGGCCTGTCACAGCGCGGGCGACTTCTATCACTTCGCGGACGGTGTAGCCGTCGCCGCCGCAGCCCAGATTATAAATGCGGCTGGCTTCGTCCAGCACACCGAGGGCGAGGATGTGTGCGCGGGCTAAATCAACGACGTGTATGTAATCGCGGACGCACGTGCCGTCGCGCGTCGGGTAGTCGTCGCCGTAGATTTCGACGTGCGCTCTTTTCCCCGTCGCGGCTTGCAGCACGATGGGGATGATGTGCGTTTCGGGATCGTGCATCTCGCCGCATTTTTCGGTTGCTCCGGCGGCGTTGAAGTAGCGCAAGCTAGCGTAGCGAATCGCGTAGGCGTGGTCATACCAGCGCAGGGCGTGTTCAAAAGCGAGTTTGGATTCGCCGTAAGGATTCGTCGGATTGGTCGGGTCTGTCTCTTCAATCGGTTGCTTTTCCGGCTCGCCGTAGGTCGCCGCCGTCGAAGAGAAGACGATGCGTTTGACTTCCGCATCGTTCATCGCATCCAGCAGCGCGAGTCCGGCGACGACGTTGTTGCGGTAATACTTCGCAGGATTTTCAACCGATTCCCCGACGAGCGAATAAGCGGCCATGTGTATGACGGCTTCGATCTTTTGCTCGCGCAGGGTTTGCGTAAGCAGGGCGGTGTCCGTCAAGTCGCCTTCGACGAACTTCGCGCCTTCGACAATCGCCGCGCGGTGGCCTTTAACTAAATTGTCATAAACCGTCGCTTCGTGCTTATCGCGCAGCAACTCTTCGGTCACCACGCTGCCGATATAACCGGCTCCGCCCGTCACCAGAACACGCATAATAATTCCACTAACCGACGTTCCCGCTCTTATCATCGCGGCGAAACAGTGCGGCCAAGTCCTTTCCTGATTTTGAAAGCTAAATAATTTTCGCTGGTGCACACGCGCGCAAGTTGGCGCGCATTATTTTGCAGTCTCCGGTGCATACTTCTTTTTACCGGCGTGATACAGAGGCAACGCGAACCAGAAACCGTAAAGAAAGAGTAGCGCGATACCGGCTAAACCCGCGCCGTAAGCAACCGACTCCGTTATCTTGCGCGCAACCACGAAAAAATCTCCGCTGATGCCGAGCGCCAGCGGCACAAGGGCCATCAGTACCATACGGCTGGCGAACCGATGAAAGTGCGGCGTCTCTTCGCCCTGCTCGACAATGCGATGATAGGCGGCGGGCGTCATTAAAAAGATAGTTGCGAGCGCAATCAAACCGAGGCTCGCCAGATGCACGTATTTTGAAGAGAGCGGCAGTTTGTCAAAGCCTTCGACGAGCATCGTCGCAAGTTGAAAGCCGAGCAACGCCTGTGCGCCCGGCAACACGACCCGCGCTTCCGTCAAAACGTGCTTGATCTTATCCTTTAACGCCGTGCCGTTCTCCTGCTCTTTGTTCGCCTCCTCGTTCTGTTCCTTTTCGCCCATCGCTCGTATCTCCCTGATCTTCGGTTCGCGCTCCCGGCGGCGAATCAACTCCAATCCGTACCAGAAAAAGAGCGCGACGCAGGTTGCCGCGACTCCGGCAAAGATGGCGACGCCCCGCCCCGCAAGCTTGCCCGTCATGATGTAGAAATCAAGGCCGAGCGCGAGGCTAAACGGCAGCAACGCCCAACCCGCGAACTTTGTCACCAGTTGATTAAACTCATGCGTATCTTCGCCGCGCTCTGCGATGCGGTGATGAGCGGCGGGCGCAATCAACAATCCCAGCGCGACGATCATCAACGCGAGTCCGCACATCTTCAACACCTGCGAAGAGTGCGGAAGCTTCTCAAAGCCCGCCTCGAAGATTCCGCGAAACTGAAATCCGAGCAGCACCTGTGAACCGAGCACCAGCATACGGGTTTCATCAAGGCCGTTCTGAATCTTATCCTTTAGCTGAGCTGCCACGCACGCCTTCCCCTTGCTCTTTCAATTTTCAGATTCGCATATAGATACCGCACAAAGAGCGCGCTGCCAAGCAAAAACGGTTTCAGGTACGCCCGATCAAATGTATGTCGGGAACGCAATCGAGCGCGACAGACGACGCTGTCTCGACATCCGGGAAAGAGCCGCGCCCGAAGAAAACGTGCCGCGCGATAAAACGAAACGGCGGTAAACGCAAAACCGCAAATGCTATTTCAAGCAGCAAGCTACGCTCAAAGGAAGTTAAGAGCCGCCGCATCCACAATCTGGAAACAAAGCGGGAGCGAAAGACTTTTCCAGAGTACGCGACAAGTTTGCTTGCGTCGTTTGTCGCTAAATAATCTGCGATGACATTCGCGGCGAAGCCGGACAAACGCAGGCACGGGTCTAAGCCTCCCGCCGTTAAAGGCGAGACGGCTCCAGCGGCATCGCCGATCAGCAAGCCTCGTTCACACGCGATTCGCCGCAACACGCCGCCGACCGGAATGCGCCCGCCGCGCCGTTCCATACGCTCCGCATTTCGTAAATCAACTATCTTCGTCAGACTCGCACTAAATTTCTCTAAAGCCTGCACAGCGTTGAAACGTGCCGCATAACCGCCGACACCGATGTGTGTCTCTTCGCCGTCATGGACGACCCACGCCAGATAACCCGGCGCTAATACGGGATCGAGAAAACAATGAAAACACGGCGCGCCCTCAAGCGACACGCCGCGCCAAACATCTTCCACGCCGACAATCCATTCCGAATTCGCATCCAGTCCCAGATCAAACGCGACACGCGACAGCGCGCCGTCAGCGCCGACCAGAAAGCGCGTCGCCACGCTATGCTGATGTTCTTTGCTTTCAAGGCGAACAATCATTCTGTGTTTCTCCGGTGCGATTCCAACATAGCGCGTGGCGGGCATCCACACGACTCCGGCGCGCTCGCAATCTTCCAGATACCGTAGGTAAAGCTTGCTCATACGCCCGACGCGAAATTCTACATGAGGACTCTCAAGCATCATTGTCCTGCGCGACGGCGAGTAGAGCGTGACGTGGCGCACGGGCGGGCCGAGACAATCATCCGGCAAAGCGAAATCCTCAAGCGTTCGCCGCACAAAGATGCCCGTCGTGTGAACCGACTCGACGAGCGACGCCTTGCGATCAACGAGCAGTGCGCGCAAGCCTCGCCCGCCCAACAATCGGGCGCATTGCAATCCGGCCAATCCGCCGCCGATGATGACAACGTCGTAATTTTCCATCACCAATTCCTTTCATTGTTTCGCAAACTACTTTGTTCAGCAAAGAAACGGCGCAAAAAAAAGTGCGACGATTAGCGGTCGCGCGTGGCTTGGATCAAAGCTTCCATGTGGTTGAGATAGCGTTCGAGGGCGCGGCGTCCGGCGGCGGTCAGGCGATACTCTGTTTTCGGCTGGCGTCCCTCGAAATATTTGTCGCACGCGATATAGCTTGCTTCCTCTAATTTGCGCGCGTGAACGCTCAAATTGCCGTCCGTCGTGTTCATCAGCTTTTTCAGATCATTGAAGCCGAGCGATTCATTGACGGCTAAGGCGCTGACGATGCCGAGCCGCATTCGTTCGTGAATCAGGCGATCAAGCTGCGGCGCGACGCTTTCTGCGGCAACGCTTTTTCCGCCGCGCGTCGCCTTGTGCGTCGCGCGCGGCTGGCCTTCTGCGCTCTCGTTCTTGGGCGCAACGCTTCTCTTCACGCGCGCGGCTGCGCTTTGTCTAGCCACCGTATCTCCTCGCAATCACGTAACCGAAAATCAAGTGCAGTCCGCCGAAGCCGCCTGCCAGTAGCGCGTTTCCCCAGCCGTGCGGACAGAATAGTGCAATCGCGCCGAGCAGCATAAAACACAGCCCCATTACGGGCACGACCCTGACGGAGAAAGCGCCGCCGGTCACAACGCTCGTGCCGTAGAGGGACAGCCACACTCCCGGCAAAAGCCCGGCGAGCCCGGCGCGGTAGAGCGCGACGGTCAGCAGCGCGCCGACAAAAACCGGCGGCGAAAAGCTGAGCGCGAATTTTCTTCCCGGGGCGGAGAGCAGCGACGTGTCGGCGCGGGCGGCCTTTCGCTTCATCGCCCACGCCGCAATACCGAAAGCTAAACAGGCTTCCGCAGTCCACGTCGCCAGCCATGCTCCGGCGAACGGAGGCTGCCGTGCGGCGACGAGTGCGGCGATGATGGCCGTTGCGCCCATCAGCATTCCGCCCCATCCGGGAACCGCCGTGAAACGCGAAGCGCGCTCCATCGTCTCGCGTATAAAACGCAGATTATCGTCGGCACGTTCGTGAAGCGCGGGGATTTCCGGCGGCGTTGATAAGGTGCGAACGAAACTCATAAGCAAGGTGAGGAAAAGGCGGCGAAGATTTCCATGATAGAGGCTGCCGCGTTCCTCAAGTGTGGAAGATATCGCGCATTACAAATGCTGTCAAGTGCTTTATACTGCAAAGGCAGCCGATACAGGTAACGGTTAAAGCTCTGCGTCTTACGCGAAATCAAAGGGCGCGGTACATTATTTGTGCCGCGCCCTTTAACACGCTCTTGCCGAGTTCCAACAGATTACGCTCAAGCGTGTCCGGCTAATTGCTCATGTTTGGCTTTTGCGCCGGGCGAGCGAAAATTATATTTTCCCTTCCCGTTCTTTCTCGCGCAAGTCTTCGTCAATGGTCGCTTCGTCGCCTTCGGCTGCGCCGGGAGTTCTGCCCGGATCGCCGCTCTGCGCTTCACTGCTCGGCGAAGCGGGAGATGAACGCGGGCTGTTGCCTTTGCTTTCATCTGTTTTCTTATCGCCGCTCTTATCTTTACCAATCATTGCGCTTCGCCTCCTTATGAAGTCTTACGGTTTGAGAACGACCTTGATGCAGTTGTCCTGCTTGTGCTTGAAGGTTTCGTAAGCGGCGGGCGCGTCTTCCAATTTCACGCGGTGAGTGATGACGAACGACGGGTCTATCTCGTTCTTCTGAATGCGTTCGAGCAGCGGGCGCAAGTATCTTTGCACGTGCGTTTGTCCCATCTTAATCGTTAAGCCCTTGTTCATCGCCGCGCCGAACGGAATCTTGTCGAGGAAGCCACCGTACACGCCTGGGACGGAGACCGTACCGCCTTTGCGACAGGCGTGGATGGCTTGCCGCAGCACGTGCGGGCGATCCGTCGCTAAGTAAAGCGCGGCCTTGAAGCGATCTAAGATGGCATCGGGGCTTGTGCCGTGCGCTTCGTGGCCGACGGCGTCCATGCAGGAATCCGGCCCGCGTCCGCCGGTCATCTCTTTCAATTTCTCGAAGATGTCTTCGTCACCGAAGTCGAGCGTTTCCGCGCCGCCCGCTTCGGCCATACGCATACGCTCCGGCACTTCGTCAATCGCAATCACGCGCTCTGCGCCAAGCAGGAACGCGCTTCTGATCGCAAACTGCCCGACGGGGCCGCAACCCCAGATAGCCACCGTGTCGCCCTTTTCTATCTGGCAGTTTTCCGCCGCCATGTAGCCCGTCGGGAAAATGTCCGTGAGAAACACTACTTTTTCGTCGGGCAGTTCGTCGGGGATTTTCAGACAGCCGACATCGGCAAACGGCACGCGCGCGTATTCCGCCTGCCCGCCCGCGTAGCCGCCGAGCATATGCGAAAAGCCGAAGAGACCTGACGGCGAATAGCCGTACATCTTTTCCGCCATCCGAGCGTTCGGGTTCGTGTTATCGCACAAAGACCACAACTGCTTTTTGCAGAAGAAACAGTTGCCGCACGCGATGGTGAAAGGAACAACGACGCGGTCGCCCTTCTTGATGTTCTTCACCGCGCTGCCCGTCTCGACGACTTCGCCCATAAATTCATGGCCGAGTATGTCGCCCTTTTCCATTGTCGGGATGTAGCCGTCGTAAAGATGCAGATCGGAGCCGCAGATGCACGTCGTCGTGATCTTAATCACGGCATCGCTCGGATTGATGATGTGCGGGTCGGGCACGCTTTCAACGCGCACATCGTTTTTGCCGTACCAGCAGAGAGCTTTCATCGAATTTTCCCCTTGCAAAGATGGTTGATAAAGATGAAGACGCGGCCACGCCTCAACGCGTCTATCGAAGGTGGCCGCGCGTATCGAAAGGCTTACATTATTTCCCCTCTAGACTTTTTTAACGGCCTGCCGCCGCGCTGCTTCTGGCGGAAGACTGCCCTTCGATGGTCGGTATCTCGCCCGTCTCCATCATGCGCTTGAAGCGGCGCAAGTCTTCTTCGATCTGCTGCGCGGGTTCTTCACCGAACAGCTTGGCGATGACTGCGCCGACGATGCCGCCCGGCGGGTCATACTTCAGAGAAACCTTGACCACTGTGCCGCGTCCGCCCGTCGCTGCCTCGAAACGCACGCTGCCCGCGTTATCAACGTCCGAGCCTTCGAGCGAACGCCACGCGATTAGCTCGTTCTCTTTCTCGTTATAAATTTCCGCGTCCCATTCGACGGTTGTGCCCGCAGGGGCTTTCGCCACCCAGTGCGAACGTAGCCCGTCCGTGCCCTCGCTCTTGACGGATTCGAGGTGATCCATAAAGCGCGGCAGATTCTCGAAGTTGCGCCAGAAGGTGTAAAGCTCTGCGGGCGATTTGTTGATCGTCACGCTCTTTTCGACCTTGACGCCATGACCGCCGCGCACGCTCACCGCAGGATTTTTGCCGCTCGTGTCAGCCGTATCAACGCCCGTCGCTTCGTAAATATTGCAGTGGCCGGTGACGCCTCTGTGAACCAGCGCGCCGCCGACAAGCGCGAGCACGATGCCGCTCACGGACATACGCGACAAACCGTAAAGCGCGAGCGCGCCGCCGCCGATGGCCGACGCCAGACGCTCCGTCTCGCCCACATTGATGTTCGTTTTGTCCTGACTGCCCGTAGTGCTTTGGTCGCCTTGCCGGTATAGTTGGCGTATCTGCGTGTTGTGGTTTACTAACGGTAATTCACTTGATGCCATAATAACCAATCCCCTTTTGTGCTATTGCGCAGTTTCAGGACACACGAAAAGCCTTCGCTTGCTCGAATCGTCCGAAAACGGCGCGGTATTGTGATCTTTACAGGAGACTAATCAATTATTGTGCCGGTTATTTTCGCAAATGTTCACGAAACAGATTGAGCAGTTTTGTCTTGAACGCGACGGCTTATATGGCATTCTCCCGCGCTGCCAAACACGCGGCGACTTTCACGAAGCATCGAAAAACGGGCGAACGCGGCTTCTTAACCGTCTGCGCTAATAGACCCGAACAGTGTTATAAAAGACGCGGTTCGACAATTTCATCCGCCTACAAACTCTAAAAGATGCGCATACAAACACGATTCTTTATTTCGCTCGCCGCCCTTTCGCTTGTTCTTCTGCCAGCTCTTTTCCTATTCAGCGCAGCCGCGCAAAAGCAACAGCCGAACGCGCGCCGTCGCATTAGTTTGCTACTCGTTAACGGAAAAATCTTTACCGCCGACGCGCAAGGCACAATCGCGCAGGCCGTTGCGATAGATAACGAACGCATCGTCGCAATCGGCACGAATGAAGAAATTAAAGCGCGTTACAGTGGCGAACGCACGATTGATCTCGCGGGCAAGCTCGTCACGCCCGGCTTCAACGACGCGCACATACATTTTCTAGGCGGCGGACTCGCGCTGCTTCAAGTTGATTTGAACGGCGCGCGAAGTTTGGATGAAGCAGTGCAGCGCGTCGCGGCGAAGGTACGCGAAGTTTCAGCCGGAGCATGGATAACGGGGCGCGGTTGGGATCATACTTTGTGGAGCGGCAAAAGCTTCCCGACGCGGCAGGACTTGGACACAGCCGCGCCACGAAACCCCGCATACTTTTACCGCGTTGACGGCCACGTCGTCTGGGCAAATTCTGCAGCCCTCGCCGCCGCACGCATCACACGCGAAACGCCGAACCCTACGGGCGGCGAGATCGAACGCGACGCGCAGGGCGAACCGACCGGCATCCTTAAAGAAACAGCCGCCGCGCTTCTCACAAAGGTTGTTCCCGAACCGACGCACGACGAAAAGATCGCCGCCATCGAACGCTCGCTCGCCGAAGCCAGACGCTACGGCATCACATCCGTCACGGATATTTACCGCATCACGCCCGACGACACACGCGGCTACGAAACAACCAAACTCTACCGCGAACTTCTTCGTCGCAATCGTTTGACCGCGCGCGTCTCCGTCTGGCAAAACTTCGACAATCCGCTCGCGGAATTGATACGCCAGCGCGAAGAGTTCAAAACTTTCAATGATGATCCGCGACGCCTGCGCCTCGGCGCGCTCAAAGGCTACATAGACGGCTCGCTCGGCTCGCGCACCGCCGCACTGATAGCGCCTTACACGGACGATGCGCACAACAGCGGCATCCCGCGCCACACGCCCGAAGAATTAACCAAGATGATCGTCGAACGCGACGCCGCCGGTTTTCAAATCGCGCTCCACGCCATCGGCGACAGCGCGAATCGCATCGCGCTTGATGGCTTTGAAGCAGCCGCGCGCAACCCGCATGATGAAGTCGTCGCGTTACAGGCGAACGTATCTTTTAGCAAAAAAGAGGCGACGGAGTTGAAACGCAATGCGGAACAAGAATCCGCACAAAGACGCCACCGCATCGAGCACGCGCAAGTCGTCGCGCCTGCTGACTTCGCGCGCTTCCGCGACTTAAAAGTGGTTGCTTCGATGCAGCCGTCGCACGCCATCTCGGATAAGCGTTGGGCGCAGGATCGCCTGGGCGAATACCGCGTGCTCGGCGCTTACGCATGGCACACGATGCGCGCCTTCGGCGTCCACACGCCCTTCGGCACGGATTGGCCTGTCGAGCCGATCAATCCTTACTTGGGACTCTACGCCGCCGTCACACGCCGCAGTCCCGACGGCAATCCGCCCAATGGTTGGTGGCCGCAGGAACGCCTCACCATCGCCGACGCCATCCGCGCCTACACCACCGAATCCGCCTACGCCTCCTTTGAAGAAACAGAGAAAGGCCAACTCCTGCCCGGAATGCTCGCCGACCTCTGCGTTCACTCGCGCGATCTGCTCACCATCAAGCCCGAAGACATCCTGCGCACCGAAGCTGTAATGACCATTCTCGGCGGCAAGGTAATCTATGAACGCACGCTATAAGAATGAAGAAGTAATGGCAAAAAGAAGAATCAAATTGCTCGACACGGTGGCGTTGCTGGATGATTTGCCGGAGCGCAAGCTGAAGCGCGGCGAGGTCGGCACGGTGGTTGAGATTCTCGCGCCGGATGTTTATGAAGTTGAGTTCTGTGATGATGCTGGACAGACATATGCAGAGTTGGCCTTGCGTGGCGACAAACTCGTGACGCTACATAATCAGGAGAAACATTGAAAATAGTGGCGTGAGCTTATCGCTTCGGCGGTGATGAATTATTGGATGGGAATTTATTCGCTTAAATCAACTTCAGCGTTAGGCGCGTCCGGTGACTTCGCCGGTCTGGGTGTTGACGCGGACGGTCTCGCCTTCTTTGATAAAGAGGGGAAGGCGGACGCTCAAGCCTGTTTCCAATGTCGCGGGTTTGGTTGCGCCGCCTGCTGCCGTGTCGCCGCGCATTCCGGGTTCGGCGGCGGTGACGAGTAGTTCGACGAACTGCGGGAGTTGGATGGAGACGGGCGCGCCGTCGAGTTTCAGTATCTGTAAGGATGTGCCTTCTTTGAGATAGCCGCGATCTTCGCCGATCTGCTCGGCGGTGAAAGCGAATTGTTCGTAGGAAGATTCGTCCATGAAGTGAAAGCCTTCGGCGTCCGTGTAGAGGAAAGAGGCGGGCGCGTACTGCACGTCAGGTTCGGCGAATTTCTCGCTTGAGCGAAAGCTTTTTTCGAGCACCGCGCCGTTCAAGAGATGACGCAGCCGCGTGCGTACCATCGTCGCCGCACCGCGCGCCGTCGGCGACGCGAAGAAGACTTCCGTGACGGTGTAAGGTTGTCCCTCGACCGTAATCAGCATTTTGCGTTTGAGTTCGTTCGCTCCGATCAGCGCCATTCGCCGCTCCTTAAATTAATCGCAATCAAATTAAAAACAGCTTCCCGCATTATTTTGTCAGCGGCGGCGCGTTGGTGTTTCATGCTTACGCATTCGCCGCGCATCATTTCAATCGAGCATCACTACTTCGCCGTCAACGACGCGCGCCAGATATTCGCCGTCGTGTAAGACCCACGCGACGCGGCGGCCTTCGCTCGCAAGCTTAGCCCACTCGCTGCGTTTTTTCGGATTCTGTTCGACGAGCACTGCGCCGCCCGCGAGTTTGACGTAGCGCAGACCGGAGCGCGCGTATTTCGAGACGCCGCGCCCGCCGCCGAAAAGCTTCTCGAACGCGACGAGAATCACGCCCGCCGTTAACTCTTTGTCCGGCGCTTGCGCTGACGCCGCTTCCTCTTTTTTATGTGCGACCATAAAAATCAACTCCCGCTTAATCGCGCGCCAGCAAACGCTCGATCATGCCGAACAAATCTGCGCTGACATAAGGTTTGCCGAGATAGCCCGCGAAGCCTGCCTCCATCGCGCGGCGGCGATCCTCAAGAGCGGTGAAAGCCGTGAACGCGATGCACGGAATGGCGCGCGTGCGTTCATCTTCGCGCAATTGTTCGAGCACGCTCCAGCCGTCCATAACCGGCATCGAAATATCAATCAACGCGACATCCGGCGGATTAGCGCGCGCCATCGCCACACACTCCGCGCCGTCGCGCGCTTCGCGCACAACGTAGCCCACGCTCTCCAGCATTAAGCGCAGTAGCTCTCGATTGTCTGCGTAATCGTCCGCGATGAGAATCGTGCCGCGCGTCTTGGAAATAGGAGGCATTGCAAACTTCAAGGCATCGAAGGAACGAGTTTAAGTTGCAGGCGCAAAAGGTGGCGAAGCCGTATTCGCCAAAGCGTTGAATCGCGCCGTTATAACTTAGCCGCGCGCGCCCTGTCAAACTCTCCTGACGCGCACGCTCTTAAAAGAGTTGCTTGACACTCTTCGACGCGCCCGTTCATAATCCGCGCGGAAGCCTGCGCAATTGATAGCGGCGAAACGATGACAACTTCCCCGCGCGGCTTCGTGAAATATTTCAACCAAACACCGACAGGCGCGTGAGCGCGTACAAATCGAGCGCACGATGGATAGCGAAAGGACAACATAAACAGTGCCGAGCGAAGAACTGGAAAAGAGTTTACGTGCGCAGGTGGACGACTATATTGATTCGCGCCTGAGCGGTTTGCGTGAAGAGATCGCGCGCCTGCAAAGCCAATTCAACGAAGCGTTCACGCGGCTTTTAGAGCGTTCGCAGGGCGAGACGCAATCCGACACCTCCGTCGCCGTCGCCGTTTCCGAACACCTGCGCGCGGCTCATGAAAAGGGGCTGGAAGACGCGGCCGCCGAATCCGCGCGCACCAAAACTTCCAGCGATATGGCGATCCTCAAAGCCGCCATAGACGAAATAGACAATCAACGCTCGCAGTCGGATATTCTCAGCTCGCTCGTCAATCGCGCCGCTTCGTATGCGCCGCGCGTGCTCTTTTTTCTGATTAAAGGCGAGCAGGCGGTAGGCTGGCGCGGGCGCGGGCTGGAAGGAAGCATCGGCGACGAGGCCGTGCGAAACATCGCGTTGCCGCTCACCGCCGACACGCCGCTCAAAGGCGTTTACGAAACGCGCGCCTCCGCCAGCGTCGAACCCGGCACATACGGCGAAGACCACTTGCTGCTCGAAAAGCTCGGCAGCGAACCGCCCGTGCGGATGGTCAGCGTGCCGCTCGTCGTGCGCGATAAAACCGTCGCGGTGCTTTACGCCGACAGCGCGCAACTCGATTCCGAAGCGATCAATCTCGAAGCGATTGAAACACTGGTGCGCGTCGCGGGCATGGCCGTCGAGCTGCTCGCCATATCCCGCTCTGCACCAGTAGAACGACCCGCTCGCTTTGAACCCGCTCCTGCTGCCAAGCCGCAGCCCGCGCCGCACGTCGCCGCAGATACGGCTGATATGCACGAGGCGCAAAACGCCGATGGAGAAGGATCAAACGCAACCACGCCGCTGCCTCAGGAAGAGCCGGGCATGGCTTCGCCCGCGAACTTTGCTTCGCAGCCTGCCGAAAGCGCGACGCCGCCCACCGCCGCCGCACCGCCCGACGTGCCTGCCGAAACCTTTAACGCACCGCTCGGCACAAAGCGCCGCTACGGTAGCGCCGATGCAGAGTTGCCCGTCGAAGTAAACGACGATGAGAAACGGTTGCACAATGACGCACGACGTTTCGCGCGTCTGCTCGTCTCCGAAATCAAACTTTACAACGAACAGAAAGTCAAAGACGGGCGTGCCGAAAGCAATATCTACTCGCGCCTTCGTGAAGACATAGACCGTTCGCGTGAGATGTATGATAAGCGCGTCGCGCCGCCCGTCGCCGCCCGTTACGACTATTTCCATCAAGAACTCGTCAACACGCTGGCGGAGGGCGATGCAGATAAGCTCGGGCAGGATTATCCCGGCGCAACCGTCAACGCCTGACCTTCATGCCGCCTCTTTTGTACGGGAGCATCGCACAACTCTGCACGTCAGGTTGACAAGGGTTAATGGTTGCTTTGGCAGCTTCGTTGCGGAGTCTCTTTTCAAAGGAAGCGGGCGCCTTCTCGAAAAGCCTGTCGTGTGCGGGCAAACGATTTTCGCTCTCCCCTGCATCCAACGCCTGTTTGCAAAGCGGCAATCGCGCGGCGGGCGCATTTCTCTTTCGGAAATTTTCTCTCCTTCCGGTCAGCGCAACGTCAGCGCGCCTTTATCACGTTGGCTCGCGTTCAGCGACAGCGCATCTTTCAGGAGTCTCTTTTTTGAACATCAATTTCCGCAAGCATCGCATTGCTCTCGTCGTCATCGGCATCATGGTGGCGGCGGGAACATCCGTCGCGCCCTTTATGAGCGCCAGTTGCCGCACGCACTTTGCGCAACAACCAACTTCAAACAGCGAGACGGATGCGCTCGCGCGGCTGCGTGCCGTCACACGCGGCGGCGTGCTGCCAACCGAAGATGTACTGACACGCCTTGAAGCGGAATACCCGGATTCGCGTGTCGCCGGACTTGCGCGCCTTCTACGCGCGCAAATCAAACTTAAAGCCAACGATGCAGCGACGGCTGCCGCACTGCTTGATTCCGATCTGATTCGCACGCAAACCGCGCTCGGCGATTACGCGCTGCTATGGCGTGCACGCGCTTTCGAGCAGACCGCACGATTGACCGAAGCACGCGCCGCTTACGAGCAACTCGCGCGCGATTTTCCAGCTTCCTTGCGCGCGGGCGAAGCTCTGCGGCGCGACGGCGAAATCCTGTTGCAGGAGAATCAACCTGCCGCCGTACCTACGTTGCTCAAGAAACTCGCAGAAACGAACGACGCGGGCGCGCTTCTGCTAACGGCTAAAGCTTATCAACAGTCTTCCGACCAAACGCGCGCGTTGGCCGCGTACCGGCGCATCTATTTCTACGCGCCCGCGTCGCCCGAAAGCGTTGAAGCGGCTGCCGCCATCACACGTCTCAATTCGGCGCTTACGCCTGCCACCGCCGACGAAGCACTCTCGCGCGCCGATAAACTCTACGACGCGAAACGCTACGCGGAAGCCGCCAACGCTTACGCCGAAGCCTTCGCGCGTTTCCCGAACACGGGCACGACAGAGGCGCAACTGCGTCGCGGCATCGCCGCCGCCAATGCCAAACGCACACTGGATGCCATCAGTGCGCTCAGCAGCGTACCGACAAGCGCGGGCGAGACGCGCGCCGAAGCTCTCTACTATCTCGCGCAGGCTTACGCCAATGCACGCCAGTGGGACGCCACACGCTCAACGCTCGACGAATTGCGCCGCGCTTACCCGCAAAGCTCTTGGACACCGCGCGCCTTCACGAGCGCCGGACAGATCGCCGCCAACGCAAAGAACACCGCCGACGCATTCTATTTTTTCCGCACTGCCGTCGAAGCTTATCCCGGCAGAACGGAAGTTGCGCAAGCACAGTTTGAACTCGCATGGGCATCGCATCAATCGAAAAATTATCAAGAATCGTCGCGCCTCTTAACCGAACACCTCGCGCTCTATGCAGACAAGAACACGGACAATCGCGGGCGCGCCGGATACTGGGCGGCGCGCGATTCCGAACGCGCCGGAAAGCTCGATCAGGCACGCGCGCTTTATCAAGCGATGCAGTCGCGTTATGACGCCAACTGGTACGGCTATCTCGCCAAGCAACGCCTCGATGTGATGGCGCGCAGCAGCAACGGCGCATCTTCGCCAGCGAACTCTTCCGAAGACTCTTTAGTTAATCGCGCCGTCGCCAATCTGCAAACCGTCACTACTGCCGACGAAACCGCCGAGGCGAACGCCGACGAACGAATCGTGAAAGCGGATCAACTCTCGAACATAGGCTTTGATGATTACGCGCTCGAAGAATTGAATGCGGCATCCGTAAGTGCGCCGCTCAGCCCGCGCATCAATCTGGCGACGGCGCGTATCCTGCGCACGCGCAACGACAACGTCGGCGCGCTCAACGCGCTCAAGAAAAGTTATCCAGATTATTCACAGATGAAACCGGAAGAACTCACGCGCGAAGAATGGGACGTGTTCTACCCGCTCGCTTACTGGGATGCGATTACGGAGAGCGCGCGATTGCGCCGTCTCGATCCGCATCAGGTCGCCGGATTCATTCGTCAGGAAACGGTTTTCAATCCGCGCGCAGTTTCTTCCGCGAAAGCTTATGGCTTAATGCAACTGTTGCTCGACACCGCCGCGCGCACCGCACGCAAGTACGGCATAGAGCAAACCATCACACCGCAAACTCTTTTTGAACCGCGCCTCAACATTCAACTCGGCACGGCTTATCTGCGCGATCAAATGGACAAGTTCGGGCGCGTCGAATACGTCGCCGCCGCTTACAATGCGGGGCCGGGGCGCGTCGTGCAGTGGCGCGAAAGTTTGCCTTTAGAGATAGACGAATGGGCGGAGGCGATTCCCTTCAAAGAGACGCGCGGCTACGTACAGGGCATCGTGCGCAACACGATGCAGTACAAACGGCTCTACGACGGCAAAGGGCAGTTTCGTGCGGAGGTCGGCACGCGCGCCGTGCGTTCCGCACCGAACGGAAACACGCAACCGCGCATACAGCCCGGTAATCCAAACACGCGCCCGCGTCGCACAGGCGGCGAAGCGGAAGAGTAACAAACAGAATTAGAAACCAAGCGAATGCCGTACGACGAATAATGAATAATCGCGCCGTCGCACTTCGATATAATTTTCCGTCACTTGATTTTTATCATACTCGCTCGTCAAAACTTCGCAGGTAGATGCCATGATGAATAAAGCTTTCATCTCAACTTATCGTGACGCGCTGATTCTCGCGCCCGCCATTCTTTTTATCATCGCACAGGCGAACAACTCTCAAACGCTCGCGCAACAACGTCGCAGAGCGCGTGCTACGGCAGCCGTTTCCGCTAATTCGGCGACGCCGCGTGTTTCCGCTTCGACGCGCTCGCTCACGATCAGCACGGAGCCGCTTGCAACAATTTGGCTGGATGAAGTGCAACGCGGCAAGACGGATCAAACGGGCAAGCTCAACTTAACGAAAGTCTCTACGGGTCGCCACACGTTGCGCGTGCGCGCCGCCGGTTTTAGTGAAAGATCGCTGCCCGTACTGCCTGCGCAACGCGGCCTCGTTGCGGTTAAACTGACGCGCACCGCAGACAAAGGCGAGCTGGCCTTTCAAGAAGCCGAAGCCCTCCGCGAAAAAGCGCGCGACGATGAAGCGCGGCAGGCGGCGAAAGGCGCTTACCAGCGTGCTATTGCGCTTCGTCCCGCGTCGCTCGCGGCGGCGCACGTCGGTCTCGCGCGTGTGCTGCTGGATTTGAACGATTACAACGGCGCGATGCAGGAGATTGCCGCCGCGCGCCGTGTGCGTCCCGTCTACCCGGAAGCCTCTGCGGTCGAAGGGCGCATCCTGCGCGAAGACGCCGACCCGACGGGCGCTATCACAGCTTTTCGCCGTTCGATCCGCGAGGCGCGCGGCTTTCAACCCGAAGCCCACACGGGACTCGCCCGCGTCTACGAAGATCAAGCCCGCTACGCGGATGCGGCGGCGGAATTTCGCACCGCCATCGCGCAACTCTCCGACGCCGAACCCGCGCTCTACCAACTGCTCGGCGCGGCTTACGAAAAGATGGAAAAATATAAAGAGGCCGTCGCCGCCTACGAGAAATATCTGCAACTCGCGCCCGAAGGCACTTACGCCTCCGCTATCCGTTCAATTCTGGATCAACTCAAAATCCAGGCCGCAGAGCAGGCGGCAACGCCGTAAGACACTCACAAGCTTTGTGCGAATTCATCAAGCCACATTGGACACCGCGCGCCTTACACTTCACAGATAGCTCAACCATGCGTCTCGCCTGCGCCGCTTGAGGTTTGCAAACCAGCGGCACAAAGGATAAAGCGCCAGCACTACGCCGAGCCAGACCAGATAGACAACCGGCAGCGTGTAGCCCCAATCCTCCGGCAGTTTGTCCGTCGGCCCGATGCTGAATATCTTCGTGCCGTAGCGCGAGACGGCGAAGACTACGGCCAGCAGGTGAATCAAAGGAATGTGCAGCAGATAATAAAAGAGCGGCACGCGCCCGAAGACCACAAAGGGACGAATCAGCGCATGGCTGCTATCGCGCACGCCGTCAAACAAAGCGAGCGCGATGATGGCGGGGCCGAGCGTCATCAACAAATAGAGTAGCGACGGCGGATACTTCGTGCAGTTGATAAACGAAAGCAGCGTGAACAATCCGCTTGATTGCTTCGCCCACCTTTGCGGATCGCCGTAGACATTTACGGCGCGAAGAATGATGAACGAAAGCGTCAGCGCCGTGCCTAAGCTTAGCAGCCAGCGCCGCCGCCTATGACTCTCGAAAAGCAACACCTGCCCGAAGCCGTAGCCCGCCGCCATCACACCGATCCAGGGCACGAGCGGATACGCCGTGAAGAATTTTCGCCCGGCAAGCGGCTCAAGCATTTCAGGATGGTGAAGAATCGCCCACAGCCAATGAAAAGAACCTAAGCTCGCGGATTGAATCGGGTCAAACAAGTTATGCGTCGCAATCATCAGGACGCCGCACGCCGTCACGATCCACACCGGCAGATAGACCAGCACGGCGAGCACAACCATTGACCATCCAATCGCCCAGATGACTTGCCCGACGGTGAATTGATAGTCGACGTTGAAACTCCATCCGAAGCGTATCAAGGTCAGTTCAAGAAAGACCAGCCACAGGCCGCGCGTTAAGAGAAAGCGAGACAATTCCCCTCTCGTCTTGCCGCGCGCGGCGGAGAGAAACGCGCCCGTTCCTGCGAGAAAGACGAACACGGGCGCGCAAAAATGCGTTACCCATCGCGTCAGAAAAAGCGCGGCGTTCGTCTTCGTCAAGTCCGTCGGATCAAAGAGCGGCGTCGCGTAATGAAAGTAGTCGCGCACATGATCGAGCGCCATAATGACCATCACAAGGCCGCGCAGAAAATCAACCGAATCAAGGCGCGGGCGCAACACGGCAGGCTCAACCGGAATCGCCGATTCATTGACAGGCACAGCAACAAGCGGTTCATCAACAACGGTGGGCGCGGCCATCACAGGTGCGTGCGGCACGGCGGGAATTTGCATCGTCGTTCTCCTTCATCGAATACGCGGAATACAGGCGAGCGAGAAATCTTTTTATGTTTCGTAGCGGCTTTTCAAAGCGAAGCGGAAGCGTTCTACGTCAACTCAATTTGAAAGTCAATGAAATTCAACCCTGACCGCTTATCACTTTTGAGATGAGGATAAGAAGGTTCACCGTTCTGTGGTAGAAGTAAAGCTGCCAAGCCAAGACTTTTACCGGAGACAGACACGATGAACCCGCTCAAACAATACCCGATTCTTGCGACGCTGTTAAGTCAGTTCCGTCTTTCGCAACAGAAGACCTGCGCCGCGCTAATCGTCTCGCTGTGTGGCTGCGCGCAAGCCTCAAGTTTCGCCATCGCCGCCCGATTGTCGAACTTAACGCAGGTCGAGTTCGGTTCGGCGTTGACGCGCCTCTACCGTTTCTTGAGAAACACGCGATTTGATGATTGGCTCTTGAGCGAACAGTTGCTTTCGGTTTGCGGCGGGCGTGAGCGTCGCATTGTGCTGGCTTTGGACTGGACGAATTGGCAAGACCGCTTCTCTGTGCTGACGGCATCAGCGTGCATCGGCAGCCGCGCTATTCCGGTCGCCTCATCCGCGTGTGTCAAACGAGAGTTGGCGCGCTCGCAGAACCTGTGGGAAGAGACTTTCGCGCGGCTCATCGTTGAGCGATTGCAGCGAGCCGGAGTCAGTGCCGTGTGGTTATGTGATAGAGGTTTTCATCGTGTTGCATGGTTGAAGTTCTTAGCGTCTGTCGAACAGCGTTTCGTCGTGCGTTTGCAGCGAGATGTGACCGTGCATTTAGCCGGGAAATCGTGTTTGCTTAAAGAGATTAAGATCAAGCGCGGAAAGCGTCGTGATTTGGGCAGTATTCGCTTACGCTCGGATGAAGCGGTTGAAGTCAGACTCATTGGAGTATGGGCGCGTGAGGCAAAGGAAATCTGGTGGCTGGCGACTAATATCGAAGGCGAAGTGGCGGAAGTCGTCGCGCTCTATGATCGACGCATGGCCATCGAAGAACAGTTCAGAGATACGAAAGGCTCTCGCTTCGGATTAAAACTTAAATGGACACAGTTTACGAAAGCGGAATATGTCGAACGAATGTTTCTGCTCGTCGGCGTTGCGCTGCTGCTGTGGACAACTCTCGGAGCGGCTCTCGAACGTGAGCGTCCAAATGTGCGGCTGTGGTGCAAGCGCAAGGGAGCGCGTTTGTCGCTTGTGCGCGTCGGCGCTTACTACTGGCACACAGTTACTGCCAAAGTGCGATTAACGCCAAAGTTCATTCGAGAGAACTTGCCGCCGCCACATATCAGGTTATTCAAGTGGCTTGCTGCTCCGCAAAAGTGATAAGCGGTCAGAATTCAACCGCACCCGATTAGCAGGAAAGCGTGTAGGCACGGATGGCGATGTGCTTTGCTGCAAAAGACCTTTGCAGTCCGGCGTCACTCTATGAGAGCATCGTAGCTCGTGCATAATTCCAAACTATTTTTCAAGCGAGAACAAGCATCATGACGACACCTGCGCCCGCCACAAACCGCTACGTTTCCAATAAGGCCAGTCGCTTCACGGAGTCTGTTATCCGCGAGATGACGCGCGAGGCTTTGAAGCATAAGGCCGTTAATCTCTCGCAGGGGTTTCCTGATTTCGCCGCGCCCGAAGACATCAAGCAGGCGGCGATGCAGGCCATTGCAGCCGACGTTAATCAGTATGCGATTACGTGGGGCGCGCGGGATTTTCGTGAGGCGATAACGCGCAAGACGAAGTGGTATCTGGGCTTGGAGGTTGATCCCGAAACAGAGATAACCGTCACCTGCGGCTCTACCGAAGGCATGATCGCGGCGATGATGGCGACGGTTGACAGGGGCGAAGAGGTCGTCATCTTCGAGCCGTTTTATGAGAACTACGCGCCGGACGCGATTCTCTCGGATGCGCGCCCGCGCTATGTTCCGCTGCGCGCCCCCGACTGGAGCTTTGACCGCGACGAACTGCGCGCCGCCTTCAACGAAAAAACAAAAGCGATCATTATCTGCAATCCGAATAACCCGACAGGGAAAGTCTTCACGCGCGACGAACTGGACTTCATCGCGTCACTCTGCAAAGAATTCGATGCGCTCTGCTTCACGGACGAAATTTACGAGCACATTCTTTATCCGAGCGACGGCGCGAATATCGAGCATATCTCTATGGCGCAGCTTGAAGGAATGCGCGAGCGCACGGTGATCGTCAATTCGATGTCGAAGACCTATTCGGTGACGGGCTGGCGCGTCGGCTATGTGATTGCGCCGCCCGCCATCACGAATGCGATTCGCAAGGTACACGATTTTCTGACGGTCGGCGCAGCCGCTCCGCTGCAAACCGCAGGCGCATTTGCGCTCTCTTTGCCGCCGGAATACTACGAGACATTGCGCGCGGAATATGAAGCGCGGCGCGATCTGCTTTTGCCCGTTTTGGAAGCGGCGGGCTTCGGCGTGTTCCGCCCGGATGGAGCTTATTACGTGATGACGGACATCGGCAATTTCGGCTTTGCGTCCGACATTGAATTCACACGTTATCTGGTGCGCGAGATCGGCGTCGCGTGCGTGCCCGGCTCATCCTTTTACAGCACCGATTCAACACACGGCGCGCAGCAGGTGCGCTTCTGTTTCTGCAAAAAAGATTCGACGCTGCACGCGGCGGCGGAACGCCTCACCAAACTGCGCACGAAAATTTGAAAGCCTGAAAGTCTTAATCCTGAATTTTTAGCGGGCGGGTTCCATCGCTTTGGCGCGGACGTTGATGCCGTCGTTGGCGGTGATGAGCAGGCGGCGGGCTTCGCCGTAGATGATGCTGGTCGGGGAATAGGCGAGCAGGTAGCGATTCTTGCGCAGTTCGTCGCAGATGGCTTTGGCAGATTCGCGCGGCTCGTTGATTGGCAGCACGCGCCCGCCCGTGCCATCTGCAAGTTCTGTGATGGCCTGCGCGGGCTTCGGTTTGTCGCGCCGTAGCGCCCCGCCCGTGCGGTCTACGGCTTGCACGCAATAGACCATGATGTTCTGCTTTTGCAATTGGGCGAGAATGTTTGGAAAGCGCGTTTTGCTTCCGCGGTCAAGCCCGTCGCTGATGACGACGACGACGAGCTTCTGGCCTGAATTGGCGAAGGGCAAAAGGGCTTCATTGGCGACGGCGCTTAGAGCATCGAAGAGATGCGGCTCGCCTTTTTTGCGAAAAGTTTTCAGAGAGGCTTCGATCTTCTTCGCGTCGTCCGTCCAGTCAGCGACGATTTCAGGCTGCTCATCATAGCCGACGATTAACAGTTTATCGCCGTCATAAATCTCGTAAGCGAATTCCCGTGCCGCCTGTTCGAGCTTTTCAACATCGGCGCGAATCGTCAGCGAGTTATCTACGAGCAGCACGATGCGCGCGGGCGACGGATCGCGCGTGAAGCTTTTGATGGTTTGTTCGTTGCCGCCATCGTAGAGCGCAATCTGTTTGACGCTGATTGGCTCGCTCGAATTATCTTCGCGCGTCGCCACGACGTTCAAGGTCGAGTTACGTTCCTCCACCGGGCGCGGGTGTCTCCCGGCCTGCCCGTGCGCCTTTGCGCCGAGCAGCGTAAGCAACATAAAATTGATAATCAGGGAGGTGCGTAAAAGGCGCATGGCTTTTCGTTTGTCTTTCTTAATCGCCCGTGTTGGTGGTGGTTGAAGCAGTGGCCTTCGCGCTCTCTTTTTTCTTAGCGGCGGGCTTCTCTTTCTCAGCCGTCGTGCTCTCTTTGGTCTCTTTCGCCGCAGGCTCGGATGCAACGGCCTCCGCTTTCTTACCATCGTCGGTGGTGGCGGCGGCGGCCGCTTCGGATTTTTTGGCTGCGTAGTCCGTCACGTACCACCCCGCCCCCTTGAGTTGAAAACTGGTGTTCGACCATTGCTTTTCTAATTGACCGCCGCACTTGCGGCACTTTGCGAGCGGTTTGTCCGAAATCTTTTGCATCACTTCCAGATGAGCCTTGCACTTCCGGCACTCATATTCATAAATCGGCATTATTTATCTCCCCACTATACTCTTCGGAAAATTATACGAGCGCCTTCGTTTGCCTGGCAACCGAACGGTTCGTTTCAGCAGACTGTAAATACATATCAACGATCTTCTTCGTTCGGATAGAGCTTGTCATGAATCCTGGGATACAGCTTTTTCATGCATCCGGGACAAATGCTATGGCTAAGCTCTGCGTCGGAGTGGTCTCTGATGTATACCTCTATCTGCTCCCAGTAGCCCTGATCGTTCCTGATATTTTTGCAGGATGCGCAGATGGGTAAAAACCCGCTGAGAGTTTTGACTTTGGCGAGCGCCTCCTGCAATTTACTAATCAGTTGCTCTCTCTCCTCTTCGGCTCGTTTGCGCTCGGTTATATCTTTGATGATTACAAGCTCAACCCGTTTGCCTACATATCCGAAGGCTCGCGAGGTGATCTCCACATAGATAATTGTTCCGTCTTTCTTTCGATGTCTGGTCGGTAAAGAGACCATCGCTATTCCATCTTTGATTTGCGAGATGCGCTTGAGAAAGTCGGCAGTATCTTCGGGCGGGCGAATGTCTTTAACCGTCATGCTAAAGAACTCTTCGAGCGAATACCCATAGTGTTCGACGGCAGCGCTGTTGACATCCAGGAACTGTAACGTCCCGACATCAAAAACGAAGCTGGGCATCGGATTGCTCTCGAATAAAATACGATAGCGCTCATCAGACTCGCGCAAATTCTCTTCTATTCGGCTGAGATTAATCTCTGTATCCTTCATAGTTCGATTTATCTCTTAGCTTCAACACTTGTCATCATTTTAATTGCGAATGTAGTCTACCTTATACGGACTCAAAGAGTGACGCTCATCTATCAAGTCAGATGCACGCCGCGCGAATTTGATTGCGCCGCAAGCTTTTTAAACAAAAAAATTTTCGTAAACGCAATGATTTTTCGCTGTTTTTGTAGCCATTCAATACGCTCGCGTGCCTCATATCATGTTAAACCGTCCTTCATAGTGAACGACTGCCGCTTCAAGCTACCTACTTGTAGAGACTTACGGACGCATGGATTAAATACATACAAATAAAGGACTTAATCGCACTTTTTCGATGCGCTGCAAGCAACCGTTAGAACACGAATGCAATCATACTCACGGTTATGATGAACTGCTCTTTGTTAGTTCGTCGCCATGCCAGAGCCCCCAAATTCTGCATAATAAAATGCAAAGTTTCGACGGCGAGCGCCGTCGCTCCCATGGAGATTGAACCGCATGAAATTTACCCGCATCGTTCCCCGTTTTCGTTCTTTCAAATTTGCCCCCGTCGCTGTTTTCGCCCTTTTCCTTTTTACCAACTTAACAGGTGTCTTCTTCAACCGCGTGTTTGCGCCCGCTGAAGTTCAAGCCGCCACTTTCGACGCCAACTACATTCCCGCAGACATTCCTTCTTCAGGCCGTCATGATCTCGATCTGATTATCCTGCACGCAGGCGAGCGTCACGGCGTTGACCCGCGCTTGATTCACGCCGTCATCTGGCAGGAATCGAAATATAAAGTCGAAGCTAAATCCGGCAAAAATGCACAGGGCTTGATGCAGTTGATTCCCGCGACGGCGCGCCGCTGGGGTTGCACGGACGCTAACGACATGACATCAAACGTCGAAGCCGGTACGCAGTATCTGCGCTGGCTGCTCAAGAGATTCAAGGGCGATGTCACGCTCGCTCTCGCAGGCTATAACGCAGGCGAAGGTTCCGTTGACAAATACGCGGGCGTGCCGCCGTACAACGAAACGCAGAACTACGTGCGCATCATCACCTCGCGCTACGGAAAAACATTTCACCCGCTGCTCGCCCCCGAACAAGCGCGCGTCGAATTTCATCTCACGCCGGAACTCGCCAGAAACATCAGCGTCAATTAATAACTTCAAAACCGAACAGCTCATCGAAACCAACCAGCCGGAAAGCGAACCGGGCACGAGATTGCCTTGTTCGCTTTCCGGCTTTTTCGGTTGCCTGCAGCTTAACCCGCTTTGCAAAGGCGCGTGCGGTTCGCTATCATCGCATTTCAAAAACAGAAATCAGAATTCGGATATTGTCTTGGCTATTCAAACGAGAAACTGAAAACTGATTACTGAAAACTGTTCTCCATGTCAATCACCGCACAATCACTTTCGCTCGAACGCAAGATCAAGATGCACGAAGCGCGCGAAGCCATTATTGACCGGCTTGCGTTAGACCTTCCGACAACCATTGATCTAAGCAGGTTTTTGCGCGTCATCGTCTCCGAACTCGGACGGATGATGAACGTGGATCGCTGCGACGTGATTCAGCTCGCTTCGGATTCCGAACTGCGCATCAGCCATGAATGGCGCGCTACAAACGATCTGCCTTCCAGCGAAGGCACGGCGATTCCGCTCGATCTCAAACAACTCGCGGAGCACGTTGACATCACCAGGCCGATTCGCCTTGACGACACGAGCGCGCCCGGCCTCAATCAGAAAGTACAGTATTTAGCGGCGAGTCTTGGCACGCGCTCTCTCTTGGTCGTGCCGATTGTGCTGAGCGGCGATGTGCTGGGGCTGCTCGGCCTACACAACACGCGCGCCCCTCGTGTCTGGCTCGATGACGAAGTCTCTTTCCTCGAATCCATCGCGCGCCAGATCGCGGTTGGTTATCAATACACGCGCCTTTACACAGACAAGCAGCGCGAAGCCGACACCAAACGCGCTCTGCTCGAAATCGCTAATGCTTTGAATGCGCGCTCGGACTTTGGGGAAGTCACTTCCCTTGTGTTGGATCAGGCCATCGCACTGGTCGGCGCAGACTACGGTGCGCTCGGCGTGATTGATTCGACGGGCGAACGCCTGCGCCTCGCGGCCTTCAAAGCCGCGCCGCACGCTTCGACGGATTCCGTGCGTGGACTGATAGACACGCACGGCCCTTCGCTCGACATCACGCAATTCCCGGCGATGCCGGAAGTGCTCGCGGAAGGCAAGACTTTGCGCCTGCTCGATTCCGCTCTGCCTCTGCCGCTACGCTTGATGTTCAATGCGACGCTCGGTGGACGCGCCGCCCTCGTCGCGCCCGTGCATATCGGCGGACAAACTTTCGGATTGCTCGGTCTCGTCTGGAGCGCAGCACGCGAAGGCTTCGCGGATCATGAAGTCGCGCTCGTCGAAGGCATCGCGGATCAGATCGGCACGGCGCTCGAACGCGATCAATTGTCGGCGGAGGTGATGCGCCTTAAAAGCGCGCTTGACGAACGGCGCGTCGAAGACCGCATCATCGGCCAAGCGCCCGCGATTCGCCGCTCGATAGAGCTGGCCTTGAGCGTCGCGGACACGCCCACCACCGCCCTTATTCAAGGCGAATCGGGCACGGGCAAAGAGCTGCTGGCGAATCTGATTCACTACAACTCCGGGCGCGAAAGCAAGCCGTACATCAAACTGAACTGCGGCGCGATTCCCGAAACGCTGCTCGAATCCGAACTCTTCGGCCACGAGAAAGGCGCGTTCACGGATGCGCGTGCCAGACGGCGCGGGCGTTTTGAGGAAGCGCACGGCGGCACGCTGTTCCTTGATGAGATCGGCGAGATGAGTTTGTCCGCGCAGGTGCGCCTGCTGCGCGTTTTGCAGGACGGCGAACTAACGCGCGTCGGCGGCAACGAAGTCGTCAAGACGGACGTGCGCGTGATTGCCGCCTCGAATGTTGACCTTGAGCGCGCCGTCGAGACGGGCACATTTCGCCGCGACCTCTTTTATCGTCTCTCCGTATTTCCGATTCGCCTTCCGCCTTTGCGCGAGCGCCGTGAAGACGTTCACCCGCTCGTCATACATTTTCTCGAACGCTTCAAACAAAAGACCGGGCGCTTTATTCCCGGCATCTCGAACGAAGCCTTGCGTGCGCTCATCAACTACGATTGGCCGGGCAACGTGCGCGAATTAGAGAACGCCATCGAGCGCGCCGTGATTATCGCCAGCGGGCGGCAGATCGAACTGCCAGACCTCCCCGAAGCGATCAGCCGTCAAAGCATTGCAGAGCACGCACGCCTGCGCGACGAGCGCATCGAAGCCGCCAACGCCGGTCACGACATCACTTTTGAAGTGCGTGTGCCGTCCTCGATTGAGGAAATCGAACGCCAGGCCATCACCGCCACGCTCGACTATACCGGCGGCGACAAAACACGCGCCGCCCGCGCCCTCGGCATCGGCCGCAAAACCCTCTACCGCAAACTTCAACAATACGACGATGCTGGCAAAACAGACGCGACGCTTAATCAATAATCGGAAGGCTTCTTGAGTTTGGACATTATGGTACAGAGGCAAAGTGTCCGGTGGCACGGACGGCGTGTTAAAATGAAGGCGTCTTTTAACGTAGGGAGAACGAAGCGATGGAGACCATTCAATTAACGGTTGACGAATCTTTGCTTGCGGAAGTTGACCGTGTGACGCGGCAGCTTTCGATGACGCGCGCCGATTTTGCCCGCATCGCTTTGGAACTCGCAGTGCGGAATCAAAAAACGATTGCGCTGGAGCAGCAGCACGCGCAAGGTTACGCCCGCCATCCGGCACAGCCTGGCGAGTTTGATGAATGGGAGACGGAGCAGGTGTGGAGCGAGCCGTGAAGCAAGGTGATGTTTACTGGTACACCTTCCGCGCTCCAGACAAACGCCGTCCGGTGCTGATCCTGACGCGCAGCTCGGCTATTCCATTCTTAACCGGCATCACCGTCGCGCCAATCACAACTACAATTCGCGGTATCGCGTCGGAAGTTCCACTAATGCCGGATAAGGACGGGATGTTTGCGGATTGTGCAGTAAACACGGATAACATTCAAACCATACAGAAAGCCAATCTCGGCGCATTCATCACGCAACTCTCGCAGGAAAGGATGCGCGAAGTCCGCGCGGCAATTGAGTTCTCTTTAGGCTTCGACGCATTGTTGTGAGCAACTCGGCAAGCCATGAAATGGAGTGAAGGCAATCATAGCAATGCTCGATTACACGGGCGACAAAACGCGCACCGCCCTCAGCATCAGTTGCAGAACTCTCTACCGCAAACTTTAACAATACGACGATGCTGGCAAAACGGACGCAACAAGCAATTGCTCAACTCCGGGAAATTCTAATAAGAGAGATATAATTTTTGATCATGGAGCTATTCTATGCACAACGAATTTACAGCCATCATTGAGCAGGACGGAGAATGGTTTATCGCGTACTGTCCTGAAATACCGGGAGCGAACGGGCAGGGGCACACGCGCGAGAGGAATGCCGTGCCAATCTTGCGGCGGCCATTGCGTTGATTCTCGAAGATAGAAGAGAAGATGCCTTGCGCGGTGTGCCGCAGGATGCTATCCGCGAGATGGTTGTGGTGCAGTGAAGCGTGGTTCGCTGCTCAGGCATCTGCGTAAGCACGGCTGCTTCTTGAAAAGAGAAGAAAGCGAGCATTCTTTGTGGTGCAATCCGAAGACCGGAGCGGTTGAAGCCGTGCCGCGCCACACCGAGATTGCCAATCTTCTCGCCAGAAAGATTTGCCGCAAGCTATCCATCCCGGAGCCATGAATAATTATCGTAGGTCGCCGATTATGCGTTGACGTGAGGCGTAGAAGCTTTTCATTGCCGGACATCGCGGGCTTTATGTTATATTCGGGCGGCGGGTTAGTTACTATTCAAGGTTTAACTTTCGGGAAGACGATCATTATGCAAAGCGAAACCGAACTCCAGCATCGCGGCGACGCGGACATTTCGACGCGGCTCACGTATCTTTTAATCGGCGGTGGCATCGGGGCGGTGCTGGCGCTCTTGTTCGCGCCGAAGTCCGGCCATGAACTGCGCGGCGACATCGCGGATGTGACGCGCAAAGGCGTGGACAAAACACGCGACGCGGCGACGCAGGTCGGCGCGAAAGCGGGCGAGTATGTGGAAGCGACACGCGAACGCGCAAGTGAACTCTACAACGTCGCGGCAGATAAGGCGGGCGACATCGCGGCGCGCAAGGGCGATCAGGTTTCCGCCGCCATCCAAGCGGGCAGGCAGGCTTACACGGAAGAGAAACGCCGCTCGGAATTGACCGGCGCGGCGCCGCACGCCGCATCCAGCTATTACGAAGTCGAACGGAAAAACTAGGACGAATAGACAGAAACCGCGAGTCTCAACATGACTTCTCTGGCGCTGCAAATGAACACGAATGATCCGGCCTTCTGGGTGCTGGTGATTGTCGCCGTCTCGTTTCTTGTGATCGCCGTCGCAATGATCGCAATCGCGGTAGTCGTCAGCCGCGCGGTGCAGGCCGTCGGGCGGCTCGAAGCGCGCGTCGAACCGCTGCTGCAAAAAGTCTCGGCGCTTTCCGAACAGGGCAAGCAGCTTGCCGCGCAGGGCAAAGAGATTGCCGAACAGTTTCACGTCATGTCCGGCCATCTTACAACCGCGACGCTTAATCTCTCCGAATCGCTCGCCATCATCAAAGACGAAGTGGGCGAATTGAAACTGCTCGTCAGCGAGACGGCGGTGACGGCGCGCGATAAGGTGGCGCTCGTCAGCCGCACGATAGATCAAACGCATCAACAGGTTTCGCAGACCACCACTTTCATTCAATCCAAAGTGATTGAACCGGCGCGCGAGATCGCTGCGATTATGGTGGGCTTGCGGCGCGGCCTCGAAGTTTTAGTCGCCCCCGCCCCGAAGCCCATCAATCGAACTTACGGAGATGATGAAATGTTCATCGGCTGAAGCCTTTAACATTTGTCGAAAAGACAAGCCCGAACCATCTTCTCCAAATGGAAAGCATGGTTCGGGCTTTTCATTGAATCAGCGCACGGCGCAAACGATCATTCGCCGCATCTTCGCGCCGCTTTGTCGCACAAGGCGCTTCTACGTTACTATTGTTCTTTAACGCACGCATCGCACAATTCATCTGACGTAACCTGTGTGGATGCGCTTTTTGAAAGCGAAAAACCTGATGGCTACCGAAACGCCGCTCGACCTGAAAAAAACAGTCAATTTGCCGAAGACCAACTTCGCGCAAAAAGCGAATCTTGCGCAGGCAGAACCCGCGCGCTTAAAGCGTTGGGCCGAAGTTGATCTGTACAATCAAATTCGCCGCGCCCGCGAGGGACAGGAAAAGTTTATTCTCCACGACGGGCCGCCCTACGCCAATTCCGATATTCACATCGGCACGGCGCTCAATAAGATTCTCAAAGATTTCGTCGTCAAATCGCGCACGATGATGGGCTTCGATGCGCCGTATGTTCCCGGCTATGATTGTCACGGCCTGCCGATTGAGATGTACGTGGACAAAAAGCTCGGCGCAAAGAAAGCCAATATGCCTGTCGTAAGCTTTCGTCGCGCCTGCCGCGAACACGCCGCCGAAGCCTTGAAGCGTCAAACGAAAGATTTTCAACGCTTGGGCGTGATGGGCAGTTGGGACAAGCCGTACATGACGATGTCGAACGTCTACGAGGCGGAGACGGCGCGTATGTTCGGGCGTTTCCTCGAACGTGGCTACGTCTACAAGGGCGCGCGTCCCGTCTACTGGTGCATACACGATCAGACCGCGCTCGCCGAAGCCGAAGTCGAATACGCGGAGCATACCAGCCCGTCCGTTTATGTAAAATTTCCGCTCGCAGATGATCCGGCGGCGATTGATCCGGCACTCGCGGGACGCAAAGTTTTCTTTCTCATCTGGACGACGACGCCCTGGACGTTGCCCGCCAATCTGGGCATCGCTGTGAATCCCGTGTTCGAGTACGCGGCGATTGAAAGTGGTGATGAGGTTTACATCGTCGCGTCAGAATTAGTTGAAGGCGTTGCGGCGAAGTGCGGCATCGGCAAACGCGACGCAAACAACGAGTTGATCGCGCCAAACGTCTTGGCGCGTTTTTCGGGCGCGCGGCTTGATCGCCTGCAATGCCGCCATGCGTGGCTTGATCGGCCTTCGCTTGTGATGCTCGGCGAACACGTTACGCTGGGCGGCGAAGCGGATGCTGAGACAGAGTTGGACGTAAAGGAAGCACGCGACAAAAAGGCGACGGGCAAAGGCGCGGGCACGGGCTGCGTGCATACCGCTCCCGGACACGGCCACGACGATTTCATAATCGGCCAGCGTTACGGCCTTGAGATTTATTGTCCGGTTGATAACGCCGGACGCTTCACGAATGAGGTGGAACACTTCGCGGGCGAGCGCGTGTTTGAAGCGAATCCGAAGATCGTCGAATTTCTGCGCGAGCAGGGATCGCTGCTCTTCACGGAAGAATACGGGCATCGTTACCCGCATTGTTGGCGTTGCCACAATCCGGTTATCTTTCGCGCAACGCCGCAGTGGTTCATCTCGCTTGATGCTGTTACCGCCGCAACTCCGAACGACGCGGAAAGAGACGAGGACGGGCGCACCGTCAGCAACTATACGGAGAACGAGACGGACGCGCCGCGTTCTTTGCGCGAAGGGGCGCTTGCTGAAATCGAGCGCGTGAAGTGGATTCCGGCGTGGGGCAGGGAGCGTATGCGCAATATGCTTCAGGGGCGTCCCGATTGGTGCATCTCGCGCCAGCGTGTGTGGGGCGTGCCGATTCCTGTCTTCTACTGCGCAGGCTGCAACGAAGCGATTGCCGATACGTACATCATCAATCACATTGCAGATGTCTTCGAGCGCGAGACGGTTGACGTGTGGTACGCACGCGACGCGCGCGAGTTGTTGCCCGAAGATTTCAAATGCCCGAAGTGCGACGGCATGGAGTTTACGAAAGAGACGGACATTCTGGACGTGTGGTTCGATAGCGGCGTATCAAGCATTGCAGTGCTCGAAAAGCGCGAAGGCTTGCACTCGCCCGCCGATCTTTATCTGGAAGGAGGCGATCAATATCGCGGCTGGTTCAATTCATCTCTGATGCTGGGGCTTGCCGCGCACGACCGCGCGCCCTATCGCACGGTGCTGACGCACGGCTGGACGGTTGACGGGCACGGCAAGGCGATGCACAAGTCTGCGGGCAATGCCGTCTCGCCCAACGAAGTCATCAAAGAATCGGGCGCGGAAATTCTTCGACTGTGGTGCGCTTCGACGGACTATCACGAAGATATGCGCCTCTCCGCCGAAATCCTGCAACGCATCTCCGACGCTTATCGCAAGATACGCAACACGGCGCGCTTTGCGCTCGGCAATCTAGCGGGCTTCGATCCCACGCGCGACACGGTTGCAAGCGAAGAGATGCTGGAGATAGACCGCTGGGCGCTTGCGGAACTCGATGCGTTAACGGAGCGCGTTCGCAGAGCGTATGAGACTTACGAGTTTCATCTGGCATATCAGGCACTCTATCATTTCTGCACCGTCACGCTTTCGGCGCGCTACTTCGACATCATCAAAGATCGTCTCTACACTGCCGCGCCGCGCAACGCCGCACGCCGTTCAGCACAAACGGCACTATACAAAATCGCCGATGCACTCGCGCGTCTGCTTGCGCCGATTTTAGTCTTTACGGCTGATGAAATCTGGGAGAACTTGCCGGAATCAAAGAGCGAGGAGACGCGGGCAGCATCCGTTCATCTAGAAGAGTTCCCTAAAGCTAATAAAACCCCTGATACTGAACTTATTGAGCGGTGGACAAAACTTTTTGGCGTGCGGGACTATGTGTTACACCAGCTTGAGGCAGCGCGCGCCAAGAAAGAGATTGGAGCTTCGCTTGAGGCGAGGGTGAAGATTTCGGCGAGCGGAAAAAGTTATGAGTTGCTCAAGCCGTATTATGATGATCTCCGCTATGTTTTTATTGTATCGCAGGTGTCATTAGTAGAAGTACACGACACATACGGACGGGAGTCGCCCATTTCTGCCAGTGTATTTATCACTCGTGCTCAAGGTGAAAAATGCGAGCGATGCTGGAACTACTCTGTGCGCGTTGGCGAATCGGAGCGTTACCCGACGGCGTGCGAGCGGTGTGTGGCGGCTCTGGCGGAGATTGAAGGGGAGACGGAAGCAGCGTGAATCGTGAACGAACCGGCTGGCGCGTGGCCTACCTTGCGGCGGCTTTCGGCATCTATATGACGGATCAGGCGAGCAAGGCGTGGGCGGTGCGTGCGCTGCGCTTCGGTGAAGACCGCACGATTATTCCGGGCTTTCTCTCGCTCGTCTACGCGGAGAATCGCGGCATTGCATTCGGGCAATTGCAGGACGGCGGCGCGTTCGGGCGGTGGTTCTTCGTCGGGCTGGCGACGCTGGCGGCAATCGCCGTCTTCGTTTATTTCCTGCGCACCGCGCGCACGGATGACCGGATTTTGGGAGCGTGCGCGCTTCTGCTCGCGGGCATCACAGGCAATTTGACGGACAGAGTGCGGCTCGGCTACGTCGTTGATTTTATTCTCGCGTACTTTCGCACGTTCCACTGGCCTGTCTTCAACGTCGCCGACGCGAGCATCTGCGCGGGCGCATTCCTGCTCATCTGCGATCTGTTTTTAGAAGGAAGAGATCAGGAGTCAAAAGAAGTCACGAGTCACGAGTCGGAAGCCAAAACTTAATGCGTGCTCTTCACTTTTCGCCGACAGAAACGATTCATTATTCCTAACTACGACATTCCGATTACCGCCCGCTGACTTTCTGAAAACTGACTACTAAGAACTGAAAACTATTTCCCTATGTATCCAGAAATTTTTCGCATCGGCAATTTTCCGATTAACACTTACGGTGTGCTGCTGGCAACGGCTTTTCTCGTCGCGCTTTTAGTTGCGGCGCGTCTCGCTTCGCGCGACGGTTTGCCACGCGAGAAGATTTACGATCTGGGATTGTGGATGCTGCTGGCGGCGATTGTCGGGTCGAAGCTTTTGCTGCTGTGGGTCGAGCCGGAGTATCGCGCGAATCCTCTGCGGCTGTTCACGCTCGATTTTCTGCGTTCGGGCGGCGTCTTTTACGGCGGATTGATCGCTTCCGTCACAACGGGCTACCTGCTTGTGCGCCGTTATCAACTGCCTTGGTGGAGAACCGCAGACGCTTTCGCGCCGGGCATCGCGCTCGGGCAAGCCATCGGCAGGCAGGGCTGTTTCGCCGCCGGTTGCTGCTGGGGCAAGCCAACATCCTTGCCTTGGGGCGTGCAGTTTACGCCGCTCGGCCACGAGATAACGGGCGTGCCCGTAGAGGTTCATCTACATCCGACGCAGCTTTACGAATCCTTCGCTGCGCTCTTTATCTTTTTCTTTCTGCTGTGGCTACACAAGCGAAAGCGTTTCAGCGGGCAAGTAATACTCTGCTACGCGGTGCTTTATAGCATCACGCGCTTTCTGATAGAGTTCGTGCGCGACGATCCGCGCGGCGACATCTGGGGACTGACGACGCTGACGGGTCTTTCCACTTCGCAGATGATTAGCTTGATTATCGGCATCGGTGGCCTCGCGCTTTTCATCATGCGCCGACATCGCGCCGCAACCGAAACGGGCGATGAGCGAAGCGCGGAAAAGCTTGCGGCGAAGCCACGCACGGCGCGCGTCTAAAGAACGATTCAAAAATTCATGCAGCCTGAAGCGAAGGAACATTCGGCGGAGACGCTCGCGCTTCACGTTGCCGAAACGGATGCGGGCGCGCGGCTCGACGCATATCTCGCGGCGCACGTTACGGATTGGAGCCGCGCGCGCATCAAGCGTTTGATCGAAGACGGCGACGTGCTCGTTTCAGGCCGCGCGGTCAAGCCTTCCTATAAACTCCGCGCCGGAGATGAAATCGAAGTCGAGCTGATTATTCCTGCGACGAACGAGTTCACGCCCGAAGATATTCCACTCGAAATCGTTTACGAAGACGATGCGCTCGCGGTTATCGACAAGCCCGCCGGACTCGTCGTGCATCCCGGCGCGGGCATCGCTTCCGGCACGCTCGCCAACGCGCTCGCCTATCGCTTCCGGAAACTTTCGACGCGCGGCGGCCAGATACGTCCCGGCATCGTGCATCGCTTGGATAAAGATACTTCCGGCCTGATTGTCGTCGCGCTCAATGAAGCCGCACATGAAAATCTAAGCGATCAATTTCACGCGCGCGAAGTCTTTAAGTCTTACGTTGCGCTCGCGCATGGCAGCGTGCCGCATGATGCGGGGCGGATAGATCAACCAATCGCGCGCGATCCGGTGCGGCGCACACGGATGGGCGTTTTGCGCGGGGGGCGTCCGGCGCTTTCACTGTATCGCGTGCGCCGCCGCTACGAACGCTTTACGCTGCTTGATGTGGAGATTAAGACCGGGCGCACGCATCAGATCAGAGTGCATCTCGAATGGCTTAAGCATCCGATTGTCGGCGACAAGACTTACAACGGCGGGCGCGACCGCAACACGACGGACACGAAATTGCGCGCGCACATCGCCGCGCTCGGGCGGCAATTCCTGCACGCCGAACGCCTGAGCTTTCGCCACCCGGAAAGCGGTGAATCGTTGAGCTTTTGCGCGCCTTTGCCTGCGCCGCTCAGGCAGTTTCTCGAAAACATTTCTTGAAGTAAAATCGAGCGAACACGTTTCGTTAAGCTTTCCGCCGCGTCCGGTGAGGGCAACGGGTCTTTGCGCACGCGGCATCCAAAGAAGCGCGTTCCGCGAAACAGTTTTCCTTCTTTCGCTAAAGCCAATTTTAGAAACGCAACTTTTATGAAATCTTCGATCTCTCTTGTATCGCTACTTTTAATCGCGCTCGCGTCCGGCATCTACGTTTCAAACCACGCGCGGGCACAGCAGCAGCAGCAGAATAAAGCAAAGCCTGTTGCGACGCCGACGCCCCCGCCGCAGAATCAAAACCCGGACGTTGAAACCATCGTCACGCGGCGCGTGCGTTTGCCGATTACGGTGCTGGATAAAAAAGGCCAACTCGTGCCGGGACTGACGGCCTCCGATTTTCAAGTTTTGGAAGACAAGCAACCGCAACAAATCGAATCCTTCACGGACGAACGCGAAAGCCTGCCGCTCTATGTCGGCGTGCTGATGGATACGTCGCCTTCCGTCGCCGGAAAACTGAAGTTCGAGCAGGAAGCGGCGATCAACTTTTTGCAAACGGTCGTGCGCCCGCGCAAAGACCGCGCCGCCTTTATCACCTTCGACCACGAGATTAAACTGCGACAGGATTTCACGGACAAGCTAGACCCGCTGACACGCGCCGTCTACGCCGTCAAGAAACTCGGCACGCAGACTTCGCTTTATGATGCCGTCTGGCAATTCTGCGATGAAAAACTGCGCAGCGTTCCGGGACGCCGCGCGCTCGTCATCATCACGGACGGCGATGATACTTACAGCCGCGCGACGCTTAACGATGCGGTGGATATCGCGCAACGCACGGAGACCACCATCTTCACCATCTCGACCAAAGCGGGATTTTTGAGCACCGTGCCGGGCGTCGAAGCCGGACAGGTACGCGATCAAGGCGACCGTGATCTGGTGAAGCTTTGCGAAGAAACCGGCGGCGCGGCTTTTTTCAGCGGCGATATGCTCGCGCTCGAACGCTCTTTCAATAAAGTCTCGAGAGAGCTGCGCACGCAGTATCTGATTACTTACAGGCCGACGAACGAGCGTTATGACGGGCAATTTCGCCGCATTGACGTGAAGCTGACGCGCAACGGCGGCGGCCTCAAGGTACGTACCAGACGCGGCTATACGGCGCAGAGCGATAATGTTTTGACGCCGCCGCAGAAACAGTGAAGCTTTTAAGGAATTGGCGATAAGAAATGTTTTTCAAAAAGTCAGCCGCAGCAGGCGCGCTCGCGTCTCTGCTTTTAGCATCTTTAATTTTTAGCGTTTCATCATCTGAAACATTAATTCGCGCGCAAACAACTTTGACTGCCGGACAGCAGAACGCGAACCGCCAGCGCCGCACGAGCGATTCAAACACCGCAACCAACAGCGCAACGCCGCAAGCGCAGCCGACGCCGCCTGCCGCCCGCCCGCCCGCGACGCCGAAGGAAGACGAGGCGACGCAGGACGACGAGGTGGTGCGCATCGAATCGAATTTGACGAATGTGCTGTTCACCGCCGCCGATAAACAAAAGCGGTTCTTCACGACGCTCAAGCAAAGCGACATTCGCGTGCTCGAAGACGGGCAACCGCAGGAGATTTTCACTTTTCAGGAACAGGTTGACCTGCCGCTCTCGCTCGCAATTCTGATTGACACCAGCGGCTCGCAGGCTAACACGCTGCCGGATGAAAAAGCGGCGGCGCGCGATTTTATAGATCAGGTCGTGCGTCCCGCGAAAGACGAAGTGGCCGTCGTTTCTTTCACGGGCGAAGCAACGCTCGAACAGGGTTTGTCAGGCAACGTCGCGCGCGTGCGCCGTGCGATTGACAAGATAGAGTTCGTCAATCCTTCGGGCTACACGAAGAACGGCCCGCCCGCCTCCGGCTCAAGAATGCCCGGCGTACCGCCTATTTACGGCACGCCGCCGATCTCCGGCACGAATCAGGCGCTCGCCGGTTCGACCGCCATCTGGGATGCGGTCTGGATAACGTCCGACGAAGTGCTCGCCGAAGCGCCGGAACGAACCCGCCGCGCTATTATTCTCGTCACCGACGGCATCAACACCAGCGGCCAGAAAGAGCGACGTGACGCCGTCGAACGCGCGATCAAAGCTGACGCCATCATCTATGCCATCGGCATCGGCGATAATTATCTGGAAGGCGTTGACGAAGGCTCGTTGCGCAAGGTGTCGGAGCAAACGGGCGGGCGCGCTTATTTTCCGCGCAGCGAAGCGCAGTTGCGCGACGCCTTCGCGCAGATTCAGCGCGAACTGCGCCAGCAATATCTCGTCGCCTACTCGCCGACCAACAAAAACCGCGACGGCTCGTTTCGCCAGCTCAAGATCGAGATCATCAATCCCGAACTGCGCAAACAGAATTTGCGTCTCACCTACCGCGAAGGCTATTTCGCCAAGACAGCGGACGGCGCTGCACCGCAAGCCAAAACGCCCGCACAAAAGAAACGCCCGCGCAAATAAACGAACGGGCGTGCAGGATTTCCCGTAGCCTTTCGGAATCAACCGTGACCACAAGGCAGCTTATTCCGCTGCGCGCTTGTCTTACTCCTTACAGGGCGGATTAAGTCTTACGTGACACGCTCTTTTTCGCTCTGGTATACTCTGCTTTAGCAAGCAGGCTGCAAGTCGCCTGCCGTTCCACTTTCCGACGGTCAACCGAACCACACAGAGAGAGTTTCTTTTACCGGCAAGCGACATGGTTGCTTGTCCCGCTGCGGTTTCTGCGCACTATGAGCACGATCAATTCATCAACGCCGCCCGTCGTTTTAATCGTGAATGACACTGCGGATGCGCCGGACACGCTGGCGGCGATGCTGCGCCGTGAGGGATACGGGGTCGTGACAGCCGTAGACGCATTACGTGCCATTGAACTCGCCCGCTCTAGCGAACCGGATGTGATTATTAGCAATGACGTGATGCCGCTAATGGACGGGCTGGAGTTTTGTCGCAAACTGAAACAGGACGCGCACACCGCCCGTGTGCCCGTGCTGCTCGTCGGCGACGCGACGACGAATGATGAAGGCAGTTTGCAGAGTTTAATGGCGGCGGCTGACGATTATCTTAAAAAGCCTTTCAGCCATCAGGAGTTTCTCGTCAAGGTCGCGCGCCTGACCGAACGCCGTCGCGTCGAACGCCGTTACCGCGAGATCGTCGAAACAGAGCGCGTGCGCGCCGAAGCGTCTTCGCAGGAGAGCGAGCGTAGATTGCTGACGCTGTTGAGCAATCTGCCCGGCATGGCTTATCGCTGCCGTAACGATGCCGACTGGACGATGGAGTTTGTGAGCGACGGCTGCTTTGATTTAACCGGCCATGCGTCGCCGGACTTGATCGAGAATCGCGCGATTTCATATGCCTCTTTGATTCATCAGGACGACCGCGAGCGTGTCTGGCAAGAGGTGCAGGCCGCCTTGCTCGAACACCAACCGTTTCAGCTTACTTACCGGATCGTTACGGCGACGGGGACGGAGAAATGGGTGTGGGAGCAGGGACGCAGCGTTTCTTACGGAGAAGCGACGAAGCTCGAAGGTTTCATTATTGACATTACCGAACGCAAGCAGGCCGAGCGAGCGTTGCGTGCGAGCGAAGAGCACTACCGCGTGCTGTTCGAGAGCAATCCGCATCCGATGTGGGTTTACGATTTAGAGACGCTCGCCTTTCTTTCCGTCAATGAAGCGGCAATTCGGCACTACGGCTACACGAACGAAGAATTTCTGCGCCTGACGATCAAGGAGATTCGCCCGCCCGAAGCCGTGCCCGGACTGATCGAGGGAATCCAAAAAATCGTTACGGAGTTTAACTACTCCGGCAATCACTTCCACCGCAAAAAAGACGGCAGCATTATCAACGTAGAAATCACCTCGCACAAAATCCTTTTCGCGGGAAGGCACGCGCGTCTGGTGATGGCGAACGACATTACCGAGCGTGTCGAAGCGGAGCGCCGGCTGCGCGCATCGGTTCAGCAGATGGAAACATTGACGGCGCTTGCAACAGCCGTTAATGATCGCAGCGAGATGAGCCGATTGCTTGGCGGCCTCGCCGATTCGATAAGCAAGTTGACGGACTATCGTACCAGCGTGCTCGCGCTTTTCGCAGACGAGCCGTCGCATGGATTGCGTGTCGTCTCTTATTCCTCCAACATCCCTGCCGAATTCATCGAACGCCTCTCCGCCGGATCGTATCCGCGTGATGAAATAAGCCGCTTGATCGAAGAAGGCGCGCGGATCGAAGTCGGAGAGCTGGGTTTTGCCGCCTACTATCCGCCGGATTATCATCACTTGCTCGACCGTGTTTTTCCTGAACGCTATAAGACAAGGATGGACAAGCCGCGTTCCGCCGACGGCTCGCGCTGGCATGAAGGCGACGAACTGTTTGTGCCGCTCGTAACGCACGAAGGCGACTACATAGGCTTTATTTCTCTGGACGATCCGCGCTCCGGCAGAGCACCCGATTATGGCAGCGTGCTGCCGGTCGTGGCCTTAGCCAGACAGGTAACGCAATTGCTTGCGCAGCAGCAGGCCGCCCAATCGCTCACACAACAGGCCGAGCGCGAGGCCGTCATCAATCGCATCTCGCGCGCCGTCCGCCGCTCGCTGGATACCGGCGAAGTGTTTCGCACCGCCGTCACGGAACTCGGCCGTCACTTGAATGTTGATCGCTGCTCGCTCTTTATGCTCGACAAGACGGAAACGGCGGTGCGTCAGGTGGCGGAGTATCTCGCGCCGGGAATGCGCCCGATTAATCAAGGCTACAAGGCGGCGACGGTGCGAGAATTAATCGAAGGAGTGCGCCGTCATGGTGTGCTCACTTTCGACGATGCTTCGACCGACGAGCGCATCAAAGACGTTTTCAACAGCGTCCTGCGCCAGAACGGTGTGCGCTCGGTGATGTATGTGGCGATTAATGTTGGCGACGAAGTGCCCGCCGCCTTTGCGCTCACGACGATCCGCCAGACACGGCAGTGGCGCGAATCAGACATCGCACTCGCCAGAGCCGTCGCAGACCAAACGGGCATTGCGATTCGTCAGGCCGAACTTTATCAAAAGGCCGCCGCGACGTCGGCGCGCGAAGCTCTCAATAATCGTTTGAGCTTTGCGATTCGCGCGTCGCTCAGTTTGCCTGAAGTCTTACAGACGGCGACGCACGAACTCGGGCGCGCGCTCCAAGCTTCGCGCGTTTACCTGCGCCTTTACGATGCGGCGCATCCCCATGCCGAATCCTTAGCCGAGCATGAATATGTCGCGGCGAATTCTTCGAGCGTCAGGCAGACCGCCGTAACTTATGACGATCCTGTCGGCCAGCACCTGTTGCATTCCCTGCGCTCGATTATCGTTGACGATACGCTCAACTATATGGACGATTCGCCGGAACTCGGCGCACACGTGCGCGCTCATGATCCGCTTCTCGGCGCGCGTTCAATGATAAATTGCCCGGTTATTGTCAACGGGCAATTTCGCGGCGCGCTCTGCATTCACCAGACGGAGCGGATCAGGCAATGGACTGAAGACGAAGTGGCGCTGGTTGAATCCGTCGCGGCGCAGCTTGCGACCGGCATCGCGCAGGCCGAGTTATTTGAAGTGGCGCGCCGCGCCAAAAAGGAATGGGAAACGACTTTCGATGCGATGTCGGACGGCATCTATATTTTCGATCTTTCCGGCCGCCTGACGAGGGTCAATCGCGCCGGAGCCGCGCTGGAAGATTCATGGCCGCACCTGCTGCTCGGTCGCCATTGCTGCAACATTCTGCGCGGCAGCAGTCAGGATCAAAGTTGTATCGTCGAGAGAGCTTTTGAAGAAGACCGCAGCATCACTGTCGAAATCACGCCGGAGCGCAGCAATCGTCCGCTGCTGGTGACGGTCGAACCGATCATCGGCGATGAACACAAAACCGTCGGCGTCGTCTGCACGGCGCGCGATCTTTCCGAACTACGCCGCGTCGAGGCCGTCGCGCGCGAACGCCAAACGCTACTCACGAATATTTTAGAGAGCGCCCGCGAATCTATCTTCGCCATTGATACGCAAGGCTATTTCCAGTGGTGCAATTCGGCGTTTGCCGCCGCCAGCGGATATCAGACCGGCGAGATTGTCGGGCGCTATTTTCTGGATGCGGTGGCGTTTTCCGATGCCCGGATTGTGAAGCAAAATTTCGAGCGCACGCTTCAGGGCGAGCCGCAGAACTATGAAATCGGCTACACCGCGCGCGACGGAAACTTTTATTATTTACTAATCGATAATGCGCCGCTCGTCGTTGACGGGCGCATTACCGGCGTGCTCGGCATCGCGCGCGACATCACAGAGCAGAAGCAGGAGCGCGAACGCGCGGCACAGGCCGACAAGCTACGCGCGCTCGGTCAGCTTGCCTCCGGCGTCGCGCACGATTTCAACAATGCGCTGGCCGCCATTCTCGGGCGCGTCCAACTCGTGCGCCGACAGTCACACGATCAAACACTGACCCACAACCTGAATATTATTCAAACGGCTGCCGAAGACGCGGCGGCCACCGTGCGCCGCATTCAAACCTTCGCGCGCCAATCGCAAACAGAAGAGTTCGAGGTACTCGCCGTTGATAATCTTTTGCGCGATGCCATCGAGATAACGCGCACGCGCTGGGAGAACGAAGCCAGAGCGCGCGGCTTGCTGTACAACGTGACGCTTGACGCGGCGACAGGCGTTTACGCTTCCGGCAACGCTTCCGAGCTGCGCGAGGTTTTCATCAATTTGATCTTCAATGCGGTTGACGCGATGGCGCAGGGCGGCGACCTTTCCATCTCATGCGTGCGAGAAGATGCGCGCCTCCATTTGCGTTTCGCAGACACCGGCACGGGCATGACGCAAGCGGTGCGGGATCGCATCTTCGAGCCTTTCTATACGACCAAAGGCGTACTCGGCACGGGGCTTGGCCTCGCCGTCAGCTATGGAATTATCGAGCGGCATGATGGACACATCAGCGTCGAATCCGCGCCCGGGCACGGCACGACTTTCGAGATCGTGTTGCCTGCCGTCGAGTTTGTCGTCGCAACGGCCGACACGGGCGAACCGCGCCGCATCGAGACCGTGCCGTTATCTGTTCTCGTTGTGGATGATGAAGAGTTCGTGCGCGATACGCTCGGCGATATGCTCGGCGTCTTGTCACATAAGGTCACTAAAGCGCACAGCGGACACGAAGCGCTTCAGCAACTCGAGACGCAGGCGTTCGATATCGTCTTCACAGACCTTTCGATGCCGGAGATGGACGGCTGGGAAGTCGCGCGCGAAACCCGCCGACGCCGCCCGCAGACGCTCATCGTGCTCGTCACAGGCTACGGCAAAGGCACGACGCCGCCTTCCGGCGAAACCAATTTAATTGACGGCGCAATCGGCAAGCCTTTCGACTTCAAGCAAGTTGAGGAAATAATTGCGAAGGTGACGGAGAACATTATTAACGTGAAGCGATAATCCGCGTAATCGTCCGGCAGTAACCTTTCGCCGCACTTCACGCACGGATAGCCTTACGCTCATTCCATTCGTTATTTGCCGTTGGACTGGGCGAGGGCAATATCCGGCAATTGCCATATAGAAGTAAGCGGCGGTATTAAGAAAAGCTTTGGGATACGTGTACTCTCACGAAGGATTGTAGCAATGAAATTTACGAACAGTCTTCTATCAGTAGCGATGATCGGCGCTGCGGTTTTATCAGTATCAACCGGCGGAGTGGCTTTCGGCTTTCCGCAGGATCGAACAGGGAAAGGGCAACAGGATAAGAAGACTGACAAACTTAAAAAAGCCAAGCCGGAGGCGATTGATGAGCAGGTTGATCCCGACAGGCTACAGGCGATAAATATCCTCGACAGAGAAATAGACCGCGCCAAGAAGTACAACCGCCTGAGCGATAGCATACGTGTTTGGACAGCCGCCGCCGATGCACTCTGGAAGGCTAATCCGGGCAAAGCGAAAAAAACTTTGCAGGAAGCATACTCCCGTATCGAAGACGCCTTTCCGCCTGAAAGGAAAGACGAAAGCAAGGCTATCGCTTCAGTGCGGACAATCGCGTTGCGCGGGGAACTTCGATCCGAGATTCTCGTCGTCGCCCAGCGTCATGACCCGGCAATGATTAAGGATTTGGTAACCACTGTTGAAGAGGATAAGAAGCAGCTAATCGCGGATCATAACGAGCCGATTATGTTCGGCAGCAGTAGTTTCCAAAAAGAAGCCTCGCGCTGCTCGCCGCGCGCCTTGCCCCGACCGATCCTAAGCGCGCCGTCGAATACGCCACGCAAAGCCTCGGCTACGGCATTCCCGAAGAACTCCAAGATGTCTTCCGCGCCTTAATCGCCGTTGATGTCAATAGCGCGCATGATCTTTTCGCAAACGCCACCAATGCTTTTGCGTCTGACACATCCCTCAATCTTTACGATGCGGTTATCCTTGCCGCTTATCTGAAATGGCTACCCGCGCCGGAGACGGACGGCGCGCTTGTACACAGATTTCTTGAGACTGCCTTCGAGCGGATCAGGAAAGTCAGGGAACGATCTCTCGCCGGAGGAGCGGAAGATTCGGGCATGAGTTCCGTGCTGTTTTTAGTCGCCAATCAATTGCAGCCCGTTTATCAGGCTTACTGGCCGGAGATGGCGAACAACTTATCCGCTCTCAGCCGACAGCTCACAGCTAACCTGCGGCCAGACACCTCCGCCGCAGCGGAAGAGGTGTTTCCCACAGAGGAAAGCCGGAACGATGTGGAGAGCGTTCTCTCGCGCGCCGATAAGGAAAAGAATGAAGATAATCGTGATGCACTCTATCTTCAAGCGGCGGTCACGCTGGCGGAAAAGGATGAGCACACGCGCGCTCTGGAAGTAATCGCCAACGTCCGGGACACTGAAAAGCGCGACGCCGTACTCTCATACGTTCGCCGTTTGCAAGTACGGAAGATCATCTCTTCAGGGGATATTTACGAAGCGTTGAAAGTAATCAACAAGATAGATGCGCCGGAAGAACGCGCCGAAGCGACGATTCTCTTTGTTAATGCGGCGCGCGGCAAAAAAGATACGGGGCAGGCGTTGAACGTGCTTAATGATACTCAAAGGCTCCTTGGTAGTCAGCCCGGCTCTGTCAGCCACGCGCGCGCTTACCTCTGGCTGGCATCCTCTTATTGCACTATTGATAAGCTCGTCGGGTTCGACATCATGGCCTCTGCCATAAAATCCGCAAACAAAGCGACGGGGTTGGACGATCTGCGACCGGAGCCGAGAATTGTCCACTTCGGCGGCTCATCGCGTCAGGCAGTACGTATAGGTGAAAGCAAGGCGGATTTCCGCGCAAGCTTTAGAACGCTGGCACGCACAGATTTTGCGCGTACCGTGATGATTGCCGAGAGCTTCGAGAGCCAGCTTTTCAGAGGCTTATCGTTGGTTGCTACAGCGGATTCGGTACTGGCGAAGCGCACCACCGGCGCAAAGTCATAAACTTCCACATCACGTTTAGCAGACGAACGAGAACGGCTAACTGTCGGGACTATATTTATATGATGTTCTCGATCCTTTGTCTCTTATCTTTCGCCGCGCCCTTTCTCGACGCTGGTCTCCAATTCGACGACGAGTTTGCGCACGCCCGGTTGATCCATCGGCTCGAGCAAACGCAGCGACTCGTCTAAAATACGCCGCTGGTGTTCGGCGTGCAAAGGATGTCCGGCGACGCTGCCGTATTCGCCTTTGTAATAGACGGCACGCGGCGCACGCACGACGTCCAGAATTTCTCTGTCCACCGCGAGCATCATCGTCGTAATCCCGGCGGCTTCGAGCGCGCGTGCCGCGAGCGCCGTTGATTGATGACACAAACGCGATGCCGGAATCAGCAACGCGGCATTCACTTCGTAACGCTTCACGCGCGCGATTAATTCCGGCAACATTTTATCCACCATCTGTGCCGCATCGGGGATGAAACCGCAAAAGCTCCAGAACACCGGATTAAATCTGCCGATAATGCCGTTGCCCGCAAACTCTAGCAGGCGATCAACGGGAAGCTGCGCGTTTCTGTCCTTCAACACGGCCTGCGCATCATAGCCACGCGCCGTATAACGCAAATCTTCCGCTTCGACTTCAATCGGTATTTCGCGCACGCTCACGTCGCCGCCTGCCGCATTCGCATCGTAAGCGGCTGTGCCGTCAATATAAACGCCCGCCGAACTGATGAGCGCCAGATTAAGCATCGGCAGCGCGCGTCCGAGCGGTTGAAACGGGGCGCGCTTGTTTTCGACAAACGGGTAATCGTCTCCGACATCGCCCGCCGCCTTCGCGCCGCTTTTTTCCTGCCATCGCGCATACTGTTTGCGCCAGTCATCAATCCGCTCAATCGTCTCCATCAACTCTGTCCCTCTTTCCTTCTCTCTAGATTCCTGCGGCTGCGCGCGATGATAAAATAAGCCGCCAGCGCCGCGATAAGGCCGACACTAAGCGCCACCACAGAGTAAAAATGCAACTACCCGAAAGCCACACGCAACGGATTATTCGCCGGCAAACTTTCCACAGGCCGCCCCATCGCCGCCCGCAGATTCTCTAAACGCGCCCTGATAACCCACTGCCCGACGCCCGTCGCCACCGCGATTAAAGCGAGCGCGCACATCTCCGCAAACAACGCACTTTTCTTCACCGCGCGATGAACCAAAGGCGCACTCAACAGCAGCACAAGACTAACCGCGAAGCCGCTTATGTTGATAACCGTGAGCGTGCGCGCGACGATTGCGCCCGCCAATTCGCGCGACGATGCGAGCACCGCAAACGCACTCGGCGCAACCGCCGCGCTAAAAAACAGCGCCGCACCCAGCCACATCCCGATCAACAGCAACCGCACCTCGCATAACCCCGCGACGAACGCACCGAAGCCGACGCGCCGCCCTCAATGCTCAGCCGCATTGCGTTCTCTCCCCAACTCTATGTTGCTGATCGCACTCATCGTTTTTAATATCGCGGCACGCTTTGGTCAACGTCCCTAGACCAGCTCTCGATGCCGCCCGTTAGATTGCGCAGACGCTCGAACCCGGCACGCGCCAGCACCGCGCAAACCTGCGCACTGCGTATCCCGTGATGGCACATGAAGACAAACTCTTCATTCGCATCAAGCGTGCCCGACCACTCATTGAAGCGGCTGAGCGGCAACAATCGCGCGCCTTCGATGCGGGCTATTTCGTACTCTTCCAACTCACGCACGTCAATCAGATTCACGGCTTCGTTGCGCGCGAGTCGCGCAGATAATTCCGCGGGCGAGATATTTTCGTAGTCCATTCTATTCTTCAATGCGCTTAACGAACGGCTGTATTTTGCAGCCGCGCGGCAAGCGTTTTCGCCGCTGTCGCGCCCGCGCCCACTGCGCCGCTGATCGTCGGCGCAAGCGGATTGGAAACGTCGCCCACCGCAAACACATTCTCAAGGCTCGTTTCCATCGCGCCCGTCACAGCAACGTAGCCGTTCTCATCCATCTTCAACTGTTCGCGGAAAAGCTCCGTGTTCGGCTCGACGCCGATGCGCACAACAACGCCGCGTACCGCCATCTCAAAAGATTTAATCGCTCCGTCGCGCAAAATTTCCACGCCTTCCACTTTCTCTTCGCCGATGATGCGCTGCACCGTCGCTTCCGTAAAAATCGTGATGCGATGCTCTGCGCGCAGGCGTTCGACAAACTCCGTTCGCGCACGAAGCTGGCGGCCTCTATGCACGAGCGTCACAGTCGGGCAAACCTCCGCGAGCAGCAGCGCGTTTTCCGCCGCCGCATCGCCGCCGCCAACCACGCACACATCATGGCCTGCCAGCAATTCCCGATCACGCCGCGCAGACTCTATCACACCGCGCCCCACGAGTTCCCTTTCGCCCGGAACATTTAGCTTACGACGACGCACGCCCGTCGCAATGATTAAGCCGATAGCTTGAAGCTGTTCGCCGCTACGCAAACTGATGCATTTGCCGCGCGCGTCAACGCTTGCGATTTCAACTTCAGTCCATAAATCGAAATCGCAACCTTCGATCTGCGCCGCGAACACGTCGCGCAACTCGCGCCCGCTCTGCGCCTTTGCGCCAAGATGATTTTCGATTCGATTATAAACACGCAACAACTGCCCGCCGATCTCCGGTTGTTCCTCAATCAGCAGCGCGTCAAGCCCCAACTCATCGCACCACAACGCGGCAGACAGCCCCGCCGCACCCGCCCCGATAATCACCACATCGTACATGGGATTCAGTAATCAGTAGTCAGTAGTTAGTTATCATTTAACGGTAATAGGACAATCAACGGTATGGCTGAAAACTGGAAACTGAAAACTGATTACTATTTCTTCTTCCTATATTTTGCGACGAAAGTATCCGATGCGTCGCTTGCGACATCGCGTGCAAACTGTTCTCGCAGCACCGCGCCGTAAACCGCCACATCGCGCCCGAGCATACGCAGCCGCGCATTCGCGGAGTTGCTTTTAATACGTCCTTCGGCATCGAAATCTTCGTCGCCGTTGACGGCCACGCCATACGGCAAGCTCCACCCGTAACACTGCCTGACGACGGTGCGCATTTGATCCATCGCCGTCAAACCTTTTTCGTGCGACCCGCACAGATAACCGAAAACCTTTCCGGCAAACTCCGTCCAGTGATGATCCAGAAAATTCTTCATCGCGCCCGCCATCGACCCGTGATAATCGGGCGTCGCCAGCACCAGCGCGTCCGCCCATTCGACGGCTTCTTTCGCTTCGATGATACTGCCGGTTGGCGCCGCACCGTGCGGGCGATACATTGGCAGATCGAGTTCGCGCAGATCGAGCAGCCGCGTTTGCGCGCCCTGCTCGCGCGCCGCCTCCAGCACGATACTCAAAGCCCGCGCCGACCTCGATTCCTCGCGCATACTTCCCGATACGCCCAGCACATTGATCGCCAACTTCTTACGCCGCTCCTTGCTTCGATAAATGCCCGTCGGATTGCCATTCGCCTTCGTCCACGAAAGGCAGAGTGTAACGCATTTTCGCGCGCGGCGTGAAATCGTCAAGGGCGCGGCCTTTCCACAATGAAGCTAGCAAAACGCGCCGTTGCAAAACCTTACCGCAAGGCGGCTCGCAGAAGACGCGCCTTGTCTGCTTTCGAGTGCGCGCGTTACAATGTCGCGCCACAGGCAAACATCATTTCATATAGTTCCGATTACAGGATTTAATCAACAAGAGAGGCCATATATGACCGACGAAGCCGCACGCAGCAACTTACAACAGCCATTGGAGGAGATAACTCCGACCGAATTAAAAGCGCGTCTGGATGCGGGAGACGATGTGCAGATCATAGACGTGCGCGAGCAGAAGGAATACGACGTGGCACGCCTTCCCAATTCAAAACTGATTCCGCTCGGGCAAATTCTTGAACGTATGTCGGAAATAGATTCGGCGCGCGAAACCGTCATCCACTGCAAAGGCGGCGGACGCAGCGCCCGCGCCATCGAAGCCCTCCGGCGCGCGGGTTTCACAGGCAAGCTCATCAATCTGAAAGGCGGCATCGGAGCATGGTCAAGCGAAGTTGATCCAACCGTGCCGAAGTATTAGTTCGAGTTTTCAGTAAACAGTTTTCAGCGAGTTAAAACAGAACAGAGGCACGCAGTTAGCGCGCTCCCGGTTCTGAAAACTGAAAACTGAAAACTGTTTACTCCTTAATTCCTTCCAGCTCGACGAAACGGCTTAGTCTGGTGATGACCATTCGCTCGCGCACGTTGAGGCGGCAGGCGAGCGCCGGTCTGTCGTCCTGTTCCGTTTCGCCTGCGTCGTGATACCACACTTCGCAATTTTCGCATTCGCCGTTCCAGCAAAAATCTCCGTAAGAGATCGTCTTCGTCGAAAGAAATTGAAAGCAGCGCAGCACGCGATTGTTTTCCGGCACGTCAACGCGACGCCCCAGAATCTCTATGCTAATCAACTTTTCGTATGGTTCGAGTAGATCGTCATCCATATCGTTTGAGCTATTCCGCTGAAGCCACGTGCCGGTTATTAAAAGCGAGAGAAGCAAAGAGTATAACCGCTCTCGAACGCCTGCGCGAAATCAACTTCAGGCTTCAGATTTATCATGCCGTCAATTGAAAGCGCACACGAATTCGCGTCCGCTCTTCGCAACGCACGGGCGTAGCTGTTAAAATAAACGTCAGGAGGATTTTCAAAATGGCAATTGTAATGTACACCAAGCCGGGCTGTCCGTATTGTCAGGAGGCGCGCGATTATTACAACTCGCAGGGCATTCCATTCACAGACTATGACGCACAAAATGATCCGCAACGCCGCGCGGAGATGTTTGCTTATGCGGATAATGATCCGACCGTCCCCTGTATTGTCGAAGACGGAGAATACGTCGGCTCCGGCTGGGGCACGCCGCCGCGCGGTTGAACCGTCCACGACTAATAAACGGGCCGTGCGCTCGTTTCACACTTCAAGCAAAGTTAAATTCTGCACCGCGTAAATTCGTGCGTGCGATAATAAACCACAGCGGGCGCGTGCAGCGGCCAAACGACCTCGAAAGCGCCGCACGCGCGCGCCCGTTCCACTTCGCTACTTCGTAAGCATCCATGAAAAAAATCATTTCCCCCGCCATCGTTCAACTTCTCTTTCTTTCAATTATGATTTCTACTTCAAGCAACATCACCGCACAAACAACTGCGACGCCGCCGAAGCCACCCGTCGCCAAAAAGATTTCCAAAACAAACACGACGCACGGCGACAAGCGCGTTGACGATTATTACTGGCTGCGCGAAAAATCGAACCCGGAAGTAATCGCGTATCTCGAAGCGGAAAATGCCTACGCCGATGCGCTGATGAAACCGACCGAAGCCGTTCAAGCGAAGCTTTATCAGGAAATGCTCGGGCGCATCAAGCAAACGGATGTGAGTGTTCCGTATCATCTGGGCGACTACTTTTATTACTCGCGCACGGAAGAAGGCAAACAGTATCCGATCTATTGCCGCAAGCGCGATGGTAAGCAGAATGCGAAGGAAGAGATTACGCTCGACTTAAACGAGCTGGCACGCGGCCACAAATTTTTAGGACTCGGTTCTTACGCGGTCAGCGACGACGGAAATCTGCTGGCCTACACGCTCGACACGACGGGCTTTCGCCAGTACACGCTGCAAGTTAAAGATTTGCGCACCGGCCAACTCTTTCCCGAAAAAATCGAGCGCACGGACGCCGTAATGTGGGCGCGCGACAACCGCACGCTTTTTTACGTCACGGAAGATGCCGTCACCAAACGCTCGAACCAGTTCTTTCGCCACAGGCTCGGCAGCGACAAATCCGATCTCGTCTATGAAGAGAAAGATGAGCTGTACAATTTAGGCGCAGATCGTTCGCGCGATAAGCAGTTCGTCTTCGTTACTTCCGCGAGCAAAACGACAACGGAAGTTCGCTTCGTTCCGACGGATAATCCGACCGCCGATCTGCAAATCATCAGCCCGCGCCAGATTGACCACGAATACTACGTTGACCATCGCGGCGATTCCTTCTACATACGCACCAACGAAAACGCCAAAAACTTTCGTATCATGACCGCGCCTGCCAGCAATCCCCAGAAAGCTAAATGGCGCGAGCTAATCGCTCATAACCCGAAAGTCAAACTCGACGACATCGATCTCTTCGCCAACCACTGCGTCATCAGCGAGCGCGAGAACGGTTTGCAGTACGCGCGCATCGTTGATCTCGGAAACAACAAAACGCACCGTATCGAATTCACGGAACCCGTTTATGCTATTGCGGGCGAACCCAATCCCGAATTCAACACGAACCATTTCCGCTTTCGCTATCAATCGCTCGTCACCTCGCCGTCCGTCTTCGATTACGATATGGCGACGCGCGAGCGAAAGCTTTTGAAGCAGACGGAAGTGCTCGGCGGCTACGCGGCTTCAAACTACACGTCAGAGCGCATCTTCGCCACCGCATCGGACGGCACGCGCGTTCCCATCTCCATCGTTTACAAAAAAGGAATCAAGCGCGACGGAAACAATCCGCTGCTGCTTTACGGCTACGGCTCTTACGGCCTCTCTATCCCGGACACGTTCTCTTCTTCGCGTTTGAGCTTGATTGATCGCGGCGTCATCTACGCTATCGCGCACATACGCGGCGGCGGCGAGCTTGGCGAAGAGTGGCGCGATGCGGGCAAGATGATGCAGAAGCGTAACACGTTCACGGATTTCATCAGCTCCGCCGAACATCTCATCAAAGAAAAATACACAAGCAAGGATCATCTCGTGATTCAGGGCGGCAGCGCGGGCGGCCTGCTGATGGGCGCGGTCACGAATATGCGGCCTGATCTTTTCAAGGCCGTCATCTCGCAGGTTCCCTTCGTTGACGTGCTCAACACGATGCTCGACGCAAGTCTTCCTTTAACCGTCGGCGAGTATCTCGAATGGGGCAATCCGAACGAGCGCGCGGCCTACGAATACATGAAGACGTACAGCCCCTACGACAACATCGAAGCAAAAGCGTATCCGACGATGCTCGTCAAAACTTCGCTCAACGATAGTCAGGTGATGTACTGGGAGCCTGCGAAGTATGTTGCGAAACTGCGCGCGACGAAGACGGACAATCACCCGTTGCTTTTCAAAGTCAACATGGGCGCAGGGCACGGCGGGGCATCGGGACGCTACGATGCGTTGAAGGATTTAGCTTTCGACTACGCCTTTATCATAAATCAACTCGGCATCGCTCAATAGCAAAGGCAAGCGACGGGAGCCTTGATGATCGGCCAAACGCTTCTTCATTACAGCATCTTAGAGAAGCTCGGCGCGGGCGGGCAGGGAGCGGTTTACAAGGCCGTTGATGCGAAGCTCGGGCGCACGGTGGTCATCAAAGTTCTCGCGCCTGAATTGACCGCGAAGCAGGCCAATCTCAAACGCTTCGAGCGGGAAGCACGCCTCGCGTCCTCGCTCGATCACCCGAACATCTGCACCATCTTCGACCTCAACGAAGTGAACGGCACGCATTTCATCGTGATGCAGCACGTTGAAGGGCGCAACGTGCGCCAGCTTGTTAACGGACGCCCGCTTGAGCTTGTTAGCGCGCTTTCTATCGCCGTGCAAGTCGCGGATGCGCTGGCGGCGGCGCACCGGCGCGGCATTATTCACCGCGACATCAAAGCGGGCAACGTGATGGTGACCGATGCGGGCACAGTCAAGGTTTTAGACTTCGGCCTCGCCAAGCTGCTTGATGAAGAAACGGCGCGCGAACGCGATATTCATCGCACGGAGTTGACGGAGTTCGGTGTTCCTTACGGCACGGCGACGTATGCCGCACCGGAGCAGGCGCGCGGCGACGCTCAAGTTGACGCGCGTGCAGATGTTTTCTCAACCGGCGTGCTGCTTTACGAAATGCTGACGGGCACCTGGCCTTTTCGCGGCAAGACGAGCATAGACGTGCGCCATGCCGTGCTGCACGCCGACCCGCCACCGATTGCCGAAGCGCGCCGCGACGATTTCCCGCTTGGTTTGCAGCAGATCGTAAACCGCGCGCTGCAAAAAGAGCCGCGCGACCGTTACCAAAAGATGGAAGACTTCCGCGACGATTTGCGCCGCGTGTTGAGCGAAAGCCTCGCCGCCGCAAAGCCGGAAGCAATGGCGGCGACAACAGGCTTCGATTCAAGTGCAACCGTTATCGGCGCGGCGCAGGAGGCTTTCGCACCGCGACACTTGGAGGATTCGGGCATCGGGGCGTTGCTGCAACGCGCGCAGCGTTGGTTGCGCAATCTCTTCGACGCCGATCCGCAAACATCCGCCCTACGCACGCAGACGCAATCGCCACGCGCGCAATCAACGCTCGAGACGCCCCTTCATTTGACTAGCGACGGCATTGCGGACGCGCGCAAATCAATTGCGATTCTGCCGTTTAAGAATCTAAACAGCGACCCGGAAACGGCCTTCTACGAATTCTCGCTCGCCGATGCGGTGACCACCGAACTCGCGCGTTTGCGCTCGCTCGTCGTTCGTCCTTCGTCTGTCATTATTAAGTATCAGGGCAGGCCAGTAGACCCGCGCGAGGCCGGGCGCGAAATGAACGTCCATGCGGTGCTCTCCGCCGGATTCCTTCGCGCGGGCGAACGCATACGAGTCAACGCGCAACTGCTGGATGTTTCGACTGGCGCGATTCTCTGGAGCGACCGCATAGACGGAGACGCGCGCGACATCATCACCGTGCAGGACAATATCGCGCAGCACATCGTCGAAGGCTTGCGCCTCGAACTAGACCCGGACGAACGAAGCACTCTTAAACGGCAGGCGGCGACGACGGATGCCACCGCTTACGAAGAATACTTGCGCGGGCGTGACCGCATGGGGTGTTACATTTATCACACCTTAGCGCGCGAGGATGTTGATGCCGCTATCGAACGCTTCACGCGCGCCATCGAACTCGATTCCTCGTTCGCTTTGGCGCACGCGGCGCTCGGCGGCTGTTATGCGAATCGCGTCCTCAAGGGTTTCGGCGATGCGGACGACTACGACCGCGCGAAGCAGTCTTTAGACAAAGCTCTGGCGATTGATCCGAAGATGCTCGAAGCGCGTATGCACATGGTATTTATCTGTCTGGCGCGTGGCGCGAAGCAGCAGGCGCGCGAGGCCGTCGAACAGTTGCGGCTGGAAGCACCCAACGATGTCGGCGTGCATTTCGTGCGCGGCATTCTCGCAAGGCTCGACGGCGAATACGATAAGGCGCTGCGCTGTTTCGACCGCATGGTGCGCCTCAATCCGGCCGAGCGCGTCATCGTTTCATATAATCGCGCGCGCATCTTTATGTATCAACGCCGCTATGAAGATGCCCTGCTCGAACTCGATCAAGGCCGCGCGATGGAGCCGGATCACCCGCTCATCAGAACCTTTCTCGCGCGCGTGCTCTACTATCGCGGCGAGACGGATGCGGCGACGAACCTGCTGCGCGAAGTCGTCGAACAGCATCCGCAACTAAACGGCATTCGTCCGATCTACGCGATGTGTTTGAGCGCGCAAGGGAAACACGCCGAAGCACTCGCGCAGCTCACCGCAGACGTGCGAGACACCGCCGCCGCCGATCATGACATTGCCTACTGGGTAGCATCCGCTTACGCGCTGGAAGACGAACGCGAAGAAGCTTTCAAGTGGCTGGAGCGCGCCGTCTCTCTCGGCAACGAGAATCGCGCGTGGTTCGAGTCCGATCCGAACTGGACACAACTTCGAGACGATGTGCGATTCCGAAAACTGATGAAGACAATCAGCGTCGCGCGCATCGCGTAGACAACAGCGAAAAGGAAACCTCGCCGGGCATGAAAACTTTTGTCATCGGAGACGTTCACGGGCGTTGCGCGCAGCTTCTGCTTCTGCTGGAAATGATTGCGCGCGACGCGGCCGCCGCCGATTCAGTTGTGTTGCTCGGCGATTTAATTGATCGCGGGGCGGACGTGCCCGGCGTCGTTCGCGCCATCTGCGAGTTGCAACGCGAACGCCCGACGCACGTCGTGTGCTTACGCGGCAATCATGAACAGATGTTGCTGGACTTTGTGGACGAGCGCAAAACGCTCTGGCTGGCGCATGGAACGGGAAGCAACAGCACGATTCAGCAGTACGCCGCCGCTTCCGGCAACATCGGCGAGGTCGCTCCGTTGCTCAGTGCTGAGGAGAATCTAGACGAACTACGCTGCGCCATCATAAATATAATTCCGCCGGATCAATTGGAATTCCTGCGCAGCCTGCCGCTTTATCACGAAGACGAATACGCGCTTTACGTTCATGCCGGGCTAGACGGTGACAAGCATCCGCGCGATACCGAACCGCATTATCTGCTATGGTCGCGCGACGCCAATTTCTTTAAGCACTACACGGGCAAGCCGTGCGTCTTCGGCCACACGCCGACGCCGCTTTTGCCGCTTCTCGGGCGCGTCGGTCGTCACGGCATTTACATTTCGCACAGCGCCATCGGACTAGACACGGGCTATGCGCACGGCGCGCCGCTCAGTTGCCTGCAACTCCCCGACTTCACGCTTTATCAAGCTTTCGCAGACAATCACACAGCCGTTCATCACATCACCGCGTTCATCCCCGAAACGCTTCGCGCGATGCGTTCCTGAAGTCGTCAAGTAAACACAACGCGCCGCTTGAAGTTAAAATCAAGCGGCGCGTTGTGTTTATGGCGATTTGCAGATGAATGCGCCTGGATAGCGACGCCGCATCAGGGCTGCCCGAACCGCGCGCGATATTCGACGGAGGTGATAAAGGCGCAGACCATCGAGCGATAATTGTTCGGCACGCGATTATCCAAAACGTCGAGCCAGACTTATAGCCGCCATCATCCGCGTCTCTACGCAAATAGCCGAAGTATTGCATCAGCACAAACGCCCGGTTGTACTCCGCCGTTTGAAACGCCTGCTCTTCGATTATCTGTCGCACAACTGCGCCGCGCCCGCCTTGTTGCAGCGTGCTCAGATAGCCGCTTCTTTGCACGCTCAAGTCAACGCCCGAAGTGTCTCTCACGGTTTTCAGCAGCGCATCCACAAATTGCTCCGCGCTTAAGCTCTGCGGATACCGCTGCAAGAATTCCGCGCGCTGTACCCAGGCGTCGGCAAACCGCTGCTTGCTCGCCTCAAGGTTCGCGCCGCCTGTCACCTGCTCGCGCTCCGGCATAAATTCGGCGAAGGCGGGCTGTCTCCCTAAGCTTCCCTTATACATCCGATAAACAAACGAGCCGGTCTGCTGAAACTCCTGCTCGATAAAGAAGGCGGCCGAGACGGAGACGCGCACACTGCTCATACACGGCGCGGCGTCGCCGGTTCTTTCGCAGGGGCTAAACAGATCAGCCCAGTAGTTAAGGCCACCTTCGTCCGGCTCACGATTAAGAAAGTCCCGGTAGTGTTGGTCAACGAAGAATGCGGCCGTATCAATCGGATTGCTCTTGAAAGTTGTGCTGCCGCCAATCGCAAACGCTTTGCTTTTGAGCAGCGCGTCTCTTGATTTCAAAGCGAAGGTATAATTGCCCGGCGCAAGCCCGCTTAGAACGTAGATGTGATTAAGCGTAGTGAGGTCTTGCCCGACTCCGCCGCCGATGAATCTTTCAGCCTTAACATCAACGAAAAAGTCGCCGCCCGTTCGGTTGATCTGCCTCCAATAACGCGATAACCGGCTGTCGGGAACGTGAGCTTGACGATCACATAAGCTCTACTTCCTCTCCAACACTGTGCGGGCGACGGCTAGAGTTGCAGTGGCACGCGGAGCGTCGTTCTTGAATCTCCGCACCAGATCAATTGAACGATAGAAATCATCCTTAGCAAGTAAACGAACTGTCCGGGAAGGGTCAAGCTCCTCGCCGCCGATGTTGATAAAGTTGATGCCGCTTTTCGACGCCACACTGAACGTAAGCGGCGCAGGTTCCCCGGTAAATTCTTCAGCCGAATTTGCCGATTTGACAGCTTCATCCATTAGCTCCCAAGCGCGAACGCTGTCTGCCGTAACATATTGCGCTACCGCCGCCATCAGGACGCGAGCGCGATCAGGGTCACTTGCATCCGCGCGCCGCGACTCGTCTACGGCTTCCTGCAGATAGTCCAGAGCACTCTGACGCTCTGAATTCACGATTAGCCGTGCCGCCTGTATGTAAGCCCATGCGCGTTGCGTGTGAGTCAACTCTCCGGCTTTGGCAAGTCGGACTACTTCCGCCGCCTCTTTCTTTCGGATCGTATGTTGGACAAAGCTCAGGTCTACGTAGCGGCGTATCTGAAGACGGCGATCCGAATCGTCAATCTTATCGGCGATGTCTTGAGCGCGAACATCATATTGATTCGCCAGCGCAATCGCCGCGTCCGCGTAAATCAGATCGCGCGCCCGAGAAGTTTTTGCGTGCTCAATCCGATCCTGCAGCTTTTCTAAAGCATCACCGGCAATCTCTTCCCGCTGGAGTCCCTTTACTAATAGAGAGCTATTATAGTCGGTCGTTTTCAACGGCTCGCCCTCCAAAGCAGTCAATTGCGCACGAAGCGCCAAAGCAGTCTCACTCGCATACTGTTCGAAGAGTGGAAGTAACCGTTTGATAACCATGTACTTTCCGGTGCGGCCTGAGGAAGTGAAGTCCCGGTCAGGCGGAAGCAACGGTCGTAGTAGAATGCTGGCGGCTACCTGAAAAAATCTCTGAAGAAGGAATGGAGGAAGATCGGGATGAGCGGTGCTTACGGAATCTCCTTGCGTCCACCTTGAGCTACCATCAGCAGAGAAGGTCACATAATAACCGGGAGTGAAAGTATATGACGATAAGCCTGAGACTGTGTTCGCGTCGGTCGCAGGGTCAAGTTCGGCACGAGATAAGAGAAAGGCAAACCTCTGATCCGCGACTTCAGGCTTCTTTGCCCGGAGTGCGGAAAGAAAACCAATCGAACTCGCATTTACCTGACCGAGCGCGGGCGTAGCAAACTCCAGTGCCCGTTCAGGCTGATTATCATCGAGTAGCTTCCGCGCTATCTGGAGTCGCTTGGCCGTAGCTTCGGAGGTTGACCAACTGTCGCCTCCACCGGAAGGTTTGGTATTGTTCTTCGAGTCTTCTGCCGCCTGTTTGATATCATCTTTTAGTTTTGCGAGGAACTCTTCACTCAGGGCGCGGTCGCGTCGAGCAACCAAACTCAAGACTTCCGAGCGAAGATCGCGCCCGCTCACCCGCCTTAAAGCCATCACCACCGGCGGAGGATTGCCCTTAGTCTTCACGGTTAATTCTTCAGCATCGCCCTTTTCGGCAGCCTCCCATGCACGATAGAACAGTGGTCGCGCCGTAGCATTGTCCGCATCCCACAGCGTATCGGCAACACGCGCCAGCACACGCGGGCGAAGTGCCATGTCCTGATAGCGACGCGCTTCGTCAGCGAGCGAAATAATAAGCGAAATGGCGGAAGCGCGTTGCTGCGCTTCCAGTAAAGCGGCCTCGCTGACTTCACCTTTACGCGCTTCTACTTCGCCCGTTTTTGATTGAGATTTCTTCTTCCCGACAGTCTGGGCAGAAGTTGAAATCGGGAACGCCAACAAAAACAGGAGCGACAGAGCGGTCAGGAAGGCACCACAGCTATTAGGCATCAGTGTATGCTCCTCTTCGTAGTGTTGTTGACTACCGGACGCTCTCCAGCATTCCGCCCAAGCCGAACCACTGCGCAACAATCTTCACCCAAACGACGACCTACCATCAGTCACTCTGGCAGTATAAAGTAGGCCGGAACTATTAGAAGAAGATTTGCCAGCAACACATTCTATGGTGAAGTTAATCGCGTTACCACCGACAATATCAGAACTCATAGCATTCGTATTGGCCACTGCCACTGTCCACACAGCAGACCTGATATGTTACGCAGCCGTCTGTTGAGTTCCAATTAACGCAACCTCCGTCACATATTCGCTCGACGGCGGATGTCGGTACAGGCCAGAAGGATAGCGCGCCTAAGGCAGCAGCAAGGACTAAGACATTGATTAGAAGGCGGAAGCGGCGAAGGACTACGGGTATCTTTTTCATGAGAGTGTCTCCTGTGCGCTAGATAGACCGGCAGGTTAAAGTAACTTTGGGAAAGGAGAGGACAAGGCATCCTCAGTTTAGTTTGGATTCGAGTAATATCGGCACACTGCTGAGATTCCACGAGGATATCAATGGGCCGACGGAAATTCAATGCATCTGGCGCATTCTATTTCCCCCCCGACTAATGTCAAGTATTTTTACGAAATTTTGTAATAGGTCAGTTACGTGAGCAGAAAGAGGAAAACTGCTGGCTCTATTTTCCTCTTCAAGCAGTTCTTGATGAGAATCTCTTCTACCCACGTAACTGCTCCATTAGGCGCGGCGTTCGAGTATGAAGCGTGCGATAGCGCGCAGCAGAATTGTATCTTTATCCAGACTTGCAAGTGCTATGCACGCTTCATCATAGACGATGCGGGCGCGTGTGCGGCTCGCTTCAAGGCCGTAAAGCGAGACGTAAGTTACCTTTTGTGCACGCGCGTCCTTGCCGGGAGTTTTCCCCAAATCTTCCGCCGTCGCCGTGACATCCAAAAGATCATCGGTGATTTGAAAGAGCAATCCGAGCTGCACGCCGTACTGCGTCACGACATTTAGTTGTGGCACGGTGGCGTTTGCAATAATCGCGCCGGAGCGTGCGGCGGCCGTGATTAGCGCGCCTGTCTTGTGGCGATGAATAGAATCGAGTTCGTCGCCCGCAATATTTTTGCGCGATTCGGCGGCGATATCCTGCGCCTGTCCCGCCACCATGCCGTAGGGAGTGCTGGAAGCGCGGGCGAGTTCCGCAATGAGCTGCACCCGCACAGACGGGGCGAGCGTTTCGTCTTCGGCGATAATTTGAAAGGCGAACGTTTGCAGCGCATCGCCCGCGAGAATCGCCGTCGCTTCATCGTAGCGTATGTGGCAGGTCGCGCGCCCGCGTCGCAAATGGTCGTCGTCCATCGCGGGCAGATCGTCGTGAATCAGCGAATAGGTGTGAACCATTTCAAAGGCGCACGCAGCGGCGAGCAAGTCATTCGTGGCTGCGCCGAAGGCGGAGCCGACGGCGAGCAGAAGCGCGGGACGAAAACGCTTGCCGCCCGCGAAGAGACTCCAGCGAATCGCGCCGTGAAGCGACGCGGGCGCAACGGTTTCCGACGGCACGAAGAGATCGAGCCGCGCATCAACCTGAGCACGGGCGCGGGCGAGAAACTCTAAAACTTCGCTGTCGTTTTTCTCTTGTGAAAGATCAGAAGACGCTTTCATCGGTTTCGTCCGCTTCCGTTTGTCGCGCTCCTAAGCTCAACTCTTCATCACCGAACGCGCCGACAATTGCATCGCCGTTTGCGTCGCGCATTAAAATTTCGATGCGGCGCTCTGCCTGATTGAGCCGTGTCTGGCATTCGCGCGAAAGGCGCACGCCCTGTTCAAAAAGTTCGAGGCTTTGTTCGAGCGGCAGCTCGCCGCGCTCAAGCTCGCGCACGATTTTTTCCAGCGCCGTCAGCGAAGATTCAAAATCGCCGGAAGTTTCAACGCTCTTGCCGCCGCTGCTACCATCTCTTTTTTTCATTCCGTCCCTCATCATTCATAACTCGCCGAATCACGCGCCGCCAGCCATCCATGCGTTACGAATTTTCAGATTGTTCTACACGACACTGCAAAGTTCCGTGCGCGAGACGCAGACGCACGCGGTCTCCTGTTTCGACTTCGCGCGCATCGCGCAACGCACGGCCATTTTCAATCTGCGCCAGCGCATAGCCGCGCCGCAAAACAGCGAGTGGCGAGAGCGCATCGAGCGACGCAGCGGCGACGGCCAGCCGCGTTCGCGCATTATCCAAACTTGCTTCCGCCGCCGCATCGCGCGCGGCATTGGCGACCGCCAGCCGCGTGCGCCCATTGGCCGCACGCGCGCTCAAAGAGGCGGGCGATAAACGGCAACTGATTCTTTCAAGCAGGCGGCGCGCGTTCTCCATTCGGTGAAGCATCGAAGTTTCAACTTCGCGCGTCGCGCGTTCTGCAGCGGTCTTCGCCGCGCGCAAGCGGCGTTGCACTTCGTCGAAGCCGTGCGACATCGCCGCCGCCTGCACGCGCGTCCGCTCGTCCAACAGGCGAAAGCGTATTAACTGAAAAAGATTGCGTGTGCGGTCTAAAAGAAAAGAGTTGATCTCGTCTTCGCGTTGGGCGACGATTTCGGCGGCTGCCGAGGGCGTCGGCGCGCGCACGTCCGCCGCGAAATCCGCAATCGTAAAATCCGTTTCATGACCGACCGCGCTGATGATGGGAATCTTCGATGCGCGAATCGCACGCGCCAACTGCTCGTCATTGAACGCCCACAAATCTTCCGCCGATCCGCCGCCGCGCCCGATGATAATCACGTCAATCGTTTCACCCGCGCGCCCATCGCTCAACGCACGCGCATGATGCTCGTTCAGAAGTTCGAGAGCACTAACGATTTCTCGTGCGGCGGTTTCGCCCTGCACGCGGGCGGGCGCGAAAAGAATATTGACGGTGCGCGTGCGGCGCGCGAGCACCGTCAGAATATCGCGTATCGCCGCGCCCGAAGGCGATGTGACGACGCCGACACGATGCGGCAAAAGCGGCAGCCTTCGTTTCAGGGCTTCATCGAACAAGCCTTCCGCCGCGAGCCGGTCGCGCAACTGCTCGAAGGCGACGCGCAACGCGCCCGCGCCCACAGGATCGAGCGCCTCCACGTCCAACTGGTATTCGCCGCGCGGTTCATAGACGGTGAGCCGCCCGCGCGCTCTAACTTGCAGGCCGTCGGAAGGGCGAAAGCGTATGCGTTTGTTCGAGGTGCGAAAACAGGCGGCGCGCAGTTGTGCGCCTTCATCTTTGATTGTGAAATACCAGTGGCCGGAGGCCGCGTGAGCTTTGAAGTTGGATATCTCGCCTTCGACCCAGACGGAGGCGAAACGCTGTTCGAGCGTGCCGCGCACCGCGCCCGTCAGCTCCGAAACGGAAAGCGGGCGACGCTCCGTTTCATCGAACAAGGACATTAAGAGTGGATGCCGCATCGCCGCTTCTTAAAACAATCGAACCACGAATCTATTTCGACGGCGCGGCGGGCGTGCTTCTCGCATAGTAGCCCTGCCGGTAAAGCAGCCGTAGTTTCTGTTTGCGCAGTTCTGGATTGACGATCTCAAGGCGCACTTGCCGAAACGCGCCGTTGCGATTTTTGTTGGTCGGCGAATACGCGACGAGATACTGCGAACGCAGTTCCTGCTCGATCTGCGCGAAGGCCGCGCTCAATTCCGATTTGTCTTTCGGAAAGAAAGCGCGCCCGCCGGTGCTCTCCGCCACGCTGCGCAAATCGCCTTTCTTCAAGGAGTAATTTTTAGTATCGCCGATGCCAATCGCGTAGATGAAGACGTTTGTTTTGGTGGCGAAGTTAATCGCTTCTTTGCGTTCGAGTTCGCTCGTCGTATCGTCGCCGTCCGAAAGCAGTATGATCGCGCGGCGTGTGCGCTCCGGCGTTTTCGCCAGCACTTCGTTTGAAGCAGACCAGATAACATCCCAGATGCTTGTGCCGCAACGCGCGTCGAGTTCGGCGGCGATGCTGCCGACATTCTTTTCGCATTCGGGATTGTCCGGCGGCAGATCAACTCTGACGCTGTCAATCGCCGCCCGCAGTTTGTCTTTAACGCTCGTCGGTTCTTGCGCAAGCGTCGCTTTGCCAGCAAAAGGAATAACACTCGCCGTATCTTTTTCTGGACGGATGACGGCGTTGACGAAGGCGTTTGCCGCTTCTTTTTCGTCCGGCAGGGTTCGCTCCTGCGAGCGGCTGACATCAATCAGAATAGCGAGCGAGAGCGGCAAATCCGCTTCACGATCAAAGGTGAAGAGAGTTTGCGGCGCGTTGTCTTCCAGCACGCGCACGTCTTCGCGCCGCAGCGTCGTGATGAAGCGTTGGTTCTTATCAACCGCTGTGAACAGTATGCTCGTCAAGTCTGTATTGACGCGCACGATCTCTTCTTCATCATCGGGCGCAACCGACGGCGTGCTCTGTGCAGCAGACGAAGGCCGCAGCAGCGGCGCGGGCGTGGGGCGCGGCGATGCTTGTGTTGGCGTCTGTGTGGCGACGGGTGTCGGGCGCGAGGGCGTTTGCGGCGCTCTCGCTTGTCCGCTTTGCGCGCCCGCATGAGAATTCATCAGGCCATAGAGCGTGAAGGCGGCGACTAACACAAGCAGCAAACGCCTCATGCGATTTTGTCTTAACGAAATTTTCATCGCCCGTTTGTTCCTCTGCAAAAGCTTCGTCTGAATTAGTTTGATATTCATCAATTCGCGGCGACGTTTATCGCCGGACTTAAGCGCACGCTCGCGCCCTCGCGGTTGACGCGCACGCGAACGCGCCGCTCGCGCGCCTCATCATTGTTGCTCGCGGTTGATTGATACGTGATCGTATAGGAAAGGCGCAACTGTGTGACAACGTCATCGTAAGCGCGCTGCAATTCTTCAATCCGTGTGATCGGATAGTAAACGCCGCCGGATGCGCTCGCTAGTTTTTGTCCTTCTTCGTTGGCGCGCGAGGTGACTGTCAGATAGCGCGTCCGCAAAGGATCGAGCGACGAACTGTTTTCTACCGTCGCGCTTCCCGCCGGAATCAACTCCGAAGGAACATAGAGCGGATAGATGAGCGCGCCGGATTCTCTCGTCGCCTGAAGCAGACTCGGAAACGGCACAAACGACTTATTGTCGTCGCCGTCCGACAAAATAACGATGGCCGTGCGTTCGCCGCGCAGAGGCCGCAGCGTATGCACGAGCGCGTAAGCAATCGCATCGTAGAGCGCGGTTGCGCCGCCTGCGTCAATCTGGTCGAGACGGGTGGCGAGCACGCGGCGGTCTGCCGAGAAATCGGAGATCAACTGCACATCGTCGCGGAAACTAACGATGGCGATGCGATCCTGCGCGCTCGCCGTGTTAAGGAACTGCCGCCCGGCCTTGCGTATAAAATCGAGCCGCTCTTCCACGCTACCCGAAACATCCAGCAGCAACACCAGATTAAACGGCGCACTTGAAAGCGCGACGTTCTCAATCGTGCGCGCCTCGCCGTTTTCGATGATTGAAAAATCGGCGGCCTTCAAATCGCCTATGGCGCGCCCTGTGCGATCCGCGACGTTGACGTTGATCTTCATCAACTGCCCGCCCGCAGAGGTTGCCACGTCTAGCGACTTGCGCCGCGCCACGAGCGTCGGGGCGGCGCTGTGTTGCGGCAAATCGCGCGTGTAATCCGCGAACAGGCGCGGGCTGACTTTGCGAATCGCTTCGATTAATTCGCCGTCGCCGCTTTCGACAATCGCCTGCGCCGCTTTCGTTAAAGGACGCTCGCGCAAATCCGCCGGAACCATCTCCGGGTCAACATTAAAGAGCACGACGCCGCGTTGCGTTGTGAAGCGCAACTCAACGCGCGCCTCCGGTTTGGCTTTCGCGTCGCCGAGTTTGCCGTTGATAACAAATTCGCCGCCCGCCTTCTCCTTCTCTTTCGGCAATTCCGTATCACTGAAATAACGCGGGCGGCTCGCCTGCCACGAAAAGTTATAGCGCACGGCATCCGTCGGAACGGCGACGCGAATCGTGCCCGTGTCGGTTGCGACTTCCGCATCCGCCACGTTGCCGACGACATCCACCGCTCCGGCTTCGGTGCGAATCTTAACGCGCGCACGCGACGGAACACGCACGTACAAATCTACGCGGCGACGCTCATTGCGCGGCAAAACTTCGATCTCGACGATGCCGTTATTTGAAGCCGTGCGGATGTCCCACTCGGCAACGACTCCGCCCATTGACTCGGCCTTGATCGTCACCTTCTTTTCCTCTTCGTCGGCG
>JBHENC010000012.1:0-11430 GCA_046262295.1 Pyrinomonadaceae bacterium | reverse complement strand
GTGACGAAGACGCGCCCGTTAAAATTTCGGATCGTCACGAAAGCTTTTGCGGGCGCATCCAGCGAACGCTCGAAACCCTGCGCGCCCACATTCGCGGCAGCGGCACAAAACGCCAAAGGTAGGCACACAAGCGAGAGTAGTTTAATCTTCAGAGATGGCACGATGGCGGCGGAAAGCAGTCGAATAAAGCTTCTGTAAAACATAGCGTGTGATCTTGCCATAACGTTGCCGGGCAAGCAACGGCGTATATTGCGGATTGAGCCGTGTTGGTCGCAAGCACATTCAGGGAGAAGCGACAAGCGCATATATCGAACCCCTGTGATGAAACCGGCATCTGAAGCTTGCGCGCCGCTCGTGCTAATCCGAATCGTTCGATAAATTTCGATGCAAAATATAACAAACCGAAAAAGAGTTACGCTGGTAACTTTATCATCCATCACCCTGTTTGCGTCAGCAATGAGCGCGCCTTATTACGGACAAAGCAGCGCCACATCTTCCGCGACGCGGCAGCGAGTAATAGGAAATCAACCTGCACCGTCTCCGACGCCCGTCGCGCCGAATCCCGCGCAAGCCGTGCCATCTGCTTCGACAGCCGTGATTATTACACCGCTTCCCGTTTTCAATGTCGTGGCGGCAGCGGCGCAAAACAACCGGCTCAAGTTTAATCTTAATTGGACGTTCGGAGGCAAACAGCAACGCGGTTGGTATCTCTACACGGCGTTGCTCAATCGTGAACTCGGCATTGAAAGAGAGGCGAACACGGCGGACTTTGCGCTGGCGCTCGCACGCTGGCAGCAATCAAATAATCTTGTGCCGACGGGCGTGCTCGATGCCGATACGTGGTATCAAATGATTGCGCTATGGCAAGCGCGCCGCATCCCGGAGACGGCTCGCATCGTTCCGCCTGCCTCGCAACTTCTGACCGCGCCGATCATTGATTTCTACGATCCGACGCGCGCCATCGAGCTACTCAAGGTCGAACGGCAAACCTACGCCGCCTATAAACGAATGGTCGCGGCGGCGGCGCAAGATTCTTCGCTCAAACTCGTAGCGACGAGCAACGGCGAATTGTCCATCTCCGAAAAATACCTGAAGATTATCTCCGCCTTTCGTTCGCGCGAGTATCAGGAGCAACTGCGCCGTCAATCACCGAACGCCGGACGCGCGGGGCTTGCCGTCAACAGCCCGCATTTCACGGGACGCGCGCTCGATGTTTACGTCGGCGGCGATCCCGTTGACACAGGCGACTTCAATCGCGCCATTCAAATCAACACGCCCGTCTACAAATGGCTCGTTAAGAACGCCGCGCGCTTCGGTTTCTATCCTTACTACTACGAACCCTGGCACTGGGAATATGTGCCGACGAATTTGCCGCCGACAGTCAATCAGTAGTCCGCTTTATGCAGTGCGACGCCCGCGCGTTGATGATGTGGCGCGATTTTTCACCGGCGGCTTTTTCGTCGTCGCGCGCCCGACAAGCGGTTGCGCGTGCCCGTCCGTTAAAGCGCGTCCCGCTTCGATGCTTTTCACGTCAACGACGAACTCTTCTTTAGCATTTGTGCGGGCGAGCATCTTCTCCAATGTTCCTTCGCTGATCTGCGACGCATTGACGCCGCTGGTTTCCAGCTCGGCACGCAGGTTTTCTGTTGTGTTCGTGCCGCGCCCGTACACGTCCGGGTAAATGTGCAGCACACCGCCTTCGATCACCTGCGTGTCGTAATCAATTTCAACGGGCAGCGTCGGATCGAGCGGTGCGCTGACGGTTTTGAAAGTGCGCTTCGCCGTCTCGATCTGCTTTTCCGAAACGGGAAGCTCGCGCGCCGCGACAATCTTTTCCGCCAGATCGTAAAGGTCTGAGCGCAGCATACGCACGCAGCCGTGCGAAACGAGATTGCCCAAATCCGTCGGCTTCGCCGCCTGATGAATCAGGTAGCCGCCGCCCAGCGGAATCTTCATTTTGCCGAGCGGGTTGCGCTTGTCGCTCGCCTTGATGACTTCGCCGGGACTGACGCCCTTGTGATCCGCCACCCAATCGCTATCGGGCGGAATCCACGCCGGATTCCAGATCACGCTCGTCGCCTCGCGGTCGCCCACCACCAGCGGAAACTCCTTCTGCCCGACGCCGATCTGATACGTCTTCACCTCTTTGTTGTTCTGCCATAACGTCAAACGAAACGCCGGGATATTAACCGTGATCTTCAAATCACCCTGCCCCGCCTCAAACGCCGCCTTCTCGATCCGCCCGCCCGTAAACTTATCCGAACGCGCCGACTCGTGCTTGTGATATTGGTTGTTAGTTTGCGCGTAAGCCACGCTTACGTTCGCTGCCAGTAAAAGCGCAACGACGGTGATGCTGTTTCGCCACCGAATCTTCAATTTATGTGCCTACCTCTCGTCTAAATCCTATAATTCTACGAACGCGCTTTTCGCGCCGAACTAGTATGGCAAGCTGTTGGCTGAAAGCCATTATCAAGAGCTTGCCTTTAGTTGGTGCGCCGCCGAGAGGAATGGTTGTCTTTGCAAACAATTTGTGAGAAACAAACGAGCACCACTTATAGCTCGCATTGATGAATATTAAGCCGCGCGCAAGCGTGATTCTTCAGTTCATACCGACATAGTAACTTTCGCGCCCGCGCACGACATATTCTGGATGGTTGCGCACTTCTATATGCACTTTCCGCAAACGCCCGTCGTGCTCTTTGTTCGTCGGGTAATAGCCGATGATGTAGCGGTGATTAATGTCTGCAAGGATGCGTCCGTAGATGTCATCTGCCTGCTCCGGTTTTTCTAAAAACGATGTCCACCCGCCGGTCAATTCAGCGACACGCGCCGCAGCCGTTTGGCCTTGCACCAACATATTACTGACATACTCCATGATCTTGGGCATATTGATCGCCCGTGTATTGGATTGCGCGCTGGATTTCGCGGGGCTCTCTTCTTTCGGCGGATAGCGCCGGTGGCCTTCCCACATATCGGGATGTTTTTCTCTGGCACGATAGCTTTTCTCTCTCATTAAACTTATCCGCCCGGCAACTTCTTCGGGAGGAATTCCGATTAAGCGATCACTTGGAATCACCGTGTAAATCTTCACGCGCGACTTTTCCGATTCCAAGTAAACATCTCTTATATCGTAAGCTTTCGGCACGGGCTTCATGTTCGGGATGTTCTCAAAGCCGCCGAGTCTTTCGGCTTCATCGCCGTCGGTTTGAAAGATAATGATCGGCCTTTTCTTTTCCACATCAATCAATTCTCTGAGCGTCGCAAGCAACGCGCTGAATTGCTTACTCCGGCTATGAAAGCCGTTCATTGAAAGTTTTTTGAGCGAATCAAGCGTCGCTTTCAGCTTCTTTTTGTCTTTCGTAAAGTCAACGGCGAGTTGAACGTCGTCCGTGACAATCGCCATCTCATCCGTCGGCGCAAGCTGCCCGACGAGCTTTTTGGCCGCTTCGATGCTCGCATCGAGGTAAGGCAACTGGCTATCGCTGCGATCAAGGATAAGCACAATCGAACGCGGCAGCCGCGCGGCATCATCACCGAGCGTAAGCGTTGCGACTTGCTGCGGCTGAGTGTCTTCCGTTACCAGAAAATCCTCCTTACGAAGTCCGCTGATAAAGCGCGACCCGCTCGCATCTGTAACCGATACGTCGAAGACGGCCAGCAGCGTTTCCACTCTAATCGTGTCTTCAACTTTAGTTGCGGCGGCGTCATCCTTCGCCTTGTGGTTTGATTCATCAACGGTTTCGCCGGAAGAATCTGTCGTGCCTTGTCTGAGGCTTGAGCCAAAGCTTTCTTGTTTGGAAGATTTCTGGCTGGAGGATTGCGCTACGATCACCTGCGGCAAGGTTATACAGATAAAAGCGGCGCAGAGGATGAACGATAAGGCGTGAGATATGGAATCTTTTTTCATAACAGTAACCTCGAATTTCAGAGAGCGATAACATAGCCTGTGAAGTGAAGCTCGCTCGCGCTTCGTCTTTACAGTCCCGGTTTGGAGGTAAACCAGAAGAGGATGGCCTGGCCGATGCCTAAGATGAAGCCTAAGACTGCGCCGAAGAGTTCGATGGTCTTGAGGTGCTGCTGGGCGACGGAGAGGACGAGGGCTTCGAGTTTTTCGACCGGGTATTCGGAGACTTTGTTGCGGACGATGCCGCCGATGTCGAATTCGGCGATGGCCTGCGGTAGACGTTCGCGGGCGGCGTCGTTGATGCGCTGTGTGAGCGCAGTGGAGGCGGTCTTGACAGACTGTTCCGGCAGATGATCGGAGAGACGTCCGACGGGCGCGACGAGCAGGCGTTCGATCTGCGCGCTCAAGACGCCGTTGATGGTGCGCGCTGTTTCTTCGCGTGCAAGCACAAAGCGCAGGCCTTTGGTCAGAAAACTTTTCAGGCGCGCGGCGGAATCCGGGTTGAGATGTTGGAGCAGCGCGCGAAGCGTGTGCGGGCGCAGGCGCATCAGGGCGTCTGTGGCGTAGGCCGAAACGGTGGTGGCGAGTTCGGGGCTGCGCGCCAGAGCGACGATGCGTGTGGCAATTTGATCTTTGATTAACTGCAATTTATCGGGCGCGATCTGTCCGACGATTTCGTTGATGGGGCGCGCCAGCACGTTGTCAATCGTTGTGTCGAGAAAATTTTCGGCCTCCTGCGCGAAGGCTTCGCCGCGCAAGAATTCTTCGACGCGCGTGGGCAAAGTGTGGTTCACCATCTCGTCAACTTCGCGGTGAATGCGTTCGCGCGAGACAAAGATTTTTTTGAAGAAGGAGAGCTGCCCGTAGTAATCGTCAACTTCGCGTTTGATGAGCGCGCCGATCTGCGTGCGCGTGTTCTGGTTGGTGGCGAGCTGCGCCAGATGTTGCACGATGGGCGGCAGTTGCGCGTCAATGCGTTCTTTGATGATGGCGACCGTCTGCGGCGTGAACATCTCGGCGAGCGTCGCGCGGCTTCCGGCGAGTTCATCGAGGTGTAAGCCGACGAAATCTTTGATCTGCGTCTCGAGGTTCGCTTCCGTGACGAGACCTTGAAAACGCTTTTCGAGAAAGCCCAAAAGCTGCTCGAACGTCTCATCATCAAGCGCATCGGAAAGCCTGCGCGCGAGCAGTTCGTCAACACGCCGGTCAATAAAAGACGCGACGGCTGCGGCGGTCTCTTCACTTTTCAGTATGTCCGCGATGTACTGTGCGATGCGGTATTGCAGGGCGCTGAGGGCGTCGAGTACGGGCGCGCGCGCAGCGGCGGGTAAGGCTTCGATGAGCGACGGGTACGAAGCGTTCAAAAGTTCGTCCGTGTAATTGCCGACGAAGGTTTCAACTTTGCGGCGAAAGAAATCCGTGTCGAATAAGGCGCTGACGACTGTGTCCTGCGAAACGAGTTCGTTGCCGACGGCGTTACCGATTGTTTCGGCGAGCCGCGCGCGGTGTCGCGGAATCATGCCCTGCGGCCAGATGGTGACGCCGAAGAGTTTGACGGGATAGCGCGGGCGAAAAAGCATACGGATCGCCAGCCACGCCGCGCCGTAGCCGTGAAAGGTAGCGACGATGACGAAGCCTATTGCGAGCAGCAGCTTGTGTGTCTGGCCGTCTATGATCGAAGCTCCCTGTGACGGACGTTTCGCGCCGTGAACTTTTAATCGAACAGCCGGAATGCTAAACGTCGCGGGCGAAGCGGTCAATAAAAATCTACCGGCGCATAATTCTTTCAAACGCCGCATCGAACGCGCACTCTATGCCAGGAGTTATTCATGTAGCCTTTGAAATTCCAGAGGTGGCGCGCGTGTTCGGGTTGCGTATTGGCGGCTGAATCCCAGGCGCGCGCGATGATCTCATGCTCTCCGGGCGGCAAGTCCAACGCGGCCTCCCAGAGCGACCAAACCCATGCCGGGCGGTCTTCCGGCAACGCAGCCGTCGTCCACGTCTCGCCGCCGTCAATGGAAACGTCCACGCGCTCGATGCGACGGTCGCCGCCCGCCATCGCGTAGCCTTTAATGCGCGTGTGTCCGGCAGAGATCGCTTCACCATCTTGCGGAGTGCAAATCACGGAGTTTAAGGACTGCTCGCCGAGCATTATGCCGCCGTTCCAATCAACCGTTCCGGCGTCCACATACGGCGGGAAAAGCTTATAGGCGCGCGCCTGAAAATAGTTGCGGGAAGGTTCGGCTTGCAGCGTAATGTGTGAAAGCCACTTGACGCTTCGCGCGCCGATGTAGCCGGGAACGATGGCGCGCAACGGAAACCCGTGCGTCGGCGTAAGCGGCTCATCATTCATTTCATAAGCGAGAAGCACTTCGGCGTTCAGCGCTTTTTCGATTGGAATCGAGCCGCCGAAGCCAAAGGTTTCGCCGCGTCTTTCAACTTCGTCGAGACCCGTGAAGGCAACGTGCGCGGCGGCGGCTTCGGGCTTGGCGGCAAGCAGGATTTCGCGCAGCGGCGCGCCCGTCCACGCCGCGTTGCTGATGGCCTCCGCGCCCCAGGGCAACTCGCCGGGAATCTCCCGCACGCGCGCCATCTCGTCGCGCCGGTTGCCCGCGCATTGCAGCGTCGCCGGAACGGTGCTGTTAGAAAAACTTTTCTTAATATCTTGAAGAGTAAGTTGGAGCGGAGCATCAACCATACCGCCGACGGATAAACGGTAGCGTGCCTCGTCCACCATCGGCACGTCGGCATGGTTGCGCACAAAGAACAGGTCTGTGGGCGTGATGAAATTCCGATAGAGCAAGGGCAGCGGCGGCCCGGCGTTGAAAGGTTTCGTGGTGCGAACGATCAGCGACGGGTGTTTATAATCGAAGGGCTTCATATTTGCGGCTGATTACCGAATCAGGAATTGACGACGACGAGCGGGCACGGCGTGCGCTCCAGTAGCGCCGTCGTGCTGTGTCCGAAAAAGAGTTTGTCGCCGGGGCGCACCTTGACGCCGAGCACGACGAGATTGTGGTGGCCGCGTTTGATCTGGCGCAGGATTGCGGCTTCGGGCGTGCGGCGCACCTTCACCAGAGTTTTCACGTCAACGCCTTCGCGCTGCCCGATGGCCTGTATGTCTTTGACGAGCGCGCGTCCCATGTTGAAGCTTTCGCGCGGGCGGCGCAGCACGCCTAACTCTTCGGGCGGCGGCGAAACGTGCATCGCCGTGACGCCGCACCCGCAGGCTTTGGCGATGGAGATGGCGATCTCCGCCGCGCGCCGTGAATAGTCCGTGCCGGTCGTCGGCACGAGAATATTGAAAGAGCTTTCGAGCGGCTCGTTGAGAGACGTGCCTTTCGCCATCACGATGGCGAGCGCGCCTTTGAAATCGCGTATGATCTTTTCGATGGAGTGGTTGAAGGCCGCGCCCGAATGATGATCGCCGTCGCCGTTGCCGAACGAATGCTCGACGCCTAAAAAGAGCATATCGTAGCCCTTCTTCGCTTCGTTGAGCACGAGCGCGGAAATCTCTGCGGCGGATGTTTGAGTCGTCACCTTCGTGGGTGCGATTGATAAATGCGGATTGTCCGCATCCGCCTCCAAACTATTACGCGAAGCAAACTCGAGCGACATCTTAACGATCTCGCCGGACTGATCGCCGATGATCGAAGGCAGCGTGCGCGCCACCCCATCGCCCAACTCGAGCACCGTCGCCGTCAATTTGCGCGTGCCCGCGAAAAGCCCCGCGAGCATCGAGGCGAGTTTGCCGTCCGCGCTTTCGTCAACGGTAATCAGCAGCCGCTCGATGCTCGGCACAAAATCGTTGGCTTCGGCGGCTTCCTTTTGCAAACGCTGGTCTTCTTCGCCGGTGGGCGGAATGCGCGTCAAAGCCCAGCGCAACAGTGGCGGCGTCACCATCGTCGTCGTAATCGCCATCACGACGATCAAAGTGAAAATGTCTTTCGTCAGCACGCCCATCGAAAGGCCAATCGTCGCAACGATCACTTCCGTCGAGCCGCGTGCGTTCATCCCGATGGCGAGCGCCGTCGCTTCTTTGCTGCTCAGGCGTCCGAGCCGCCCGCCGACGTAACAGCCGACCAGCTTGCCGAAGCTCGCAATCGCAATCAGCCCGACGGCGAGTTTGAGAAGCTGCGCGTTCCCCATGATTCTTAGATCAATCGAAAGACCCGCGACGGCGAAGAACACCGGCGCAAAGAGCGCGACGATCAGACCTCTGAACTGCTCTTCGATGTGTCTGGTTAAAATAGGCGACTGGCCGATCAGAATCCCGACGACGAACGCGCCCAAGACCGTATGCACGCCGATGTAATCCGTCAACAGCGCCGCCAGAAACATCAGAATCAGAATCGCCGTAATCACAGGCATCTCAATCGTCATGTGATCGTTCGTCCAGCGAATCACGTTGGCGACCAGCCTGCGCCCGACCGTGAAACTGAAGACCAGAAAACCGATTGTGCCGAGAACCGTAAAGCTAAGCCCGGCGAGATTGACCGTTCCCTGTGCGGCGAGGCCGCCGACGATGGCGATGATGATCCATCCGATGGTGTCGTCCAGAATCGCCGAAGAGAGAATTATCTGCCCGATATTGCGGCGCATAAAGCCGACTTCCATAATCACGACGGCGACAATTTTGACGGACGAGATGGAGAGCGCCGTCGCCAGAAAAAGTGACGTGACGAGGCGCGATTCCGGGTGCGGCAACATATTGACGGGAAGCAGTTGCCCCAAAGTGAAACCGCACGCGAAGGGCAGCACGATTCCGCCAAGTGAGGAAAAGAACGCGGTGCGCCGCATTCTTTTGACGAGCGCCAGATCGGTTTCCATTCCCGTCAGCAATAGCAACATCAGTATGCCGAGCTGCGAGATGGCATCAATCATCTTCTTCTGTTCGACGATGTTCGGGAAAATCTCTTTATGGAGCGCGGGAAAGAACGCGCCGAGTACTGAAGGGCCGATTAAAATTCCGGCGAGCAGTTGCCCCATCACCGCCGGTTGCCCGACGCGCTGCATCACTTCGCCGAGCAAACGCCCGACGAACAGCATCAAGGTAATCTCCAAAATGAAGATCGCCACCATATGCTCTGAAGAATGGCTCGCCGCGCCCGCATCGGTCGAAGCGGCAAACGCCCAAAAAGTATGCAGCATAATTTAAGTTTAACGAACTACCCGCCCGATTAAAGATTAAGCGAGAGAGCAATCTTTACAAACGACGCGGAGAATGAAGCGTTCAACGATGAACAATCGGAGCCGCTTGCGAAAGCTGACGGCGCGGCACGCCAACGAAAACTCGCGGCGATTACAATGAATTAATATGCGCGATGGCTTGTCTACGATATTCTAAGTGTACAGGCTGACTCGTGTCTATAACACAGCGGCGAGTTTTTGGAGAAGCCGTACTGAAGGCGTCGTCCTCACTCGGCCACCCGGCGTTCAGGCGCGAAGATAATCTTTCGCCCGGGGAAATTTCAGGCCGTCAAACCCGGAATGCTTTTGCGATGCGGCGCAGAACATGGTAAAAACTATGTCGGAATTAAACTACGAAATTTGGAGACTAATCGAATGCGCCTGTTAATTTCATCTCTCGCCGCCGCAATGATTTTTTGCGCGCTCGTTGTGTTGCTCGGCTGCGACGCGAGCAGCGGGAACACCGGCAATAATAATACAGCCAAAGCGACGGCCACGCCGCCGCAGCCGACGGCGCAACCGCAGGTCGCCGGAGACGGCGCGGCACGCATCAGCGTCACGGACTTGCGCGCCGCTCTCGATAAAGGCACGGCGGTTGTCGTTGACGTGCGGAATGACGATCAGTTCAACGCCGGGCATATCAAAGGCGCGGTGCATATTCCGGAGATGGACATCGCCGCCCGCTCCGGCGAGCTGCCGTCGGGTAAGACAATCGTCACATACTGTTCTTGACCGGCCGAACACACCAGCGCCCGTGCGGTGCTCGAACTTAAAAAGAAGAATATTACTAACGCTGCCGCATTGGTCGGCGGCTACGACGGATGGAAGTCGGCGGGGCTTCCCATCGAACCTGCAAAGTAACTTACGCAAAGAAAGAGAGCGGGCGGCAGTAAGGAGATTTTTTCCTCATTCTGCCGCCCGCTCTCTTTATTGTATCTGACGATCTTTTACAACACGCGCGTGCCCGCGATGCGGTCGAGTTGAGCGGTAAATTGCGCGCGAGCGAGCGCGGACTGTCGGCGTCGTGCGAGCACCGCGAGTTCGAGCGCGACACGTTCGCGCAGAGCGTCGCGGTCGCGCGCCTGCGTCGCCACTTTCTCGACAACGCGCCGTAAACATTCGCTCACCCCCGTCGCATAAACCTTCGCGTCCGGCTTTCCGGCGCGCAACTGCAATGCGCCGCCCGTCCTGTACTCGAGCCGCCCCGTCGAAGGATCAAGGAAAGAGTAATCATCTGCCAGCGCGAGCCGCGCCTCACGAAAATGTTTCAGGAAATCCGCACCGCCGCTCGCCGCCGCCACCGCGCGCTCGACCGCCGCGATCAGCTCGCCGCTCACGCGCGCCAATTCGTCCCACGCCAAACCGTCCGCCGGTAAAGCGCCTGCCGCCGAGTTCCGTTCCGCCGCGTCAGGATTTCGCGCGTCACCGTCATTGCCGCTCGGCTTCGTCGCCGCGCTCAAGTGCGATTCCCTTCCGGCATCGGGATGCGCCGCATCCCGGCTCGCCTGATCTTCAGCAACTTCCGCGTAGATGCTGACGAGTCCGCCCGCTTCTGTGGCGCGCACCAGCAGGCGTTGCAACGCTGCTTCGCCTTCGCCCGTGCGTCCCGCCGCGTGATCCGTTTCGCGCACGTGCGGTGCATCCTCCGCGTTTAGAAAAATGTCCGCCTCGTATTCGTCAAGCTCTACGTGGACGCGCCCCGCAAACTTGCGTCCCTGCAAATAGCGCAACAACGCGGCGACGTTGACGTAAGCGGTGTCGAGATTTTCGTGAAGCGGATGCGATGTCGAGCCGTTTTTCATACGAATTTACTTAGCGCGCCTAAAGCCAAAGATTAGCCCCAGAGTTACAGAGACACCGAGCAAGCAAAGACATAAGGAAAAGAACGCAGATGGACATGAGAAGGAGCTTGCTTCTTATATTTTTAATCTCCGTGCCTCTCCGGTCTCTGTGGAAAATTTTCTTAATGACCCCTGGCATTCGTGCAGCGTTGCCGTCGTCGCGGAGTCTAACAAGGCGAAAGATAAAAGTGAAGGCGGGTGATGTTCGAGATCATCTAAATAGTTGCGGACGTTGATGTGATGACCTACCTGCATCACCAAGATTCAAAGTGACTTCACCTCCGACTTGGATAGTCCCTAATTTATAAGGTATCCGGTGTGATATAATTTTGAAGCAGAGTCTTAGTGGCCTGCCTTAGTCGTCTTCATCATCATATTGTGTCATAAGCAGCGGAGAACGTAGTGAAAAATTTATCTAAAAAAGAGTATTGGGATTCGGTGCACGTAGGCGAAAAGCAGTCTTTGTCTTCGGCGCATCAGGTGCAGGAATCCGAA
>JBHENC010000011.1:109455-135826 GCA_046262295.1 Pyrinomonadaceae bacterium | reverse complement strand
GGGGCGAAACAGTGGCTGGAGAAAGCCTTGCAGCTCAATCCGCAGTTCGATCCGCTGCTTTCTCTCTCCGCCAGACAAGCTCTCGATTCAATTCGGTGAAACGCGCGTTAAGAGGCGCGAACGACATTCAAAGGCGCAAGGGAAATCTCTGTACCCCTTGCGCCTTTTTATCTTGTCAACGTGCCGTTCACGCTTGCGCGTTTTGACGCATTGCAGCTTATTCCAGCTTGAAATTGTAGGTGATCGCGCCGGAAACTTTTACGGGCTGGTTTGAAAGCAGGGTCGGGGAGAATGTCGCACGGTAAGCGGCTTGAACCGCCGCCTCGCGGAGCAACGGATGGCCGCTCAAGGCGTGCGCCGACATAACTTTTCCTTCTTCGCTGAGCAGCACCTGCACGACGACCGTGCCAGATACGTGCGCTAGTTTCGCCGTCGCCGGATATGTCGGCACGGGTTTCTGCACAGCCTTGCCGTTGATAACGCCGAGTGAAACCATTAACGGCGGTTTGCTCGCGGCTTTCGGCACGCTCCGGCGAGGCGGTTCAGGCGGCGTCTCATGCTCGATGTTATCAATCGAACGCCTGTTGCCCGCAGAGTTGTCAACGCCGTTGCTTGCGAATGACGGTGTGCCGGTAAAGCCGCCGATCTGTTCGGAGAGTTTGGCTTTGACGATAACATTGGGCGGCGCGGACGGCAGTTTGCTCGCCGCAAGTCCGATCTCTTTCGGAGTCTGATATGTAGACTCTACGGTGGCGACGGCTTCCCGCACAGTAGTCAACCGACGGGCATCGCTTGTTTCCGCAATCGTTGTTTTATTGTGTCGTGTCGCAGGCGCGATTTGCTGAATCGAGTCCGCCAAAACAGGCGTGACGAGAACAGCCGCGTCCATGTTCTGTCCATCAAGATGTGCGTCATAAGCGTAGATGCTGGCAAGCCCTGCGCACGCGAGCAGCAGGCAATAGGCCGCGAGGGTGCCTAGAAAAAAAGAGCCTTTGCGTCCCAGCTCTTTCTTGTGCGAATTGGATTCGATCAGATTGGTGAACATCGCTTTCTCCCTTGTTGTGCCGGTGCCACGCGGGTCTTTGCGCGAGAGAAGGGAACACGCAAATCTTTAGACTCCGTTTGCGCGCCGCTTGTTCCGAAAATCTTTGGTGAGATTGGTGCGCTTCGATAATTCCTGAATTGAGCGAATCAAATATTGGTTTTCTTATGTGTACACCGGCAGGTAATTCTTTTACGATTGAGGTATCTACAAATAAGGAGTTTAAGGAGCAGAACTATGCCGATGATTATCATCAATCGCCAACACGCCGCTGTGATTAATACGCCGCACGGCTCCGAGATTCGTCCGCTGGTTGACCGCACGACTTCCAAAATAGAGCTTTGCAGTCTGGCGGAAGAGGTGTTGCCTGCGGGCGCGAAAGTCGGTCGCCATCATCATCTGAAAACAGAAGAGGTTTACTACATTTTGCGCGGCAGCGGAGAGATGACGATTGACGCGGAGACGCGCGCCGTCGCAGCGGGCGACGCCATCTTTATTCCGCGCGAGTCCGCGCACTCACTGGAAAATACCGGAACCGAACCGATGACGCTTCTTCTCGTATGCGGCCCCGCGTATAGCATTGAAGATCATTTGAGCGGCGATGCGCCGCCGAAGCCCTAACGCTTTCCATCACGCAAAGGGCGAAAAATCTTTTCGTTCCCGTGCCGCGTCCTGCGGCCACACCTTGACAGACGTAAACGGATCAATCGCGGTGAGGAGCTGCGCGACGTTCGCGTATCTCTCGCATGGATCGCGTGCGAGGCAACGCGCGATGATCGGTTCGAGCGCGCGGGAAGCTGTGCCCTTTTTTCGTAGCAACTTGAGCGGCGCATCTTCGATGAGTTGCGGGTAACGCGCACTGAGTGAAGCGCGTTTGTCGTGGCGCAGCGCGGCGTCGCTGGCGCGAAATGCGCGCTCGCCTGTGATGAATTCAAAGAGCAGCAAGCCAAGCCCGTAAACATCCGTCGCGGGCGTTAAGGGCGCGCGCAGGATTTGTTCGGAAGCGAGATACTGCGGCGTGCCGGAACGATCCGGCGGGCGACGCGCGCTCTTCCATTTCCACACGACACCGAAATCGAGCAGCACCGGACGCCCCCCACGCAAAATAATATTCGAGGGCTTCAAATCTCTATGCACGTAACCTTTGTCATGCGCGTGAGCGAGCGCCGCGCCCGTGTGCTGCACAAGCCGCACGGCCACGTCTGCCGGAAAGCAACCCTGCGCCGTCAGCTCGTCACGCAAAGTTTTTCCGTCTATGTGTTCGAGTAAAAGATAGGGAAGCCGCGCACGCATATTTTGCGCGACGAGGCGCACGATGCCGGGATGATTTAGTTGCGCGAGGGCGGCGGCTTCGGCGCGTAGCAACTTGCGCCATTTAGCATAGTCTTCATCTGCGGGGCGCAATCTTTTGCAGACGAGCGGCGTGCGCAGCCTATGATGCCAGACGGCGAAAACGTCTGCGGTCATGCCGTGCGCAATCCTGTAAGCGATGGTGAAATCGTCAATCCGGCTTCCCGTTTGCGTGTCTTCCAGAATGTCCGGCGCGCGTTTGTCTGCTGTCGTCGTCATCGCTCAAGGTTAATGAAAGAACGCGAGCCGATCCATTACGGGATACCAACTCGCGCCCTTTTAATTTGAAACTTCGTTATGCGCGTCCGGTGCGCAATTTACATTTGACGGCTTGGGCAAGCCATGCCGTGCCGTTAATTTACTTTGAACCGCCGCCTTGACCGAGACCTTGCCCGGCAGTGCCTTCCTGCGTGCCCTTTTCGCCGGGACGCGGCGGATGTCCATCGCCCGTCGTCGAATTCGGGTCTTGGCCTCCCGGCTCGCCGGGGCGCGGCGGATGGCCGTCGCCGGTGGTTGAATACACCTCTTTGCCGCCGTCTTGCTTCTGCGGAAAGCCGCCTTGGTTCGATTGATCTGCCATGATTTTCATCTCCTTCTAAGTTTGACTCATCTATGCCGTATGCGTGCGAATTAAAATTTACAACTCGCCATGCCCGAACAAAAAACTCAACCTTAAATCGCCGAGAATGATACAGGCAAACTCATCAATCTTCTTGTCGGGAAGGTTGTTAGTTAGTCACAACTTTCGTGAGCGACGGGAAAGCAAGACGAAAGTTGAAACGGGCAAGCGGCGTGTGGGTGTTCTGCCAAACTTGCGCTTACAAAGTTGCTGTGGCGCGGTGTATGAGATTGATGACGAGAAAGATAATGGCGGCGAATATGGCGGCGATGGGAATGGTCATAACCCACGCCCAGACGATGCGTCCGGCAACGCCCCACTTGACGGCGCTTAACCGGCGCGTCGAGCCGACGCCGACGATAGCGCCCGTAATCGTGTGTGTTGTGGAGACGGCAACGCCCGTCAATGTTGCGTAAGCGAGCGTCAGCGCCGCGCCGGTTTCTGCGCAAAAGCCGCCGACGGGCTTGAGCTTGGTGATTTTCGATCCCATCGTATGCACGATGCGCCAACCGCCGGAAAGCGTGCCGAGCGCAATGGCCGCGTGCGCGATCAAAACAACCCACAACGGAATGGCGGGGATGGAGCCGTTCGGCCCGTAAGATAATATACCGCCCGCAGCGAGCACCGCCGTGATGATGCCCATCGTTTTCTGCGCGTCATTGCCGCCGTGCCCGAGGGAAAAAGCGGCGGCTGAAAAGAGCTGCCCGCGTCGAAAAATTTTATCGACGCGACTCACCGTCCAGCGCCGGAAAATCCACGAAACTGCAACCATCAATCCGAAGCCAAGTACAAGGCCGATGAGCGGCGAAAGCACAATAAACTTTATTGTCCTGAACCACACCTCAGTGTTGAGTAATCCGCGTATGCCTCCGTAAGCTGCGATTCCTGCTCCGGCATAGCCGCCGATCAACGAGTGTGAACTAGAAGTTGGAAGCCCCAGATACCATGTGATTAGATTCCAAGTGATCGCGCCCAGCAACGCCGCCAGCAAGACGTAGAGGCGCATATCGGGTGCAATCAGATTCATGTGTATGCCGTCGCCAATGGCTTTCGCAACGCGCGTTCCGTAAACGGCAAAAGCTATGAAATTGAAGAACGCCGCCCAGATCACGGCGAGGCCGGGCGAGAGCACGCGCGTCGAAACAACGGTCGCGATGGAATTGGCGGCGTCGTGGAAGCCGTTGATGTAATCGAAAAAAAGCGCGACGACGATGATTAGAACGACGAAGGCAAGTGTGGCGGACATAGTGAATCAGTTTTCAGTTTTCAGTTTACGGTTTTCAGTAAGAGCATTTAGCTCAAAACTGAAAACTTAAAACTATAAACTGTCTTCAGGCATTCTTGATAATCATGCTTTCGATGATGTTGGCGACGTTTTCGCAGCGGTCAACGGCGGCTTCCAGCTTTTCGTAAATATCTTTCCATTTGATGACGGTCAGCGCGTCGTTCGAGTCGTGGAAGAGTTCGGCAATCGCCGTGTGGTAAATATCGTCGCCTTCGTTCTCGAGCCGGTGAATTTCAACGAGGCGCGGGTTAATACCGTTGGGCTTGGCAAGCGTTGAAACGATTTCATGGAGTTGCACGGCCATGTTCTGAATCACGCTGGCAAACCTATGCGCGTGGTCGGTGCTTTCGCGCACATCGTACATCACCATCGTGCGCGCCGCGTCGTCAATCAAATCAACGATGTCGTCGAGCGCGCCCGACAACATAAAGATGTCCTCGCGGTCGAAAGGCGTGATAAAAGATTTGTTAAGCTGCGTGGAAACCGTGTGCGTTAATTGATCGCAGGCGTGTTCGACGTCTTTGATGCGGCGGGCGTGTTCGGCAAACGCTCCGCTCTGGCTGCCGAGCATCTCCACGAGTAGGCGCGACGCATCGTGTATGTGCGAAGTCATTTGCGAAAAAAGAGAGAAATACTGCTCTTCTTTAGGGAGAAAATTGAAAGGCGGCATCGAAAATTTCGGCTCCGTATACTAAACTATCCTAAGAAACCCGAAACTATAATCGAACGCCGGTATCATTGTCCAACATGAAAAGCACGCACGAAGCATCAAACGCATCCCTTGTACCGAAAAGTCGAACACGAATTCAATGACTAACACACGGCGCTTTGCGCGCATCACAGAGCTGCTGCGCATGGAAGCGGACGCGATCACGGAAACCGCCGGACGGCTTGAGGCGGCGGAAGTCGAACGTGCCATCGAGCTGCTAATAAGTTGCACAGGCAAAGTCGTCACCATCGGTGCAGGCAAATCCGGCATCGTCGCGCAGAAAATCGCCGCCACGATGACCAGCACCGGAACCGCCGCCGTTTACCTGCATGCTTCTGACGCGCTGCACGGCGGACTCGGCATCGTCACGCCCGATGATGTCGCCATCGCTTTGAGCAACAGCGGCGAAACGATGGAGGTGCTCGAAGTGCTGCCGTTTCTGAGAAGCCGCCGTGTGCCCGTCATTGCCATTGTCGGCGATCTGCATTCGACGCTCGCGCGCGGCGCGGACGCACGCCTCGACGCTTCGGTTGACAAAGAAGCCTGCCCGCTCAATTTAGCGCCGACCACCAGCACAACGGTTGCGCTCGCCATCGGCGACGCGCTTGCCATGACTTTGATGGAGATTAAAAATTGGACGCCGGAAAAGTTCGCCGTCAATCATCCGGCGGGACAACTCGGCAAGCGTCTGACATTGAGAGTCGCGGACTTAATGCACGGCGGCGCGAATAATCCGACGGTCAAGTTAGATGCCCCTTGGCTTGAAGTCATCGCGTGCATCAGTCGCGGCGGACTCGGCGCGGTCTGCGTCGTGGATGAAGCGAAACAACTATTAGGCGTCATCACCGACGGCGACCTGCGCCGCGCGCTTCAACGCATCCAACACGCGGAACTCGAACATCTCACCTGCGCCGCCATCATGACGCCGAACCCGATTGTCGCCCGCCCAGACCTGCTCGCCTACGACGCGCTACGCTTAATGGAAGACCGCCCCTCGCAAATCTCCGTGCTGCCCGTTGTTGACGACACCCAAACCTGCGTCGGCCTCATCCGCCTCCACGACATCGTGCGGAGCGGATTGTGAGATAAACGCGCGTTCGGCGTCGCTTCCCATTATTCATATAGGTAAATTGAAAATGAGCACTTCAAGCCATGACTTCTCACCCGAAGCACCAAAGCTTGCCTACGACCTTTACAAACATCTAATAACCTTAGATACCGGTTCTATCGTTCTTCTTGCCACCTTTTTGGGTAAGTTCGTCACACAGCCTGAGTGGAAAGGAGCTGTGGTTTTGTGTCTGTGTTCTTTTGGCATTTCGGTTCTCGGTTGTTTAGTAATTTTGGTTTCATTGATGATTGACGTGAGGCTAAAAGGAAAGTTCGGACAAACGCCTAAGCAACTTAGGTATATTTTCAGCGGGATGATTTGTGCTTGGGGAGGGTATCTGATCGGGCTGGGCAGTCTCATTGCATTCATCATTAAGAATTTGTATTGACCATGTACATATCTCTCCGTTTTCAATTTACGCCGCGCGCCGAACAAGTCCTTGCAGCGGAGGCGCGATTGCGTGCTTTTCATCATTCGTCCTCCGTTCAGGTTTCGTGCCATCGCGCGTCCCGCTGAAGTCCAGCGTTCGACTGCTATCTGATTCTTCAGATACATTTATGAGCACTGAAGTAACCTTAAATCCGAAGTCGGCTACCAAGGAACAGCTTAGGAAGCATTTGCTCTCACTTGAATATCGGCCTAGCGGCCATTTATGGGATTTGACTCTTACTCCGTTTAGTAGAAAGACAGATAAGACTGGATATTCAAGTAACCGAGTCAGAGCATTCACACTGCCATCCTACTGTCGCCACTTCGACCCGATGCCCGCAGAATGCTATAAAGATGTGAACTACTATGGTCTCTAATTGCAACGGACTAAGGAGGCCGCATGAGTAATGAACCTAACGGCGAAGCAGTCGGAGGCGGCGCGCTTTCGCCCTCCGCCAAAGCTTCGATCAATCTAAAAGTTAACGGCGCAAACTACGATTTACAGATTGCGTTGCCAAAGGCTCTGGGTGGTGGAACACGGTGCTGTGCGCGGCGGCGGCTATTGCCAACGCCGTCTATCATGCGACGGGCGTCCGCGTGCGCGATCTGCCGATTACGCCCGATAAGCTGATGAGGAAAGGGGCGCTCTCCTGAACGGACGAGAGAGAATCATTAATGTTTATTTGTTGACACGTCCCGGAATGATTTTCGCCGCACAAGTGATGAAAGTTTGCAGGGGCGCGATGCCGACTTTCTCTCTCCGAAGGTTGTAAGAAAGAGTTTATGGAAAGCACAAGCCGTATTCCCATATCGGTTCTCGACCTCGCGCCGGTCAGGGAAGGCGGAACGATCAACGATTCTTTCAGCGAGACGCTTACGCTCGCCCGCCACGCTGAAGCCTTGGGTTGCTGCCGCTTCTGGTTGGCCGAGCACCTTAACATCGCGGGCATCGCAAGCATTTGACCCGGCGGTTCGCTTGCGCTCTGTTGAAATCGCCATCGGGGTATGCGACGCGATTCAAACCGGTTCATAGATAAGCAACCGATCTCACTACTACTCGCCGGTATTAAGTAGCAAAGTATACTCAACGCTAATTTGTATCTTTTATTTTCAGCTGCTTTGTCATATTATTTGTCATGCACTTCTCAGCGAGGTTCTCCAGTCCTTGAGCGTGCTGCTTATGCCTCGCGGCAGCAAGCAATATGATGTTTCAACTCCCGATTTTTGTGACCCTGAGTCTTAAATTTCAAGAATTATTCTCGCTAAAATTTTAGGAGAGCTTTATATGGCACCCTCGCTGACTACGCTCACACCTGCCCTTATCAGTACAAGGCTTCGCCTTACTGTTATTTTAAGTTTAGTGCTTGCTTTAATCGCTCTACCAAGTTGCTTCGGGCGCTGGATCGAGCCGACGGCTTCAGCCGCACCAATAACAATTACAGTAACGAATACCAACGATAGTGGCCCCGGCTCATTGAAGTTTGCTATTGTTCAAGCCAATTTCAATCCCGGGGCCGACACTATCAACTTTGACCTAGGACCAGGGGCGCACACAATCACACTCTTAAGTGCGCTGTCCGATATTGTTGACGACGTTACCATCACTGGTCCTGGTTCAAACCTCTTGACCCTCCAGCGTAGCACTGCGGCTGGCACGCCTGATTTCCGCATCTTCTTCATCAACAATCGGAGCGTTAATATTTCCGGATTAACTCTCACGAACGGTAAGACACCAGACGGTACTTCTGGTGCCACAAACGGCGGTAGTGCCACAAACGGCGGCGGCATTAACGCCAGTGGTGCGCTGACACTGAATGATGTCGTTATTACCGGAAACACCACTGGCAGCGGTGGTGCCGGAACGGGCGGCACTACATCCTTTGGCGGCGACGGCGGCTTTGGCGGCGGAATATCTAGCTCCGGTACGCTGCTGATGACGAACTGCGTCATTAGCGGGAACAGCACTGGCAACGGCGGCACTGGCGGCTACGGCCATTTAGGTGGTCGTGGCGGTGGCCTCTTCGCAATTGGGACGGCGACTCTTACAAATGTTGCTATCGTCAATAATCATACCGGCAACGGCGGGGTCGGCATTAACGCCGGTGCAAGCGGCGGGAACGGAGGCGACGGCGGCGGTATTTACGGCCAAGGCACGCTTAACATGACGAATGTTACTGTCAACGGGAACCTCACGGGCGATGCCACGCAGGGTAGCACCGCTGGTAGAGGCGGCGGAATCTTCATCTATTCCGGAACTACTACTTTGGTGAATAGCACCGTCAGCGACAACCACACCGGCTCAGGCTCCGGCTTCATCGGCCAAGGCGGTTTCGGCGGCGGCATCGAAAACAACGGCACGCTCGTCATAACGGGCAGCACTATTAGTAGTAATACGACCGGCAGTAGCGGTTTTGCTGGCGATGGCGGCATCGGCGGCGGCATCCTTAACAACTTTATCCTTACGCTGACTAACAGCACAATCAGCGGCAATGTCGCTGGTGGCAACACTAACGGCGGTGGAAATGGCGGCGGTGCGGGCGGCGGCATCCTTAGCGGAGCGACACTGACGCTAACAAACTGCACCGTAACTGGAAATTCGGCCTTCAATAATAACGGTAATGGAATCTCCGGCGGAAACTCGACGACCGTCAGAAATACTATTATCGCCGGTAACGGAAATGCCGGTGCGCCAGACGTGTCCGGCACTTACAATTCGCAAGGAAACAACCTGGTCGGCAATAGCACCGGCAGCACTGGCTTTACCAATGGAGTCAATGGAGATCAAGCGGGTACCAGTAACGCATCCATCAACCCGTTGCTCGCAGCACTCGCCAACTACGGCGGGCCCACGCAGACACATGCACTGCTACCCGGCAGCCCGGCCATCGATGCAGGAACAAGCAATGGTGCTCCCATACAAGATCAGCGCGGAGTGAACCGTGTCAGAGCAGTCGACGTCGGCTCGTTTGAATCGCAAGGCTTCACCATCGCGACAACCGGCGGCGTCTCTCAGAGCTCTCCGATCAACACAGCTTTCGCTTCGCCCTTGATTGTCACGATCACCAGCGCCTTTAGTGAGCCTATCACAGGAGGCGTCGTTACCTTCGCCGCTCCCGCGAGTGGCGCGAGCGGGACCTTCAGGGGAGCTACGTCGTTCAATACAAGCATCAATAGCAGTGGTCAAGCTGGCGCAAGCGCCACCGCCAATGGAACAGCGGGCGGCCCGTACTCCGTGTCGGCGATGGCAAGCGGCGCTTCTTCCGCCCGGTTCAGCCTCACCAACTTGAAGGGACAGGCTCAGATCACCTTGGGCAATCTTACACAAGCTTATGACGGTAATCCGAAGAGCGCCACCCCTGTGACTTCTCCTATTGGTCTTAATGTCACATTAAGTTATAGCCAAAATAATCAACCTGTCACGAGTCCAGTCAACGTTGGTTCGTATGACGTGTCGGCTACTATCAATGATCCGAATTATCAGGGGAGCGCCACCGGCACACTCGTTATCAGTAAGGGTACTCCTACGATCACATGGAGTAATCCGCCTGACATTACTTACGGCACGGCTTTAGGCAACGCACAACTTAACGCCGCCGCCAATGTGCCGGGTAACTTTGTGTACACGCCGCCAAATGGCACACAACTCGCTGCCGGACCGGGTCAGACGCTTTCCGTAACCTTTATGCCGACAGATACAACACATTATCAGTCCACACCCAGGAGCGTCTCGCTTAATGTGTTGAAGGCAACCCCAACGATAAACGTCACAGGCGGTACATACACCTACGACGGTAATTCGCATCCCGCAACCGGAGCAGTTGTTGGTGTGAACAGCGAGAATCTTGGTACACCTACATTTACCTATAATGGGTCAAGCGCTGTGCCGGTCAATGTAGGCACTTATGCGGTGGTTGGATCGTTTGCGGGTAACCCTAATTACAATGGCGCCATTTCCTCCACCTCGGTGCAGATCGTCATTGCTGAGGTACCTAAATTAGTACAGTTTAGTGACTCCAGCTATCAGGTCTCAGAGAATGCAGGCAGCGCCACAATTACAGTCACACGCATCGTCGATGCGTCAACGCCAGCCTCGGTGGATTACGCGACCAGCGATAGTACGGCACATCAACGCAGCGATTACACTTTAGCATCAGGGACGCTTAGCTTTGCTGCCGGAGAAGTGAGCAAGACATTCACCGTGCTCGTCACAGATAATGCGCGGGTGGATGGCAACCGCACCGTGAACCTTTCGCTCTCCAACCCCGTCGGAGCTGAGCTAGGCAGTCAAAGCACGGCGGTTCTGACTATTACCGACAATGATACGGCACAACCAGCCACGAATCCCATTGATGCCACCTCCTCCTTTGTTAATCAGCAATATGCGGATTTCCTTAACCGTGCGCCGGATGACGGAGGTCTCGCCTTCTGGTCATCTTTGATCACCTCGTGCAGCCCGACCGATCAGGTGTGCCTCAACTCAAAGCGCGTCTCCGTCTCGGCAGCCTTCTTCATCGAGCAGGAGTTTCAACTAACCGGCAACTACGTCTACCGGATGTACAAGGCGGCGTATGGACAAAGACCTTCGTATGCGCAATTTCTGCCCGACCGTGCACGCATTAACCCGGAGGCGAGCCAACTGGAAGCCAGCAAGCAGCAGTTTGCCAATCTGTTTGTGCAGCGCGCGGAGTTTCTCGCCAAGTATCCGGCCAGCATGACACCTGATGCGTTCATTGATGGATTGATTGCTACTGTTAGAACCGAAACAAATGGAGCGGTTGATCTCACGTCGCAGCGTGCGGCATTGCTTTCGACACTGCAAGCAAGCGGGCGAGCCGTTGTGGTGCGGCAGGTAGCGGAAAACAGTGCGTTCCAAGCGGCAGAGTACAACAAGGCATTTGTGACGATGCAGTATTTCGGTTATCTAAGGCGTGACCCGGAAGATGGCGGCTTTAACTTCTGGTTGAACGTCTTGAACAACCGTGTGGCAAACAACTACCGGGGGATGGTCTGCGCCTTTATCACAAGTGCAGAGTATCAGGACAGATTCAGCTCTGCGATCACTCGTAATGACAGTATCTGCGGCAGTATCGAACAGTGATAAAAATAAATCACACGAATAGTTTCAACCACTGACTTGCGGCTTAACCGTCAGTGGTTGCCTCAATAAATTACCTTGTAAAGGATTCTTCATTTGAAAAACAACCATGTTACTTCCACGCCGCGCGGCGTAGTTACTTGTTTATATATCGTTGCGGCACTCTTTATCGTGACGGCCGGCTCTCCTCGGACGGCACGCGGTCAGCTTGCCGGCAGTGATCGGGGACGCGGCCGCGAAATGCTCCGCACCGTTCGTCTACAAATTCAAAAGCACTATTACGATCCGACATATCACGGCGTTGATTTGGACGCACGCTTTAAGGCAGCTGATGAAGCGATCAAGCAGGCCAAATCCAACAGCGAAATATTCGGAATCATCGGGCAGGCGGTTGTTGACTTAAACGACTCGCATACGCTCTTTATTCCACCAAAGCGTGCCGCACAGACCGACTACGGTTGGCGAATGCAGATAATCGGCTCCCGGTGTTTCATCGTCGCAATTAAGCCGGGAAGCGATGCGGAAACCAAAGGTCTAAAAGTAGGAGATCAAGTTATTTCGGTCAATGGCTATGAGCCGGTACGAGAGAACTTATGGAAGATGCAGTACACTTACTATGGCCTGAAGCCGCAGGCAGCGATGGCTTTAGTCGTGCAAAGTCGTGGTGGTCAGCCGCATGAATTGTTGATTATGTCGAAGGTCACGACGGGCAAACGTATTGTTGAGTTTAAGGATATCTTCGATCAAATCCGGGAAGATGAAACTGAGTCGTTCCTGCGCCGGCAACGCTTTTACGAAGATGTGGAAGATATCTTTATCTGGAAAATGCCTCAGTTCGATCTGAGTGACCACGAAGTAGATGACATCATGGAGAGAGCCAACAAACGTAAATCGTTGATCTTGGATCTGCGCGGCAACGGGGGCGGGGCGGAAGCTACGCTGCAACGGTTGCTCGGGAACGTCTTCGATCACGATATCAAGGTTGGTGATTTGAAACGTCGTAATGAAATGAAGCCGTTAGTGGCTAAATCACGCGGCACTAAAGCCTTCAAAGGGCAGCTCATAGTACTGGTTGATAGCGAATCAGGATCGGCCGCAGAGATATTCGCGCGTGTGATGCAACTCGAAAAGCGCGGCCTCGTCTTCGGCGACCAAACGGCAGGCGCGGTAATGAGAAGTAAGCTTTATCCGCAACAGCATGGAACGGATCAGGTGATTTACTATGCCGTCAGTATCACGGATGCCGACGTAATTATGACAGACGGCCAAAGCCTAGAGCGAGTAGGCGTAACGCCCGATGAGAAATTGCTAATGTCGGATTTCGCTTTGGCAACTTCACAAGACCCCGTTCTCTCACGCGCCGTCGCTAAAGTCGGAGGACAACTTAATCCGAAAAAAGCGGGAACTCTCTTTCCCATAGAATGGAAGAGATAAGCAAGATGCTGTGCCGCCTCTCGTAACTTCCGGCGGTGACCGTGACGTATCCTTTAGCCACTTCGTACCTGCTAATCCCCGGCAGCGGCTAAGCAGATGGTAAGCACCGCGCGCAGTTCTTCATGTTTGACCGGCTTGGAGACGTAGTCATACATACCTGCGGCAAGGCATTTCTCCCGATCTCCTTCGAGGGCGTGCGCCGTCATCGCCACAATCGGAGTGCGCTTGGGCTGTTCGACGCCATCAATAATGAAGGTCAGTTCGGGATAAGCTTCGCGGAACTCGTCCACTGTGCCGATGCGCTTTTTTCGTCGCTTGTGCTCTTTGTCAGCCAGCGACGAAATCCGTTGACGCGCCTTGTCCGGCACCGGCAAGACCGATTCGAAAACCGGGCGCATCAGCTGGATGGTGCGGCAGACGACACTTTTATTTGAACAGATGAACAAGATGTGTACTTTCAAACGCAAATTATTCTTTCTCGCAAGTGTCTGTTGGTTGGTTGGTTTCAGCCAAAACAGCGCAGGCTCGAATGCGTTCGCGCAGTCAACGCGAATGGCTGCCGGTGAGCAATTCGCCGTGCAGGGCGTTGCGCCGCCGGAAGTTGTGGTGAGTTTCAATGAGCAACTGGGGAACGCTTTTCTGGAGGCGTTGTTCACGAATCTTAAAGCGCCTTCGTTTCGGCTCTCCGCTGCGAATGCTTCGGCGTCTTGCGCGAACGAAGTCGTGTTGCAGCGGGAGATTGACGGCGTGAAGACGGCTGTTCATTTCGAGAGCGGGCGCATCGTCGCGCCGCTTGCGTTCACGGGTTCATACGCGGCGGGGCTGCTCGGCTGCGTGCGTTTTCGCGGCTGGACGAATGCGCTCGTGACGCTTGAGTACGACAAAGCGCGGCAGTCCCTGCGCGCCCGCGTCGCTGTGCAGGAATTTCACTTGAGCGATCTTTCACCGCGCGCCAGCGGACTCGTTAAAGGAATTGTGCAGAACGCTATTGATGCGCGCGTTAATCCGATTGAAGTTTTTCAGGCCGCGCAACTCGCGCCGCGTGTGCCCGTCAATGCGGCGGGCGGCGCGTTGCGTCTGCGCTTAACGGATGTGCGCCCGGAGATTCTGCGAAGCGAGCTGCGCTTGCATCTCTTTTATGAATTTGCGCGCGCCGAATAGACAGAGGTTGGATGAAAGATTGAGTTCGTCAGGCTTTGTTTGCGAGGGTGCGGACTTCAGTGTGCGGCAATGACTTGGCTGGCATATCAATGATCTCCCACGCGGTGCGCTGGCGCAGGAGTTTGGACATCAGCGCGGTGTGCAGCAGGTGGCCGCTGCGCTCGGCTTTGACGCGCCCTAAGAGCGGCATTCCAAGGAGCGCAAGATCGCCGATGATGTCTAGGATTTTGTGGCGCACGAATTCGTCTTTCCAGCGCAGGCCGTTTGTGTTGAGCATTCCTTCCGGCGTCAGCACGATGGCGTTATCGAGCGAGCCGCCGCGTATCAAGTTGGCTTTGCGCAGTGCTTCGATCTCATCTGTGAAGCCGAAGGTGCGCGCCGCCGCGATCTCGCGCCCGAACGCGCCGTCCGCGAGTTCAAACAGAAAACGCTGCTCGCCGATTAAAGGATGCGCGAAATCAATCATGCACTCTATCTCGTAAGCCCCGGCGGGTTCGACGCTGAGACGACGATTGCCCTGCTCGACAAAAACCTTTTCGCGTATTAGCAAGACACGTTTGGCGCGCGTCTGCTGCTTGATTCCCGCGCGCTCGATCATCTCTATGAAGACTTCCGCAGAGCCGTCCATAATCGGCAGCTCCAGATTATCAACTTCGATAAAAGCGTTATCTATCCCCGAACCGCGCAAGGCCGCCAGCAGATGTTCGACTGTTGAAAGCGTCACGCCGGTTCGCATCAGCGTCGTCGCGTAGCTGCAATTGGCGACGCATTCGACCGTCGCCGGAATCTCGAAGCCGCCGAGGTCTGTGCGCGTGAAAAGATATCCTGTGTCGGGCGGCGCTGGCAGTATGCGCAAGCTGACGGGCACGCCCGTGTGGATGCCTATGCCGCTCGTTTCGACGGGCGCAGCAAGTGTAGTTTGTTTAATCAAACGAATTGAAACCTCGCATCGTCACGGCGCGCAAGTTTGAATAAACGCGCGTAATATATCTTAAATTAATCGTAGATTGGCTGGCAAAGCTCGTGCCGCAGTCCGGTGAGCGATGAAATTTCGATGGGCAAAAGAACTCTCGACGCGCCTGCGTTTGTCTGCAAAATCATGAAAAACGGTACAAAGAGAGTTGTTTGTGCGACGTGGCGTTTGTAGAAAACTTTGCTTCAAGCTGCCGGAACTGCGGCATACTTTTAGTCGAAAGTTTCTGCGCATGAAATAAAACCCGTCGTTTGTTGTGGTACGTCCGCGAATGTGCGGCGCGGACGCCACACTCCGCCGTTATCATGTCGGTTGACACTCGCCGACGCGCGCCTCTATCATCGCTTTCAAATGCCACGCAAAGAATCTACGCAGACTTCTTCTGCCGCCGCCCCGCTTGAGAGAGTCTTTCTGATTGACTCTATGTCGCATATCTTTCGCGCGTTCTTCGCGCCGATGAGCGGGCGCACAGACCCTCTGACCAACACGCAGGGACAGGTGACGCAGGCCATCTTCATCTTCACGAGTATGCTGCGCAAACTGCTCGCGGACGAACAGCCGCACTACATCGCCGCCGTCTTTGAATCCGCCGAACCGACCTTTCGCAAAGAGACTTACGCCGCTTACAAAGAGCATCGCGCCGAGATGCCCGACGAGTTGCAATCGCAACTGCCGTATATCATGCGCGTCTGCGAAGTCTACAACATCCCTATCCTGAACGCGCCCGGCTTTGAGGCCGACGATGTAATCGGCACGCTCGCGCTCAAGGCCGCTGCGAAAAACTTGCAGGCCGTAATCGTTTCAAACGACAAGGATATGTGCCAGCTTGTGCGCGATCCGCACGTTATCTGTATGCGGCAAAATTCGCAGAACGTGAAACGCAAAGAGCCTGTGCCGCCCGTCGAGTGGTGCGATGAAGCATGGGTCGAAGCGAAGTTCGGCGTGCCGCCCGCGCAGATTGTGGAGCTTCTCGGCTTGATGGGCGATGCGGTTGACAATATTCCGGGTGCGCCCGGCATCGGCGCGAAGGGCGCTGTGCAGATTGTCAAAGAGTACGGTTCGATTGAAAACGCGCTGAAGAATTGGGAACAGGTCAAACATAAAACTTACCGCGAATCTTTGCGCGACAACGCCGACCTGATACGCCAATCGCTCGATCTGGCGACGATCCGCACGGATGTCAACATAGAGCTTGACCTTGATAAACTCCGCGCGCAAACGCCGGATCGCGCCGCCGCCTACCAACTCTTCCGCGAGCTGGAATTTCAAGTGCTGACGCGCGAATTCGCCGACGCCGCCACCGCTGTCGCCGCCGGTGCTCCCGCCGCCGCTGGCACGCATCGCTATCGCATCATACGCACGCGCGCCGAATTGGAAGCACTCGTTCGCACGCTCTGGGACGCGGAACACTGGGGCTTTGCTGTCAGCGATTCATCGTCGCCCGTCGGCGCGGGGCAGCAGGGCAACACGCGCGATAGCACGGCCGCTACCGGCATCGGCATCTCGACCGCGCCGGGGTCGGCTGCTTACGTTGATCTGGAAAACTTTGAAGAGGGAACGGAGACGGCCGTCTCTCTGTTGCGAGACGTGCTGGCGAACGGTCTTCTTTCAAAGTCCGTGCATGATTTGAAACGCGCCGTCGCGCTGCTTGAACCGCACGGCATCGAACCTGAAGGCGTCACGGATGATACGTTGCTCGCCGCGTATCTGCTCGATCCCGTGCGCAGCAAATATAATTTAGCAGACCTCGCGCGCGAAGCCGTCGGCGCGGACAACGCCGGAGACGCGCCCGAAAATTGGACTGATGCGCAGTGGCGCGCCGCCGAAGCCGCAGACTTTACGGCGCAATCCGCGCACGTGCTGCACGGGCGATTATTAGAGCAAGGTCTTGAATCAATCTACAAAGAGATAGAATTGCCGCTTGCGCCTTTGCTGTACCGCATGGAACGTGCTGGCTTGCGTGTTGACACACAGGTGCTCGCTGAACTCTCGGCGCATCTCGGCGCAGAGTTGGAAAAGTTGACCGCCAAGATTTACGAAGTGGCGGGGCGCGAATTCAAGATCAACTCGCCCAAACAAGTCGGTGAAGTTCTGGAAGAACTGAACATCAGCTCCGGGCGCAAGACTTCGACGGGTCGCGTCTCGACGAGCAAGGCCGTGCTCGAAGAGTTGGCACAGAAATACGAACTGCCGCGCTTGATTATCGAATACCGCGAATTGGATAAACTGAAGACCGTTTACACGGACGCCTTGCCCGGACAGATCGGCGCGGACGGGCGCATTCATTGCCAGCTAAACCAGACGGTGACGGCGACGGGCAGGCTCTCTTCGTCCGAACCGAATTTGCAAAATATTCCGATTCGCACCGAACTCGGACGACGCATCCGCCGCGCCTTCGTCCCCGAAAAGGGTTGTAAGTTTATCGCCGCAGACTATTCGCAACTGGAGTTGCGCCTGCTCGCGCACGTCACGCATGATCCGGAGATGCTGGACGCATTTCAGAAAGGCGACGACATACACTCGCGTACCGCGCGCCTCGTCTTCGGCGCAAAGACCAAAGAGGAATTAAAGGAAGCGCGCCGCTTCGCTAAGATCGTCAACTTCGCCATCGCTTACGCCGTCGAACCTTTCGGTCTTTCGCAGCGCGTCGGCATCTCGCTCAAAGAAGCGCGTAAAGTGATTGACGATTACTACGATACTTACAAAGGCGTGCGCCGCTTTATGGACGAAGTGCCGGAGAAGGCGCGCGAGCAAGGCTACGTGCGCTCGCTTTACGGGCGCATACGTCCGATTCCCGGCATCAACGACCGCAACGGCAACATACGCGGGCGTGCCGAACGCGAAGCCATCAATATGCCGATTCAGGGCACAAGCAGCGATATTGTTAAGATGGCGATGCTGCAAGTTGACGAAGCTCTGCGGCGCGAGAATTTCAAAGCGCGTATGATTATGCAGATTCACGATGAACTGCTGATCGAAGCGCCCGAAGCCGAAGTCGCGCGCGTCGCCGAACTCGTCCGCCGCGAAATGGAAAAGGCCGTCGAGTTAGACGTTCCGCTCGAAGTCGAAGTCGGCATCGGCGACAACTGGATGGAAGCGAAATAGTTTTCAGTTTTAGTTTTGAGTTTTCAGCCGCTGCCTATTACTAAAAACTGAAAACTTATCTTTACCCTTATGAGCAAAGATAAACCGGCGGAGAAAAAAGGCGGGGGGGGCGAGGTGGTTTACCGCCGCGCGAATGCGCCGGACGACGCGGCGCAGGGCGAAGCGCACGGCGATACCCCTCGCGCGGATAAAACGCGCGCGCCGATTTTGAGTTTGCTGGTGGTAGGCTTCGCATTGCTGCTTGCGCTCGTTCTTGCGCTAGGACTTTTGAGTGTGCGCCGCGTGGAGAGCGTGAGCGAACGTGTGCTTGATCTTGAGAGACAGCAGGGAACGCAGCTTAGCGTGTTGTTGCAATTGCGCGGGGCGGCGACGAAGCTGAACAACGAAGTGCGTGCGCGCGCCGATGCGGAAGCGCGCGGCGGATTGCTGCCGCCCGTCGCCCAACGTCTAAACAACGCACGTGCGGAATTCAATAAAGTCTTGCCGATCTTCGATCACTTGCCAATCGCGCAAACCGAAAAGGGCGCAATCTTTCACCGCGACCTCAACGCTTATCTTGAAACGGTCGCAGACTTCAATCGCTATTCGCTCGAAGGCTTTGAAAAATTCCGCGTGGTGGATGTCGAGCTTCAGGAGTTTTTGGATGAGGCGGCGCGCGATCAGGATAAAGTGTTGCAGGAGAGCGACGCGCTGCAATCGCGTGCGGCGCAGACGATTCGCTGGCTCACGTGGCTGGCGTTGCTCGTCGGCGCGCTCGTCGCCGCGATCACCATCCGCGAAGTGCAAAGGCGTTTTCGTCAAGTGCGCGAAAGCCTCGAGATTGCCGGACGCGAACGCTCTTTCAGCACGCAGATGCTGGAAGGCATCGTCAGCGCCGTCGCCGCCATTGATGCGCGCGGGAGCGTGCGCAGCGCCAACACAGCCTTTTTCAAACTCGTGCCGCAGGCCGTCATCGGCGGCAACGTACACGACAAGCTTGCTTCGCCCGAAGCACAGGAAATGCTCGAAGCGGCGACGGCAAAGCGCGTCGAGCAGCCGACGTATCACGGGCGCTGGACGCTTAATGCCGCCGCACTGCAAGAGTCGCAACACGCCGCAAAACGATTCTTTGACGTGTACTCGTCGCCGCTCGTGATTGATGACGAACGCGGCCAGATAATTATGCTGGTGGACGTGACGGAAGCCGCCGAAGCGGAGCACGATTTGCGAAGATCGGAATCGCTGGCGGCGGTCGGGCAGGCGGCGGCGCAACTCGCGCATGAAATCAAAAACCCGCTCGGCAGCATCCGCCTCGGCGTTTCGATGCTGCGCGACGCGACGACGGATCAGAACTCGATTAAGACGATTGATCTGGTGAATCGCGGCATTCATCACTTAAACAATCTCGTCGGCGAAGTCACTTTATTCTCGCGCGAGAAGACGCTCGCGCTTTCAAAAGTTGAACTGCACGGATTGCTTGACGGAAGCCTCGAGCTTGTCGCAGATAGGTTGGGCGAGAAACGGACGCCGGTGGAAAAGCGTTGGAGTAAAGAGCCTCTGCGCGGCGAGTGGGATGAAGATAAGTTACGGCAAGTCTTCGTTAATCTGATTGCCAATGCCGTTGACGCGAGCAAAGCGGAATCGCCGATTGTCATCGCCACCGAGCGCATCGCCGTCAACGCTTCCGACGGCAAAGAGAACGCTGGCAACGGCGCGGGCGATAACAAGATGCGGCAGGGAAGCCACACAGCGTTCGCCCGCGTGAGCGTTCAGGATCACGGCAGCGGCATGAACGAAGCGACGCGCGCTCGCATCTTCGAGCCGTTCTTCACCACCAAAACGCGCGGCACAGGCTTAGGCCTCGCCATCGTCAAACAGATCGTCGAACAACACGGCGGCACAATCAACGTCACCAGCGAACCCGGTAAAGGCACACGCTTCGTCGTTGATTTGCCGCTGAAAGATCGTGACAGATAGCAGCATAAAACTCTAAGTTCTTGGTCAACGGAGTGACAGCAGCATAATACTTGTTATGCCTCTGTTGAGTGATGTAATGATAACGAAAGAACAAGTCATGCCTCTGTTTCTTGAAGCGTGCCCTTCCTTCACTGAAAAGTGGAAGGAGCATCGCGCTTTCTACGAAGGTGAAGATTTGCTCTACGTTGATTTAGGGGAGTTCGCGCATCATCTGGTGGAGCTGCATAAGGAAAATCGGACAGATGAATTTCCGGCGGTGTTTGAGGTTATTGAGAGGCTTCACCTTGAGGGTGATGCTTATGTGAAAGAGGCTGCTACAATCGGGATGCTTGAAGGGATTCAGAACGTTGCTGGGAATAGTGGCGTCAATCCTGAAGAGTTCTACCGATACTTAAAACCAGAATCGGCGATATGGTGGCGGCAGTTGAATGATTTCTGGGAAGGTAAAATCCCGTATGTTGGTAGTTCCTCGAACGAGGCATAACAACGCCATGCAGCCGACCGCGAGTTAGCTTGCTTCTCATCGAGAACTTGCGTGGATTCGGCGTTGCGTGCGCGGCGGCTGATGGCGAGCGTTAGACCGCTTGAGAGTAGGAAATGCGTCACAAGGGAAGAATCGCAAAATGGAATGACGAGCGTGGGTTCGGATTTATCTCTCCTTCTGAAGGAGGTAACTCCGTATTCGTCCACATCTCTTCATTCTCACTCAGTAATCGCAGGCCAAGCGTGAATGAAGTTGTAAGCTACACGCTCGCGCCCGATTCGCATGGACGGCTTCAGGCGAATGATGTTCGATTCACTGTCAGTCCACGTGGTGCCCCGCTAGTGCGTCACATTCCGAGATCGCGCATCGCCGTGCCAATCGCGTTTGCAATGAGTTTCCTCGTCGCGTTAGCTGTACTCGCCGCAGTAGGATGGCTCGATATGAGTTGGTTGACTCTCTATTATGGTGCGAGCATTATCACATATGGTGTCTATGCCTCGGACAAAACAGCCGCTCAAAATGCAGGCAGGCGAATCCCTGAGTCGACGCTGCATCTGATGAGCTTAATTGGGGGTTGGCCTGGTGCGCTAATAGCTCAAGTGTTTTTGCGACACAAAACGCGCAAGCCATCATTCTTGATTGGATACTGGTTCACTGTAATCGTCAACTGTATAACGCTCGGTGTGATTGTTGGGAAAGGGGCATCGCCGATGAAAGTACTCCTTGGTGCTGCGGTCTAATAACTCATTCAACCGAAGCGCGAATAGCATGGCTTTGATGCGCGAGACTTGGCTCTATCGGGGGTTCGTCGCGCTCGGTTAGATACTGTGTTGCCAGTTTCAGTGTTCAGCAGATTATCATTGCTTTTTGATGATTCTGTAGTTTTACGAATCAACTGTTATAATCGTTTTGTTTGGAGGCAACTTTATTTATGATAACGATTACTTTTCCAGACCGTGAAACTGAAAAACGAGCATTGGTGTTTTTGCTCGGACGCTTTTCCGGGCGTGTGCTGAAGTCGGGCGAGCATCTTGTTCCAGAAGCCGCGTTGGAAGCTTTAGCAGACCAAAATATACCTTTTACCGTTTGTGGCTTTGCCTCTTCCATTTAAGTCGTTGAGCGTAAGTGCTAAACCGGAACTTGCTTTATGCACATTGACGACTTTATATGGCTTCCGGGCATCCTTGATAAAATAGAAGTTAAGCATCGAGTTTCACAGGATGAAGTTGAAGAGGTTTTCTTTAATCTTCCGCGTTATCGTTTCGTTGAATCGGGACATCAAAAGGGCGAAGATGTTTATTCGGCAAGCGGACAAACCGAAGCAGGTCGTTATCTAATCACATTTTTTATTCATAAATCATCGAATACGGCTTTGATTTTAAGTGCGCGAGATATGGATAAAAAAGAGCGTAGGCGTTATGAGTGAAAATAAAAACAAACAACTTAGCAGCATTTCACAGGCGCAAACATTAGAAGGTATCGGCGAATTTTGGGACACGCACAGCCTGGATGACTACTGGGACGAAACTCACGAGGTTGAGTTTGAAGTCAGAGCTAAACGAAGAAGGCGCGTCACGGTTGAGCCGCAAATCTACAAGGAACTTGAAGCGGAGGCTCGTGTTCGCGGTGTTGTTCCTGAAACATTGGTCAACTTGTGGTTGGCTGAGAAACTGCAAGCCCCAAAATAAACGCCGCACCGAACAAGCCATTAGACGCTTCGGCGCAAAACAGCTTGTCTCATTAAAAAGATCGTTCGTTACTTCTATGTTGACTCCCGGCGGTTTCGCCCATGTCAACCCCGCCGCTATCTGTCCAATCCTTGAAATGCTTTACGCGCCGCTTCAATCGTTTGCTCTAAAATCTCATCCGTGTGCGCGAGACTGATGAACGCCGCTTCAAATTGCGAGGGCGCAAGATAGACGCCGTTCTCCAGCATCGCATGGAAGAATTTTCCGTAAAACGCGCGGTCGCTTTTGGCGGCGGAATCCCAATCCGTCACCGGCTCGCTCGTAAAGAATCCCGTCCACATCGAACCGACGCGGTTCGTCACCGTCTCAACGCCCGCTTCCCGCGCCGCTTTCGTTAATCCGTCTGTCAGACGCTTGCCCGCCTGCTCCAACTTTTCGTAAACCGAAGCATCGCGCAAACGCTTGAGCGTCGTCAGCCCGGCGGTCATCGCTAAAGGATTGCCGGAGAGCGTGCCTGCTTGATAGATGTTTCCGGCGGGCGCGATGTGTTCCATGATTTCGCGGCTGCCGCCGTAAGCGCCGACCGGAAGCCCGCCGCCGATGATCTTGCCGAGCGTCGTGATGTCAGGATGCACATTATAAAGCTCCTGTGCGCCGCCGCGCGCGAGACGAAAGCCCGTCATTACTTCGTCGAAGATAAGCAGCGCACCCGCCTTGCGCGTGATGTCGCACACCGCCTGCAAATATCCGTCGCGCGGCACGACGCAGCCCATGTTGCCGACAACGGGTTCGATGATAACCGCCGCAATCTTTGCGCCATGCTCCTGAAAAACTTGTTCGAGCGCCGCCGCATTGTTGTAAGGAACCGTTAACGTGTCGCTTGCCACAGACATGGGAACGCCGGGACTATCGGGCAGGCCGAGCGTCGCAACGCCCGATCCGGCCTTCACCAGCAAACTGTCGCCGTGCCCGTGATAGCAACCTTCAAACTTGACGAGCAGATTGCGATTCGTGACGCCGCGCGCGAGACGTATCGCGGACATCGTCGCTTCCGTGCCGCTGTTGACCATCCGCACCATCTCGATAGACGGCACGGCGCGCGTTATCTCTTCGGCCATCTCTATTTCGAGCAGCGTCGGCGCGCCGTAGCTTGTGCCTCTCGCTAAGCTCTCGCCTAACGCTTCGATTACTTCCGGATCGGCGTGGCCTAGAATCATCGGCCCCCAAGAGCCTACGTAATCAATGTACGTGTGCCCGTCAACGTCCGTGAGCGTTGCGCCCTGTGCGCTCTTGATAAAGCGGGGCGTGCCGCCGACACCGCGAAAGGCGCGGACGGGAGAATTGACGCCGCCGGGAATCAACCTGACGGCGCGCGCGAACATTTCTTCGGATTGGCATGGTCTATTTTTTTGCGGTTTACTCATAAAGCTATTGTGCGTGCGGGCGCGTGTAAAAATCAATCAGCCGAAGATGCTGCGCCACTGTTTTTCAATTGCGCCGCCGAAGAGAAACGCGCCGAGCGAAGGGCGTTCGTGCGAGCGGTCGTAGCCGACAAGCTCGACATACGCGCGCCCGTTTGTCGTCTCAATGCCGTGTCGTCCTTCAACCCTACACCCGCCTTCCCAGTAAACGATCATCGTCGTGCCGCGTGTATCCAACTCCTGATCTTTGATGACGGGCGTGATTGTTAAATCAACGCCGAAGCGCGGAACTTGCACGCGCCAATTGATCGGATACGTCGCTTTCGTGTGCGGGCTTTGCCAGTAATCAGTCGCCTCGATAGTGAAATCTTCATAGGCGAGATGCGTGAAATTTCCGGCAGCGTCAACGTATGTGCCGCTTGAAAAAGGCGACGGTTGGCCTGCCGAATTGCGCAGTTGATAAACCATCACTTCCGTGTTGTTCGCAAGCTGAATGCTGAACCAATCCCAGCCCTTTTGATTTTCAGTCGTGCGCCATGTGCCGAACTCTCTATCCATCCACGCAGAGCCTTTGAAATGCTCCGTGCGCCCGTGCCAAGTGATGTCTCCTACGGCATCCATGCGTGTAAAAGAAAAATAACGCGATGCCTCGCCGGTGTCTTTGAAACTGACGCCGACGCCTTCGTGCCCATTCATCGCGGCGAGTTTGACGGGTTTAAGCGCCGCCTCGAAAACAAGATCGTCGCCCAATGTCGCGCGCAGGATATGCGAGCCGTGCGCTTCTTTCACGCTCCAGTTGCCGAGCCGTAAAAAATAGCGGCGCTCGCTCGCCTGCGCCGGAGCGTCGAACGCACCGCCCGTACTCTTACGATGCTCGTAGCGAAAACTTTTCTTCGTTTCATCCGTAACGGCGAAGTGAGCCAGATACAGCGGATTGGCGATGAGACGCAGCGGCACGACGCCGAAACGGTCGAGGTCTGTGCGCCGCTTGAAGAAGACAAGCTCGAAGCCGAAGCGATGGCCTGAAGCGGTTTGCAAGTGGCCTGTGTAATACCACCATTCGGTCTGCGCGTCTTTGTGCGCGTAGAGATCGCGCGGCAATTGAACGCCCGCGTGTTCCGTGCCATCGCGTAAGGTCGAAGCCTCGCCGACAAAGACATCCGCGATTCGATCAAGCGCATCGGCGGCGAGTGTTTCAAGCGGCGCAATAAAATTCGTGCTCATCTGTGCAGCAAATTCCTTCCTGAATTATAAGGCCTTCAAACCTAACAAAAGGCTATGACGAAAGTATGCGTTGGCTTTGCAGAAGAGTTTGCGAAGAGCTGTTCCGGCAACGAATGCGAAGAGTCCGTTACAAAATCTGCTACAGAGACCGAGGAGGCGCGGAGCGGTTGAAACAGTTTTTAGTTTTCGGTAATCAGTTTTCAGCACAGACAATAACGATGTGTTCTAAACTGAAAACTCAAGACTGAAAACTCAAAACTGAAAACTCGAAACAGTTCTTCTCTATGTCTGCGGTGGCTAATTCCTGATTTTGAAATGCGCTCCGACTCAGATTCTTTCGATGCTCTCGCGCGGTTCGACGAGGATGTTACGAAAGGCGGACATACGCACGAGGCCGGGCGCGGAGTTCTTCGGCTTGGAGAGAAACTTGCGCGGTGTGTAATGCACATCCACTTTCGCGTCGCGTTTGGCCTGACTGAAATAAGCGGCGAGTTGCGCAGCTTCGATGATCGTGCGGTGTGGAATATCTTTGCGCGTCGGATTGCGCACGACGACGTGCGAACCCGGATAATCGGCGGCGTGAAGCCACAAATCGTAAGGGCGCGCGATGCGAAACGTCAACTGGTCGTTATCGCGTGCGGCGCGTCCGACGAGGATTTCGTAGCCATCGGAAGAGCGATAACGCCGCGCGCCGGACACGCTTTCAAAGGGCTTCTGCGCTTGCGACGGGCGGCGCGACTCCTTTTTCTTTTCTCCACTGAAGGCTTCGAGCGCCGCTTCGTCGCGGGCTTCCGTGATTTGCTGCAACAACGCCTCGCGCGCTTGCAGCGTTTTCAATTCGGCTTCGAGCGTGATAAGGCGTTTGTCTATCTCCTGCGCGGCGCGCTTGGCTTTGGTGTAGCGCGTGAAACGCCGTGCGGCCTCTTCCTGCAATGTAGATGCTTCGTCAATTTCGAGTTCGATGCGCGGCTCGCCTTCAGCATAGTAATCCGTCAGCGTGACGATGTTGCCGCGCCGTTCGGCATTGGCTAAGTTGGCGAGGATCAGGTCGCCCGCGCGCCTGTGTTCGTCGGCGTCGCCGTGCGCCGTAAGGTCTCGGCGCAAACCGCTTTGAAGCTTGGTCTTTTGTGTAAGCTGCTTGCGAAATTGCTGGCGCAGCGCGGCGGCACGCGCGTCGAAACGTGCGGCGGCTTCGCGTGAACTTCGGCGCGTCCCAATCCCCGTCGCCGACTCACAGGAGCAGGAAAATGGCTGAAGGTACGATCAAGCGTCTCACGGACAAGGGCTT
>JBHENC010000011.1:0-109445 GCA_046262295.1 Pyrinomonadaceae bacterium | reverse complement strand
TTCGGAGAGAGATGCGAAGGAGGCTTTCGCCAGCGCCGGTTGCGACGCTTGCGAGACAAGCGCAGGAGTGGCAGCGGCGGGCGATTGATATTTGTCGCCAATCTGTTGGCCTTCGCCGCGCAGTGTGCGCAATGCGTCAATGATGTAATCGCGTTCATCGAGCAGAAATAGATTAGCGGCGCGGCCTGTTAGTTGAGCGACGAGCGTGCGCGAGTATGACGCGCCGACGATATCTTCGGCGGCGAAGAAGAAGCGAACGATGCGATCTTGAGCGTCTTTCGTGAGCGCGAGAAGACGCGCGCCGCCGATATGCTTGCGTAGCAGTTGCGCGAAAGATGAATCATGGATTGATTGCTTTTCAAGATCGCGCGGGCGGCGTTCAATCATGTAAAGGCGCGGCGCGGAAGGCTCGATTGAAAGAAACAAAAAGCGATCAACGCCGGTGCGAAAGTCAATCACGAGCGACGCGCGTGTGAGTTGAAACACTTTTCCGGCAGCGCGTTTGACGAGTTCCGGCGCAATCTCGTCAACGATAGCTTTGATGGTTTGATCGTTCATCGTAACCCATGATCAATTAATGAAAACGTAAAACTTGCGCGCGTGATTCTCGGATTAACGCGCGTTTGTTAGCTTAGCCGGTTTGTGTGGCAAAGCAAAAGCTCTGCTCTCCTGCGAAAGAAGGAGAGCAGAGCCTGATTTTACGGGGCGAGCGCGTCGTTAATCGCGGACGACGATTGTGCCGGAGAGAAGATCGTGAACCGCGCGGCCTTCGGCATCCATCAGTGCGTAAGCCAGCCCGAGTCCGCAGGCGGCGAGCGAGAGCATATAAGCGATGGCGCGCGTGATCGCCTGTCGGGTAGTCGGCCACAACCCCGTATGCACGTCAACGGCGTGCATTGAAAAGAGAGACATTCCCCACGTGCGACCGGCCAGTGCCGTCGAAGCCGTGAGATACAGAAACATCACCAGCACGATGATACCGCCCATTGCTGCGCCAACGCGAATGTCCGTCCAATTACCGTTGGTCAATTCGATAATTGCGGCGAAGGGTGTTGACGCGAAAGCGACGACCAGCAGATCAACGATGCCCGCGATTAAACGCGGGGACAGCGGTGCGCGGTCATTCTCCGGAAACGCCGCCGCGTGCATCTCTTCGATAGCTTGCGCGTCGAGGCGTCCGGGCGTCGCCGCTTCGTCAGCGACTTCCGGGACGATGCGGCGCGGCGGCGTTTTGGGAACAGATTCCTGCGGTATAGAGTGCGCCGGAACAACTACTAGATTATGCGTTTTGGTCTGCAACTCCGGTGTCTTGACGGTTTCCGTTGTGGACTCCGCCTGAACCGTTGCGGCCGCAGTCGCGTGCGTTGACGGCGGCGGCAACGCCTGGGGCGGAGAGTTTTTTAACTCCGGCGCGTGCTCATACTGTTCTTCGGCGACGCGCGCGACAGCCGTTGCCGCACCGCTCATCGAAGTGGCACGGGCGCGCGTCGCGGCAGGCGGCGGAGTTGCTTGCCGGGCGCGTTCGATGCGTCGTAGGGCCGCGACGACAATCGGATTGACAGCGGGCGCATCTACCGGCGGCACAAGCCCGAGTTGCGCGGCGGCGATATCGGGAACGGTGGAAGCCTGTGTTGAGTTTTGGGGCGGCGTTGCTTGCGTCGGAATTGTGTGTGTCGCTCGTGCGCGGTCTTCACGGGGTGCTTCGCGGGCACGGCGTTCCTGAATTTCGCGCACGCGCTCGCTCAAATCCTTGCGCCATTGCGGACGCGAGGCACGCGCCGCGCCCGGAAATTCGATCAAGGTCGAAGCCGCCGCTTCATTCGTTTTCGCCGCCGCCTCTCTGCTCACAGGCGCGCCGGATTCGGTGGCCGAAGCGTTGATTGCGCTGCTCTTATCATCCAGCTCGACTGTCAAAATGCTTTGCTCGCGGGCGTCGTCGATGGTTCGCGCCGCCTCTTTCGTTTCGGCAATATCTGGTTCGGCGGAGGATTTTTGCGCGGGCGTCTGGCATCGGGGACACAGGTCTAAACCATTGGAGTAAACGGCACGGCACGCGGGACACTGCATAGCGAAGGGGCCTCCGACAAAAGTTATGCGAAATTGATTTCCGGGACGACGGGTTTGTCGCTGCTAAACCCATGCCCGTTATGGAGTCGCGGCGGATACTATCAGAAGGCACTTTAAGTCGTCAATGGGAAAATACACAAGCCGCTGTACTTGTCGCCGGAGTAACTACTAGATAGAGGCAGTAAGTTTGAGGAAGAAGAGAATGCGAAGGGCTTATGGAGTTTGAATTTTAGTCTTTTCTTAAGCTTAAAGAGGTTGGCGTCCGGCGAAGCCCGCTTCAACGTCGTGCCACCATTCGATCCGCTCGCCTTCGCCCAGCTGCCAGCAGAGCAAGACGATGCGTCCGTCGCGCAGGCTCGGAAAATCTATCAGGCCGCGCGCGTAGTCTTTAATCTGCACGCCGATTGATTCCAATTCGCTGGTCTGTGCCGCCATCTTGACGAGTGTCCGAACATAAACGCCGCCGCCGCGCATTCCGCCGCCGCCGCCGCGTTCCGCCGCTTCCGCCGCTTCGCGTGCGGCGGCTTGAAAGGATTGCAAACGTAGGTGCTCGCGCTGGATGGTTAAGACCACCCGGCGCACGACCGGCAATACCGCGTTTGCTTCCTCAATACTGAAGAGTTTCATGTCTCTCTGGTAAATATCTTGCCGTCCACTAAACCTTCGCCGTCCGGCCTTCGTCGTGCGACGTTTAATGCTCGTCCACCACACGTATGAATTCGCTGGCTTGATCGAAGGCTTCCGCTTCGTCATCGTCCAAGTGCGTTTCGATGATCGAGGCGACGGGCGGATTGTGAAAGCCGTTTTCTTTGCCGTCCGCAGCCGTGTGCGTATGCGGCGGCAGAAATTCTGCGGGCACGTCCGGCACGACATCATGCAGATCGCGCTCATCATAACGCGGCACGCCGTGCGTAAAATCTTTACGCACCTTATCGGCGATGTCGCCGAGGTCAATAAAATAGTCTGCCACGTCAATCAACTTCGGCGCGGTGTTTGAACGAAAGCCCGCGAGTTCGACGCGACAGCCTTTGTAGGCAACCGCGTTAACGGCGTAAACGAAATCTTCATCGCCGGAAACGAGCACCGCCGTATCGTAGCGCCCGGCGAGGCTGAGCATATCAACGGCGATTTCAACGTCGAGATTAGCTTTGCGCGTGCCGTCGTAAAAAGTTTTAAGCTCTTTCTGCACGACGCGAAAACCGTTGCGACGCATCCACAGCAGGAAACCTTGCTGCCGTTCTGCGCCCACATCAACGCCCGTGTAAAAGAAAGCTCTGAGAAGACGGCCATCGCCCAGCAAGACGCGCAGCAGCTTGTTGTAATCTATATCTATGTTGTGAAAACGCGCTGCGTGAAAAAGATTATTGCCGTCAATGAAAACCGCGACCCTTCCGCGATGGCCGAATTGCCACGAAATGTTATTCGTCGGATCAAAATTCATGCTGATTCAAAGACCCCGATTAAGTTTATAAATATACGTTCAGTAGGATGCGCTGACAGCGGCTATTGGTCAAGGTGAAAGAGCCGCGCATCATAAGTTTACGAAAATGCCGGAGCGGGACGGTTGCCCGTGAGCAGTTACGAGTAAGCCGGTAAGGATGAGCTTGAAAGCAAGGCTGTCGAATCGCCCGAGCGAATAATCTTCAATCCGTCACTGCTTGTCTTCTCGCGTTTCGCTCTCCAGCTTTTCGTCAACCGCCCGCTTGAAATCTTCAGGGAGCTTGCGCGTGGTCTTCGTCTGAGATTCGAGCGTGCCGTGCTTTCGTGCGTCGGCGTCCGTGTGCTCCGAAGAATGCACGGGCATTAGTCCGCTGGTGTAAGCATTAAAGGCCGTGTACGACGCCAAGCCCTGCTCGCTCGCCAAGACCGACGAGGCCATTTCCTGACTTACGCTCTCGCCGTGACATTGATATTCGATTATCACTTTACCCGCATGATTCGGATGGGGCGAGACGGTTAAAGCCGCCACACGTTTATTGCAATGCAAGCATCGCGGATAGCTGGATTCCGGCAGGTGCATTGCGGCGTCTTTTGCTGAAGATGGATCAATCATTCCTTACCTCACTTTTTTCGCGGCCTTCGATGAGACCGTAGACAACTCACCGACGACAGGTTTCCTGCGTCGCCTCGCTTCGCCGCACGCCTCTACATTCGATTGGCACGGTCGCTTTGCCTTCTGGCTATCACGACAAAAATAAGCCCGATGAGCAAGAATAAAGTTGACAGCCAGGGCAATCCAAGATTAGCGACTCGCTTCAGATTCAGAACGGCGATGATGGCGGCATCCACAAAAAAGAAGATGCCGATTAGCCGCATTAGTTTCGGCGTCACTTCTTGCCGCCCTTCTTCATCGCCTGCTTGCGAATCGTTCCCACTTTTTTATCGCTGCGGGTGTCTCTGCCGTCAGGGTTTCTAACTGTGCCGGGCGGCAGGCCATGCTTCTTTTCCAGTGTGCCGACCGTCATATCGCTTCGATCCTTATGCGGTTTTTTGGTTGCCATTGTCTCTCGTCTCCTTCAAGTTAGTCTCTTCTTCAGACGTGCAGACTTTCAACAATATTCTACTTGAAACTCACACGCCCGGCGTTGCGCCGAGAAATTCGTCCGTCACCGCGTCGAGATACACCGTATAGTTTTGCGTTCCGTGCGCCAGTGCAATTTCCCATGCGAGATGAAATTCAATCACCGCCGGATCAGCCAAGCGCCTGCGCGGATAAACGACAAGCTCGCGTATGCTGATTTGATCGCCTGCCAAGATAGTTACTTCCGGCGCGACCGCCGTGTTTTGATTTGTGTTGACGTTCGCACTCGTCTTCGCCTCAGTCGTGTTGCCTGTGAGAGCGAAGCTGCGCCCGACGAGACGCTTGATGACTTCTTCGGCGGTATAGCGAGGCCGAACGCCTGTGCCGGAGCGTTGCAGGCTTTCCGCTTCCGGGATGCAGGTGCTCGAAAGTTGAAGCAAGCGCCCGTCGGGTGCGAAATCAATTTGCAGCATGCCGAAGCCGCCGCGCAAAGCATAGCGAAACGGGCGTTGCTCGTAGCGCGCCGTTTTGATGTTGGCGGGCGTCTCCGTGCGTGCGACAAGCGATAGCTGCTGCGGCTCTGCGCCGATCAGTCTGCTTTCATTTACGATAAAGCGGCGCAGGGATTCGCGCGTCTCTTCTTCCGTCATGGGCGGCTGCGCGCCGATCTTCGGCAAGTACAACGCCGCGCCGTTTGGAAGCACTGGAAGACTACGAATCGCGCCCGTCACAGGATCAAATTCGGGCGCGGGCGCGTCCGGGATGTTCTGCGCTTTGGTCAGAGCAGACCACGCCGCAAGCGAGGCCGTCGTGCGGTCTTCGTTGGCGACGAGCAGCACCGGATACGGCGGCTCGTTGGCGCGCGGGCCGGCGGCATCCGGCGGGCGCGTCGCTCCGGCGCACGCGGCTATACACACGGTCAACGCCGCGATTAAAACCGCCGCGAAAAAATGTTGTAAATCTCTTCGTGTGCGCTTGGTAAAGGAACTGTTCATCCTTGCCCTTTGTCGTAACCGTCAAAATCGGAACTCAAAGATAACTTGCGCGAAGCGAAGAATCAAACATATCTTTCCGGTAAACAGGTTATTATTGTCCGGCTTGATTATGTTGCAGCGCCGTTCGCGCACACAAATCATAAATGCAGGGAGAATTACGAAGTGGCTTTCGCCGACGAAGAGCTGCCTTTATTGAGCGACGACGATACGCCGCCAGTTGAGTCGCGCGGCTTCGCGCCGGAACAGATGGTTCGCTGCGACGTGTGCCTGCGCGCCAATCCGCCGACGCGCTCCGAATGTTTATACTGCGCCGCACGGCTTCCCGTAACCGAAACAAGCCAAGAGTTGCGCCAGCCTGCGCTCCGGCGGCTCGAAAAGTGGGAACGCGGCTTTAACTGTATTCTGCTACGACAGCCTTCCGCCCCTTCTTTATCTGAAGAGGAACTAGACGAAGCCGCGCGACTGCTTCGCCTTGAAAGCGCAACGCTAAAACGCATCGCGGAGAACACGGAGCCTTTGCCGCTCGCGCGCACCGCGACGCTCGACGACGCGACTTTGATTAAAGACCGTCTCGCTGCCGTGCGCGGCTTCGAGGTGCTGATTGTTGACGATGAAGCTCTGGCTTTAGAGTCTAGGCCGCCCCTGCGCCTGCGTGCCCTTGAGTTTACAGAGAACGCCGTCGTCGCTTATCCGACGGGCGGCGGGCGCGAGCAAAAGGTTTCGTGGACGCAGGTTTCGCTGCTTGTCACCGGAAGGCTTTTCGTGCGACGCATCGAAGTGGCGGAGCGGCGGCCTTTGAGCGGCGCAGAGCCGGAGATAGTTGATGCGCGCGAATTCGGTGCGGACGAAGCGTTGCTGGATATCTATGTTGCGCCGGATCAAGAGCGGTGGGACAATTGGCGCATCACGAGCAACAATTTCGATTTTTCATGTTTAGGCGAAGAGAAGAATTTACTGGCGATGCACAACTTTCGCACGCTCATCGCCGTGCTGCAAAAAAAGGCGACATCTGTCGAATTATCGGAATCCTATTATCGCGTGCGGCCTCTTTTAATTGAAGTGTGGCCGCTCGAACAGCAAACGGAAGCGCGCGGCTGGCATCGTGAACGACCGGGCAAGTACAGCACGGAGGCCGCCGTGACGAGCGACAATGAGAAACAGTTTACGCTCTACTCGCGGCTGCAACATCATCTACTAATGTTCAATCGTGGTCTTACATAAATGAAACGAAACGACGCGCGGCAACGCTTCCGGCGTGAATCGCCGCAACCATTAAAAGAGAGCGCGCGGCCTCGCCGTGAATCGCGCCCCGAATCAAGCGCCTCTATCGCTGCGCCCACGCAAAACTTTGTATCGGATAAGACGCCACAGGATAGCGCGAAACTTTACGGCATCGCGCCGGTGCTCGAAGCCTTGCGCGCAAATTCGCGCCCGATAGAGCAACTCACGATTAGCGAGGGCGCACACTCACACCGGCTACACGAATTATTGAATTTGGCGCGTGCGGCGAATGTTCCCGTTCGTCGTGTGATGCGCGCAGACTTCGCGCGCCTTGCCGGAGACGTTAATCATCAGGGCGTCGTCGCCACTATCGCGGCGGCGCGCTACACGGATGCCGCCGAACTGCTCGATTCGCTTGCGGCGCGAGTCGGCACAGACGATCCGCCGCTCGCCGTGTTGCTTGACGGAGTCGAAGACCCGCGCAATCTCGGCGCGATTATCCGCACAGTTGAATGCGCGGGCGCACACGGCCTGTTTCTGCCGGAACGCCGCGCCGCCGGATTGACGGAGACGGTGGCGAAAGCGGCGGCAGGTGCGCTCGAACACGTGAGCATCGCGCGCGTCACAAACCTCTCGCGGCTGATTGACGAATTAAAGAAAAGAAACATCTGGACGATTGGCGCGAGCGCGGAAGCGGAAATGGATTACACGGCGTGGGATTGGCGCGCTCCGTCGGCGATAGTTCTGGGCGGCGAGGGCGCGGGGCTGCATCGCCTCGTGCGCGAGCATTGCGACGCACTCGTGCGTATCCCTTTGCGCGGCCGGATCAATTCGCTCAACGTCTCCGTCGCCGCCGCCGTCATGCTCTACGAAGCATTGCGCCAGCGAACAAGCGTTGAGCCAACGGCGTACAAAAAAGTAACGACGGATGTCGAAACATAGACCGGCTGCCGTTCGGCGGTTAAGACGATTCGGAGGTTAAAGGAATGTACTGTCCAAAGTGTGCCGCGCAAAATATTGACGATGCGCAATTTTGCCGTACCTGCGGCGCAAACATAGGCCTCGTGCCGCAGGCGTTGACCGGAAAATTGCCTGCCGCCAAGAATAGCTTTTTGCCGATGCCGCCGCTTGCGCCGCTGGCTCAAATGCAGGATTTCGGTTTGAACAGTCGCCGGAAAAAGGACGACGTGCCGCGTGCCGATCAGGGAGTCAAACATATCTTTATGGGCATCGGCTTTATCCTCGTCGCCCTTTCCATCGCGCTCTTCGGTCATGACGTGAGCGGCAAAGTCTGGTGGTACTGGATGCTGATTCCGGCCTTCTCCCTGCTCGGCGGCGGCGTTGCCGAACTGATGCGCGCCAAACAACAGAAGCAACTCGCGCCGCCTCCCCAGCAGCCTGCCGCGCCGCTTGCTTCCGATACGCGCGCGAAGGAGTTTGCCCCGCGCAACACCACCGGCTTCGCTGCGCCTCCGCCGAGCGTCACCGAAGGCACGACGCGCCATCTGGGTTCGGAAGCCGCGACGCAGCACTTCGATGCAACCGTTGAAAGACCAATCGAGCGCAAGTCAAACGATATGCTGTAGGCGTCGTCTTCATGCCGCACGCCATCCGCCGGTCTTATGGAAATTGTAGTTAGTCGCATAAGCGTCCCACGCCTCTAGCTTGAACAAGTAGACTTGCCGATTAAGATTTTAACTATTCTGCAATCCAGCCAATCCCATTCACTGTCAAAAGAAATGTAAGTAAATCTGCAACGGCAGTTAAATTGAGTGGATACAAAAATAAGTATTGACAGCCTTCAGAGGTAGGCGTATAAATGCGCTTGTCGCTGTTCTTTCTGTTAAGCAAGAGTCTCAATCCTGTTAACTTAATAAACTCAAAACCCAATTAATCAAATTCTCTTTATCAAGAGATAATAATATTTCTAAACATAGAAGTTCTATGAGGAGTTTCATATGCGAATCCATAAGATAGCGATATTAGCCATTTTCGCTGCATTGGCTATCACAGTAGCAACAGCAGTGGCCGCATTACACAGTCAAAACCAAGGCAGTTCGTCGCCTGCAAGACAACAAGAGGCTAACATTGAAGATTCACTCCCAATTGCCGATTATGAAACCATCGCGCCATCTGACTCCGACGAAAGAGTAAAAAGGCACGAGAAAAACAAAAAATACAATAAATCAAGATTTAATGTGAGCACCTTCCTCACAGGTAAGCAAGGAGTTGTATTTAATGACTGGGAGGAGGGATTGGATTCCGCTCTACCCACAGTTCAGAGCACTGCTATCATTATTGGGGAGGTAGCAGATACAAAGGCTTACGTCTCTGAAGATAGGACTGGCGTCTATTCAGAGTTTACAATTCAGATTAATGAAATTCTTAAAAATGATAGCAATCTGCCATTAGCTGTTGGCGGTTCATTTGAGGCAGAGCGTCAAGGTGGTCGAGTCCGTGCCCCGTTTGGGCATACTGTATGCTTCTTTGTGGCAGGACAAGGAGTGCCTCGCGTCAGGCAGAAGTATGTATTCTTCCTAGGCCGCAATCCACGTGAAGAAGTTAATATAAATCCGCCTATTCAAAGAGATATGAGCCGAAATATCTTAACAGCTTATGAGTTGCGGGGAGGTCAGGTCTTTCCATTAGACAGTGCAGGTGGGAGAGATTTCAAAATATATGCAGGTATGGCAGAAACAACTTTCTTAACTGGGTTGCGCAAAACCATCACGTCTCCTTCACAAGTTATACCTAAATAAGAGGAAGCAAGTGAAAAAAAACAATCTCTCACATCCACATATCATTGCGGGCACCTGCTTGATTTTAGCGACATTAATTATTTTTTGGCTAGCATTAGGAGCAAAGATACAAGCCCAAACCTCTTGCAATGGCCCCTACTCTTTTGACCCGCCGAGAGCCAATTGGAATTTATTTGCCCACGTAACAGTTTACTTCAGAGACAGTGACTTCAATAGCTCCCAGCAAGAAGTAATGCAACAGGCGTTTCAGGAGTGGAATGCTCATAAAGCAGATAATTGCTCCAATGTAACCTTTGAAGGATTTATATCAAGTCAATACGGACCTTCTTTTGGTGGAGGCGACAAAGTTTGGGTTTATCAGTCAGGTGCTGAATCTACTGAAGTCATGCAGACGGCTTCAGATGGCACACACTATTTCATTATCTACTTTGGAAGCAATAACTTTTCGACCTTGCGGGAAACTATGACGCACGAGATAGGGCATTCGTTCGGTCTGACTAATTGCTCTACTTGTGGCGCTCGCACCTCAATTATGGGGCCGCTCATTTATTCGGGATTTTACAGCGTTACGGAATGTGATACTCAAGCTGTCGGTAGTCTTTACTGTCCGCCGCCGCCGCCGCCGTGCGTAGCAACCAGTTGGGAACTAAGTGAATGCAGAGCGGCGCAAGGCTTCTGGAACTCACGAACCTGCAACTGCGATCCAACCGAGTGCGTTGACACACCCGATAAACCGTGCCAACTCTCGCCCCTTATCCTTGACCTTGCAGGCGACGGATTCTCTTTGACGGATGGAGAAGCGGGCGTCAATTTCGACTTGAATAGTGATGGACGAGCGGGGCGCATCGCGTGGACGACACCGGAGGCGGATGACGCATGGCTGGCGCTTGACCGAAACGGCAATGGAAAGATAGATGATGGCGCGGAGCTATTCGGTAATTTCACAGCGCAGCCTCAATCGGCTACTCCGAACGGCTTCCTCGCGTTAGCCGAGTATGACACGGCGGCACGGGGCGGAAATGCGGATGGCATGATTGATGTTCAAGATGCCATCTTCGCTGCGCTTCGTCTGTGGCAGGACATGAATCATAACGGCAGCTCGGAAGCAAGTGAGTTGCACACCTTGCCGGAGCTGGGCATAGAAGCTATTGCGCTCGATTACAAAGAATCCAGACGCACGGACAGATATGGCAATAGCTTCCGGTATCGCGCGAAGGTGTACGGCACAAACCATGCCGATTTGGGAAGGTGGGCGTATGACGTGTTTCTCGTCCATGCGCCGTAGCTCTTAGCCTCTTGCAATTTAGAAGAACACTCGCAGGCTATACTTAAATCTGCGGGTGTTTCTCTTTTTACCTGAGCGCGCCGACACGGGAATTCTCAATTTATGGTGTAATTGAAAATGAAAAATTCCCAACAATTGCCTTGCACAAGTTTCTGTTATGGAAATCTCATAGGTCTTCTTGCGCGCCTGCCGATGCCGCTGTATAGTTTTCTGAAATTCGGATAACTCTATTTCGTCGGCTTCATATATGAAAGGATTCTGTTATGCCCCAAAGACCGAAGATTGCGAATAATATGCTGGAGTTGATCGGCTACACGCCGCTTGTGCGCTTGAATCGTATCGCGTACCCGAACTCTGCGGAGATGATTGCCAAGCTGGAATCGCAGAACCCTATGGACTCGGTTAAAGACCGCATCGGTGCGGCGATGATCGAAGCCGCCGAACGCGCGGGCTATATTAAAGCGGGCGAAACGACATTGATCGAACCCACTTCCGGTAACACAGGCATCGCGCTCGCTTTCGCCGCCGCCGTCAAGGGCTACAAACTAATCGTTACGATGCCGGATTCCGTGACGGCGGAGCGTCGCCGCGTGCTTGCATCGCTCGGCGCACAGATCGTGCTTACGCCCGGCGCGGAAGGCATGAAGGGCGCGATCAAAAAGGCCGCCGACGTTGCCGAAGAAACGCCGAACAGCTACGCGCTCTCGCAGTTCGATAACCCTGCGAATCCTGAAATTCATCGCCGCACGACCGCCGAAGAGATTTTCGAAGACACGGACGGGCGCATAGATGCTTTCGTCGCGGGCGTTGGCACGGGCGGCACGATCAACGGCGTCGGCCACGTCTTGAAGGAGCGCGTCGGCGGCGTGCGTATCGTTGCCGTCGAACCCGTGTCGTCGCCCGTCTTGTCCGGCGGCGAACCCGGCCCCAATAAAATTCAGGGCATCGGCGCGGGCTTTGTGCCGCGCAACTACGACGCCTCGGTGGTGGATCAAGTCATCCGCGCGGATTACAACGACTCGCTGGAAATGGCGCGCCGGCTGGCGCGCGAAGAAGGAATCTTTTGCGGCATCTCTTCAGGCGCGATCACGTGGGCGGCGCGCGAAGTGGCGCGCGAACTGGGGGCGGGCAAGCGTGTCGTCTCGATCATCTGCGATTTCGGCGAACGTTATTTGTCGCACGAACTTTTTCAAACAGAGTAGTAGCGAATCGATTTATGAAACGCGAAACGCGCCGCGATCCGTGCGCGCTTTGGGTCGTTGACTTTTAGTTGTAACACGGGGCGATGCGCCGTTTGCCTGAAACCACAGAACTCGCGCATCGCCCCGCAACGTCTTCGATGAATGAATCTAATTCCGCGCGCATCTGCATCCCCATCTGCGTCACGCACGCACGCGACATCTCGAAGATGATTGAACGCGCCGCCGAAGTCGCAGACATCATCGAACTTCGTCTGGATTGCCTTGAGCAGAACGAATTTGAGAAAGCTGCGCGCGCGATAAGCGCATGGCTGAAAGGCGGACGTTCTTTCATACTCACGCTGCGGCCTCTCGAACAGGGTGGAAAACGCGCGCTCGATTACGTGACGCGATATGCCTTTCATTCTTCGCATCAGAAGCTCGCCGCCGAAACTTTCGCCGACATCGAGCTTGATCTCGCACTCGCTTTGAAGGACGACGCGCACCTTGATCCTTCGTTTGATTGGAGCCGCATTATCTGTTCGCATCACGACTTCGCGCGTGTTCCCGCAGACCTTGAAGAAATTTATACGCGCATGGCGGCGACTCCCGCGCGTGTGCTGAAGATTGCGGTGCAAGCCGATGATGCGATTGATTGCCTCATCGTCTTCCAACTGCTCGAACGCGCGCGTCTTGAGCAGCGCGAGATGATTGCGATTGCGATGGGCGAAGCCGGAATCGCCACGCGCATTCTCGCGCCTTCACGCGGCGCGTTTCTCACCTACGTTGCACTTGACGAAGCGCACACGACCGCGCCCGGACAGATCAGCGCGAAAGATTTGCGAGAGCTTTACAGAGTTGACCAGTTGAACGAGCAGACGCAGATCACGGGTCTTATCGGTTCTCCGGTTGCTCATTCCGTCTCGCCGCAGATGCACGACGCGGCGTTCGCGGCGCGCGGAATGAATGCGGTTTACATTCCCTTTGAGACACGCAACGCGGGCGAGTTCATGCGGCGCATGATTCATCCGCGCACGCGCGAGATCAAATGGAATGTGCGCGGCTTGAGCGTGACCGCGCCGCACAAAAGCGCCGTCATGCCGCATCTGGATTGGATCGAACCCGTTGCGCGCGAGATCGGAGCCGTCAACACCATCGTCGTCGCGCGCGACGAGCTTCACGGTTACAACACGGATGCCGCTGCTTTCCTCGCGCCGCTGAAAAACAGAGTGAGCGATTTGCATAACGCGCGTTGTGCCATTCTCGGCGCGGGCGGCGCGGCACGCAGTGCGCTCTGGAGTTTGAAACAGGCCTGTGCCAACGTAACTTTATTCGCACGCAATCAAACACGCGCGGGCGAGCTTGCCGAAAAGTTCGATGCGCGATGCGAACAACTTGCCGACGCTGATCTTTGCGGCTTCGATGTTGTCATCAACACGACGCCGCTCGGCACGCGCGGAACACTCGAGAATGAAACGCCAGCCCTTGCCAATCAGCTTCATGGCGCGCGTCTCGTTTACGATCTGGTTTACAATCCCTTCGAGACGCGATTCCTGCGTGAAGCGCGCATCGCCGGGTGCGAAGTCATCGGCGGACTTTCGATGCTTGTGCATCAGGCCGCCGCGCAGTTCGAGTTATGGACGAACGCGGACGCGCCCTTCGACGTGATGCGCGAAGCCGCAGAAAGAAAGTTGTCGAATCCCAAATTTTAGATGCCGCACGCAGTCAATCACGTCATGAATTATTCCCTAGCATCCAACATCTGACATCCGACATCTCAAAACATATGAACGAGCGTTACAGCCGACAGATTTTATTCGACGGCATCGGCAGGGAAGGGCAGCGGCGTTTGCTGGCTGCGCGGGTGGCGATTATCGGGTGCGGCGCGCTCGGCTCGGCGCAAGCCGAAGCTCTCGCGCGCGCCGGTGTCGGACGCCTGCGCATTGTGGATCGTGATTTTGTGGAAGCCTCCAATCTTCAGCGTCAAACGATGTTCACGGAAGCCGATGCGCGCAATCGTTTACCGAAAGCCGTCGCCTGTGCGAGCCGCATCGCTGCGATAAATTCCGAAATCGAAACCGAAGCCGAAGTCGTTGACGTAAATCGCGCGAACATCGAACGCCTCATAAAGAGTTGCGATGTCGTGCTTGACGGAACCGATAATTTTGCGACGCGCTATTTGATTAACGATGCGTGCGTCAAACACGCGACGACGTGGGTTTACGGTGCGGCGGTCGGCTCCTACGGTGTGACGATGACCGTGCGCCCGCACGAGACGCCGTGCCTACGCTGTATCTTTGAAGAAGCGCCGCCCGCCGCTTCCGCTCCGACGTGTGACACGGCCGGAGTGATTATGCCGATCATCAGCGTCGTCGCCGCGGTGCAGGTAACGGAAACGCTGAAACTGCTCACGAATCGAATCGCTGCTTTGCACCAATCGCTGATGCAGTTCGATGTGTGGCGCAACGAGTGGCGGCGCATCGCGCTCGGTAAACCTTCCGCAGAATGCCCGACGTGCGTGCGTCATATTTACGAAACGCTCGCTGCCGAAACGGTTGACGGCGCGGCGGTGTTATGCGGGCGCGATGCCGTGCAGATTTCGCCCGCCAAACCCGTGCATATTGATCTGAAGGCGCTCGCGGGCAGGTTAAGCGAACTTGCCGAAGTAAACTCCAACGCATATCTACTACGCTTTCGCGCGGGCGATTACGAGTTGACGGTTTTTCAAGACGCGCGCGCCATCATACGCGGCACAGACGATGTCGCCGTCGCGCGCTCTTTATATGCAAAATACGTCGGCCACTAAACGCGGCCTTCAGATATCTCAACACTAGACTTTCAATTTAATGCCAATCAAAAATTTAACGAACCACGCCGCCAATTTCATCGCCATTCTTTTCACCTTAACTTTCTTCTCCGCCCATGCTCTGGCGAGCGAGCCTGTGATCTGGGAAACAAATTCGCGTGAGGAAATTTTGCGCGGTGAGGCGCGCGGCGTCTCCGTCACAGACACGGGCGCGCTGGTGCTCGCGCCGCGCCTTGCGCAAGTCTTTAACACCGAGCAGCCTTACGTCTGGTCGAGCGCGGCGGATTCCGCAGGGAATATTTATCTGGGCACAGGCCATGACGGGCGCGTTTACCGCGTCGCGCCGGACGGCAAAGGCACGCTCGTTTACGACGCGCCGGAACTGGACGTGACCGCGCTCGCCATCGGGCGCGACGGCGCGATTTACGCGGGCACATCGCCCGACGGAAAAGTTTATCGCATTGATGCCGCGACGAATCGCGCCGAAGTTTATTTCGAGCCGAAAGAAAAATATATCTGGTCGCTCGCCGCATTGCCGGACGGATCGCTCGCCATCGGCACGGGCGACAAAGGCAAGCTGTACCGCGTGCGCGCAGGCAATGCTAAGCCGGAAGCTTCTTTGCTTTTGGACACGAGCCAGACGCATATCATTTCGCTTGCGGTCAGCGCGACGGGCGATTTGATCGCGGGCACTGATCCGGGCGGGCTTGTGTTACGCATCGCGCCGGACGGCAAAGCCTTTGCTCTTTATGATTCTTCGCTGCGCGAGATTCACGCGCTCGCGCCCGCGCCCGACGGATCAATCTACGCGCTCGCGCTCAGCGATGCCGCCTCCAGTTCGCGTGCGCCCGCCGCCGCGTCCACGTCTTCCGCCAATCCTTCCGTCTCATCAACGGATGGTTCCGTGACCGCGACCGCCGTTATCACGGCAACGGACGAGAGCGGCGCGACGGCGCAGTTTCAGCCTGCGGGCGCGCGTGCGAGTCGTAACGATCTATCAAACTCGCGCAGCGCCGTCTATCGCATTCAGCCGGATGGCGGCACGGATGTTTTGTGGAACTCAAACTCGGTCACGGCCTTCGCTATCGCCGTTGCGCCGCAAACGAATAATGTTCTGATCGGCACGTCCGACAAAGGGCGCATCTATTCGGTGACGTACGACGGGCGCAGCACGCTTCTGTTGCAATCCACAGAAGGGCAGATTTCCGCGTTCGCCGCGCGCGGCGGCGATCTGTTTGCGGCCTCCAGCAACGCCGGAAAATTATTTCGCTTCAATTCCGAAAAGACAAATGAGGGCACATACGAATCGCCTGTCCGTGATGCCAAACTCGTCGCCACTTGGGGACGCATCTGGTGGCGCGGAAGCGGACTCGCGCAATTGCAAACGCGCAGCGGAAACACGGAGCGCCCGGATGCGACGTGGAGCGATTGGAGTGCGCCTTACACCGACTCTTCAGGCGCGCAGATTACCAGCCCGCGTGCGCGTTTTATTCAATGGCGCGCTACCCTGCGCCGCCTTCCTGCAATTGCCGCAGGATCGGCTGTTACACACGCCGTTACTGAAAATGCAAACGCGCGCGTCGAAGGCGTGAGCCTCGCGTATCTGCCGCGCAATGTCGCGCCGGAGTTGGTTTCGATCACGGCTTTGCCCGTTGGCGTCGGTTTGCAACCGGCGATTCTGGTTCAAGTTGATCCGAACGTCGAATCTTCCGGGCTTGATCCGTCGCTCTTTTCTCCGGTCGTGCAGGTTCCGCCGCGTCGCCTTTTTCAGCGCGGTGCGCGCTCGCTGCAATGGCAGGCGGAAGACCGCAACGGCGACACGCTGGAATACTCTATTTACTATCGCGCGTTGAACGAGAATTCGTTTCGCTTACTGAAAGACAAGTTGCGCGACAATTTTTACACGGTGGACGGCGCGGCGCTCGCCGACGGGCGCTACGTGTTCAAAATCATCGCTTCCGATGCGCCGGACAATCCTGCGGGACAGGCTTTGACGGGCGAACGCACCAGCGAACCGCTCGATCTGGACAACACGCCGCCGGTTGTGCGCCGCGTGGGAGATGCGCGCGTGACAGGTGACAGTGCGCGCGTGGCCTTCGATGTAGAGGATGCTTCCGGCATGGTCAGGCGCGCGGATGTGAGTGTTGACGGCGGCGCATGGCGCGCGGTCTTTCCCGAAGATGGATTGGCCGACAGCGCGCGCGAACGCTACACGCTCGACCTGCCGCTCGCGGGCGCGGGCGACCACACGATTTCGTTGCGCGCTTTCGATGCGAACGGAAACGTCGGCAGTTTGCGAATCGGCGTGACGCGCTGAGGTGCAACCGAAAAGGCTTGATTACTCGGCATTTATAATGCACGATACGGTGCGGAAAGCATCGGAAAGCGTGCGCCGGGTTGATTGCGAAGGTAGCTTTAGACGGTAAATGCACCGGGATGGAGCGCGGGCGAGCGTGGCATTGATATTGCTGAATTAAACGCCGCAGACGGCGCGTCTCTTCTCCTTCCCATGCGCGCTCATGTGAATTGCCAACATGAGGAGAATTTAAGATGATGACCGATATGAAGCGAATGCTGGTTGCCGCCGCGATGCTCTGCATGGTGGCCGTCGGCGCATTTGCGCAGGGCAGAGGCAGAGACGAGCAAAAACTGCCGCCGAAAGACCCGCCGCCGAAGGTCGTGGTCTCCCCAAAACAGGGGCCGCCACCTTCCGACAGGGATCAGAACGACAGGAAAAGGGAAGACCACAAAAAAGAAAAACCCTAAGGTGGCGGCTGCCCGGCGATTTAAGAATTTTCCCGATAAAGGATCGTCCAACGAAACCCATCCGAAGCCCGCGCTTCCAAACAGTTCTCAAACAATATTCCGAATGGACACACAAAAAGCAGCCGCGTTAGGGCTGCTTTTTCTTTTGGCTGAAAATGTTGGTGCCCGCTAGAAGACTTGAACTTCTGACCTATCGCGTGTGAAGCGAGTGCTCTACCACTGAGCTAAGCGGGCAAAGACGATTAAAAAGAAGCGTTATGCTAACAAGGCGCAGCGCGAAGCGTCAAGCGTGGTATCAACTGATGCCTTGCTCGAACTGCTCGCTTTAGAGCGGTTCGTCGTTTGATGTGGCCGGTTGTTCGCTGTTGACGCGAATGCCGCCGACATCCGATCCGGCGTAGAAATGGCGTTTGCCGGTCGCGTTGACGCCGTCGGCCTGCTGCGGGTCGGCGTTGACAGACCATGTCGCTATCTGGCTGCCGGAGCCTCTCGGTGTGACTTTCATTTTGAAGATATAACCGCGCACGACGGGTTCTTCGCCCGCGTAGCTGGGGTCTAAGTAGCCCGCTTTGATTAATTCTTCAAATGTTCCGTAGCTGCCTTTTTTGTCCATCGCAAACTTGGCCTGCTCGCTCTGAATGGTGCGGAGCGCGCCGATGGCGTTGGTTTCATTCGCCTTTTGAATCGTCTTATTATAGGCCGGAACGATGATGGCGATCAGGATGCCGATGATGGCGACGACGATCAAGAGTTCGATCAGCGAAAAGCCGCGCGCGCGCGTGTGTTGTCTTCTGGCGTGTTGCATACACATCTCCTCCGAAATGATTGCACGAGCCGGACGGCCTGCGGTTCCCGAAACTTATCCACTCTTATAAAGACCGCCAACCTCTTTTCCGGCAAACTCTTATACTACAATACGCAGGCCGTTCGCGTCATCCGCCGGATTAGCTTGAAAAGGTGCGACGCACGGCGCGAATATGTACAATAGACGTGAGATACACGAAGCCAGAGATCAATTGATGCGACAACTACACAGAGCGGACAGGCAAGCGGAAGCACTCACCATTGCAACGGGCGAAAATGTTCGGCGGCTGCAAGCCGCGATTGAGACCGTCATAAAGGGCAAGCCCGAAACCGTGCGCCTCGTGCTCGTCGGTCTGCTGGCGGGCGGACACTTATTGATCGAAGACGTGCCGGGCGTCGGCAAGACCACGCTCGCACAGGCGCTGGCGCGCTCGCTCGATTGTGTTTTTCAACGCATACAGTTTACTTCCGATTTGCTGCCTTCGGATGTCATCGGATTATCAATCTACAATCAACGCACGGGCGAGTTTGAATGGAAGCCGGGGCCTGTCTTCGCCAACGTCGTGCTCGCGGATGAAATTAATCGCACGACGCCGAAAACGCAGTCCGCGCTGCTGGAAGCGATGGCCGAAGGACACGTGACCGTTGAAGGCACGACGCGCAAACTGCCCGCGCCGTTTATCGTCGTCGCAACGCAGAACCCGATTGAGCATCACGGCACATATCCTTTGCCCGAATCGCAACTTGATCGTTTTATGCTACGGCTGCGCGTCGGCTATCCGGGCGTTGAAGACGAAAAGCAAATCCTGCGTGACCGCACTCTATTCGAGCCGCTCGAAGAGCTTCAACCTGTGATGACGGGCGCGGATGTTGTGGAGTTGCAACGCAGCGCGGCGGAAGTCACGGTTGACGATGCACTGGTTGATTATTTGATGCGGATCGTTGCGGCGACGCGCGATTCGGAGATGCTCGATCTGGGCATCAGCCCGCGCGGGACGCTCGCGCTGTTTCGCGCGGCGCAGGCTCTGGCCGTCACGGAAAATCGTGATTACTGCGTGCCGGATGATATCAAACGGCTCGTTCTTCCTGTCTTCGCGCATCGCCTCGTCGTCAGCTCGCGCTTCTCTTCACATCTGCGGCGAAGCGAAGAGGCCGAAGCCGTACTCGAAGAGATCATGAAGACGATCAGCGTGCCTTTGTAAGCGAGTGTTTTGAATGAAACATTGCTTGAGCGACGCGCGCCGGATTTTTTGACGGGCGCATCTGTTATATGTCTTTCAGGGAAAAGCTTCCGCCGGAGTTGCGCGAATTTAAGGCGTGGCGCAATGCGATACTCGGCACACTGCTGGTTCTCTGCGGATTAGTCTCCGCGATTATTGCCATGCTCGCGCGTCGCGCTGCAGATGCTTCGCTCGCCGGTCTCGCGTCCATCGCCTCGCTCGCTTTCGTTGCCCTAATCTTAGTGCTCGTCGTGCCGCCGCTCGCACGTTCGGCGCGCGCCGAAGTCGCGGATATTGATTTTCCGTTTGCGATTACGGGCGGCGGTTTGATTTTTCTGGGTGTCTTCGCCATCGTCGCCTTCGCCGCATGGAACACGGGCAACAACCTTCTCTTTTTAGTCTTCTCGGTGCTGGCTTCGGCGCTCTTCGTGGCGTGGGTGGCGGCGCGCGCAAGCCTGCGCGACCTGATTGTTTCGGCGCGTTTTCCCGATCATATTTTTGCGGGCGAAATCTCTCCTGTCATCGTTACCCTGCGCAACACGAAGCGTCTTCTGCCGTCGCTCTCCGTGTTGGTTGAAGCGCGCAGCCCCGTCGTTAAATCAAAACCGAACAACTGGCATGAGCGGCAAAAATTCGTCAAACGTGCGCTCGCGCATTTTACGTATGTGCCCAGACGTGCGGCGGCAGAGCAGCACGTCTTGCAATTGTTTCCGAAACGCGGCCACGTGCTCATCACGGGCTTCGAGCTTTCGACGCGCTTTCCGTTCGGCTTTTTTCGTCGCCGCACACGCCTGCGCGCACGCAATGTTGATTTGATCGTCTATCCGAAACTCGAAGCCATCGGCGACGAACTACACCTCTTACCGATGAACGCCGGACGCAGAACTTCCGCACGACGCGGCGCAGGGCATGATCTTCTTTCCCTGCGCGAATATCAGCCGCAGGATGATCTGCGCCACATTGATTGGAAAGCGACGGCGCGTTCCAGCCGTCTCGTCGTGCGTGAATTTATGGTGGAGGACGAACGCCGCGTGACCATTGCGCTCGATACGCGCGCAGCCAGAGATGATGATGCAAAGGATTTCAGCGAGCGATTCGAGAAGGGCGTGACGCTCGCCGCTTCGCTTGTCGCGCATTTCGTGGATGAACACGCGGAGGTGCGGCTGGCGCTCGGCGATGAGACGGGTTCTTACGGCAAAGGCCGCGAGCATCTTTACGATTGCCTGAAACGTCTCGCCCTCACCGAACCTATGTTTACGAAGGCGACAGCGAATGATGAGAGCCTAACAATTCCCGAGTCTTTTCAGAGCAGCGACGCAGCGGCTTCCATAATCGCCGACCGTAATTACAGCATACTACTGACGACCGCCGCGCCCGGTTCGATTCCGGCAGGCATCTGGCGCACAGCGCACGTGATATATCTCTAAACTCTTAACGTAAAGCAAGATTTGCGAGCATCGCGTCGGCGGCTTTCTCACCGCTGCGAATGCAATCGGGGACGCCCGCGCCGTTATAAGCATTGCCCGCGATTGCGAGCGTTGGAAAGTTTGCGAGGCGCGCGTTGATGCGCTCTATTCTTTCGAGATGTCCAAGATGATATTGCGGCATAGAGCGCGGCCATCTTTGCACGAACGAAAAAAGCGGCGGCGTTTTAATGCCGAGAAGCGCGCGCAAATCTTCGCGCACCGCCGCGATTATCTGTCCGTCTTCAAGCTCGAACATCTCCGGCTGCAACGCGCCGCCGACAAACGCGCGCAACAGCACATAGCCTTCCGGCGCACGCCCCGCGAATTTAACGCTGCTGAAAGAACAGGCGAGCGTCGCGCGCCCTTCGATTAAAGGCGAGACGAAACCGAAGCCGTCAAGCGCGTGCGAGATGTCTGCACGTTTGTAAGCGAGATTGATCGTCGCCGTCGAAGCGTAAGAAATTTCGTTTAGTTCGGAGGCGAGTTGCTCGTCCGTATCGCGCAGCAGATTAGCGGCGGCGAAGGTCGGCAGCGCGAGACACAGCGCGTCAGCATGAATCGTCTCGCCCGAATCCTTGATGCGAATCATCCAACGCCGCGCCGCTTCGTCAAAGGCAAGCGATTCGACGGGCGCATTCAAGCGAGTGGAATTTTCAGGAAGCTTCGCGGCGACGCCGTCCACAAGCATCTGCATTCCTTCATCAAAAGAGAGAAACAGACTGTAACGCGCGCCGCTTGTGCCGCGCTTTGCTTCGGCGTTCTGTTTACGCCGCGCGCGTAGCATCGCTTTGATAATGCTTCCGTGCGCGCTCTCCATTTCCAGAAAACGCGGCATTGTCGCGCGCAGACTCAAACGCTCCGGGTCTGCCGTATAGATGCCGCCGACCATCGGCTGCGCCATGCGTTCAAGAGCTTCGCGTCCCAACCTGCGCCGCACAAACTGCGCGAGGCTTTCGTCATCTTTGCCGTTCGCATCGGCGCGTTTCGGTAACACTAGATCGAGCGCCATCCGCGCCTTGCCGCTCCAACTGAAAATCCCGGACGTGACGAACGGCCAGAAGCGCGACGGCGCGAGAAGTTGAAAACCTTCCGGCACACCGTGAAGCCGCCCGCCACGCACGATAAAACTACGCCTGTGCGCAGCATTAGTTTCGATGACTCGATCAGCAATGCCGACGCGCTTTGCCAATGCTAAGGCTTCGGGCTTTTCGGAGATAAAAGAATCGGGGCCGCCTTCGAGCAAAAAACCTTCGCGCCGCTCTGTGCGGATGATACCGCCGAGACGCGAACTCGCTTCGAGCAGCAAGACTTCAAACGAAGAGTCAACCGACGCGCGTTGTTCCGCGAGGCGGTGCGCCGCCGCGAGGCCGCTGATGCCGCCGCCGATGATAACAACCTTGCGCGTGTTGCCCGAAGGCGTTCGAGTCATTATTGAGAAGATTGCGTTGGCACGCCGACGGGTCTCGCTGCGCCCATCAAGCAGCAATCGGCGGGGCACACATCGTGATTTGCGCCGCGTGTGCCGAGCGCGCGACGCACGGGCGCATCGCTCATGCGTTCGACGATTAACTCGCGGATCATTTTGATAAACGTCGGATGCGTGCCCACCGTCGCGGCGCGAACGATGTTCAAATTTATCTCTGCGGAAAGATCGCGCGCTTCCGTGTCTAGATCGTAAATCACTTCCATGTGATCCGAGATAAAGCCAACGGGCGCGATGACGACATCCTGCGCGCCGTTTGCTTTCAACTGCCGTAGGTGATCGCAAATGTCCGGTTCGAGCCATGACTGTGTAGGCGGCCCGCTGCGGCTTTGAAACACGAGTTGCCATTGCTCTTTGCCGAGCGCCGCCGCGATTAACCCGCAGGCATCGAGAAGTTGATCCTGATACAAACAGTTCATCGCCATTGACTGCGGAATGCTGTGTGCCGTGAAAGCGATATGCGCCGCCGCACGACGATCAGCCGGTATCTGTTCAAGCGCCGCTGTGACGTTCTCGATGTTCGGTTCGATGAAGCCGGGATGATTGTAAAAGACGCGCAGCTTATCAATCTGCGGCGCGCCGCTTCCGACTTCCGCCTGCGCCCGCGCGATGTCTTCGCGGTATTGCCTGCAACCGGAATAAGAACTGTAAGCGGAAGTGACGAACGCCAGCGCGCGTGTGATGCCGTCGGCGGCCATCTGGCGCAAAGTGTCCGCCAGCATCGGATGCCAGTTGCGATTTCCCCAGTAAATCGGAAGGTGTGGCCCGTTGGCGTTCAGCTCTCCTTGCAGGGCGGCGATTAACTTGCGGTTCTGTTCGTTGATCGGGCTGACGCCGCCGAACATTCCGTAGTGATGAGAAACGGCGCGCATTCTCTCCGGCGGCACGTTTTTGCCGCGCAACACGTTTTCGAGAAACGGCATCACTTCATCCATTCCTTCCGGCCCGCCGAAAGAAACCACTAAGATCGCATCGTAAGAATCGCTCATATTGAATTTATCTTTTGCTTATCTTTGACTAAACTCGTGCACCGCCTCAACCAGTGCGATGACGTTCTCAACGGGCGTTTCAGGCAAGATACCGTGTCCCAGATTGAAGATGTGGCCGGGACGATTCGCGGCGCTATCGAGAATGCGCTTGGCTTCGGCGCGTATATAGCCCGTGTCGGCGAAGAGTGCTATCGAATCGAAGTTTCCCATCACGGCCACGTCGCCGAGACGCGCCCACGCATCCTTCAAGTCAACGCGCCAGTCGAGGCCGATCACGCTGCCGCCCGCTTCGCGCATTGCTTCGAGAAGCGCCGCCGTGCCCGTGCCGAAATGAATCACGGGCGTGCCGGGCGTGATGTTCTCGATCACGCTTCGCGTGTGCGGCAAAACATACTCGCGGTAATCGTGCAGGCTCAAAGCCCCGACCCATGAATCGAAGAGTTGGACGGCCTGCGCGCCCGCCGCGATCTGCGCGTTCAGATAGCGCGCGAGCGAGCGCGAGATACGCGCCATCATCTCGTGCCACGCGCCCGCATCCGTGTACATCAAGCGTTTGGTATGAATGTAATTTTTCGACGAGCCGCCTTCCGTGATGTAAGAGGCGAGCGTGAAGGGCGCGCCCGCGAAGCCGATTAGCGGTAAGTCTGCGCGAAGGGCGCGGCGCGTTTGCCGGATCGCCTCGAAAACATAATCAAGGGATTCCACGTTTTCCACTTCGCGCAAACGGTCAACGTCCGCGCCCGTGCGGACGGGATTATGTAGCTGTGGCCCTTCGCCTTTGGCAAACTCCAACTCTATGCCCATCGGTTCGACGATCAGCAGAATGTCCGCGAAGATAATCGCCGCGTCCACTTTGAGGCGTTCGGCGGCATAGACGGTCACCTCCGTCGCCAGCTCCGGGCGTTTGCACAGTTCTAGAAAAGAGGTGCGCGCGCGTACTTCGCGGTATTCGCGCATATATCTCCCGGCCTGCCGCATCAACCAGACGGGCGTATACGGCACGTGTTCGCGGCGGCAGGCGCGCATAAACGGGCTGTTGTAAAGCGCCGACGTTTGCGGCGTTGACGGCGTTGTTCGTTCTGTCAGGTCTTTTTCTTCAGTCATGCTTATGCGGATTATGGGAAGAGAAAGTTAGTGAAATCTTCGGGCGGCGTGCGCGCGGGTTGTAAACTAAAACTCTGCTCATAAAGTATGTGTACAATATAATGCGATGCGCGCCTTTACGCCAAATCGGTAGGCCGTAGTTTCAGTCATAGCGGAGGTTTGCGCCACCGGCAAAAACATGAAAAGCGGCGGCGTGGAATAAATGTTGCCACAAATCGCGCGCGGATGGTGTTTATAGTGTGAGAGCGGCGGATGATGAGCGTACAAGCGAGAATGCTGGCGAATTCTGTGGTGGAACAACCAAGCGCGGAGAGCACTAAGACTGCTGTCGTGGCGTCGCCCGCGCCCGTCAATTTCGATGAAGCTTTCCAACTTCATCACCGCGCCGTTTATCGCACGGCCTACGCGCTGATGCGCGATGCGGCGCTGGCGGAAGACGTTTCGCAGGAAGTTTTCCTGAAATTGTACCGGCAGTTAAAGACGGCGGTTCCGGGTGAAGAGTTGTTACGCGCATGGCTTTTGCGCGTGACGATCAATGCCGCGCACAACGCTTTGCGTGGACGACATCGAAGCGTCGTGCGCGAAGAAAAGTTTGCGCAGGAGGAAGCGCACCGAAACGATTTCGCGCCCGCGCCGGACGACGAGTATGAACGGCGCACGCGGATCGAAACGGTGAGCCGCGCGCTGGAACGCATCACAGAGCCGACGCGCAGTTGTTTGCTGCTGAAACAACAGGGACTCTCTTACAGGGAAATCGCCGTCGTGTTGTCAATCAAAGAAACGAATGTGGGCAGCTTGATTGCGCGCGGGCGCAAAGAGTTTTTGCGAGTGTACGGAAAGATCGGAGGGGGCGATGACGTGTCAGGGTGAAGAAATTTTGCAAAGCTATGTGGACGGCGAATTAGACGCCGAAGCCGCGAAAGAGACGGCGGCGCATCTGGAAGCCTGCGCCGGTTGCGCGAAAGTTGTGCGCGAGATCGAAAGCGACGCGATGTTTCTTTCGACCACGCTTGAGCCGTTGTTTCCCGCCAGCGTGCCGACCGAGCGATTGCGCGCGCGCCTTGACGCTGCTCTCGCCGCACAGTCTTCGGAGACGGAAGATACGCCGCCTATCGCGCGAAACATTGTGCGCGGCGAGACAGGCTTCGCCTCTCGTTTGAAATCTTTCTACACCCTGCTCACGGAACACCCGCGCCCCGCCGTTGCCTTCGCAAGCCTTGTCGTCGCTTTGATTGTCGGAGCTGTTTTTCTTAGCCTTCAATCACCGCGCACCGCGCCGCAAGTCGCGTTGAATGAGAATAAAGGCGAGCTTGTCGCTTCCAACAGCGACGGCAAAAACGGATCAACGCAAACGGGCGGTAGCGCAATACCGGCGACGAATGATGTTTCCGGCTTAAACGCCGACAAGAGCCGCAACACTATTCGCAAATCCCTTGCTACGCCGTCGCCGTTGCGATATGCGAATTACGCGCGAACAAATAATCGCCCGCGCGTGCTTGCTAATGATCGCAACGCCAATAATGTAACGCCAGCGGATAAGCTTTTGCCGGGCGAGCAGAGTTATTTGAGCGCCATCGCGTCGCTGACAACTGTTATCGAAGCGAATAAAGAGACGGCTTTGCCGCCGCCCGTGCGCGCCGAATACAAGCGTAATCTGGCGGTTGTTGATAAAGCGATTGCCGCTACCCGAAGCGAAGTGCGCCGCAATCCGGGCGACGGGGATGCCGCCGAATTCTTACTTGCTGCGTATCAAAGCAAGCTCGATTTGCTGGACACCTTTGCGAGTGCTGCGCGCTAAATGCCGGAGCTTCTTTGACGATCCATCGCTTATGAAAAACTCTTTACCGCTAATCTTTTTCTTAATCGTCATCGCTGCCGCGCCGTTCGCTGCGAACGCAGGCATACGCGGAACGACAGGCCAATCAACGAAGACGATTGCGGCGCAGGGCGTCGAGCGTTCCGTCGCCGCAGATGCTTCGGTTGCCGTTTCGCTTTGCACGGGTTCGGGGAATATCACCGTGCGCGGCTGGGATCGGCGCGAAGTGCGCGCCCGCTCACGCAACGCCGCCGCCGTAGAGTTGCGGCGCGGTGATGCTGCTTCGCTAAACGCCATGCGTCTTGAAGTTTTGTTGACTGATCCCGCCAATCGCAGGCGCACGCCAAACGATTGCCAATCTTTCAGCGATGTCGAATTGGATGTGCCGCGCGGCGCGAGTGTGGAAGTGAAGACGTTGAGCGGCGATGTGAAGATCGAAGAGATAGCGGAAGCCCGCGTGCAGACCGTCAGCGGCAACGCGCTGGTGCGGCGCATCGGTAAGGGCATCGAAGTTGTGAGCGTGAGCGGTGATGTTGACCTAGAGAACGCCAGCGGTTCTGTGCGCCTGCGCTCCGTCAGCGGCAGCGTTGACGTGCGAGACGCGAATCCTTCGGCGGCAAGCGATGAACTCGAAGTCACAACGACGAGCGGCAACGTCAAGCTTGAACGCATCGGCCATGCGCGCGTCGAAGTCGCTGCCGTGAGCGGAAACGTCAGCATGGCGGGAGGGCTGGCGCGCGGCGGGCGTTATCGCTTCAGAACAATCAGCGGCAATGTAGACGTCTTGCTGCCGGAAAATGCTTCATTCCAATTCACGGCGCGCGTCTCTCGCGGCGGAAGCATCATCTTCACCAATCTTCCTTTCAAGTTCGAGACGGATAACTCACAAGCCTCTTCGCGCCTCGTCAACGGCGTGTTCGGCACGGGCGACGCCACGCTCAACCTCACCTCTTTCAGCGGCACACTGCGGCTGCGTCGCAAGTAGATTCTCCTTAAATAAATTCGCCGACTGAAAAAATACTGCCACAAATTTAAGCCGCGTGGTGTTTCTATACTAAAGCGGCAGGCAAGGCCGGAAGCGACCGGCAGACGAGTTTCGATACGACTCTCAATCGCTTGGGATAACTACGTCCGCGTGCGGCCTGCTATGAACGCGAAAACGAATCTGCGAAGGGAGACACCGTGCACATACAAAGATCAAAGTCGCTTATCGGCTTATTAATATTCGGATGCGCGTTGACGTTTCCATCTCGCTCGATAGCGCAGCAGCAAACGACGATCAACAGAGCGCAGGCGCAGGAATATTTCGCGGAAGCCAACGTTCAATGTCGGCTCGACGGCGGCCATCTGTGGGGCGTTTCACTGTGCAGCCCGCTGCTCTTCGTGATAAAGCGACGCGCACCGTCGTGGCGAATCGAAAAGATGAGCAAGGCCGATTAAGCGTCGAAGGGAACGTCTTCAGCGGTAGATTGCCGGAAGACGTGAACATTGCGAATACCGCCAGCAGTTGGGCAGGCGTGCTCTGGGCGATGATTATCTGGCCGCTGCCGGAAGATAAATACACGCGCGCCCAACTGCTCGCGCATGAATCATGGCATCGCGTGCAAACAGGTCTCGGCCTCGCCGGTTCGATGCCCGCCAATAATCATCTGGATTCGACGGACGGGCGTATCTGGCTGCAACTCGAATGGCGTGCGCTCGCCAACGCTTTGATTCATCGCGGAACCTTGCGGCTGGAAGCGTTGAAGGATGCGCTGTTGTTTCGCGCATACCGCCGGACGTTGTTTGAGGAAGCCAGTGCGCAAGAGCGTGCTTTAGAGATGAACGAAGGGCTTGCCGAATACACCGGCATCAAATTAAGTGGCAGACCGGATGTCAACGCATACGTCGCCACGCAACTCAAAGAGGCCGGGAAGAAGGAAACTTTCGTGCGCTCTTTTGCTTACGCTTCGGGGGCGGCCTATGGAATTTTGCTTGATGAAGCGGGCGCGAAATGGCGCGCAAACTTAACGTCGGCACAGGACTTGGGATCGTTGCTACAAAGTGCGCTCGCCATAAAGTTGCCGCCGAACATTAAGGACGAGGCCGCGAGAGCTTCGGCGAAGTATGGCGGCAGCGCGCTGATCGCAGCGGAGACCGGGCGCGAGAACCATCGCCGGAAAAGACTCGCCGCGTATCGTGCGCTGTTAATTGAGGGCCATCGTTTAGAGATTCCGCTACGGCGCATGAGCTTGCAGTTTAATCCGAATAATCTTCTGCCGCTCGACGCGCTCGGAACCATCTACCCGGACATACGCATCGTTGACGCATGGGGCATTCTCAACGTCACGAAAGGCGCGCTGCTCAACGCTTCGTTTACGAAAGTTTACGTGCCCGCGCCGACCGATTCGAACGCGCCGTTAATACGCGGCGATGGCTGGACGTTGAGTTTGAATCCCGGCTGGACGATCAAATCCGGCACACGAACGGGCGACTACGTGTTGCAGAAGGACGTGCCTTCGCAAATTCCTCGCTGATCATTCATAAATTCGATACGCAAAACGAAAGGGAGTTGAATCAATCATGAAAAGAATTTTACAGGGAATCGCGTTCGCTTTCATCGGCCTCGCCGTTGTTTTTAGTCCGGCGTATGCGGGCGTCTTCAAACATCTGCGCGTCACCGTTTCGCCGCTCGCCGAAGCGCAGGATTTTCAGAAAACCTATCGCATAGGCGCGGGCGGTGGCGTCTCGATTCGTAATGTTTCCGGCAATATCAGCGTCGCGGGCTACGAAGGCGACGCGGTAATCGTGAACGGTTTCCGCGAAGGGCGCGACAAAGATCAGGTGGAGATAGAAGATATGAGCGCGGGCAATCGCGTTGATATACGTGTGCGTTATCCTGATTGCCGCAATTGCAATGCGAGCGTGCGCTTCGAGGTTCGCGTGCCGCGCAGCCTGCGCCTTAATCTCGATCCGGTTTCGACGGCGAGCGGCGATATAGAAGTAAGCAACCTCATCGTCGGAGACGCGCGCGTGACGACGGCGAGCGGCAACGTGCTCGTCAAAGACGTTTCCGGCGCGATTAAAGCGACGACGGCGAGCGGCGAAATGCGCGTGCGCAATGCCTCGGGTTCCGTGAACGCGCAGAGCGCGAGTGGCGATGTTGACGTAGAGATAGCGCGGCTCGAAGGCGCGGACAATATGAAATTCGCTTCCGCGAGCGGCGATGTTAACGTTCGTCTGCCTGCCGGTCTCGATGCGGAAGTCGAAATGTCGAGCGCGACGGGTTCGGTCAAAACCAACTTTCCGCTGCAAATCGAGAAACCGCAGTACGGGCCGGGCAGCCACGCGCGCGGGCGTCTCGGCAACGGTTCGCGCCGCCTGCACGTCTCATCCGCTTCGGGAAACGTGAGCCTCATGAGCCTCTGAAAAATTGCAGCGCGGCGACGGGAAAAGTTGCCGCGCCGAATAATGAAACTTTTCTTTGGCGGGGCGCGTTGAAGGCTAAACAATAGACTCGGCCTGTTAAAGTCATCTAAACATTCAGCGGTGCGGGAAAGCGACTCTGTGAGTTCAATCATTAATAAAATAATCCTGATGCTTGCGTTCGTGCTATTAAGCGCGCCGGTTGTCCGCGTGCGGGCACAGGCGTCAGTCAACCAGACGCCGCAAACGTCCACCGAAACGAAGACCGAAACGCGCTCCGGCAACGATATTTTGAGCGATGCAAAAACGGGAGCGACTGCGTTGCCGCCGGAAAAGCACCAGCCCGTGCGCCTCGTGCGTTTCGAGCAGCCGCCCGTGATTGACGGCAAACTCGATGATGAAGTCTGGAAGCAGGCTGCGCGCATCAAAGACTTCCTGCAAGTGCAGCCCGGCGATAACATCGCGCCCTCGAAACCCTCCGAAGTTCTAATCGGCTACGACTCGAAGTTTCTTTATTTCGGCTTACACGCTTTTGACGATCCGGCGAAAGTGCGCGCGACGATTGCCCGGCGCGACGGCATTTTCAACGACGACTACATAGGCTTTACTCTGGACACCTTCAACGATCAGCGGCGCGCTTACCAGATGTTCTTCAACGCTCTGGGCGTGCAGGCCGATGGCGTCAGAACCGAAGGAAGCGGCGAGGATTTCAGCGTTGATCTGGTGATGGAATCCAAAGGCGTGATGACGGATGACGGCTACACCGTCGAAGTGGCGATTCCCTTCAAATCGCTGCGCTATGAAGCGGGCAAAGGCAAAATTTGGGGCGCGCACTTCTTTCGTAAAATCCAACGCTTCAACGGCGAGCTTGATTCATGGATGCCGCTTTCGCGCAACCAATCGGGCACACTCAATCAGGAAGGCCGTCTCACAGGCTTTGAAGGCATCTCGACGGAGCGCACGCTGGAATTAATTCCGAGCCTCACGCTTTCGGAAACAGGCAGACGCAGGCGCGCCCAGCCGCCATGCACCGCGCCGAACGACACCTGCATTCCCGATGCCGGGCGGATGGTCAACGGCCCCGTTAAATTCGATCCGGGACTCACCGGGAAATTCAGTTTGACGCCCACCGTAACCTTGGATTTCGCCGTGAACCCGGATTTTGCGCAGGTCGAAGCAGATCAAACAATCGTCACCGCGAACCAGCGTTTCCCGATCTTCTTTGAAGAGAAGCGCCCCTTCTTTCTCGAAGGCGTGGATATCTTCGACACGCCGCTTGACACGCTCAACACGCGCGCCATCGTTGATCCTGATTATGCCGTGAAGCTGACGGGCAAGCGCGGGCGCAATACCTTTGGCCTACTTTTAGCTTCCGACAACGCACCCGGCAATTTCAGCGAAGAAGACCGCGCCGACCCGCCCCGCTTTCCGCGCCAACGCCCCTTCGCAGACTTCGTCGGCAAAAACGCGGCCATCGGTGTTTTTCGACTGAAGCGCGATGTCGGCAAGGACTCGAACATCGGAATGATTGCGACGACCTATAATTTCATAGAGCGACGCAATAATCTCGGCGGCGTTGACGGGCGCTTTCGCGTAAGCCCGCAAGCCTTCTTCAACTTTCAAGTCGTCGGCACAGCCTCGCGCCGCTTTTTTCGTGACGCCGATCTCGGCCAAAACACTTTTCGCAGCGGCAACGGCTTCGGCTATTTTTATCGCTACGATTTCACACGGCGCAATTACGGTTATCAATTGCAGGGCAGCGGGCGCACGCGCGATTACCGCGCCGACGTTGGTTTTACGCCGCGCACCAACACCAATCAGGAAAATTTCTTTTTACGTTACAGCACCGATCCGAACCCGAAAGCGCGGCTTATCTCATGGCGCGTGACGAACGGTTTGAGCGCGGGTTTTGATTTTCAGGGACGTTCCCAGCGTTTCGATCTTCAGCCGCAGGTGAACTTCAGTTTGCAACGCCAGACAAACATCGGCTTCGGTTTCCGCAAAGCTTACGAGCGGATTTTTGAAGAAGAGTTCGGCACGAAAAGAACTGCGCCGTGCGTGCTGGCCGGGAATTGTCGGGCAGCCTTTGCGGGCGACGACGCAGAGCGTTCGACGTATAAAACGAGCTTTATCTTCTTCGGCAACACGCGGCCGAGCCAAAAATATTCGGCTAACTTTCGCGTCGTCCTAGACCGCCACGTGTTCGATTTCGATTTCGGTGCAGGCGCGCGCTTTCCGCGAGTCAGCCCCGCCGCGCTACGCAATCCCACTTCGCCGCTCGATCCCGGCGCGGGGAATCTGTTGAATATAGACGCCGAGATTGAATACAAACCGACAGCCGCGTTGCGCGCGTCGCTCGAGTACACGAAAAGCAAACTGCGCCGCGTTGACACGAATCGCATCGCCTTCGACGAAAATATCTTTGCGCTGCGCACAACCTATCAATTTTCCCGTTTCACGTCTGTCAGAGCGCGCGTGGATTACGACACGCTGCAAGCCTCGTTGCGCGCCCAACTGCTTTTGGGCTACACGCCGGGTCCCGGCACGGCGTTCTTCTTAGGCTACAACGACGACCTGCAACGCAACGGCTTTTCTCCCTTCACAGGCCAGCTTGAGCCGGGGCTGCGCCGCAACGGGCGCACCTTCTTCATCAAAATGTCTTACCTCTTCCGCCGCAGCTTCGGCTGATTCCTAACATTGACGGCACACTAAAAAGCAGCGGCGAGGATTACTCCCCGCTGCTGCTTTCGCCGTTCGTTGAATGCGTCACTTACTGAAAGATTCGTTCGACCGGAACGATGTTGATGTCTTCCGGCTTGACGTTGATTTTGTACGCTTCGATTACTTTGTCTTCGTCGGTAATCTCTTTCGGCTTCGGCGAATTATAAATAATCGGCGAAGGCTTGTTGCCCGCAATCGCGTCGCGCAGGGCTTCGGCGTCTTTCGTGACCATCACGATTTGCATCGCGCTCGATTTGAGATGCTTTTGGATGGCGCGGTTCACGTCTTCGCGCGTGAGTTTGGCAAGGCTTTCGCGGACGTAGGCGTTGAAATTCTTCGTGTTGTAGTAGCGGCTATCGAGCGCGTAGCCGAGTTGCGCGTCCTGCGTCTGCGTCAGCACGTTCGAGTATTTAGACAAAAACTCGCGCGTCGCTTCAAAGGCTTCCTGCGACATTCCGTCGCGCACTAATTTATCGAACTCGTAGAGCGCGGCGCGTAGCGCGAAGTGCGCGTTTTTGGGTTCGACGGGACGAATCCAGATTTGAAAGATTTGCGACGAACGCGCCAGATTCGGTTCCGGCTGGGAACGAAACATACCGCGCGGGAAATATTCTATATAAGCATAATCGCCATAGTTGAGGCCGCGCGCTTCACGCAGGCGCTGGTAAAGATAACTGTTCGACGAGCGGTGTTGCCCGAGATAAGAGGCAACGAGGGCGAGTGCCGGCCAATCTGCATCGCCGCGTTTGACGCTGATCGGAAAGCCCATCGAGATCGCCGTCGAACGTGTTTCACGTTTGATGATCTCGATGTGCGTGCCCGGCGCAAGCTGCGGAGTTTCCGCTTTTGCCGTGCTCGTCGGCGAGGCCGGAAGTTTTGCAAAGTCCGCTTCGATCTTTTTCGGGAACGCCGCCGGATAACCGCCCGCGAGTCCGGGCACGAAGTTGGCGCGCGTGTAATTCTTTTTGTAAAAATCGCGCACGTCTTCGAGCGTTAATTTTTCGAGCGAGCTGACCGTGCCCGCGTTGTGATGGCCGTAAGGCTTTCCGGCGTAGATTAGATTGTAGAGTTCTTCCTTGCCTAACTCTTCGTCGTTGTTCTCGCGCAGGGAAGTCTTCAGAAAATTGAGCGCGTCGGTTTTCAGGCGCGTGAAATCATCCTGACGAAAGCCGGGATCAAGCAGCATCTGGCTGATTAAGCCGTAGTAGCGGTCGAGATTGTCAACGTGCGTCGTGCCCGTGAAGACGGTCATCTCTTTATCAACTTGCGAGCCGAAGGATGTCGCCAACGGATACATCGCTTCGACGATTTGATCGTAAGAGAGTGCGCGTGAACCGCCTCCGGCAAGCATCGCGGCGGTCAACGCGGCAACGCCTTCTTTGCCCGGCGGATCATAGGCCGCGCCGGTCTTAAATAGTAAGCGAAAGGTGACGAGCGGCGCGCGATTGGGTTGCAGCACTTCTGGTTTCACCGCATTACTACCAGTAAGCATTTCGATTGTGTCAGCAATTGGCGTGGGTTGTTTGCGTTTGCCCGGTCTAGCAGTTCTTTGGGCGGCAGTATCCATCACGAAAAGTGTCATAAGAAAAATCGCAAGTAAGATTGTTTGAACTCGACGCATTATTTCGCACCTCCATTGCTCGCCGTCAGCGTGACGATAGTGCGATTGTTGTCAACGAAGTAGCGCGCGGCGGCGGCGCGCACGTCTGCGGGCGTCACCTGTTCGTAAAGCGCAAACAGTTTGTTGATTGTCTCCGGCGTGCGGCGCAGCGCGATGAATTCCGCGAGCGCGCCCGCTATCGCTTCCGAGCTATCGAGCGCCAACGCGAAACCGTAGCGCAGGCGCGAGCGCGTCGAATCGAGTTTCGGCTGCGGCACGAGTTCCGTCGCGTAGCGTTTGAATGTCGCCAGAATCTGGTTGCGCACGTCGTCCATATCCTTCGGATTCTTAACGCGCGCGACGACGACGAACAGCTCCGGGTCGGCGCGATTTTCGAGCGACAGATCGAGCGCATCCACCTTCTGCTCTTTCAATACGAGGCGTTGATAGAGTTCGGAGTTTTCGCCGAAAGCGATGGGCGCGAGCAGATCGAGCGCGGCCTTTTCCTTGTTGACATCGGAATAGGCGGGAGCGCGAAATCCGACGACGACGTAAGGCAAGGTCGGCGATGTCCAATCAATGTGTGCGGTGCGTGGTTCTGTTTGCGCAGGCTCGAGCGGTATCTGCGGCGCATAGTTGCCGCGCTTCCAGTCGCTAAAATTCTTTTGCACAAGCGAGAGCGCGCGTTCGCGTGTCACGTCGCCGACGAGCACGATGGTCGTGTATTCCGGGCGATAGTAACGCTTGTAGAATTCCAGACTGTAATCGTATTGATTGGGCATATCTTCGATATCTTTGATATAGCCCATCGTCGTGTGCGAATAAGTGTGCTGCTTATAGGCGGTTTCGCGCAGGACTTCAAAAATCTTTCTTTGCGGGTTGGCGCTGTTTTTGTTGTACTCGCCGAGCACCGCGCGCGTCTCGGTTTTGTACGCCGCCGGTTCGTACTTGAGATGCTGGAAGCGATCCGCCTCAAGCTGCACGACTTTATCCAAATCTTCTTTCGAGAAGACTTCATGATAAACCGTGCGGTCGTCCGTTGTGTAAGCGTTGGAAGACGCACCGGCGCGCTTTAAGATCGTGTCGCGCTGTGCGGGCGAAAAGTTTTCGCTTCCGCGAAACATCAGGTGCTCGAAGAGATGCGCGTAGCCGCTCTTGCCCGCTTCGATTTCGTTGCGCGAACCCGTCGAGACGACGATGTAGGACGCGACGAGGTTCGGGTAATCGGTCGGAACAGTGATAAGACGCAGGCCGTTCGGCAAATCGTCAATCGTATATTTGTACGGAAAAAGTTTGCGCTCGGACTTTTGTTGCGCGAAGCCAACGACGGGCAGGCACAACGCGAGCGCGATGAGTAATAACATCTTCATTCGTGAATACTCCTAAGATAGAATGTGTCAGGGAAAAGCATTGTGGAGACAGGTGATATTTTACATCATGAGCGGCGAGAAAGCATATTTTCACTTGCTGGCAGCTAAGGCTCGGCGTAGAAAGCGACAGAATATCAACGAAAAAGTGCAAAGTGCGCGGCAAAACTGCGTCAACAATGTTCGTTGAACTTTCATCGGAGTATACTCCTGCCGCTCGGTAATTCTGTGTGATAGAAGGCTTGGAGTGAGCATGGTGATTGCTCCCGGAATTTGTTTCGCTCATTACCTGATCCGCGCGCAGATTGGCAGCGGCGGGATGGGCGAAGTCTACGAAGCGCAGGATCAAAAGTTACTGCGAACGGTAGCGATCAAGTTCATCACGCAGCAAAGGCTCGAGCACCGCCCCGCCGACGCGCGCAAACGGTTTCTGCGCGAAGCACGCTCCGCCTGCTGCGTTAATCATCCGAACATTGTGACGATCTACGAAATAGGCGAAACAGACGAGCACGCCTACATCGTCATGGAATACGTTCGTGGACGCAGTCTGCGCGATTTCATACGCACGCGCGAGCTGCCTTACGAACAGATAATCGAAGCCGCGATGCAAACTTCGGACGCGCTCGCCGCCGCGCACGCGCAGGGCATCATTCACCGCGACATCAAACCGGAAAATATTCTCCTGACAGATTCGCATCAGGTAAAACTGCTTGATTTCGGTGTGGCGCGTTTACTGCAAAACAGCGTGCGCGAGTTTGATGAGCGGATGCCAAACGAAAGCCTGACCGATTCGGGCGCACTCGTCGGCACGCTCGCCTATATGTCGCCGGAGCAACTGCGCCATGAAGCGATTGACGAGCGCACAGACATTTTTTGCTTCGGCATAGTGCTCTACGAACTGATAATCGGCTGGCATCCGTTTCACGGCGCAAACTCGTATGAAATCGCCGCCGCAATCAGCGACGGCGACGCGGCTAACGTAGACGCGCTGCCGCCGGATTTGCCTTGGAGCGTCGCCGCTTTATTAGGCCGCTTGCTGGAAAAGGATCATGCACGGCGCATCGCATCGTTTGCCGAAGTAAAGCGGGAATTGCAGGCGATCAAAAATGAGTTGGCGGCAAGTCTGCACAAACCGGAAGAACTCGCGCCGACGATGCCCTTCATCTCCAAGCCTGCGCGAGCGCCGCAGCGAAAACCCTCACCGCCGCCTGCTTCCTACATTACGACTCTGGCGGAGACGCACACGCCCCCGAAAATTCTCGTGATGCCGCTCGAAGCTATCAACTCGCAGGAAAGCGAAACCTTCATTGGCGTCGGCCTCGCCTACGCGATCACAACCGATCTGGCGAAGATTAATAATCTGTCTGTCTTATCGAAAGCGGCTGGCGCGGGGCGCGTTGACAACAGGGGCGGCGACGATGCGCGGACGCTCGCCGGGAATCTGGGCGCGACAATTTTGCTGGAAGGCGAGGTGATGCGTGCCGGACAGAAGATAGGCATTATGGCGCGGCTCATTGACGTGGAGAGCGGGCGCGTGATCTGGGGCGAACAATATCGCGGCGACGAAGAGAATCTTTTCGACATTCAAGACGGCGTGTGCAGAGGCGTCGCCGCCGCACTCAAGGTGAACATTTCCAGCGAAGTGCGCGGCGACATAGCGCGTCCCGCGACGTTGAACATCACAGCCTTCGAGCGTTACTCGAAGGGACGCGCTTTTCTCGAACGGCGCGAGATCAACCGGAACATAGACTTCGCCATTGATATGTTTGAACAGGCGCTCAAGATTGATCCGCACTTCGCGCTCGCGCAGGCCGGGCTTGGCGAAGCTTACTGGTTAAAGTATGAGGCAACGCACGACAAGAGTTGGGTTTCGCGTGCGCTTGCGGCGAATGATCGCGCCCTTGTGCTCGATCCCAATCTAGCGCAGGTACACGTTTCGATGGGGATGGCTTACTACGGCACGGAAAGGATAGACCGCGCCATCGAAGAGTTCACACGCGCCATCGAACTGCAACCCTTAAACGACGACGCGCACCGCTGGCTCGCGCGCTGCTATATGCAGAAAGGCGCGATGGACGATGCGCTCGATTGTTTCCACAAAGCTATCGAGATTCGTCCCGGCTACTGGGACAACTACAATCGTCTGGGCATTTATTACTATACGCTTGGCCGCTATCAGGATGCGGCGGAACAATTTCGCCGCGTCATTACGATTCAACCGGATAAGTATCACGGCTACGATAATCTCGGCGCGATGTACTGCCTGCTGGGACTTTACGAAGATGCCGTCGCCATGCACCGGCGCGCGATTGAGATTCATCCGGCGGCGATGGCGTATTCCAATCTGGGCAATGACTATTTTTATCTGGGGCGGTACGACGAAGCGATAGAAGCATACGAGAATGCTATCGAGCTAGAACCCAAACATGACATCCGTTACCGTAATCTGGGAGACGCATATTTGCATACAGGCAGGAAGCAAGATGCGGCGGAGCAGTTCAAATTTGCAATCAAGCTGTTAGACGAAGCTTTGAATGTTAGGCCGGATAACGCGCAATTGCTCGGGCGATTGGCGATTTGCCATGCCAAGCTGAATAACGGACAAGAAGCGTTAGCCACGATTGAGCGCGCAATTACGATTGAGCCGCATAGTCCCAAGCTTATGTACGGGAAGGCTGTGATATACGCGCTCACAGGGCACATAGACGAAGCAGTAGAATGCTTGGCTCAAGCTCTGGCTCAGGGCCACAGCCGCGCGGAAGCGGAGCGCGATCCTGATCTGGAAGCTCTCCGCGACCGGACGGAATACAAAGATTTGTTCGCTACGGCGAACTGACGAATTTGAATGACATTCGTGCCGCCCACACTTCGTTTAATTGCTTTCAGGCAAAGCAATGTTTGCCGTTATTTCTTCAGTCCCACAAAGCCAACTTCAACTTCAGGGTCTAGCACACCCCGGTCTTTACCGTCCGTGCCGATGATTTTGAGTGTGTATGTGTACGTATTACTAGCGCCGGGCTTGCCCTTGCCGGGTTCGCTGATTTTATAGTCGTTTCCCCCTCCGGGTTTCAGCTTAAAGGTGAATTTGTTATTGCTAGGACTATTGCCAAACGGACTATGATCGTTTGGATCCGATTTGTTTGTGAAGTCATCAATGATGAGCTGTGCGCCCACCGCCGCATCGCATTCATTATGGACGATCCATAGCACCCTATCCATTATACCATCCAGCTTAACAGTATCTGGATCAACTTTAATGCAGCATTTATCGTGCGTGGTGGGCGTCAAGTTAGTGATTTGTATGTATGCAGGCACTAACCCGCTGAGTGGCGGAAGTAGCTTGGAAGCGTTAGCGTTAACATTACCGTTCCCGTTGTTGGCGTTAGCGATAGTATTAGCGTTGGTATTAGCGGCAGTATTAGCGGCAGTATTGGTGTTGGCGTTAGCGATAGTATTGGTGTTCGTGTTAGTGACTGGGGGCGTGGGTTGGCAGGCGCAGGCAAAGGCTGCGAGCGCGGCAAGCAACGCGGGCAAGATTCTTTTCATGGTCGGATTCTCCTTAGTTTTCGTGAGAGATGAAAGAAGGCCGGAACGCGCGAAAGCTAACTATCGAATCTGTTGCGATGCGCGTTTCCGCCTGCTTCAATTGTTTCCGGCGCGGGCATGACGTACGAGACTGCAATAGCGCACGGCGGAGAGTAGCCTATCTTAGCCAAACGAACGACGGGCAAACGAGGCGTTCGGGTAATGCTTCGCGGCGCATCCTACCAAAGCGCGGCGATTTAGGCGAGAATAATTTGCGGCGTTCATTTTCCCGCCGAATCCTTTTAGAATCTCAATCGAGGGCTACTGATAATACGGAGTTGTTTTGACTCTTTTAGAAACCGCTAAAATCAGCGCATTACGAAATATCTTGCCGCTCTGTTTGCTGGCTCTCATTTTCACAGGCAGCGCGCACGCCGCCGGGCGTGAGGCGTGGGCGGCGAAGCTGGATAGTCCCGTGCGTTTTTATCAAACGATGGAACTCGGCGTGATCGTCGCGGGCACGGAAAAATCTCTCTACGCGATTGACAACGCGAGCGGCGAAATCTTATGGCGGCGCAAGAACGCGCGCCTCGATGAAACGGATGTCGCCGCCATTCCCGGCACAGACCTTGTATTGCTTTCCTTTGAAAAGAAAGACCGCACGCGCCTCGAAGCCGTTGATGCGTTGACGGGCGAAGCCATCTGGCGAACGGAGAAGGTGCGCGGCAGCATTATGCAGTTGGCTCTGGATTTGCAATCAAACTTGCTCGCCGCCGTCCTCGTGCGCGACGCGAAGGGGAGCCCGCGCGAAGGCTTCAAACGCAAGCCCGTCGCGCACGTCTTCGATCTGGCGACCGGCGAAGAACGCTGGAAGCGCGAACTCCAGACCGAAATTGAAATGATGCCTTCCCGCTTCGTCAATAAAGAAGGGGATAAAACAAACGAAGAGATTCCTTACACGCTAGACAATTATCACCCGCCGCTTTTCCTCGACGGGCGGCTTTATCTCTTCTACGAAGGCTTTACTTCCTACGACGCGCCGACCGGCAAAGACCGCGTGCGCGAACGCTTTCGCGTCAACGAAGAAGACCTCGCGCTGACCGAAGCCGACCCGGTTTTCGACGAAGGATTCATCTATGCTTCCGGACGCGGGAAAGTGCGCGCCTTCTCGCGCGAGACCGGCGAAGCCCTCTGGGAAGCGAAGGATTTGGGAGTGACGCCGGAATTGATTCTCGCGGGCAATATTCTGTACGCCAGAACCGGCGGGCAGTTTACGCGCCTGCGCGACGGCGAAACAATCGAGCGCGGGCCTTACGGCGTCAGCGCGATAGACGCGCACACAGGCAAAACGCTCTGGCGTTACAAGGGTGCGGACAAGGGAATCACCAATCTCGCGTTGCCCGATGCTTCAACCGTCGCCCTCGCAGACCGCGACGATCTGATCTTCCTAGACGCGCAGACTGGAAAACGCCGCGCCAAGATTTCGCACAACATAGAGAGCGCGGCCTTTGTCTTAATCAACGAGCGCACCGAAGCGATTGTCGGCGGGCGCAACGAACTCGCCGCCTTTAAGGAAGAGAACAACCGCAGCCTCTGGCGTGCGCGCCACACGCCGCCCGCGCGCGGCCTCCTTCGTATCACGCTGGCCGTCGCCGCCCGCGCCGCCTCTCTCTACTTTCGTTACGGCGGCGTCGCCTCAACCGCCTTTCGCGGCGCACAACTCGCGCAGGCCGCCGCCGGAACATTGCGCTGGTCTGGCCTTTCCGCCGCCCGCGCCTCGCTTCCGAATTTGCAATCCTTAGCCACCGGCGCAGCCCGCGAACAAATAACCCCGCGCTTCAACGCCTACGGCACGCTCGCACGCCTTCGGCAAACCGCCCAAACATTATCCGTGCCGGATTCGATTCCCACAGCCGCCGCCGTTCGTTCCCGCGTCGTCACGGAAGCCACGCGCCGCGCTGCGGAAGCTTCGCGCAACGCCGCCGTCAATGCCGTGCCTTCATCAACAGACATCGAAGACCGCCTGCTTGATCGCCTTGATCCCGCGCAACAACTTGATCGCCTCTCCGCCTATCTCTTGCGCCGCCGTCGCCTCGCCGCCCTGCGCGGCACGTTCATGTACTTCTACACGGATTTACAAACCGGCGGGCGCGGACTCGCGGGCGTCAACCTCAACACAGGCCGCACCGAACGCGCCATACGTATCGGCGACCCCGACGCCTTCTTTATCGTGGACGAAACCATCAACCTGCTCTACACCGCCAACGGCAATCGCCTGTTTGCTTACGGCGTTGAGGGCACGTTTTGATTGACGGTGCTTTCTATTTGTTGCGGCGGCGTTTGGCTTTGCGTGGCTCTTCTTCGGCGAGTTGGGTGAGCGGTTCATCACAGCATGGGCAGCGTTTTAGCTTTGTTGGAGCGTTCTGTTGAGGAACATCGCAATTTATCGTTGCACCGCAGTTTTGGCAGCGTTCACGGAAAGAAACGAGCGCGTTTCGCTGAATAGCTTTTGACCATTTAACACAATTGCCGTCGCCTTGATTCTTTGCGCTCTGGCAGGCAACTTCAGCGCGTTTCAGTAAATCGTTGAAATTGGTTTTCCCATCGCTGACCGCATAGCCGAAACTCATTGCTGTTTTCAGCGATTCTTCACCGTGAGTAAAAAGGATTTCCGCGAAGGATGAAGTTTCTTGCAGGAATCTTTTAATCAAATCGCGTCTTAGCAAAAGGACAAATTCATCGCCACTTTGCCGGAAAGCTTTTGCGTTCCATCTTTCGATAACAGTCTGGCTTATTCTTTCGCCGACTACTCTGATGGCGACATCTCCGGCATCGTGTCCATGTGCGTCGTTCAGTGTTTTGAAACGATTAAGATCGCCAAAAACAATCACGTCAAATTCGCTTTCGCCGCGATCAATCAAGACGGATTCATCACGTAAAGCTAAAGCGTTTTTGAGAGGCGTTTTATCGTCAACAACGACTGCCTGTTTAATATCTTCGACGACTTGCCCTAACTGCTCGATTGCTTCGCGGAGGTTCATTGGGCTGTAAAAGCTTTTATCCGGCGGGCTGCTTTCGGCAATTCTTTCTTGATTAGATTGCCATAAAGCCAATCCTCAATGTCTTCGTGCGGAAGTTTCAATTCGTCGGGCATCACGCTTTCAATCGTCCAATAGGCGTTACTGCCGTAGCGGAAGGTGACTTTGACGGCGCGCGGCGCGCGGTGAAAGAAGATCACTTCCAATCCTTTTTGGGCGAAGTATTGGCGGACGGCTGTTTCCAAAGGTTGGCGTTGATCGGCGAGAGCGTTTCCGGCAAAGCCGCCAAGGAGTGCGCCGCCCAAACCTCCCGTGAGGAGTGTGCCGACGATTGCTCCAAGAATTGCGCCGCCGGAAGTGTCTCCGGTTCGAGGACGGCGCGGCAAACCTAAAATTTTATCTTCCTGTCCAGAACTCATAGCTTAATTATAACAACAAAACAGTGTTTTTACGATTACCTTTTCGTTCGGCTCGGCACGTCTCCTTTTCGGCGAGTCATGAGAGTAGGGCGGTACGTTGACGGTAGAGGTCGAAGTATAAAGAGAGAATTTTTGTGCGGGGCGTTCGCGTTCCGGGTAAACGCCCTCCTATGCAGGCGTTCCCACATCTTCTATGATGGTTGGAAAGTAACATGGCCTCGCGTTTGAATTTTGAGGCTCGGAGCAATTTAATTAAGCAAGGTTAAAATTATATCTCACATGATGACAGCAAACTTCGACACGGCTTTCGAGCGCATCGGGAAACTTGCCGCCGACTTTCAAAAGCATGAAAAGGTTTATCTCGCCGCCGACTATAAAGAGGACAGCGTGCGGAAAGATTTTATTGATAAGTTTTGGATTGCGCTCGGTTGGGACGTGTATCACGAACACCAGACCAATCCGTATGAGCAAGATGTAAAGGCGGAAAGGAATGTTGATGTTAAGGGCAGAATCAAGAAGGCCGATTATGCTTTTCTCGCCGCCAATTTCCGCGACGTGCGGTTCTTCGTCGAAGCGAAAAAGCCTTCGCGCGATATAGACAACGCCGACGATTATTTTCAAACCATCCGCTACGGTTGGAACGCGCAAACGTCCGTTTCGATTCTCACAGACTTCGAGCAATTCCGCGTGCTCGATTGCCGCTATAAGCCGGACGTGCAGAGCGCACTTAATCGCGCAGTTAAAAAGTTTCATTACACGGACTACACGGACGCGGAGAAGTTTAAGGAAATCTATTATCTGTTTTCACGCGAAGCGGTGTTGGACGGTGCGCTGGAAAAATTCGCCGCGAATATGCCGAAGCCGACAGGGAAGGCAACGCAGCGCGGGCTGTTCGGCGGGTCTTATAAGAGCGTTGACGAAGATTTTTTGAGCGAGTTGGATGAGTTGCGCGAAGAACTCGCGCGTTCGTTTAAGAATCGCAATCCGCAGTTGAACGGCGAAGATTTGACGGAAGCGACGCAGCGCACGATTGACCGGCTGGTGTTTATGCGCTTCCTTGAAGATAAGTTGATTGAGCCGGACGTGATTGTTGATAAGCTTGGCGAGCACGGGAGCGTGTGGGCGGATTTCGTGAGCCAGTCGAAGCGGCTGAATGCGATTTACAACGGCATTATCTTTAAGCCGCACGGGATAATTGACGACGCGGCGTTCGTCGTTGATGAAAAAGTTTTCGCGGGCGTGCGTGAACGTCTCTCACACACCAATTCGCCTTATGATTTCAACTCTTTGCCCGTGCATATCTTGGGCAGCATCTACGAGCGTTTCCTGGGCAAGGTCATCACCACCACCGACAAGCGCGCTAAAGTTGAAGAAAAGCCGGAGGTGAGGAAAGCGGGCGGCGTTTATTACACGCCTGCTTACATCGTTCGCTACATCGTCGAAAACAGTATCGGCAAGATGATTGCGGGAAAATCGCCGGATGAAATCGCGTTGATGCGCTTTGCGGATATTGCGTGCGGTTCGGGTTCGTTCCTGCTCGGCGTGTTTGACGAACTGCTGCGCTATCACACGGCTTACTACAACGAAGCGGCGCACCGCAAAGAAGCCTTGGCCGTCGGCAAGAAAACGAAACGCGCCGCGTGCATCGAAAACGCGGACGGGAGTTTGCGCCTTTCGTTGACGAAGCGAAAAGAGATTCTGCTGGACAACATTTACGGCGTTGACTTGGACGCGCAGGCCGTCGAAGTCGCGCAGCTATCGCTGTTTCTGAAACTTCTGGAAGATGAAACGACGGCGAGCGCGAAAGGGCATCAACAGGAGTTCCGGGAAACGATGCTGCCGTCGCTCGACAAAAACATCAAGCACGGCAATTCGCTGATCGGTTGGGATATTCTCGACGGTCAACTGTTCGAGGTAGGCGAGGAACGCAAGCTTTATCCGATGGACTTCACGCAAGCCTTCCCCGAAGTGATGAAGCGCGGCGGCTTCGATGCGATTGTCGGCAACCCACCTTATGGCGCAGAGTTCAATATTAAGACAAAGAATTATCTCAATCGAGCTTATCAGTATCAAAGCTATCAATTAGACAGCTATCTTTTATTTTTGGAGAAGACTGTTAAAGACCTTATCAAACTAAATGGTTTCTTTGGAATGATTATCCCGAACCCTTGGTTGACTAACGTGCGGCAAACCAAAATACGGCAATTCGTGGTTGAGCAAACTTGTGTGCGAGAAATAGTTCACTTCAAGTTTCCGGTCTTCCAAAGAGTCACTGTTGATACTGAGATAGTTATTCTTGAAAAGAAGAAAGTTGATAGCTTTCAGGCAGTTGTTTCCATTGTGGATGGTCTTGATAGTGCCGCTGAAAATACTCAAAAATTTCAAGCAAAGAAAGTTGTCCATGAACAGCGAGATTGGATTCAACTTGCAGGAGGAGTGATTAACATTTTCCTCAACCAACACGAGAAGGCTTTAATAGCTCACGTCTCGGCCAATGCTCGAAGGCTTGACTCATATTTTGATATTAATGTTGGGATAAAGCCCTACCAAACTGGAAAGGGAATGCCACCACAAACAGCAACTGTGGTTAGCACACGCCCATTTGATAGCGAACAAAAGGAGACAGACTTTCACCGACAGTATTTGAGGGGATCGGACATCAATCGTTATCAAATTTCTCCGGTGCAAATCCGTTTTTTGAAATATGGCGTCTGGTTAGCCGAACCGCGACCCGCAGCAAATTTTGACGCACCTGAAAAAATCTTAGCGCGCCAAACTGGAGATAGTTTAATAGCCGCTTTAGATAATCAACAATTACTTTGTCTAAACAATATGCACGTTCTCGTTCCGTCCCAAATAGAATTGAATTGAAATACTTTTTAGGAGTTGTTAATTCAAAGCTATTGAACTGGATTCACCATACTAACAATCCTGAAGTCGGCGAAGCTCTCGCAGAGATTAAACGCACACATATAGCCCAACTACCAATTCGCACCATCAACTTTTCCGACAAAGCAGACCGCGCGCGGCATGACCGCATGGTGACGCTCGTTGACGCGATGCTCGCCGCCAAGCGCGCTTTACAACAGGCGCGTACCGATAGTGACCGCAACCATCTCGAAGCCAAGTGCGCCAACCTCGACCGGCAAATTGACGCCCTCGTGTATCAGCTTTACGATTTGACGCCGGAAGAAATAGGGATTGTTGAAGGAACTGACGGATGACGCTGCCAAACGCGCATCTTGCTGTGGTCGAGCGCGAGAAGATCATCGCGTACCTGCTCAACACGCAGCATCGGTACGGCGCAAGCAAAGCCCGCTTCTTTAGCGCGTTTGGCTTTGCGGCAGTAGATTGGGAGATAATGGCGCAGGCTCTCCGCGCGCCCGCCCGATGCTATGATGTGAGCCGAATCAGGGAGACGCTTTTCGGCCCGCGTTATGAAGTGGACGGAGAGTTAGAAACGCCGGACGGACGCGCCCCTCGCGTCCGCACCGTCTGGCAGTTAGATCACGGAGAGATTGCGCCGCGACTCATCACGGCTTACCCTTTAGAGGCACACCATGATTAAAGAACACGATAGCGTTGTCTTAACCGAAGACATAGCTGAAGAAAACCTGAAGGCGGGCGACATCGGCACGGTCGTGCATATCCATCAAGGCGGCGCAGGCTACGAGGTCGAGTTTATGACGCTCGCCGGAGAAACCCTCGCCGTCGTAACCCTGCTGCACACCCAAGTCCGCTCCGTCAGCTCCCGTGACATCGCACACACACGCGAGCTCTCAGCGGCGTAAACGATCTTCATCAACAAAGCAGAACGCAATCATCTCGAAGCCAAGTGCGCCAACCTCGACCGTCAAATTGATGCGCTCGTTTATCAGCTTTACGAATAGACGGATGAGGAGATCAAACTTGTCGAAATAGTTAAGTCAACATAAGAATGACCTATCGCATCGAATTCAAGCCGCGCGCCGTTAAAGACCTTGACGCGCTCGACCGTGTGGCGGCGCGGCGTGTGTTAGCGAAGATTCGCGGACTCGAGCAGGACTTAACCGGCGACGTCAAACGCCTGACCAACTTCACGCCCGAATATCGCCTGCGTGTCGGTGATTACCGCGTGCTGTTTGAAACCGAAGCCGACCGCGTTATTATTTACCGCATCACACATCGCAGCCGCGCTTATTCGTGAGAGGTGATATGAACAAACCCGATCTGCATCCCGAAATCTTAACCAAAAACGGCAAAAAAGAGTTTGCCGTCTTGCCCTACGAAGAATTTGTCGCACTGCAAGAATGGCTTGCCGACATCGAAGACTTGACTGATTTGCGCGCCGCCAAGGATACGGAACACTCCGCCCCCACCGTCTCCGTCGCCGATCTCGAACGACGCTACGACGATGCCAACTGAAATCCTCTTAAAATAATGCCGACAGATTGTTGCCCTCGTTTATCAGCTTTACGGTTTGACGGATGAGGAGATTAAACTTGTCGAGGGCAGGTGAGGGCATGGTACACTCACGGACAAAGGAGCATCGAAGTTTATGAGTGAGAGAGAGGATTTACTGAACGCAATCCGCGCGTTGCCGTCGGCGGAACAACAGATGTTGCTGGCTGAATTAACTGCCGCCCTCAACCGCGAAACGCGCGGCGTCGCCGTGCCGGACGGACAATCACCGACGGATGAAGAGAACGCGAATGACGTTGATGCTGACCGCGTGCTTGGTATGTGGCACAATCGCTTTGACGATGCGGAGACGAGCGAACAAATCGCGCGCCGTTGGAGAAACGAACAGTGGCAACGCTGATGATTGACACGGATGTTTTCATCCGTATCTTCAGGGGCGATGGTGCGCTCAAGGTAAAAGTTGATGCGCTCGCCACAGATGCCGCCGTCAATACCATCGTTTATCTAGAACTACTGCAAGGAGCGCAGAACGCACAACAATCGAGCGACACGGAAGCTTATCTGGCGCGCTTCACGCTCGTGCCGCTCACACCCGCCGTATCAAACAAAGCTATCGAACTTGTCAGACTCCACGCCCGCGCACACGGCTTGCGCCTTGCCGATTCTTTAATCGCCGCCACTTGCATCGAAGAAAAGCTGTCTTTGCTGACCTTCAACGTCAAACACTTTCGCTCAATTCAAGACTTAAGCCTCACCTTGATTTAATTTTCGCGCCGACCTCGACCGTCAAATTGATGCCCTCGTGTATCAGCTTTACGGTTTGACGGATAAGGAAATCGCGCTCGTTGAAGGGAATTGAAAGATGATGCTTCCAAATGCTCATCTTGCGGTGGTGGAACGCAAGAAAATCACCGATTATTTGCTAAACGTCGCGCACCCGGACAACGGCGGCAAAGCTCTCTTCTTTATGGCTCTTGGATTTTTGCGCGCAGACCCGGAGACGTTTGCCGCCGCGCTGCGTCAACAGGCTCTAAACTTTCCCGTCTCCCAAAACATGGAAACCGTTCACGGCAAGAAGTATATTATTGACGGCGCTATCGAAACTCCTACGGGCAAAACGCCGTCGGTGCGAACCGTCTGGATTATAGATAGCGTGGAGAATCTCCCGCGTTTGGTGACGGCCTATCCGCGCGAAGGATAAGACAATGATTAAAGAGCATGAACGAATCGTTCTAACAACGCCACTCCCCGCCGCAGGACTCGAAGCCGGTGATGTCGGCACGGTGGTTCACGTCTATCAAGACAAACAAGCTTACGAAGTTGAGTTTGTCACGCTCGACGGTCATACGGCGGCAGTTGTGACTCTGGAAACACAGCAGGTCAGGCCCGTCAGCCGCCGCGACCTCACGCACACACGTGAACTCTCGGCGGCCTAAGCAAACATCTGCCCCAACAATTCTTCCGACAAAGCAGACCGCGCAAAACATGACTGTTAAATTGACGCGCTCGTTTATCCGCTTTACGAATTGACGGATGAGGGAATTGCGTTGGCCGAAGCGTCGGGCGGGGGGTAAATTTCTTTCGGCCGGAGAATGATTTATACTTGCGTTTATGGCAACCAGCAAAAGCTCGAAGACGCGCCCCGCGAAACATCCGATTGTCGTCGGCCAATACGTCTTTACCGTCTTAATCACGCCGAACGAACCCGATGGCTTTCTCGTCACCTGTCCGGCTCTGCCCGGCTTGGTCACAGAAGGCGACACGCTGGATGAAACGCGCCGGATGGCTACCGATGCCGTCAAATGCTACGTCGAATCTCTTATCAAACAGGGGCGTCCCGTCCCGGAAGATAATTCGTTTGCCTTGCCGATTACCGTTAAAGTCGCATGAGCAAACTGCCCCAACTCAAGCCGCGCCGTGTCATTCGCGCGCTTGAGCGTGCAAAGGCTTTGCTGTTCATCATACGACGGGTAGCCACTACGCGCTCGTTAAAGACAATCTCACCGTCATTGTTCCATATCACGGCAGCCGCGACCTTAAAACCGGCACACTCCGCTCGATCATCGCGCAAACGGGAATGACCGTCGAAGAATTCTTGCGCTACCTTTAATCCATCACACAGCTTTTACGAAACTGAGTGCGCCGACCTTGACAGACAAATGGATGCGCCCGTTTATCGGTTTTACGCTCTCGCGGGTTTTGTGACGCATTCTAAACGTCATAAACGAGAGCGCCGCGTCAGGAGTTGGGCGCGCTTGGTTTCTTGGTCGAGGGGCGTTTGCGTTCGCTCTGGCAGTTTACGTCGGCGAAGAAAATACGCGGGCTACAAAGTCTAGGGCACGATCTCGCGGGCTTCCTCGCAGAGTAATTTCCAGATGGCGCGGGCTTCTTCGCCGTCGAATTGCAGAGAGCTGTACGTCTTTTCCTGTGTGCCGCCTCCGGCGAGGCGCAGGTAAAGGGCGGGCGTTCCGTCGTCATCAACGTATTCGCCCTTCACGGAATATTCAGCCTTGATGAGCCGCTCGGTATTGAAGATTACGTTGCCGATTTTGATAAGCATAAGTCTCCTTAAACTTCTCCGCTTGCGATTGCCGGATTAGTAAAAGCCCGCAAGGTTCACCAGCATTCCTAAAGCGACAACCGACAGGACTGCGAAGACGATTATGTGCGCCCATGTCAGCACGTAGCGATGGCACGCGCCGCAGTAAGGCAAAAACTTATGCAGTAATCTGTGGCGGCGCAGATCAATCATGCGCACAGGTCTATCGCAATAATGGCATCTCATAAAAGTTACCGCCGCAGACGGCTGGCAAAGTATCGCATACTCTGATTCGCTCCGCCAAAAGCCTGAACGTCTTCGCCTTCTATCCGCAACGAATTGACCGTTTCAATTTAGACGAGCCGGGATCAGGCGGTCAATCCGCATACTCATCCGAACCCTGTACCCACAGAAAAGATTGTATGTCTATCATGTCCAGCGGCTTTAGGCCGCTTAAATCTTTGGCGACGCTTTGCGCCCGCCGCCGGATTTACCGACAGTCATTTCCTCAACTTCCATACACGACCAAAAGGCTTCAGCCGGGTTGTCGCACATAAGATTATTATTTCAATGCTATTGCCGTTTTATCAACAACACCCGCCACACGGCTGTGTCCAATAGCAATTCAAAACTAAAGCCTGACTTATGAAGTTGTGTCGATAGATTGGTGAATTAAGGATAACAGCAACGCGCCTGAATTCTGTCCTTCGAGTATCTTTTGCTCGAAAGCATTAACGGGAAGAGGCTTGCTTAAGAGGAAGCCCTGAATCTCATCACAATTAAGCCTTTGCAGCAGGGCGAACTGTTCGAGCGTTTCTACGCCTTCGGCAATTACCTTCAGTTGAAGACTGTGCCCCAGCGTAATAATTGCCATAACAATCGCTTCGTCCTTCAAATCCGCCGGAGCATCACGCACAAAAGATTGGTCTATCTTTAGCCTGTCAATCGGAAAGTTCTTCAGGTAGCAGAGCGAAGAATAGCCTGTGCCGAAGTCGTCTATCGAGAGCTTTATGCCCATCTCTTTTAATTCGTGGAGAGTCCTGATCGCGCGCTCGGAGTCTTTCATAATAGAGCTTTCGGTTAGCTCCAGTTCCAGATAACGCGGGTCGAGCTTCGTTTCTTCCAGCACGCGGGTTATGGTGGCAAGCAAATCAGGCTGGTGAAATTGTCTTGCAGAGAGATTCACGGAGACGGTTAAAGCTTCAAAACCGTTTTCATGCCACTGCTTATTCTGGGCACAGGCCGTACGCAAAACCCATTCGCCGAGCGGCATTATCAAGCCGGTTTCCTCGGCCAGAGGAATAAAGTCAACCGGAGAAATTAAACCGAGTTGGGGATGTTGCCAGCGAACAAGCGATTCCATGCCAATAGTGTTTCCGCCGTTCATTTCCGATTGGGCCTGATAATGAACAACAAACTCCTCGCGTTCTAACGCGCGGCGCAGGTTGTTCTCCAACGTCAATTGTTTAAGCGCCCGGGTGGTTGTACCCGACATATAGAACTGATAATTGCCGCCTCCATGTTCCTTCGCGCGGTTGAGCGCCACGTCGGCTTTTTTCAAAAGAGTTTGCGAATCAATCGCGTCATGCGGGAAAAGGCTGATGCCGATGCTGGAGGTAACGTAGAGATCATGCCCATCGAGAGGAAACGGCAGTTTGAGCGAGTCGTAAATACGGTGGACGATTTTCTCTGCCTCGTTTTCAAGTCTGATCCCGGTAAGAATCAAGCCGAATCCGTCGCCCCCGAAGCGCGCGACAACATCCGTTTCGCCGACACTCTTGACGAGTCGTTCCGCCAGACTGCGCAACAGACGGTCGCCAACTTCGTGTCCGAGCGTATCGTTGATCGTCTTGAAGCGGTCGAGATTCAGAAACAACGCCGCTAAAATTTCCTCGCCGTCTTTCGCTTCTTCAACCATTTTAGCAAGCCGTTCCTTAAACCAAATCTGGTTCGGTAGATTTGTTAAAGGATCGAAATAGGCGAGAAAGTTGATTTTCTCTTCGTACTGCTTGCGCTCCGTGATATCGCGTGCAATGCCTTGCACCGCAACCGGTTTGTCGCCGCTAAAGATCAAGCGTGTGCTGACTTCGAGCATCAAACGGCGCTTGTCCTTGGCGATGATCTCCAGTTCATAGATTGTGGACGGTTCGCCCTGCAGCTTACGGGAAATAATCTTTCGCGCCGTTTCCAGATATTCGGGTGAAACGATTTGCGCAATGTCCATTTGCAAGGCTTCTTCGCGCGTGTAGCCGGTAAGCTTTTCGCCCGCTTTATTGAGCGAAGTAAAGCGCCCGTTGATGTCATGCGTGTAAAAGATATCGTTGGCGTTTTCAAAAAGCTCGCGGAATTTCTCTTCGCTATCGCGCAATCCTTCTTCGACACGCTTGCGCTCGGTGATGTCCCGGACAATGCTTAAGGTGGCGGCCTTATCTTGATAGGTGAAGGGAATCGAGAGGATTTCACCTTCCAGAATCTGGCCGTCGAGCCGTAGGAACTTTCCTTCGACAAGCCCCGCAGAGGTTCCTTCCTGCTGCACTTGACGCAATCGCTCAGTGGCCGTTTCGCGGTACGACGGGTGGACGAAATCAAAAACCGGTTTGCCGATCATCTGCCGGGGATTGTCCGCGCCGAGCAATTTTGCGGCGGCGGGATTAATGTAAACAATGCAGCCTTCACTATGGATTGCAATGGGTTCGGGCGATAGCTCGACCATCCGGCGATAACTGGCCTCGCTCTCCTTCATGATCCTTTCCGCGCGCTGATGCCGTGCGATCCTTTCCGTCAGTTGATCGTTCTGTTGCGCCAGATCAACTGTATTGCGCCGCAACAGAATCTGCGTCATCACTTGCTGCGCCAGTGCCCGTAACGCCTCCTGTTGTTCGGCAATCAAGCCTCTTGGTATTCGGTCAAGGACGCATAAAGTTCCGAGCGCATGGCCTTCGTAGGAGATGAGCGGCACACCGGCGTAAAACCTGAAATGAGGTTCGTCCGTGACCAGCGGATTGGTGGCAAAGCGCGGGTCTTTTAGAGCGTCCTGCACGATGAACATCTCTCGCTGAAGGATTGCGTGGGAGCAGAACGACAAATCGCGTGGATACCCGGCTGTTTTTAATCCAATCTTTGATTTGAACCATTGACGGTCAGCATCGATAAAACACAGCAGGGCAATCGGGGTTCCGCAAATGTGTGCAGCCAACCGCGTAATATCGTCGAACACCTCTTCGGGTAGAGTGTCGAGAATGGAATAACGGTGCAGAGATTCGAGGCGCTCCGGTTCGTTTGCGGGCAAGGTGGTCTTCATCGTTACTGGTTTACCTTATTTAAGCATATTGGTAGAGATTCCCGGCGAGAGAGCAAATTGATCCGAAAGTAAGCGCGTCAGGCAAAGATTTTAGATCAAGCACCTGCACTCCGGCGACTGCCCTACCTCTGTTTTAATAAGCCCCGTAACAGCCTCTTTAAGATTCCTTAAATGAAAGAATTTTATCGTATTAAAAGGAACATTCAGCGTCCGGCAGTTTACAACCGGAATAAAACTACGATAACAGGAGAAATTTCGCAATTCTATTCGATCCTGTTTTAGTATGGTTGGCGGCTCGGCCGCACGCAAGGCCGTAGAATCTAACCGATGAATAAAGTTCTTGCAGATTTAATGCTTGACTTCGATTGAGTGCGGTCGAGCCGGTTTGAATATGCCGGAGTGTAAGCTTTTGAAACTGCCCGGAAGTCTTTCCAAGTTTCTTTACAAAACTCTCTTGCAATGAAAATCTACACTTGAATCCGATATACTTCTGTTAAGAAACTGTGACGTTAGCTGACTAACCTAAGTCAAAATATCCAACTTAAATGGAGCCGAATTATTTATGAAACAATTCTCTCTTATTCTCGCAATGTGTTGTGCCGTGCTCAGTCTCAATTGCAGTTCCAATCAAAGACAATCTTCTTCTACATCAGCCGCAACACCGACTGCGTATCCTTCACCCGTACTCACTAAAGCCGGTCTGTCGCCGGGAGAAGAAAACAAAACAGAAGTCCCAAAGGATATAGATGCATATCTAAGTGAAGGCGATACGGCTTACAAAAGCAATCGGGACAAGGACGCCGTCGAAGCTTATCAACAAGCCCTTAATTTGAACCCTGAAAATGCTGAAGCGCACTACAAGCTTGGTTTGGCCTACGCGGCTTTAAAGCAACGGAAAGAAGCCAGAGAGCAGTACGAGAAGGCCGCTGAGGCATACAAGCAGGTAGTGAAACGAGAACCAAAGAATGCAGAAGCCCTTTTCAAATTGGGGAAGGCGAACAGTAAGCTGGGAAAGTATGATGTAGCGATTAAGGCCTACGAGCAGGCGGAACGGCTAAAGAAAGATGATAGTGCCATTTATTACGAGATGGGTTTGGCCTATAGCAAGATAGCTAAATACAAAGAGGCCGTAGAGGCTTTCCAGAAAGTTATCCAGCTTGAGCCAAATGATTTCCATACGAGGGAAGTTCTTGATAAAGCTAAAGATGATTTGCACCGACAGCAAGCGGCGCTGGATGCTCTGGATAAACGATCCAGACGCAACTAGGTGCGCGGCGAAAGCTTTGTGTATTTGTGTAAATGACTATCGCTAAAGAACAGGTAGGTCTTCTTGCGCCCGCCGGATTTGCCAGCCATCATTTCTTCTACCTCCATGCCGGATTAAAAGCTTCAGCACGATTGGCGCATCATCGTTGCCGCCGCCGCAGGAATAAAATAAATGCTTCGCCCGTCAGTGCTCTGCTGCCTTAGTCGAAACCGTCGCCTTAAAATTGAAAGTAGATAAACGGGCTGGTGTTTAGATTCGCATACAGGTAAATGCCCAAAACCCACAGGACGAGAATGAACGTGCCTGCGAAGCCCGGCAACGGCAGCAGCACATAGATGCCTGCGGCCTTGCTAGGCTTTATGGCGAACCTGCCTTCATAGAAATAGCGAACCCACGAAGGCGGCGTAATAAAACGAAGTCTGCTTTCCCCTGCATGAGCACGGCGGTTGGCGAGAGCCCCGAAAACATGGCCGAGCACCACCACCGGCAGAAGTAAGAACAGCGGCAGGTAGAACCATGCGATGCCGCCTGTGTCTATATAAAACACTTTTCGGAGAACGATTATGGAAGTCGTAAAGTTATTTGCTCTAAAGAATATCCATGTAATGCAGACGAAAATATAAGTGCCGAGCCAGCACACGATAAGACGGAAGCGGGAGCGTGTGTTCTTCCGGCGTTCCCCGCGCACTTCCAGCCACCATTTATGAAGCGCCAGACCGATTCCGTGAAGTAGTCCCCATAACACAAAGTTCCAGCTCGCGCCGTGCCACAATCCTCCCAGCAGCATCGTCAGCATCAAGTTGATATAAGTGCGTAATTGCCCTTTGCGGTTTCCGCCGAGCGGTATGTATAGATAATCGCGCAGCCAGCGCGAGAGCGTTAAATGCCACCTGTGCCAGAACTCCGTCACGGATGTCGCCAGATACGGCATATTGAAATTTTCCGGCAGATCGAAACCGATGATCTTCGAGACCCCGATGGCGATATCCGAGTATCCCGAAAAGTCGCAGTAAATCTGAAGCGAATAAGCGACGACCGCACTTATCATTGTCGCGGGCGAGAAGGCCTGCGGGCTGGCGAATACAGAGTCAACGAAGATCGCCAGCCGGTCGGCGATTACTATCTTCTTCGTGATTCCCAAAAGCACTACCTGAAAGCCGATTATCGCGCGCGGCCAAGACGGGCGAAGCGACCTGCCCATCTGCGGAAGAAAGACGGAGGCGCGCACAATCGGGCCGGCCACGAGTTCCGGGAAATATGTGACGAACATCACGTATTGCCATAGCCCGCGACAAACCGGAATCTCGCGCCGGTACACGTCAATCGTGTAACTCATCGTCTTGAACGTGTAAAAGGAGATGCCGATGGGAAGCACGATGTTAAGGTGCTGTGCTTCCATTCCGAACAGGCTGGCAATGTTTTCTATGAAGAAATTTGTATATTTGAAATACGCTAAAAGCCCCAAGTTCGTCGCCATGCTAATCCATAGCCAACGCTTTCTGATTACAGCATCGTCGCTTTCGGCGATGCGGATCGCACAAAAGTAATCGATGATGCTCGGAGTTGCCAGCACGAAAATATAAGAAGGCTTCCAGTAGGCATAGAAATAGATGCTTGCGACCAGTATCAGTAGTTGCCGGAGTGTGCGTGTCGGGAGAAGCCACAGTCCTGCCAGAACCACCGCGAAGAATTTAAGGAAGACCCACGATGTAAAGACCATTACCGTGCGTCCCCGAGCGCCTGCCAGAAAACCTGTGCGGCGATTCTGTGGCCTGTTTCATTAAGGTGGCCGATTCCCAGCGAGGTATTCTCGAAACCGCGAGACAGCCTGTGATAGTTGTCTCGCTCGGCGATCATCGCTTCACGAAGAGAGACGTATCGAACACCCTCCTCGCGGCAGGCCGCTTGAAGGAAGGATTCTTCTTCATCGAGCTGATACCCGTTTGTCGCCAGAACATCATGGGGTAGATAGGCAATCAAGAGTTTGTCGCCGTAAGCTTCTTTCAATCCCCGAACCGATGCTTGCGCAATTTTCCCGGCTTCCGTCGGCGCTTTCGTTTCCGCCCGCGTCTCACTGCCCATTTCACCCGTCGCCTCACCGTTTATTTCCGCGTACCTGTGGATAAGTTCTTCGGCCAGACTCGATTTTTGCGCCATCGTTCCTATTATATTGGAAGGAGTCAATCCATGATCTCTAAGCCATAATCGTACGCCCGTCGCCGTAGGCGGCAGGATATGTGCGTCTATGAGTTTGACGGACATATCCGGTTGAATCTTCATGCGCCAGAAATGAGCTGTCAGTAACGGCTCGTCGCCGAGGTCTGTGCGATTAAGCGTGACGATGACACGGGCGGGATTTAGTTGCAGCAGATGCGCGGCTTCAGCCATAAACATCGGCGCGGCGACTCCGCTCCAGCCGAACTGTTTGACGTTCAAAGGGTGTCCGCTCGAACGGGCGAGGCGTTCGAGGACACTCCCCATCGTTGATTGATCGCCGACATGAACGGCCTCTATGTGAGAATCGCCGAGTATGAGAACAGTTTCCGCGCCGCTGATTTCCGGGTTGCCGGTCAGACGCGAGCCATCGGCGGCAAAGTGAGAGGTGGCGATTCCTTCACGGTATTGCCGGATTTCGCTGGGGGAGTCCGGCCTTCCGTTCTCGGGTGAGACGAACGGGCGCAGCGATACTTCGAGAACTAAGAGTGCTGCGATGGCTCCCAGAATTGAGTAGATATATCTGGCCGTCCGGTTATTTGTCACAGTCTTCATCACAGGCGCTTTTTACCACACGATGAACTGTGGCGGGGTTATCGAAAAGATTGGCGGCGGTGAGCGGAGTCGAACCGCTGACCAAAGGTTTTGCAGATTTAGTAAGCCGAAATCTCGACAGTATACGTGTCATGCTCTCAAACCGTTTGCCGGGCAACTATGATTTAGAGCGCCTAACAAAACTTGCCACCGCAGACACAGAGTCGCAGAGCCGATTAAACAGTTTTCAGTTTAGAACACATTGCCATTGTCTTTGCTGAACACTGATAACCGAAAACTCAAAACTCTTCTGCTCTGTGTCTGCGGTGGCTAATCTTCCGGTTTTGTTAGACATTCTTAGCGGCACGAGTAAGGCAGGCACGGACGCGCGCGGTGAGTTGCGGGCTTGTAAAGGGCTTCGCTAAATAATCTGTTGCGCCCGCATCGAAGGCCTGACGGATGCTCTTCTCATCGTCCATTCCGGTCAGCATTAGCACGGGTATGCCCGCCGTTTTAGGGTCTGCGTGCAAACGCTTCAAGACCTCTATGCCGTTGAGTTGGGGCATCATAAAATCGAGAACCAGCAAATCCGGTATCTCCTTACTGATGAGTTGAAGCGCCTCTTCTCCGTTAGCTCCTTCGGAAACTATGTAGCCCTGCCGCTCCAACACGCTTTTCGTCATCAAACGCAATACGTCGTCGTCGTCCACGACGAGCAGGCGTAGTTTAGAAGGAATGACATCGTGACGAACAATCGTCGGCACTGATTTCGGCTGGCGTTCGATGTCCGACTCGATAACCGCCGTGTATCCTTCATAAGCACAGAAAACATCGAGATCGGAACCACAGCGGCGGGCTATCGCGCGCGCGTTTTCTTCAAGCTCTTTTAAGAAGGCATCGTTATGGCCGGGATCGTGGTGTGTTAACGCCAGCCGCCGCACGCCAGCCGCCGCCGCCATCTCTACCACATAATCAAAAGGGCTATGTCCCCAGTTCTTTTTTGCGCCGTATTCTTCGGGAGTATATTGCGCATCATGGATGACCAGATCGGCATCGGCCATAAACTTTGCGTGGCGGCGGTCGCCTTCGTGCAAGATCGAATCAATCTGTCCCGGTTCCGCGCCGCTGCGCCAGAGCGTCGCGGCAAACGGCTCGTGATCGGTTATGTAGACGACGACTGCGCCATCGCACTCTATTCTGTAACCCAGCGTCACCGCCGGATGGTTCAAATACTGTGTGATGATTTTTGCGCCACCAATGGTGTGCGTACCTTCGGCCAGATCGTGATAGTTGATTGTGGCGGGCAATTGTTTCAGTTCAACAGGAAAGTAGGCGAACTCCATTTGCCCTGCGAGAATATCCTGTAAAGAATGCTGCCCGCCTTCGGGAGCATAGACATCTATCTTACTGCCCGGCACAAAGGCCGGTGCAAAAAAAGGAAATCCTTGAATGTGATCCCAATGCGTATGGCCGAGCAGCAGACTGGCGGTAATGGCTCCGGTCGCCGTCGCCACCAACTCTGCGCCGAGTGGTCTGGAGCCTGTGCCACAGTCGAAGATCAGTTTTGCTCCCGCGCCGGTCGTTAGCTCAACACACGAAGTATTCCCGCCGTAATGAATGGTCGTCGGCCCCGGCGTCGCAATAGAACCCCGTGTACCCCAGAAACGTAGATGCATTAATCGGCGCTCCTTAGTAAACAAAATATTGTGCAAAAACGAAAAAGAGTGTGTTGTGCCTATCTAAAATAAAGATGTGTATATACGGGCTTGGAACCCCTGCCGGATAAAACGCTTGTTGTTCAGTAGAATTGAATTGGCAGCAACTTCTTTGCTCTTTGATGGAGCGTAAGCGTCCGATCTTTTGCCGCCGGATGAAATCTATTTCAAGAAACGGTTTTTTGGCAAGGGCTTTAGCGGGGTAAGCTCGTTTTACTTTTCGAGTTTGCGCCGCCGTTCCTGAAACTTTCGAGAGCGGATTCTTCGTCTTCGTAAACATCGAAGATTGGCAAGAGCATTGTAATATCCATTAACTCACGGACTTTTGCTGGCAGATGAAGAAGTTTAATCTGCCCGCCAGCGTTGTTCAGAAGCGTGTGGCTTGCCACAAGTTCGCCCAGCCCTCTCGAATCAACATAATCAATGCTTGCCAGATTCAAGAGCACTTGAATGTGCCCCTCTTTAAGCAGACGCTGCATCGCCGTTTGTAAAATAGCAGTACTTCCGTCAACTGTTACGTCACCATTTAATTCCAGAATGGTGATGTTTCCGACGTGGCTTTCTTTAATATCGAGTTTGGTCATCGGGGCGCTCTCCTCACAAAACGATTGACTACCGGGAGCGATAGAGATTCAGCGAGGTTTATCGCAAATTGAGTACCGGCTTTGTCGGCTAATAATGCTCCAATTCGGCTGTCTAGAGCAACATCCCAGCGCAACCCGTGAAACTCAGCTGGAACATAAAAATTAGATTCAACGTGAATAAAGAGTAGAAGGATATTTCAACGGAAGTGAAATGGAAGGATATGCACCGAATTGCGCACACAAAATAGAAATGGGCGCTGATTATGCGCCCGTAAGTTACTGAAGATAATGGAGGCGGTGATCGGAATCGAACCGATGAATAAAGGTTTTGCAGTTCATTTTAGGCATATATAATAGAGGGGCATATAGTGTCATAGGCTTATAAAATAAGGGTTATAGCAAAGGCACTGCAAGCCCGTGATACTCCATTTATGCAGGTAGCTCTACATTTCCTACTACATTTGAAAAGAGCTTTGGCGCGTGTGTTTTAGTGACCAAATACTCTTTCCCATTTAGAAGATGTTAGAGCGACATCATCCACCGGCCGTTCGCTACGACGATCAGCTTGGTCGGATAAACCATGAGTGTCAGATCAAGTTGTGACTTTTACACATGAACATCATTCATAGCGTCCACTTTTGACGACCCACCTCAGTGTAGGATTGTTGCTCCTTTTCGTGGAATTGCTCAAGCTTGCGAAAGTAAGGTTTCTTTAATTCTTCTCTGCGCAATGGCCGCCACGAATAGAGAATTCGGGGCAGCATAAATAAGTTTCCTCTTATTTTGTTTTGCTTCTTTTCGAGCCTCGTTGTTGGGCAAACATTTCTTCAATTTCAGTGGAAGTGTTTGAATCCTCCGCTGATTTATCTTCTCGCACGAATCCGACGATACGTGGGAAGCGCAGAGCAAGCCCACGTCCATCAGCATTGCGTCCTGCCGTATGCACAGGCGAGCGTGTAATCTCATCTGCCAAAACAGTGACGACATAACGCGGCTCGATCCATACATCAGGCACAAGGTGTGAATCAACGCGCGCAGGCTTTTCATCAACCTGAATTTTATCGAGCAACTTTCTAAGTTTCAGCCAATTCTCGTCGCTCAGACCGCTCCCGATCTTGCCGATGGTCTGGAATGTATCCGTGCGCGCGTCATAAACTGCGCCGAGCAATGAACCGATTCCCAGCCGCGTCCGCGCGCCGCGTCCACGAAGATAGCCAACCAGCGCCACATCAATTGTATCGCTCAGTTCACTACGATAAGCGCGCTTGAGCTTGATCCAGTTGTAATTTCTCGCGCCCGGTTCGTAACCGGAGTCAAGTCGTTTGGCGACAATGCCTTCGTGTCCCAACTCCACTTCAGTGTCAAAGAAAGCTTGTAACTCCTCAGTGCTTTCTGTAATGACCGCTTGTGAAAGGCGTATGCGCCCGCCCGGACTTAGTATCTTCTGCAAACGTGCGTGACGCGCCTCGTAGCTTGCGCCGGTTAAATCTTTCCCGTCGGCGTACAGCAGATCAAAGGCGACGAGCACCAGCGGAAACTCTTCTGCCATCTCCGTGATTTTGTGTTTGCGCTTGCGCTGCACCGTCACCTGAAACGGATGAAACTCTCCTGTTTGTTCGTTAATAGCGAGAGCTTCGCCGTCGATGATCGCACTCTTGGCTTTCATCTCTTTCAGCACCGCGCGGGCGATGTCGGGGAACATCTCTGTGGTGCGTTCGAGGTTACGTGAAAACATCTCGACCCGATTGCCCTTCAGATGTACCTGACAGCGAAAGCCGTCAAGTTTTGCTTCGACAGCACAGCGCCCGATCTTGTTGATAATCTTCTCTGCGCTGGGTAAACGCTCGGCAAGCATCGGGCGTACAGGATTGCCCACTCGTACCTTGAAAGACGTGAGGGCCTTGAGGCCGCGCTCTTGTAATGTCGCCAGCACTAACCCAATGTCCGAGCAAAGATTAAAAGCGCGCTCGATAATTTGTCGCGCCTGTTTTGGATTCTCCTGATTTCGCGCCACCGATTCAATGATCGTCGGCGCGGCGATGCCCAGACGAAGCCGCCCCTGAGTAAAGCGGACGATATAGCGCGCCTCAATCGGCGTTGCCAATCGAAGTAATGAGGCTAATTGAGATTGCTTGCCTTCAGTGCTGCCTTTGCCGCTTGTGCGGGCGATTCGAAGCAGCGATTCATAAACATCTGAAACGGACAAGCGCGCGCGCTTCGTTTTTGGTAAAAGGTTTTCCGCAACCAGTCCTAAATCGCCCCGTTCCCGTGAGGCGAGAGCCACTTCTTCACCCGTGCGTTTCGTCGCGGACGTGATGCTCGCCGCGATGGCGCGCTCGCCCATCCCCGTTTCAACGCCTTCAAAGGCGGGCAGCAAACGTCCTTCGCAAAGGTATGCGATCTGCGCCGTTTCTTCCGCGTTTGCTTTCTCGAATAATTGACCGAGCAAGCGATACATCTCCGTTCGGCTCGATGTCTTTTCCAATGTCTCAAGGTATTTAGTAAAGTCTTGAAAGCGCATAAAGCCTCACGAGAACGAGTTCCGATAATGTAAGATGGCTATTAATAGCGCGATTGAATCTAACAGATTGAGGACGAAAATGGGACTCGAAACTTACCATGCGAAAAGAGATTTTAGTCGAACACCGGAGCCGAAAGGCAAGATCGCCAGGCGTAATCTTCATCGCTTTGTCGTGCAGGAACACCACGCTTCAAAACTCCATTTCGATTTTCGCCTGGAGATGGACGGCGTGCTCAAATCGTGGTCAATTCCAAAGGGGCCTTCACTTGACCCGAGTGATAAGCGGTTTGCTGTACCGACGGAAGACCACCCGGTCGAGTATCTTGAATTTCAAGGCCATATCCCGGAAGGCAACTACGGCGCGGGCGAACACATGATCTGGGATGCGGGCACTTACGAACTACTCGCAGGCAGTGACCCGCTCGAACAGCTCGAAGCGGGAAAATTAAATTTCCAGTTGCACGGAGAAAAACTGAAGGGCGCATTTAATTTACTGCGGATGAGAGAGGGACAATGGCTGCTGATTAAGAGCCGCGATGAATTTGCGCAGGCCGATTGGAAGCTGAAACTACTGGTGGCTGTGGCGGGCTGGAATGAAAGCAAGTCGAAGGCTGCCCGAGCGAATGTGATGAACGCGCAGAAGCGCGAAGCTCTGAAGCCTGTTAAGGCTTACAGCACGAAGACGAAAGAAAGTGACGGCAAAGTTGTTCCCGTGAGCCGTGCTTTCAAGACGGAAGAATTATCCGGAAACATCAACGTCAAAGTCGGCAATGAAACAATCGCGCTCACTAATTTAGATAAAGTTTACTGGCCGGATGACGGCTTCACCAAAGGCGATCTGATACGCTACTACTACGAAATATGGAAGAATATCCTGCCGTACTTGAAAGACCGGCCGCTGATCATGAAGCGGTATCCGAACGGCATTAAGGGAAAGTTCTTTCACCAGCACGATGTCAACCAAGCGCCGGACTTTGTTCATATCGTTTCATTGGAAGTAGAAGATAAAGGCGGGCACATCGTTGATTACATCGTCGGAGATAACTTGGCGACGCTCGTTTATATGGCGAATCTTGGCGCGATAGAATGCCACCCCTGGCACTCGCGCACAGAGAATCTTGACCATCCAGACTGGATTGTTTTTGATCTCGATCCGAGTGAAGGCATCGGGTATCGCACAATCTGCGAACTCGCTTTGAAAGTTAGAGACGTACTAGGGCGGATTGGACTCGAATGTTATCCGAAGACTTCAGGCTCACGGGGGATGCACGTCTATGTGCCGATCAAGCCTATTTACAGCTATGAAGCAATAGCCAAGTTTGCCGAGCAGATTGCCACCGTTGTTGCCGGAGAAAATCCCGCGACCGCGACGATCGAACGCGCTTTGAGTAAACGAAAGAAAGGACAGATATACGTTGACCATATGCAAAACGCCAGAGGCAAATCCGTTGTTGCGCCGTACTCTGTCCGCCCGCGCGCCGGGGCTACTGTTTCCGCGCCGCTCGATTGGAGTGAAGTTGAACGCAAAAAGATTACGCCGCAAGATTTCACGATTAAGAATATGCACAAGCGTTTATCAGAACGAGGCGATCTCTTCAAGCTTGTGTTCAAGAGTAAGCAAAACTTGAATGATGCGATTGAAGAAGCAGGTAAGCTGTTTAAGTGATTAAAGAATCGCGCGTGCTGCTCCGCAGAGAACATATAAACCGGTGTGCTTTTCCTGTAAGTGTATTTATGCGTTTAATCTCGAGAAGGTTTACAACTGACTGATTGCTCTTCTGTAAGACGGATATCAATATGCGGATGGAATCTCCAGAGGATGGTGCCTTTGCGTAAGAACTCGGTAGCAAGCAAGCCAATCCCGTCAATACTACTCACATTAAGCGAGGTCTTTACCAGCAGCATTTAGCTCCCATGCACGACAACCATCATCTTCAAAACATCTTCTTAAGCCCAACAACGATTGTGATATCACAGTGCCGATGGCGAATGCATTCATCAGCCTGCCGTACTAGCGCGGCTAATGCCTAATATCATACTCAGAAAGTCATGCGCCAGCGACAGTTCGTCAAGCAAAACATTGTTGCGGCTCATCAATAGCCAACGAGCAAAGCCATCTTCGATGGTATGCGGACTATTGCGCGCGCCGATATGTTTTATCTAAAGCACTACGTTCACATGAAAATAGCACCATATCAGCCTCCCGGTTAGCAGCCAGTACGCTTGTGTACAGACTGCCGCCTACCTTATTTGATAAATTCATGTCACTAAGAGAAAAAACAGGATAGGGCAGCGGCAATCGTCGTGCGAAATGGCCTTTCGGGGAAGCACTGACGAGCAAGGGGGGATTCCAACGACGATTGCCGCTGTTATAGCACTCTGTCGAATCGTCTCACTTCATTGCTGTAAGCCTTATAAGTGATGCCCTATGATCTTAAAACTGCTGTTTTTCTCTTTTAGATTAGGGAGGATACTTTGATGCCAACAGTTGAACTACGCGAGCGTGGTATCTATCGGCTTTCCGATAAAAGAGAGTTCATCGTATGCGCGTCGGGCGATGGCGCCGGCTACCTGCTCTACACACGAGAAGCATGGCAACGCTTAGGGCTTCCCGAATACCGTTTGCAAGTTAATGGAAGAATCTTGAGCCGGGGTGTGGTCACGCGCTGGCGTATCGAAGATTTACATGATACCGGCAAAACAATCGAATACACCGCGCAAAGCAGCCATGTGGCATAACCACCAGGGAGGAAATAATGATCGAGTTAGGTCAACAAGTGCGAATTCGAAATGGAGTCCGCGCCGGAGAAATGGGTGTCGTCATAGACTCCGAAATATGTGACAGGAAAACAAGTGTTGGCTGGCAGCCCTGCGCTTTCTGGTATATAGAATTTGCTTCCAGCAAAGCCGTCGGGCTCTACGAAGAAATGGCGCTTGACCCGGTCGCGGCATTGCCCACTCGAACGCTATCAATTAGTGCGGGCAGGGCTAATGTTACCTTCTCAAATATAAAACAAGTGTCGCCGCTTTAATTTGAGTAGTCGTGCGACTTGTCCTACCCAAAATTGATCGTTGCCGGATTTGTAGATGAGCGATGAGCCATCCTCTTGTGTGATTCCCTTCGGCCTTCTGGAACCCGATGCGATAGGTAGGGTATGCCGCTACTGTGCCGTCCGCGAAGAGAAATTACTCTTCAAATGACCCAATATCGTCGGGTGCAACTTCTTTAACAAAGTGCTGCCTGTTGAAGCAGTCCGGGATTGCCGTGCGCGGTTTTACTCCTTTATATGATATGGCGAATGGTCGGGAGAAACATACGTTTAGTGCCACTGTCGTCTCCTCTTACGGCAGTATTGAAATACAGTTTAAGCTTTGCTGTTTGGATCGCCTGACAGTGCCGGAGCAGGAAAGATTTGTCTTAAGCCGAGCTAAGCCGGATAAACTAGAACTTCAAAAAATCAGCTTGTGAAGGGAGCGAGTGATGGTTTCGAATTCAGACCAAAGAAAGCAGACTGCCGATGAAGATCGGCGAGTACGAAAAATCAATAAGAAAGATCAAATACTCTCGCTTTATCTATCGGGCATGACAGAGATCGAAGACCTTGCCATGATTACAAGTTCACGGCCAAGCTACGTCGGATCGGTGTTGCAGGAAGCGGGCATGAAGCCCGGCTACTTTGATCTCTACACCTCAACGCAGCACCCGATGAATGTCTATTCAAGGTTCTTCGCAAATAAGCTCGGGTTCAAGGATGAGGAAGCGGCGCAAGATAGCGTGAATTTGATTGAGCATTTATACCGTCAGTTCGAGTTGGCCGGTGATCGCGCCGGACAACATCATGCTTTGACGATGGCGCTGACAATGTTTGATCGAGCGCGTTGGACGGGCAAGCAAACAGAAGCAGACATTTTTCGCCGGTGGCTGATGGAACGACTTGGCGAAACTGAGCCTTCAGATGAAAAGAGCGGTGAAGTAGAAGATGAAGTGTTGACTGCTCTTGGCTGATCCGTATTTATCGGAACGCCTGTTTTGTGGTCGCCAAAGGTGTGATTGTAAAGAGACAATTAAAAGTTACCGCAAATGACAGTTAGCTTCGGGAACTTACCCCGCACATTTTATTACAATTGAATACCTTCACAATTAGCAAAATTAGATGCGCCTTTCCAATCGTTTGTCCCTTTTGTTTTCTACGGCCAGCATCGCTAACTGATTACAGACTACTTCCCAAGCTTGAGCAAGATGTCTTTCAGTCGTTAGAACATTGCCGACGGCGATGCGCAGTGCGAGTCGGCCATGTAGCCGCGTGTGCGTCAGGTAAACCGCGCCGGTGTCATTAATGTTTGCAAGCAATTGTTCATTTAACTCATCCAGCACGGCATCTGTAAAATCCTCTTCCACCTCACCGCCTAGCACACAAGCGCGGAAGCAGACGACACCCATCAAGACCGGCGCGAGCAGCTCAAAGCGTTCGTCCGCGTTGACCCACTCGGCGACGAGGCGCGCGAGGCGGCAGGCTTCGCGTATGCGCGCGGCAAGTCCTTCGCGCCCGAATGCGCGGATCACGAACCATGCTTTCAGCGCGCGGAAGCGTCTGCCGAGTTGAATGCCGTAGTCCATATAGTTATGCACCGTTTCGTCCGCGCGCTCGGCGTCGCCGCGTAAGTATTCGGGCACAAGCGAGAACACGCTTCGCAGCGATTCGGGGCGGCGCACATAAAGCGCACTGAAGTCGAGCGGCACAAACAACCATTTATGCGGATTGAAGATAACCGAGTCCGCGCGTTCAACCCCGTGCATAACATGGCGGCCTTCTTCTAGGAGCGCCATCGCGCCGCCGTAAGCGGCATCAACGTGCAGCCAGACTTGATGTTCACGGCAGACATCAGCGATTTCAGCGACCGGGTCAACGCTCGTCGCCGAAGTTGTGCCGACGGTGGCGATGACGGCGAGCGGACGGCGAGCGGCGCGCAAGTCGTCTTCGATGGCCCGACCCAGCGCGTGAACGTCCATTCTGTATTCGTTGTCCGATGTGATACGACGCACGTTCGCTTCGCCGATGCCGAGCGTAATCGCCGCTTTCTCAAGCGAGCTATGCGCTTGATCCGAAGCATAGAGAGTGAGCACAGGCACATCTGCGCGTCCGGCCAATCCTTCGCGCCGCACGTCGAATCCGAGTTCTTCGCGCGCGGCGGCGAGCGCGTGAAGCAGAGCGACGGATGCGGTGTCATACACAACGCCCTGAAACTCTGTGGGGAGACCGAGCATTTGCCGCATCCAGTCAAGGACGACGGTTTCGAGTTCGGTGGCGGCGGGCGAAGTCTGCCACGTCATCGCCGAAACATTGAGGGCGGCGGTGAGTATCTCGCCGAGTATGCCGGGTGCGGTAGTTGTGGTTGAGAAGTAGCCGAGGAATGCCGGATGTCCCCAGTGAACGATGCCGGGCATGATGACGCGGTCAAAGTCGCGCAGGATTTCGTCTAACGGTTGGCCGCCTTCAGGCGGGGCGGCGGGTAACTCGTTGATGATTGCACCCGGATGATGCTCCGGGACGACGCGGCGCGTCTCTATACCGGCGCGGTAGTCGGCGACCCAACCCGCAATCTCATGCAAAAGGCGGCGGAACTCTTCGTCGGGCAAATCGCCTAGGTCTGGTGCGGAAGCGTGTTGAATCACGTGGGTTACTGTTTTGATGGAATATTCGGGACGGCACGCCCACCGACACGCCACGCGCGGCCTGTTCCCTTGGCGACCAATTTATCGCCAAATGGATAACCACCGTAGGCGGCGCGCCAGTAGAACGCCCAGTATGTGCTTACAACACGCTCGGCAATCCACAACGGCGCATACAAACAGAGCCATGCCGGAAAAACGCGCTCTGCCCCGTCGCTCAAACCGCGAAGCGCGACGAGCATCGCACCGCACGCTACCGTCGCCGCGAAAGCAAGCGACCAACGCCATCCGGCGACGATCCACACAAGCGCGAGCGCGAGCGGCAGCAAGGCGAAAAAAGCGGTCTTGGCGCGCATCACAAAATCTTCGTATGCCTGTCTTGGCCGCTGCTCGATCCATTTCCTAAGAGTTGGCGGATGCTTCAAAATAAAGAAGTCACGCGCGTAACAGATGCGCGCCTGATGCGCGCGAAAGTGGCGCACGATCTCTTCGTTATCAAAAAGCACATCGCCGTCGTAATGCCCGACGCGTTGCATCGCGCTGCGTCGCACGCCGAGCGTGCCGGGATAATCTCCCTCCGCAATCCACGCGCGATTGATGAGCATCCGCGCCGCTTCCGTTCGTGCCCAAAAGGGCAGCGGTCGCAAATAGTTTTGCGGGCGCACCATCTCGTCAACGGCGAGCAATTCTGTCATCCGTTGGATGTTGTTGGTCGTATAGCGTATGTCATCGTCGGCGAGGATAATGTGCTCGTGTGTGGCGAGTGCGACACCCGTATGTATGCCGTTGACCTTGCCGTTGAGGTATTTATATTGTGGGTCGACAGGGGCGTGACGGCATATGTCACTCCATGTTTCTTTATGCGCGGCGAAGACATCCGGCGGCGAACCGTCAATGACAAGCACCTCGCAACGGGCGGCGTCGAGCACTCGAAAATAGTTTCTGAAATCGTTTGCCTCACGCTCGTCGAAACGCACGCGGCGAATTGTCAATAAGTACGTGCAGCGCATCGAGACGCGATCCGTTTTTGTAGACTCATCTGTTTTCGTGTTGAGCGTCATGCAGGACTTTAACACCTTAACATTCTGCCTGTGCGTTGGGAAACTTTCAATACTCACATGATTCGATGGCTATGACTGTACGTCTGCGTACCCTACTAAAGCTTGAAATACTTCAATCATATTGAGCGACGCACCATCCATAGCCCGCTCATTAAACCTCAACAATTTATCAGCCAGCGCATTCCAGCTAATGGCAAGCACAGATTGTGCTGGGCTATGGCGGCATTTGTGTACGCTATTGGACAGTGGAAACCCTTGCTTTACAGTATTCTAACATCCAATAAAATCTATATTAATTGATACAGAGATGATTTGTAACACACCGTGTCCCGCACCGGCAGGTTGTCGCTTTGCGCTTTGATTGCGCTTTGACTAATCACGAGCGTCGTGTGAGCTTTCAATGGAACAAGCAGGTATATCGGGAGCAGTTGGGGCGATAGTCAAAACAAATCCGTTCAGCTTCGTAGTGTCTTCCCGCACGCACAGCTCTTATGCCGGATGGCGCGACGGCAAACTCGTTCATCTTCTCGAACCGGAGCGACGTCCCATAGCTCTGGCAGAGTTCGTCCACAATAGCTTTCGCGCGCACATACTGAACCCGGACTTTCCGTGCGTCGGTGGTCGGGCAGCAATAAACAATGACACCTATCGTTTCGGCTTTTACGCTGAGATGAACACGCCTGCGACAACCGCCGGATTAGCTTATGACCTGTGGGAGTATGCGCAGGAACGCCCGGCTTTTGAAACGGAATACGCGACGTTCATCGCCAGCTTTGCCGCGCCCGTCGTGCAGAACGAGCACGAATGGGAAAAATTGTTGTGGTCGCAGCTACAAAGTTTACATGATCTGGACAGACAGCATCACGCATGGGATTCGACTGTAAGCAGCGACCCGGAAGACTCCGGCTTTTCTTTCAGCTTTGCGGAAACGGCGTTCTTCGTCGTCGGATTACACCCTGCGAGTTCGCGTTTCGCGCGGCGTTTTGCATGGGCGACCCTCGTCTTCAACGCCCATATGCAGTTCAAGCAACTGCGCGCGGAAAATAAGTTCGAGCGGATGCGTGAAACAATTCGCGCGCGCGACTACAAATTGCAAGGCTCGCTAAATCCTAACCTGAATAATTTCGGTGAGCAGAGCGAAGCGCGCCAATATTCCGGTCGCGCCGTCGAAGAAAATTGGCGCTGCCCATTTCATGCCGGATCGGGCAACACGCTGGACTCTGCGGATTAGCGGACGTTTGAGCACGCTTGCTTCAAACCTCAAATCCGCCGTTTGCTTTAGCTTGCCATTAGATTGATTCAACGCATCAGAGGCACACCGCAGCCGTATGAACGCCCGCTATCATCTCGAACCGCAGACCGGCGTCGGCTTTCTACTCGGGCGCGGGCAACTTCTGAAAATCATTGATCCGCAGGGCGAGCAAGTTTCCGACTTAACATCGTTTGCGCAGGCAGATAAATTTGAGTGGCTCTCTTCCGGGCGAACAATTGATTACGCCAATACGATCTACTTAACGACCGGCCATCTGCTTTACTCGAACCGCAGCCGACCAATGTTTTCAATCGTCGAAGACACCGTCGGGCGGCACGACTTTCTACTTACGCCGTGCAGCCCCGAAACATTCAAACTGCTTTACGCTTATCAAGGCTATCATCCGAGCTGCTTCGAGAATCTGACGAAGAACCTTGCGGCTTTCGGCATCGCACCCGATATGATTCCGACGACCTTCAATATCTTCATGAACGTCGTCGTGCTTGCGTCCGGTGAGCTACGCATTGATCCGCCGCCCTCGCGCGCGGGGGATTACATTTTGTTACGGGCGGAGATGGATTTGATTGTGGGTGTTACGGCGTGCTCGGCGGAGAAATCTAACAACCATAGCTTTAAACCCATTGACCTCGAAATATATGATCCACGTGAAATACGAGTTAAATGAAAGGGAGAACAATAAATGAGCGAGGTGTTGTTGCATAAATAGGGATGAACACAGTCCACTTCCCAGCCAAACCAAGCTTAAACCGCGACCGCATAACTGTCCGGCATCCCCAAGTGCATCATCCGGTTCAGCGCCGCGCACCGCACCGACAACTGCGCCGCTTGCCCCTCAAAGCGGCGCGCACGGACTCTCTCGCCAAACGATCATCTTGACGCGAAAGACTGCCGTCTCGACCAAAGAGCGGCGATGATAGCCACTCTCGCGCTTCCACTCTCGACGCCCCTTGCGCCTGATGGTACGCAGGTTTTCATCGCGGATATGCCTTTCGGCTTTGGTGTTGCCGTGCTGCCAAATCCTTGCTCTCTTTTGCGGGGGAATTGCGGCAAGTGCTCCTCCGGCTCGCAGTGCGCCATAGCAGTTACGGCTATCATAGGCTCCATCGGCAGAGACTTGTTTGATCTCGCCCTCGACCTGCTCAAGCAAGTCAGGCCACAGTTGCGAGTCTTGAACGAGTTGGTCGAAACTACGACGGCGACAAACTCATGTGTGGCTTGGTTTACGCCGATGTGGAGTTTGCGCCACGTGCGGCGGCTCCATCCGTGCTGGCGTACTTTCCATTGGCTTTCACCATAGACTTTGATGCCGGTGGAATCCACTACCATGTGCAACGGCTCGGAGTTCTTCCGGCGCGGCAACTCAACCTCCACAGCGCGGCGACGACGCCAGAGCGTTCTGTAACAGAGGACGCTCAACTCGCTACCGAGCAGGCGAACGACCGAGCGCGTCAACCCTTCGGTGGCGCGCAAGGGCAGGCCGCACACCTCTTCGAGAGTCGCCATGCACAGTTGATGCGAAGGCCAGACCAGTATCTTGAGTTAAGCAGTGCGCTTACCCATACATTCTTGTCTCAATCAGGAGGTAACACCGCCTCTCCATTAGACCAAGAGAGTAAGCACTGGACACCAGCTTTCAGACACGTTGTTATTAAAACTGCCAATGCTATGGACTACATTGTGCTCGATTACTCTTGGTTGGTTAGATGGATGTTTCGCTTTGAGAAAAAGAGGCAGCCGCATCTTACGCCGATTCGTATGTTAAGGCGTATTGCAGTGGCCTTAGAAAAAGAGAAACCTATTGCTGAGATTCGTCAGACTCAAAAGGCAATGTATAGAATGGCTGCGGCTTAATTCCAGAGTACAATTAGCAATACATAGAAAAGCCCCGCTCAAAAGTGAGCGGGGCTTTTCTATGCTACTCCCTCAAGGAAACAATCGCTTGACGGCTCGCCTGATCTTGCGGGAAAGTTTGACTGTAAAGTTGCTTTGACTTCTTGGACAAAAGCATGAACTTTTGGAAAAGTCGCACTTCTTAGACAAAGCTCTTATGGAGATGGTTAGTATAGTAGCTACTGAACTATACTTCCTATAAAACTAAATAGACTCATCGCGCTCATTGGGATTGTTGAAACGATCATATATCTTTTTAGTCAGCCACTCCTTAACATCGTTCTTAAATTCAGCGTTTTCCATAATTTTCTCAAAAATCTCTTGGTTTGAATCCATTCTCTCAATTAGCTTGTTAATAAACACGTCTTCAAAAGCGTACTTAAAGTTTTCTGGCGGATTATTCAACGCACGTCTTTTCAAATCTTCATCTTGAAAAAGTTCTTCTTCAATTTGGTCAAAAAATAGCTTGTCGGCTTCGTTGAAATCCGTGCCGAACTTGCTGTTCAATGTAGTGATAATGTCTGAAAGTTTTGCCTTTTCGTCTTTGTCACGGCTAATTCCGGCTTCGGTGGTTGGAGTAATTGAGTGCTCGCCTTGAATCTCTAAGACTAAATCGCCTTCGCCGAGTTTTTGCAAGCGGTAATACTCAAGCGCGACTTCGTTATCCAGTCTTAGTTGGTCGGCATTATCCGTCTTCGGCAGTTTCGGTAAAAGGAAACGCCCGAACGTGTAAAGTTTTTCGAGTTCCGTATCTTGAAAGGGCATTATTTGAGAAAGAAAAGAATAGAGCCGGACAAAAGAAACAAGCGATTTCTTAAATTCATCCTTCGCGTCTTCGTCCTTCAGATGTGTGAAACGGTCAACCGCTGGAGCGATGCTCGAATAAAGCTTACCCTGCTCTCTAGTGTTTGAAATGCTGTTTGGTCGGTAAAAACTGCGTGCGAAGTCATTAACTTCCGATTGATGATAAATCTCCGAAGCGTCCAACTCGCCCTTCACATCGTAGAGGTGATTCGGGTCGGTTGTTTCGTCCATCTTCGTTTCTTCATAGTAAGGTTGAAACGAAGCGACGATTGTTTCGCGGTCGTTCGCAAAGTCTAGGACGAAGGTATCTTCTTTGCCCGGACTCGTGCGGTTAAGGCGCGAGATTGTTTGCACAGCTTTGACGCCCGAAAGCTTTTTATCAACATACATCGTATGCAGAAGCGGCTGGTCAAAGCCGGTCTGATATTTTTCGGCGACGAGCAGGATTCGGTATTCGTCTGTGTCGAATCTTTCGGGTAATTCTTTTTCGCCGAAACCGTTGAGCGCGGCTTCGGTGATACCTTCGGGGTAAAAATCATCAACCACAGTTCCCGAAAAAGCGACGAGCGGTTTGATGTCCGTATAACCTTTCGCCGCGATGTAATCCTTGAACTCCAAATAATATCTAAGCGCATGTTTGCGCGATGAGGTGACGACCATCGCCTTCGCTTTGCCGCCGATTTTCTTCATCGTCACTTGGCGAAAGTGCTCGATCATCACTTCGGTTTTCTGCGCCAAGATGTACGGATGAAACGCGGCGAAACGCCCGATGGCTTTCGCCGCTTTGCGTTTGTTTAGTTCCGGGTCTTCCTCGATCTGTTTTGAGAAACGGTAATACTCTTTGTAAGAGACGTAATTCTTCAGCACGTCGAGAATAAAGCCTTCTTCGATTGCCTGTCGCATTGAGTAGAGATGAAACGGGCGCGCTTCGCCTGTGGCGTCTCTTGTTCCGAAAACTTCAATCGTTTTAGGCTTCGGCGTTGCCGTGAAAGCGTAAAGGCTGACGTTTGGTTGTCTGCCTTGTTTGCGAATTGTCTCGCGGATGAAGTCGTCACCGTCCGTTACTTCATTTTCGATGAATGCTTCGATATTTTCCGCGTCTTCCAACGAGACATTCTTTCCGGCGAGCGCTTCATTCATTTTGCGGCTGGCATCGCCGCCTTGCGAGCTGTGCGCCTCGTCAATGATGACGGCGTATTTGCGGTCGGGAATGTCCGCCAAGTGATTTAAGGCGAACGGGAATTTTTGTAGCGTCGTGATGATGATGCTCGCCCCCTGCGTGATCGCTTCGGCAAGCTGTTTCGAGTCAACGTCAATGCGCTGAACCACGCCTTGTTTATGCTCGAACTGATATATCGTTTGCTGTAACTGTTGGTCGAGAACATTCCTATCGGTAACAACAATGATCGAATCGAAAATCTTACGGCTGTCGGCATCGTAAAGACTGCTCAAACGATAAGCGAGCCATGCGATTGAATTGCTTTTGCCGCTTCCGGCGGAATGTTGAATGAGGTAGCTTTTGCCCGCGCCGTGCGCTCGCGTGGCGGCGGAGAGTTTCCGCACCGAATCGAGCTGATGATAACGCGGGAAAATCATCGTCTCTTTTGTGTAGAGCTTTCCGTCAACGCGGTAGCTGTTTTTTTGTAAATGAACGAAGCGCGCGATGATTTCAAGGAAACTGTCCGCCTGTAAAATCTCCTCCCAGAAATAGGCTGTTTTGTAACCATGAGGGTTCAGCGGATTGCCCGCACACGTGTGCTTGTCCCGCAACACGCCTTTGTTGAACGGCAGGAATTTCGTATTCGCGCCGTCAAGTTTGGTCGTCAAATGAACTTCATCTGGGTCGAGCGCGAAATGAACGAGAGCGCGTTTCTTGAATTGAAACAGCAGTTCGCGCGGGTCGCGGTCGGTCTTGTATTGGCTGACGGCGTGAAGGAAGTTTTGTCCGGTGAAATGATTTTTCAGCTCAATGGTGGCAAGTGGCAGACCGTTCAAGGATAGAAGCAGGTCGAGGCTGTTTTTGTTTTGCTTCGAGTAGAAAACTTGGCGCGTAACGTAGAGCTTGTTCGCGGCGTAGAGCCGTAGCGTTTCAGGATTGAGATAGCTGTCGGGTTTGAAATAGGCGAGCTTGAATTTGATGCCGCTATCGGTAATGCCGTGCCGCACCACGTCGAGCATTCCACGCAGGTCGAGTTCTTTGAAGAGACGTTGGACGAATTTGCTTTCGGCTTCCGCTTTGTAATAGGCGACCATCTTCGCCCATTCTGCGGGCTGCGAGGTTTGAACGAATCCGAGGACGGCGCGTTTATCGAAAGCTAAATCGCGGCTGAAATCGCTGGCGTTGCCGAGATGCCAGCCGTTTGCCGTCAGATGTTCGACAATCGCCGTTTCAAATGTGTTCTCTGTATGTATCGCGCTATTAACCATTACTTTCTAATGTCGCGGAAGTTTCTAAGTTCAAGTTCTTTTCAGCCTTGCTTATAAATTCTGTATAAGAATGCTCCTGAAATATAGAAATGAGCCGAACGCGCTCTTTGTCCGTAATATCTTGTTTAAGAAAATTGTCTTCCTGCGAATAAACTGACTTCAAAAAGTCGTAATCAGCAGTTCCGTTGAAGTCTTCGATGTTGACCAAACTTTTTGGAATAGCGTCTTCGATGATTTGACAAGTATCGGGGTCGAAATATCGAACGCGCGGTTTGTTATGTTTATCGTAGTCTTTGCCCAAAAATGTCGGCTTTCCGAGAACTGATTCCCACATCACGCCAAAAAATTCGATTGTTCCCGAACGATATACTTTACCAATTTGTAATGCACCATCAACTTCACGAACACTTTTATCGCGGCACATATTAATTAAGATATTCAATGGTTCAAGGTCTAGCTTCTTATCAATCTTGTCTCGGTCTATAAGCAGTAACTGATAGTCATCGTATGCCCTTTTCGTAATGCTATTTTCTGGCGTTTCCGGGTCGCCGAGAAATGCACAGATTTTCGATTTTTCCTTGTCGCTCTCTTCCTTGTAAAGGAAGATTTTTTCTTCTTTAGAATAATAAATATGCCAGATGCGGAAGCGGTTTTCCTTCCAACTCCAACCGCCAAACAGAAACTTAGCTTCGCCGCCGATTCCTTCCGCGATACTTGCCGGATAATCAAAGATTGAATTTACCAGCTCGTTAAAGAGTTCAACGATACCATAAAGAACTTCCTGAATATCGAGCGCCGGGTTTTTGAGGTCTTCGTTATGTTTGATGGTTGAAATAAGATTGAGGATTAAAGGATAAGCACGTTGAGTTTCACCCGCAAAGCAAATCAGACAATCCGTGCGCGGTAACTCGAAAAGTTTTACGCCGTGATTCCACTTTTCGCCGCCGGTTAAGGTGCTGTCGGTGGCGAAAACCAATTCTTCGTTATCTCCTGCTTCTCGTATCCAAGCTAAACAGAGAGTCATACCTTTACACCACTTTGATTTTGCCAGTCACGACTTCGGAGATTAACGCCGTGCGATATTCGCGCATGAAACCGATCTCCTTTTCGATTTTAGCAATCGTCGCATCAATTTTTTCGGTCGCGGTTTCGATAAATGCGACGATTTGCTTTTGTTCTTCACTTGAGGGAAAGGCAATCACAAAATCAAGCATATCTTCTACATTCAAACTCGCTTGATTTGCTGTTCCATGTGCATGCAAATCTAAATATTTTCTATAAGGATTTGAGATTAGGAAATAAAACAGGTAATTATTTGAAAGGTATATTTCGTCGTCACTATAAATTCTTAAAGCATTTTGATTTAGATAACTGCCATCAAATTCCGATGGGATTTTAGCAATTTGACCAACTGCCGAATTTACTACGTCGGGAGTGCTACCAACTGTGCTAATCACTATATCGCCAGCGCTTAATTTAACGCTTTGAAACTGTGCAACAACTTCGGGATTTAAGAAGTCTTTACCTGCTCGGATTGTAAAGCTTTTTATATCACTTGCCTTAATAACAGGAATACCGGTGGGTTGAAAGAAATCAGTTTTGAATGCGTAGCCTTTAGCATAATTAACAAAAAACTTTATTCTTGCTAACTTCCATTGTTCGGGTATGTCGCCGAGCCAAGCGATGCCCGAAGGTTTGAGTTTTGCGTGTGGATTAATGCCGCGTGTCACAACTTGATTGATGATTGCCGTGCGTTCTTCCTTGAGCAGTTCAATCAGCCGCATTTTATTGTTGATAAGCGAATCTATCTGCGCCGTCTTTTCGTCTAAATAATTGGCAATCGCGGTTTGCTCGGGAAGCGGTGGTAAAGCAATTCGATAATCTTTGACAAAATCTGCCGAAACTCTTTTTTGTCCGGCTGAGCCACTCATAAAGGCTTCACCAACAACTCTGAACCTATGAGATTTTGTAATATAGAAAAGAAGTTTTGATGAAACTTTTTCGCCTGCTCTAATTGTGTGAAATTCGGTTGAACCGAATCCGAAATCAGTTTCTAAATTATCCAGTAACGCGCCTTTCCCATTCTCAAAACACGGTGTGATTTTCGCTAGTATCACGTCGCCTTTCTCGAAGTAAGTAAATCCCGAACTAACTTCATTGATTCTTTTTCGTAAATCTTGAGTAATGCTACCGCTTTCTGAAACCTTTTCCATTGGAAGAAAAACAACTTCTTCAATAAGACTATTACTAACCTCATAATTTGAAATGGATGAATTAACTTTGGCGAGAAATTTAAGCCTTTTAACTTCCCAGTGTTCGGGAATATCGCCAATCCAATCAATGCCTGAAGATTTGTATTTGTCGTAAGTCTTCATCGAATTTAATCAGGCGATCACGGCTCTTATCATTCCGTCAGTTTCTGCTTCGAGCGCGAGAATGTCGGCGCGGATTTCCGCCAGACTTCTGAGCGGTTTGTATTGATAAAAGTATTTCGTGAGGTTGATCTCGTAGCCGATCTTGGTTTTGCTGTGGTCAACCCAAGCGTCGGGAACGTGCGGCAAAACTTCACGCGCAAAGTATTCGTCAACGTCTTCTTTGAGCGGCACGTTTTCAAAATCGCGCAAATTCGCGTCCGGCTGTCTTTCGCCTTTTTTCAAGACGAGTTCGCCCGCTTCATCGCGCAACGGGCGTTCGACCGTGATGCGCTGATAACCGAAATCTTCGTTGTCGAAAATCTTGCAGAATTCGTTTTCTGTAAAATCGTAATAGAGCTTCGTAATCGCGGCGATCTGGTCGGGCAAGCCGCGCGTACCGTCGCCGATCTCCTTGCGCTTGTTGCCGAGACTGCGAAGCATCTTGCGATAAAACGGATTGTCTTTGTCCGGGAACGCCGCGCCCGAAGCGTTGACGAGTTGAATCTTGCCTCTTCGCTCCGCCTCTTTGCGGTCTGTCACAACCCAGATGTAAGTTGAAATCCCCGTATTATAGAAAAGCTGGTCGGGTAGGGCGATGATCGCTTCAAGCATATCTCGCTCGATAATCCAACGGCGGATGTTGCTCGTGCCGCTCTCCGCGCCGCCCGAAAAAAGAGGCGAGCCGTTAAAGACAATCGCCATCCGGCTGCCGCCATCCTCCGCACGCTTCATCTTGGAAATCATCTGTTGCAGAAACAGAAAAGAGCCGTCGCTAATCGGCGGCAATCCCGCGCCGAAGCGTCCAGCCCAACCTCTGTTTGCCGCTTCGTCCTTAATGCGTTTCTCCGCGCTTTTCCAGTCCACGCCGAAGGGCGGGTTAGAGAGCATATAATCAAACCGCTCGTCTTCCAGACCGTCCTGCGTAAATGTGTTGCCGAATTTGATGTTTGCCGGATTCTGCCCTTTAATGAGCATATCCGATTTGCAAATGGCGTAAGATTCTGGATTGATCTCCTGCCCGAAAACCTCTAGCTTTGTCGTCTCGTTCATTTTCTTCAGATGATCTTCGGCGACCGAAAGCATCCCGCCCGTCCCGCAAGCCGGGTCGTAGAGAGTCTTGATGATGCCGTCTCTAACGGTTAATTCTTTTTCATCGCTCCGAAAAAGCAGATTGACCATCAGCTTGATAACTTCGCGCGGTGTGAAATGTTCTCCGGCGGTTTCGTTGGAAAGCTCTGCGAACTTGCGTATCAGTTCTTCAAAGATGTAACCCATCTCAATGGAATCAACGCGCTCGAAGATTGCGCCCGCCTCCGCAAACTTTTTAACGACCTGATACAGCAAATCGTATTCGTCGAGTTTGCGAATCTGATCGTCGAAACTGAAATACTCGATAATCTCCTGCGCTCCGACGGAAAAGCCGTTGATGTAATTGCGAAGATTGAAAGCGAGATTGTTCGCGTCTTTCGCTAACTCGTTAAAATCAAACTTGCTTCGATTATGAAATTTCAGCCGGGCGACGTTATTCAAAATCGGTTCGAGTATCTCCGGTTTCTGCTCTTTGTGTTTTTCGTAAGCCGCGAGCACGTCTTTCTTCGTCGGTTCAAGCACAAAATCAAGCCGCCGCAAAACGGTGAAAGGCAAAATCACTTTCCCGTAATCGGCCTGCTTGTAACGTCCGCGCAAAAGGTCGGCAATAGACCAAATGAGATTAGCTTTCTCTCTAAAATTAGACATTAAAGGCGTCTTTCTTGAATGATGAGATGCGAAAGAAAACAAACATAACTTAATTTACTTGTGCGGCTGGCTGCAAGTGATGAAGTAGTCAGCAACAGCCTTTTACATTCGCCTGTTGCTCACTATCGGTAGCGAAGGTAACTTGCCCGCCGTTGTTTTGACGCACTATCGGCGCGCACTGTTACAGGTCTCTTGGCTGCTGAAGCCCGCGCAACTTTGAAGTTGGCAGACCATTGGCAGACCAAATGACTACGGGCAGCTAAGTGGCTGCCCGTATCTTATTGATTCTATTGGAGGCGGTGATCGGAATCGAACCGATGAATAAAGGTTTTGCAGACCTCTGCCTTACCACTTGGCTACACCGCCGAAGTAAAGTAGGAAGTAGGAGGGCGGAAGGATGACGTAAGCGCGTTTCCGCCTTCATCCTTCCGCCCTCCTACTTGAACTTGGAGCGGGAGACGAGATTTGAACTCGCGACTTCGACCTTGGCAAGGTCGCACTCTACCACTGAGTTACTCCCGCATTCGGAAACAAGAATTTTACAGATTCAACGCTTCTTGTCAAGATGCCCCAACGCAGAACGGCGTGAACCGCGTGCAATCGTTCGACGCAAAACGCCGCGTCTTGCGCGCCGCCGCCCATATTTCCTTACACTACAAAATTAGTCGTGATATGCCGCGCTTGACCAGCGACGTTTGCGAAACTTTTCGTCCGTCCAGAAACCGCGTAAGAGTTTAAGTTGCGGATTCGGCAACGGTGTCTCTGAAGCGGCAGCTTCGGTGTGCGACAGTATAACGCTCACCACGTCGTAGCGATGCGGTTGGTCTGTGAGATTGAAGGTACGGCGATAGACGCGGGCGGCGCGGGAAATCTGGCGTTGTTTGCGCAGATCAACATTCGTCTCCGGCGCGGCATACCAATCCGAAGCGCGCGTCTTAACCTCGACGAAACAGAGCGTCGCGCGTTCATAAGCGATGATGTCTATCTCCGCGTGAATCGTTTGGCCGCGCAGGGAACGCCCGACGGGGAGTAGGAAATTTGCAGCGACGAGCCCGTAGCCGAGTTGTTCCAGATAAGCTGCGGCAAGCTGTTCGCCCCGCCGCCCGAGCAATAGATGCGGCGCAAGTTGCGCGTTTGAATCCGCGCCGGATAATTCGGTGGCGAGGGAACGCGCGGCGGCGTTAAGTTTCCATTTGCGCGGATCGAAGTTTGCCCACTGCATCGCGTTCGCCTCCTTGTTTGAAAAGTTCCAGCGACGCCTGCAATCTTCATACGGTTTTATACGAAGGCCGAGCAGGCGCGTCAGGCTTGAAAGAGAGCGTATCCTGCGTGAAGCGCGCGTGGCAAGCTTTGTTCGCCGTACCGCGCTTGCTTGCAGGCGATTCGCACGGCGCGTTACACTTCGCCGATGCGTTACAGAAATTACATTGCGTGCAATTACAAAGTGCCGCCCCGCCCGTCTCGTTTGCAACATGACTGAATCAAAGCAACCCGACATCGCTGTGACAATCGCTGAATCTTCAGATGAAGTTTCCGGTACGGAGCAGACGCGCGACCACGTCGAACGTCGCGCGCGCGAAGTGCTGCCGCTCGTGGCAATCGTCGGGCGACCGAACGTGGGAAAGTCAACGCTCTTTAATCGTTTGACGGGCGAGCGCCGCTCGATTGTCGGAGACGAGCCGGGCATCACGCGCGACCGTATCTACGGCGAAGCGGAATGGCAGGGGCAACGCTTCTCCGTCGTGGACACGGGCGGCATCGTGCCGGACGACGATGCTTTGATTCCATCGAACATTTTGAAGCAGGCGGAGACCGCCATCAACGATGCGGCGGCGATTGTGTGGGTGGTGGATGTGCGACGGGGCGCAACGCCGCTTGATGAAGAGTTGGCGCGGCTTCTGCGCGGAACAAGCAAGCGCGTGCTGGTGGCGGCCAACAAAGCAGACGCCGGAAGGCTTCAGGCGGATGCGGGAGAATTTTATCGCTTCGGCTTTGAAGAAGTGTTTCCGGTTTCGGCGGAACACGCGGACGGCGTCGGCGATCTGCTGGATGCACTGGTCGAAGGCTTTGAAAAGTTTCCGCAAGCAGATGATGGAAGCGAAGCCGATGCGATGCGCTCGAAAGAGTTGCGGCTGGCGATTGTCGGGCGTCCGAACGTGGGGAAATCTTCTTTGCTGAATCAACTGCTCGGCGAAGAGCGCGTTATCGTTTCGCCGGTGGCGGGAACGACGCGCGATGCGGTTGACACCGTGCTCGAAGCCGAAGGGCAAACTTTCCGTGTGATTGACACGGCGGGGATTCGTCGTAAAGGTAAGACCGAAGAGATGGCGGAAAAGATGTCCGTGTTGATGGCGCGGCGTGCGCTGGAACGCGCAGATGTTGCCCTGGTCGTCGTGGATGCCGTCGAGGGTGTCGCGGCGCTCGACGCGCACATCGCCGGTTACGCGCACGATGCGGGCTGCTCGATTATTATTTTAGTTAATAAGTGGGATGCGTTGGAAAACAAGTTGACGGGCACACCGGCGGCTTTCGAGCGCGGCTTGCGCGACAAAATGAAGTTTCTGGATTGGGCGCCGGTAGTGACGATTTCCGCCAAGACGGGGCAGCGCGTTGATCGAATTCTGCCGCTCGTATTGCGTGCCAACGAAGCGCGCAATCGTCGCATTCAGACATCGCAGTTGAACGCTTTCTTCGAGCGCGCCGTTTCGCAGCCGCGCGGCGGAACCGCGCCCGCGCCCGGCAAAACCGGCGGCGTCTCGCGCTTGCAGGTAAAGTATATGACGCAGATCGGCGTGCGCCCGCCGAGGTTTGTGCTGTTTACGGCGGGCGGCAAACCCGGCCTGCACTTTTCTTACGAACGCTACTTGCAGAATCGCCTGCGTGAGGAGTTTGAATTCTTCGCCACTCCCTTGCGCCTCATCGAACGACACAAACGCAAAAGCAGAAGCTAGATGCTGGATATTAGCTGCTAGTTCAAAGTCACAACCGGCATCCGGTATCCGACACCCGACATCTCTGTTATGATTGAGCACGACGCGGATTTTGCGGCATTGTTTAAGCGCATCTCCGATCCCGCCATTGTGTTAAGCGAAGCGGGCGAGCGCGTGCTTGCCTGCAACGACGCCTTCGCCGCGCTCGCCGTCCGCTCCTGCGCACAACTGACGGGCATGGACGCCGCGTCGCTCCTGCAATTTGAAGAAGCGACGAAAACACGTGCGGCTGAAGACGCAACCGTTGAAGAGGAAGCGGCGGTCGTTTTCGTCAACGGTGAATATCCTTTGCGCGTGCGCGTCGAGCGGACGGATTGCCGTTGGGATGAAATGCCCGCGACGTTATGCCTTGTGCGGCGCGTCGAAGGGCGTATCGAAGAAACAAAAGAGACGGAAGCGGGCGGCGTCATCACGAGCGCAGAGATGGCGGCGCTGTTCGAGTACCTGCGCGAAGCGACCGAGCAGCTTGAAGTTATTAACCGCGTCGTCGCGGCGGTCAACAGCAGCCGCACGATTGACGAAGTCTTCAGGCTGGCGAGCGAACAGATGCGGGGTTTGATTCCGTTTGATCGCGCGTCAATCGCGCTGTGCGAAGAGGGCGGCGAGTTGTTGCGCGTCTTTGCGATGTCGGGCGCGCGCGCCGGATCGCTCAACATCGGTTCGACGGGCGCGTTGACTGGTTCCGTGACGGAACTGGCGCTTAACGAACGGCGTATGATCGTCATTCCCGAACTCAGCGAAGAAAAGCGTTTCAACGTCTACGCGGATTTGCAGCAGGAAAGTTTTCGTTCCGCAATTTGTTGCCCGCTCTTTTCCACGCGCGGCGCGCTCGGCAGTCTGAATTTAACTTGCCGCACCCCACGCGCCTATGAACGCAAACACTTGCTCGCGCTCGAACGTCTTGCCGCGCCCTTCGCGCTGGCGATTGAGAAAGTGCTGCTACTCGAACAGGCCGAGCGACGCTCACAGCAGATGGAGGCCGCCGCGCGCCGCGAAGAATTGGCGGGGCGCATCGGGCGGCAACTCGCCAGCTCGCTCGACCCGTCTTCCGTTTTGCAGGAAACAGTGGATGCGCTCGGCGCGGCGCTCGGCGCGGAATGCTGCCACATCACTTTGATCGAAGGCGAAGACGATTATGCGTTGGTCAATTACGAGTATCTTTCAGGGCGCGATGCCGTTTCTTTGCGCGGGCATCGTCTTCCGCTCGGCGTCAGCGGCTTCGCGCAAAAAGTTCTGACTGGCGATGCGCCGGTGGCGGTCAGCGATGTCGCGGCGTTGACGGCGGACGAATCATCGGAAGACGCGGTAAACGAAGAAGACGAGTTGCTTCGTTTGTATCGCAAGCTGGGCGTGCGCACGCTATTGCTTGCGCCGGTCACGACGAGCGGCGTGCGTAAAGGTTTGATCGGGCTGCACGATAGCGGCGGCGCACGCGCGTGGACGCAGGACGACATAGAGTTGCTCGGAACGGTCGCGCGCGAAGTCTCCGTCGCGCTCACCAATGCGCGTCTGTATGAAGCGAGCCGCCGCCGCAGCGCCGAACTCGAAGGTCTTTACAAAATATCGCGCGCCTTTTCTACGCTGACCGACACTTCGGAAATCTACGGGCGTTTGACGCGCGCCATCGCCGAACTGATCGGCGGCGAAAGCTGTTTGATCGCCACGTATGATCGCCGCCGCCATACCGTCCGCGCAGAAGCTCCCGGCTACAATACACCGCCCGAAGCGATCCGCGATTTTCGTTTCATGCTAGAAGAGGAAGGCACGAGCGCCTACATTTACAAGACCGGCGAACCCTTCTTCTCAAACGATCCGGCGACCGACGCGCGCTTTAATCAAAATTTCATCGAGCGTTATAAAGTGCGCAGCGCCTTGAGCGTGCCGATGCGTATCAAGCGTGATTTGATCGGTTTTATCTATGTGGCGAATCGTCCCGGCGGGTTTCGCTGGCGCGACGTGCAGCTTCTGGAAATCTTTGCGGCGCAGGCCGCCGAGACGATTGCCAACGCACGCCTTTTCGCCACCATTCAAGCGCAGGCCGAACGCGAAGCGGTCGTCAATCGTTTGCTACTCTCTTTGCAGCAGGCGAACGATTCAAAGCGCGCCGTCGGCATCGTCGTCGAGCGCGTCGGCGAAGTGCTCGATCTGGATCGTTGCCTCGCGGTGATGTTTGCGGAAAGCTACTGGGCGGATTTTCGCGGCGAGTGGTGCAGCGAAGGCGTCGCGCCGATCAGCAATGATGCGAGCGTCAACGAGCGTTCGCCTTTGCCGCAGTGGATCAAAGAGCATCGCCAGCCGCTCGTCGCGCCCGATATACGCGAGCATGAAATCTCTCGCGGCATCGAAGATATAGTTGAAAAAACCGGAGTGAAGAGTCTCGCTGCCGTGCCGATTATGCATCAGGGGCGCGTTGTCGGAACGCTCATCGCGCAGCAGACGCGCGCCGTGCGCAGGTGGGGCGAAGACGACATTGATCTTTTGACAGCCGTCGCCACACAGGTCGGCTCGACGCTTGAAAACGCGCGTCTGATCTCGGAGTTGCGCGAAGCCAATCGTCTGAAGGACGAATTCCTCGCCACGCTCTCGCATGAATTGCGCACGCCGTTGACGGCGATTAAAGGCTGGGTGGAGTTGCTGGCCGAAAGCGAGCTGATGGAGTCGGACGAAGAGTTTGCGGAAGGCATCAGCGTCATCAAAAGCTCCGCCGATTCGTTGACGCAGCTAATCAGCGACCTGCTCGATTTGTCGCGCATACAGCGGCGCGGTCTACGGCTTGAGTGCGAGCTTTTCGATCTCAATCTCGCGGTGCTCGATGCCGTGCAGGTGGTGCGACAGGCGGCGGCGGCGCGGCGGCAAATGCTGCGCGTAGAGCTTGATAAAAGTCTGCCGCTGGCTTACGTGGACGCGCACCGTATGCAGCAAATTTTCTGGAACCTGCTGACCAACGCCATCAAGTTTACGCCCGAAGAGGGCATCATCACCGTGCGCTCGCGTCTACTCGACGCCGCAACAATTTTTCTCGAAGAAAAGCGCGGCGAAGGCCCTCCAAGCTGGATCGTCGTCGAAGTCGAAGACACGGGCGAGGGCATCACGCCGGAATTTCTGCCATACGTCTGGGATCGTTTCCGGCAGGCCGACGGTTCTTCGACCCGCAGGCACGGCGGACTCGGCATCGGCCTCGCGCTCGTCAAAGAATTGACGGAGGCGCACGGCGGCGAAGTCGAAGCGCGAAGCGACAAAACCGGCACGACCTTTATCGTACGTCTGCCACTCGCCTCTGCGTAGACTGCAACTTAAACTTCGCCGGAGAATCGCCGCGAGCCGCAACGCTAAGCCGTCTCGATTTCTGCTGCGATTATCAACAAACGTGAAATGAGCAAACAAGCCATCGAGTGGAAAGTCCTCGCACGCGAAGGCGACGCGCGCGCGGGGCTTTTGCAAACGCGCCGCGCCCTTATCGAAACGCCCGTCTTTATGCCCGTCGGCACGCTCGGCACGGTCAAGGGTGTGCGCTTCGAGGAACTTGAGAGCGCAGAGTTGGACGCGCGTATTATCCTCGGCAACACGTATCATCTGATGCTTCGTCCCGGCGCGGAGACAGTTCGCGCGTGCGGCGGGCTACATCAATTCTCCGGTTGGCGGCGGGCGCTACTGACGGATTCAGGCGGGTTTCAAGTGTGGAGTCTGGGCGCGCTCCGGCGCATCGCGGAACAGGGCGTGGAGTTTCGTTCGCACATTGACGGAAGCAAGCACTTTATGTCGCCGGAAGTTTCGATGGAGATACAGGCGGCGCTCGGCTCGGACATTGTGATGGTCTTTGACGAGTGTGCGCCCGGCAAGGCGACGCACGAAGAAGCGCGGCGGAGTCTGGAACTGACGGCGCGCTGGGCGGGGCGTTCGCGTGCGCGTTTCGACGCTTTGCAGCGCGAAGGACTGGACGCCGGACGATCTTTCGATTCTGCGGAGCGTGCGAACGGCGAAAAGATTAGCGGCGAGCAAGCGTTATTCGGAATAGTGCAGGGCGCGGCGCATCTCGATTTACGCCGCGAGAGCCTCACGCGCACGGTTGAAATCGGATTCGACGGCTATGCCATCGGCGGCTTGAGCGTCGGCGAAGAGAAGCGTGTGATGTATGACACGGTAGAATTTCTTGCGCCGCAGATGCCGGACGAGCATCCGCGTTACTTGATGGGCGTCGGCACGCCGGAAGATTTGATAGAGTCAGTCGCGCGCGGCGTTGATATGTTCGATTGCGTGCTGCCGACGCGCAGCGGCAGAACCGGCCTCGCGTGGACTTCGCGCGGAAAGCTGACAATCAAGAATGCACGCTTTACGCGCGACACGCGCCCGCTCGATGAAGCTTGCCGGTGCGCCGTGTGCGGGCGTCATTCGCGCGCCTATCTGCGCCACCTGTTTGTGACCGGCGAGATGCTTTCAAGCATCCTACTGACGCATCACAACCTTGCCTTCTTCCTTGACACGATGCGGCGTGTGAGGCAAGCTATCCGGTCTGGCGAATTCATGCGGTTCCGGCGGGAGTTTCTTGATGGAATCAACTCCGGCGTCGAATAAGCGTGCGAATCTTTCATTGATGGACGCGCGTTCGTGCCTGTGAATTCAACTGTGAACACACCGCAGCATCCGTTATACGCTTTTACAATTTAACCGGCGCGAATTGATCTTAACAGCTTCGATAATCCGTTTTTCAACGTAACTTGCATGGCAACATTTATACTACTTTTTCAGGGCGGCATCGCTAATTTCAGTGGACTGCTTCTGCCGCTGATGATCGTCGCCGTCTTCTATTTTCTAATCATCCTGCCGCAGAAAAAGCGGCAAAGAGAGTTGCAGGAAACCGTCGCGCAACTAAAGGCCGGTGACCGCATCATCACCACGAGCGGCATCATCGGCACGATCACCGTCGCGCGCGATGCGACCCTGCTGATTCGCAGCGCCGATAAAACGATTTTAGAAATCACGCGCTCGGCCGTCGCCGGATTGCAGTCGGACGAAGAAGCAAAATAGTTCGCAGTATTGATTCGGACGAAGATTTTCAGCGCATCCCGTTTTATCGCCAACGCTTTGCACAGACTGTTACCGTTATGAAGAAAAAGAATCTGCTTCAACGCTTTATTATTATCGCCATCGTCACGATTGCCGGTCTCTGGGTCGTCGTCGGGCCGCGCCATCGTCCCACGCTCAGGGATTTCACGCCGCAGGGCATGAAAAACACGCTCGCCGAAAATATTCATCTCGGCCTCGATCTAAAGGGCGGCTCGCGGCTCGTGATGCTCGTCAGGACGGACGAGTATTTGAAGCGTTTGACGGAGAACAACGCGCCCGCCGTGCAGAAGGCCGCGCAGGAAGCGGGCTTGCCGGTTAAGGAAGCACGCGCCGAAACGTCGAACAATTCTTACCGCATCGTTCTGGAAGCGACGGACGCCTCGAAATTGAACGATATGCGCGACGCGGTGGCGAAGAAAGTTGATTTGCACGATTGGACTGCGTCCACTTCGGGCAATGCCGTCACGTGGACTTTGTCTTCGACGGCGCAAAAACTTCTCGCGCAGCAGGCGGTTGACCAAGCGCAGAACATCGTCACCAGCCGCGTCAACGCCTTAGGCGTCACCGAACCCGAAGTTGCGCCCTACGGCACGACGGATTCGCATCAAATACTGTTGCAGATGCCGGGCATCCAAGACCCGGAGCGCGTTAAGGCCTTGCTCGCCGGTGAATCACGCCTCGAACTCGTGCACGTCGTCAGCCCGCCGAGTCCCGGCGCAGTGCAGAAGTATGCGACGGAACAGGAAGCTCTCGCGTCGCTGGGCGGAAACCTTTCGTCCAATCGCAAAGTGCTGCCGTACAGCGAGCGTGAGGAACCGACGGCGGCGGACGCGCAGGATCAGAACGCGCCGAAGCCTAAGAGCTACGTGGTGATTGAATACCCTCCCGTTGTGGACGGAAGTTTGTTGCGCAGCGCGCAGGCCGTGAACGGGGGCGCGGGCGGCGGCGGCGACGATTACCAGATCGCTTTCCAACTCAAACCGGCGGGCGCGGAAAAGTTCGGCGCGTGGACGGGCGCAAACGTCAACGAGTACATGGGTGTCGTGCTGAACGACGAAGTGAAATCCATCGCGTACATCAAATCGCAGATTACGGATTCGGGCGAAATCAGCGGGCGCTTTACGCAGAAGAGTGCGGAAGATTTGGCTTTGACGCTGCGTTCGGGCGCGTTGCCTGCGCGCATAGAGTATCAGGAAGAGCGCACGGTGGGGCCTAGCCTCGGTGCGGATTCGATTCGCGCAGGCGTCACGGCGTCGCTCGTCGGACTCGCGCTCGTCGTCGCCTTTATGCTCATCTATTATCGCGGTTCGGGCGTCAACGCCGTGATCGCGCTGCTCTTAAATATGCTTTTGACGGTGGCGGCGTTGATTATCTTCGGCGCAACGCTGACCTTGCCGGGCATCGCCGGACTTATCTTGACCATTGGTATGGCGGTTGACTCGAACGTGCTCATCTTCGAGCGCATACGCGAAGAGTTGCATACGGGCAAGACCATTGCTTCGGCCATCGAGCAGGGATTTGCGCGCGCCTTTGTGACGATCATTGACACGCACGTGACGACCATCGTTTCGTCGCTGTTTCTCTTTATCTTCGGCACCGGCCCGATTCGCGGCTTCGCCGTCACCATTGTGCTCGGCCTGCTGGTCAATCTGTTTAGCGCCGTCTACGTGTCGCGCACAATCTTTATGTGGCTCCTGAGCCGCAAGAACGGGCGCGTCGAATCGCTCAGCATATAAAAGTAGTGAGTCAGGAGTCTGGAGTTCAAAGTCATTGACTCACGACTCTGGACTCCAGACTTACGACTCTGGACTCTATTTATTATGATTCAACTTTTCAAAGATGTTCGCCTTGATTGGCTGGCGAATCGCCGTCTGTTTATTACCATCTCGCTTGTATTGATGCTGGCCGGTCTCGCTTCGGCGGTGATCCGGCAGGCGACCGGCCATGCACCTTTTAATCTGGGCGTTGATTTCAAAGGCGGAACGGTGATAACCGCCGAGTTTAAGCAACAGCCTTCGGCGGAAGCGATTCGCGCGGCGCTGGTGAGCAAAGGCGTCAGGGACGCCGTGATTCAGCCGGTGACGAACAAGAATCAGGTGCTCATTAAATTGCCGCAGCAGGCGACAAGCGAAAACGGCGCGCCCGAAGCACAGGCGCAGGTGGACGCCGGACGCACCAAAGTCAAGCAATCCCTTGATTCATTCGGCGCGGAAAACGAGGCTTATAAGATTATCGGCACGGACGCCGTCGGCCCCGTCGCCGGAAGACAGTTGCGCAATCAAGCCATCGCCGTCACCCTGCTCGCGCTCGTCGGTATGCTGCTGTTCATCGCGTTTCGTTTTGAATGGACATACGGCGCGGCGGCCGTCATCGCCGTCTTTCACGATGTGCTGGTGACGCTCGGCATCTTCTCGATTATGCAGTGGGAAATTGATTTGACGGTGATTGCCGCGCTCTTAACGCTCGTCGGTTTCTCGGTCAACGACACCATCGTGACCTTTGACCGCGTGCGCGAAAATCTGCGCCTGCACCGCCGCGAATCGCTCTACAACATTACCAACACTTCGATTAACCAGACTCTTTCGCGGACGATTATTACTTCCGGCCTTGTGCTGCTTTCCGTGATCGCGCTGGTACTCTTTGGCGGCGAAGTGTTGCGCGGCTTTTCGCTCGCGCTGCTAATCGGCATCATCTTCGGCACGTATTCGTCCATTGCCATTGCCAGCCCGATCATGGTCTGGTGGCAGCAACGCCTCGACGTGAACAGAGCTCGCACCGCACCGCCTTCGTCAAACACCGGCAGGACGACCGCACGTCAACCGGCACGCTCACGCGCGCGAGCGGGCGGCGTCAATGAACCGCAGGGCGTGGCGCATTCCTGACGTCGCGTAGCACGCGAATTTTAGCGCAAACAACTTTTGCGCTTGACTTAACACGCGGTTGCGTCTTAGACTGCGCGCGTTGCTGGCCAAGTGAATAGACTTTAACGCACGTGCCTTTCTGCGTGGTTCGTGGAAGGTGGGTTTTAGTGTAGTTTTGCTTGCGCGCTTGGCGTAGCCGGTTCCTGAGTTACCCTGCACAGCGGTTCTTGTGTTGAACTTTTGGGCTTGCGCTCCAGAGTGCCGGGCGTGCCGCTGAAATCTACCCCCACAACTTTATATGCACTCATGTAATAAAGAACGCTAAGGGCACGCGCCCGCAATGCACTTTGAAAGCAGTATAAAGAATTTAAGTTTTCATCGTACCCTGATCCATTTGGCACCGGACGAGGGAGGAACAAGAAGATGTTCGAGAATCTGGTTGAGTCCAGTTCGCATAAAGAAGATTTAGCGCGCAAGAGCGGCTTCTTTTTAGGCACAATGGCGATCTACGCCGTGCTGCTACTCGCGGCAGCTATCGGCAGCGTCTACTTTTACGACGCACAGCTCTCAAACGAAAGTCTGGAGTTGACGACGCTGGTCGCACCCGTGCCGATCCCGCCGCAGGTTCAGGAGCAGCCGAAAGAGCAACCCAAAGAAGCTCCGAAGCCCGACCAGCAGGTAGCGACGCGCACAGAGTTGGTCGCGCGCGTTGACCAGCCGACAGTGGTTCCCAAGACAGTCGAAACCAAAGCCAGTAATGTTCCGCCGATTCCAAAAGGCGTGATCGTCACCAAAGGCTCTTCCAATACGGATGTTGCTCCCGGCGCTGGAATTCCCGGAGGCGTCGTCGGCGGTAGCGGCGGCAACACCGGGCCGACTAAAACCGAAGCTTTAGATGAGCCGCCGCCTCCGCCGCCGCCAAAACCGACGCCGGTTCCGAAGAACATCGTTGTCTCGAAGGGCGTGCTTAACGGCAGTGCCATCAGTTTGCCGAAACCGCCGTATCCGGCCATTGCCAGAGCCGCGCATCAATCGGGAACCGTCACCGTACAGGTCACGATTGACGAAAACGGCAGCGTCACTTCGGCCAACGCCGTCAGCGGCCCGCCGCTGCTTCGTGCGGCTGCCGTCGGCGCAGCGAGGCAAGCGCGTTTCAAACCAACACTGCTCTCCGGTCAGGCGGTTAAAGCATCGGGCGTGATTACCTACAATTTCACAGAGCAGTAACGATTATAGATGGTGAAAGCGCGCATGGCCGGACTCGTGCCGTGCCGCCTTCGCTGTAAAAGTGTTGAATAGACGTAAGACAACCTTTGGAGGTTTTTACCGTGACGATTCTATCAAGTTTTCTCGGAATGAAAGCCCTGAGCTTTCTCGTTATGTTGTGGCAGGACGCCGCCGCCAGCCCCGCTGCCGCTGGTGCTGCTGACAATACCTTTTCCATCACCGAAATGCTCAAGCACTTGGGCGGCGTCGCCCTAACGGTGGTGATAATTCTGCTGATTATGTCCATGTACTCGATTGCGATTATGGTCGAGCGTTATTTGACCTACCGGGCGGCCAAAACGCAGTCGCGCGAATTTGCGCCGCGTGTTGCGCAGGCGCTCAAGAATGATCGCATCGAAGAGGCCATTAACATCAGCGACAAACACAAGAAGTCGCATCTTGCGATGGTCGTCAACGCGGGCTTGCAGGAGTTTCGCGCGCACGAACAATCAAGCGAGATTTCCGGCGACGAGATGGAAGCATCCAAGCGCGCGCTCCAACGCGCTATCGCCATCAAGACGGCCGAATTCCGGCGCGGCCTGTCAGGGCTTGCGACCATCGGTTCGACCGCTCCGTTCGTCGGCCTCTTCGGTACGGTGTTCGGCATCATCAACGCCTTTCAAGGCATGAAGAACGCCGAGACAGCCGGTATCGCGGCCGTAGCGGGCGGTATTTCGGAAGCTCTCTTTACGACGGCGCTCGGCCTCGTCGTAGCCGTGCCCGCCGTCTGGCTCTTCAACTATTTCACGGGCAAAGTGGATAGCTTCATCGTCGAGATGGACAACTCCGCTTCAGAACTCGTGGACTATTTCCTGAAGAATCGCACACGGCAATTGAAGCAGTAGGCCGACAGAGTCGCACCCGGAAAATGTTTTGCGCCCTGCGATGTGCCTCTGGAAGCGGCGCATCGCAGCGGGACGAACGCGGAGTGCGCACGGTGCGCTTGAACTATTAGAAGGAGATTCGTCATGGGAATGTCAGGTGGCGGAGGCTACGGAGGCCTGAACTCCGAAATCAATGTCACGCCGATGGTAGACATCATGCTCGTGCTGTTAATCATCTTTATGGTGATTACGCCGCTTTTGCAACAGGGCGTGACGGTTGCCATTCCGCGCGACATGAAAAGCCCGGAGGTTGATCCCGCGATTATCAAGGAATCGTCGGTCGTTATTTCGATTCCGAACGACGGCGAATATTACATTGATAAAGACCGGATCAGCAAAGAAGAGCTGAACGCGCGCATTGAAAAAAGAATGCGAACCAAGACCGGCGACGAGCGCATCGTTTACATTAAGAGCGGCGTCGGCGTCTCCTACGGCAGCGTGGTGGAGATCATTAACGTCATACGTCAGGCCGGAATAGATCAGATCGGTCTGGTCGCCGACAAACGGAAGGGCGGCGGCGCAACGCCGTCAACTCCTCCCCCCGCTTCGTAAACTAAAGCGTGTTTCTCTTTTGGCAAGGGCGGCGGCTGCCGTTGTAATCCGCAAGGATAAAAAGCCCCGCCGATTTCCTGAAAGGTTTTAATTATGGGAATGAGTTCAGGTAGTCACGGCGAAACCGCCGTGCCGTATATCAACGTCACGCCGCTGATTGACGTGCTGCTGGTATTGTTGATTATCTTTATGGTCATCACGCCGCTCAAACCGAGCCGCTTCAAAGCCCTTGTGCCGGAAGAGCCGCAGAAGGATCAGCCGGTGGACGTCAAGCCGAATCCGCTGACGCTGGTGGTCACGATTTCCGGCGACGAGAAGCTTAAACTGAATCAAGACGACATCGGGACGGTCAGCGACACGGGGCCGCTCGGCACACGTTTGACGCAGGTCTTCGAGGATCGCAAGCTGACCGGCGGCTTTAAGACGGGCACGCAGGAGGTTGAAAAGACCGTCTTTATCAAAGCCCCGCGCTCGATTAAATACGGGCAGGTGGTCAAAGTAATTGACGCCGTCAAAGCGGCGGGCGCAACGCCCGTCGGGTTGCAGATTGACGATCTGGCGTCATAATTAATCAGGCCGGATCAAACAGCCCGTGCACATACAGTTTTGTACGAAAAAGTTAACGCACATCTGGAATAGGCCGCCGCGACTTTTCAGTTCAATGCGATGAGTCGCTGGCCGGTGATATGGTTTTCTTTCGCTCGCTTAAATCTTGTTCGGGAGTAGTTAACCGATGAAACTCTCTCATGCCGGAACTCTATCATTGATTCTGGCTGCGATCCTTAGCGCTTCCGGTTGCAGCGCCGTTAATAACATACGCGCCAAAAGCCAGTTGAATGACGGTGCAAGGGCTTACGGAGCCGGACACTTTGCCGAAGCCCAGCAGCATTTTGAACAGGCGCTCGAGCTGAACCCGGAGCAGAAGAACGCGCCATTCTTTATCGCCCGTTCGATTCACGCGCAGTTTAAGCCGGGCGTGGACACGCCGGAAAATATGGCGAAGGCCACCGGCGCGATTGACGCTTACCAGAAGGTTCTTCAGCAAGACCCGAATAACGAAGAAGCTTATAAAGCCGTCGCTTCGCTCTACGGAACCCTCAAGGAAGAGAAGAAGCAGCGCGATTGGATTATGGCGCGCGCGACGCAGGAGTCGGCTTCCCCTGATAAAAGGTCGGACGCTTATACCTATATAGCAAGTCAGGATGCCACCTGCTCCAACACGATTACGGAATTGCCCGCCAATAAACCCATCGTGCAAAAAGACGGTAAGCCGACGGTGCAGTACAGAAAGCCGCAAGACCCGAAAGACTTCGAGAAGGCGATGCAATGTACGACCGAAGGTATGGAGTTTATTGAAAAGGCGATTAGCCTCGATCCGAATAATGAAACCGCATGGTCAGCCAAGACCACTCTGCTGCTCGAATTATCGAAGCTCGCGGAGATGCAGGGCGACGCGAACAAGAAGGCCGCATACTCCAAACAGGCGGATGCGGCGCGGCAGGAAACGGCGCGGCTCAATAAATTGAATCAGGAAAAAGAAGAAGAAGCAGCAAAGAAATCTCCTTCGCCGACAAGCTAAGGCCGATTTCTTTCAATCAAGCGTGGCGCGAGAGGCTTCGTTCCGAACTTCTACACACGCGCTGAAAATTAAGGTGATGCCGGACGATTATCTGTCCGGCATCACCTATTCTTGTCAAACGGCGCTGTTTGCCTTTCGCTTTCATGCCGCAAAGCATCGCGCACTCTTCGACGCCGCATCTTAGTTTCGTGAGCGTATAAAGAGACTGTTAACGGAAACCTTCGCACTGATATAGTAATCACAGGCAGGAAGCGCATGATTCGCATTGAGGACATCGTCGAGAAAGTGGGCCGCAATCATCCGCAGGCCGATCTGGATATGCTGCGGCGCGCTTACTTCTTTTCGGCGCGTGAACACAAAGGACAAACGCGCGCTTCCGGCGAACCGTACCTTGTGCATCCGCTCGAAGTCGCCAACATTCTCGCCGATATGCGGCTTGACGCCGTTTCCGTCTCCACCGGGTTGCTACACGACGTCGTCGAAGACACGCTGGTTGATCTGGATACGATCCGGCGATATTTCGGCGAAGACGTGACGCGCCTCGTTGACGGCCTTACCAAAATCGCGCAGATCAGTAACGTCTCGCACGAAGAACAGCAGGCCGAGAACGTGCGTAAGATGCTGCTGGCGATGGTCAACGATGTGCGCGTGGTGCTCGTCAAACTCGCAGACCGCCTGCACAATATGCGCACGCTTCAGTATCTCAAACCCGAAAAGCGCAAACGCATCGCGCAGGAAACGATGGATATTTACGCGCCGATTGCGCACCGGCTCGGGATGGGTAAAATCCGTAGCGAGCTGGAAGATTTAGCCTTCCGCCATATTCACCCGGAAGATTACCGCGACCTCGCCGCGCAGTTGGAAAAGCGGCGTCCCGAATACGAAGCTTTCTTCGAGACCGTGACGGCACGCATCGAAGAGCAGATGCAGGAAGCGGAAGTCCCCTACGTTCGCATCGAAGGGCGCGTCAAACGTCTCTACTCGATCTGGAAAAAACTGCGCGCACAGAAAATCGGCCTCGATCAGGTTTACGATCTGGTGGCCGCGCGCATCGTCACGCCGAATGAAGTGCGTTACTGCTATGCCGCGCTCGGCGTCATCCACAGCAAATGGCGGCCTGTGCCCGGACGCATCAAGGACTGGATCGCCACGCCGCGCGATAATCTTTATCAATCGCTTCACACCTCTGTGATGAGCGATAAGGGGCAGCCCTTTGAAGTGCAGATTCGCACCGAAGAGATGCACCGCATTGCGGAAGAAGGCGTCGCCGCTCACTGGAAGTACAAGGAAGGCACGCGCGGGGCGCACGATGACGATCAAGCCTTGCAGGGCTTACGCTCGCTCGTCGAATGGACGCAGGAGGTCAAGGACTCAAAGGATTTTCTGGACTCCTTAAAGCTCGATCTGTATCCGAAAGACGTTTATGCCTTCACGCCGAAAGGGAAGGTGATACAACTCCCGCGCGGCGCAACGCCCGTTGATTTCGCTTACGCGATTCACTCGGAAGTCGGCAACACCTGCACCGGCGCACGCACCAACGGCCGCATCGTGCCGCTGCGTTCGACGATTCAAAACGGCGACGTGATCGAGATCATCACCACGCCGAGTTCGCATCCGAGCCGTGACTGGCTCAACTTCGTCGTCACGACGCGGGCGCGCAATCGCGTGCGCCACTGGGTCGCAGAGCAGCAGCGCGTCGAATCGGTTGAGATCGGGCGCAAACTCTTCGAGAAAGAAGCCTCACGCTTTCAACTTTCTGCGAAGAAATTGCTGGACAGCGGCAGCGGCGAATGGAAGCGCGTCGCTAATGAATACGGCTTCGGGCGCGTGGAGGATTTGCTGGCCGCCATCGGCTACGGCAAACTCGTGCCGCGCAACGTCATCGCCAAGTATCTAGGCCCCGAAAAGTTTGCGGAGCTTGATACGAAGAAAGAGTCGCGCCTGAGAAGCGGCGTCGAAGCCGTCAAACGCCTGATACGCTTCGGCGACGACACCATCGTGGTGCGCGGTGTGGATGATCTAATGGTGACGCGCGCGCGTTGCTGTAGCCCTTTGCGCGGCGAAGATATTATCGGCTACGTGACGCTCGGCAAAGGCGTCGCCGTGCATACCAGCCGCTGCAAGAACGTGCAGCAATTGATGATTAACCCGGAACGCATCGTTGACGTGGAATGGGCTGGACGCGGTGACAATGCCGCTTACGCCGTTAAGCTGCTCGCCCTGACGGAGAACCGCACGGGCATGATCGCCGGTATCACGGGCGCGATTTCGGATATGAAGACGGGCATACGCGATGCGCGGGCATCGGTCTCTGCCGATGAACGCGGCCATATCGAAGTGACCGTCGAAGTCTTCGATGTCAAACATCTGGACAAAGTAATCAACTCGATCAAGAGCGTTCCGGGCGTGCTTGATGTGGAACGCCTTCAGGGAACTTCTTGAGCGCGCGACTGAAAAAGAATCCGGTATCGCTAAATAATCAATACCTCTTTAGCCATCGGCCCATTCTCGCGCATTGCCGCAAATGAAGAGTGTCTGTTAAAATATAAAGTTTGTTTCGGGCAACAGAAAAAGAGGAATCAGCACAGTGAAGCAGGTTGTGGTAACGAAGAATGCGCCGGAGGCCATCGGGCCTTATTCGCAGGCCGTGCGCGCGGGCGGTTTTGTGTTTGCTTCCGGGCAAATTCCGATTGATCCGCAGACGGGCGAGTTCGTTTCCGGCGGCGTCGCGGAGCAGACCGAACAGGTCTTGCGCAATCTGGCCGCCGTGTTGGAGGCCGCCGGTTCAAATTTCGACAGCATCGTGAAGACGACGGTGTTTCTCGCCGACATGAATGATTTTGCGGCGATGAATGAAATTTATGCGCGCCATTTCAGCAGCGAACCGCCCGCGCGCGCCACTGTCGCCGCCGCCGGATTACCGCGCGGGGCGCGTGTTGAAATCGAAGCCGTCGCGCTCGTTGCGGACAAGAAATAGCCGCCGGCATCGCTCAACCCGCGTGAGTTGAAGAATACCGGCGGCGCTTATTTTGAAAACTAAAAACGTCAGGCGGCTTTTGCCACTTTGCCCGCTTTGATGCAGCTTGTGCAAACCTTCATACGTGCGGCTCCGCCCTGTGCGGGCTGGACACGTATAGATTGTAAATTCGGATTAAAGCGGCGGCGCGTGCGATTATTCGCGTGCGAAACATTATTTCCGAACTGCGGCCCTTTGCCGCAAACTTCGCATCGTTTAGCCATGATTGAGTACCTCCGTAAATAAGAAAAGCGTGCGAGACGGCTTTTCGAGTGCTGGTTCAAATATTGGACGATTCCAAAACGAACACTTATAGCAAACATTTTTTCACAACGTCAAGGGGCGAACGAATGCTTCGAGCAAAACCGTTCAGCCTGAAGGAGCAGAAAGCCACAGTGCAGAGAAGAGCCATCAAACAACCTATCACACTCTTAGTCATCGCCGTTGTCGCGGCGGGGCTTCTTGCCGCGTGCAACCGCGCGGGCGGCGAATCAAGCAACGGAGCCGTCGCCGCCACCGTCAACAGCAAAAACATTATGCTGAGCGAAGTTGACCGCTTAATCAACTTGCAGTTGCAAGGGCAGTCGAATCAGATGTCAGAGTTGCAGCGGGCACAGGCGCGCCTGCAGGTGCTCGACGGCTTGATTCAGGATGAAGTGCTTTTCCAGCGCGCCGATAAAGAGAAACTGCTGCCGAGCGAAGATGAAGTCACGCAGTTTATCAATGCTCAAAAACAGCAGAGCGGGATGACCGATGAAGATTTCCAGAAGAAGCTGAAAGAGCAGAATCAAACAGCCGAATCGTTGCGTGAGGATGTTCGTAAGAATCTCGCCATCCAAAAGTTGCACGATAAGGCGGGCGCAAAACTTACGGTGAAAGACGAAGAAGTCACCGATTTCTATAAAAACAATCCGGCGCAGTTTGTTAGTGCGCGAGGCGTCGAATTGGCGAGCATCGTCGTTGACCCGGCGGATAACGGCGTGGCAAACGATGCAAAAGGCGATCCGGAAGCGACCGCCAAGATCAATACTCTTTATCAGCGCCTGAAGAGCGGCGCAGACTTTGCGACGGTGGCGCGCGAGCAGAGCGAAGACCCGAACACCAGCCTGCGCGGTGGCGATAACGGTTTTGCCACCGAAGAAGACCTCAAGCAAGTTGGCTTCACGCCGGAATTGATCGGACAGTTTTTCGGTTCGATGCAAGTCGGAGACGTGACCGCGCCCGTCAAATTCGGCAACGGGCGTCATTACATTTTCAAATTGCAACGCAAGCAGTTGCAGAACGAAAACCTGACGCTTGACAGTCCCGGCGTGCGCCAGCAGATCACGCAGGCGCTGCTCAATCAGCGCAAGCAGGTGCTCAATCAGGCGCTGCTCGAAGTGGCGATGTACGACGCGAAGATCGTTAACAATCTGGCGACCGGGATGATTAACAATCCGAACAGCATGAGCGGCCTGCGCCCGGCACAGCCTGCCGGAGCGCCCGCCGTGCCGCCGAAAGCAAACGGCACGTCGCCGAGCGCGACGTCTGCCGCCAACGCTGCTGCGTCGCCGCGCAGCGCCGCTTCGCCGAAACCGTAGGTCTATTTTCGATTGGCATCGTATCCTTGAGTGCGGGCGTGCTTTCAACGACGCCCGCATCGCACGTTTACCGGGCGAAGAAGTTTTATCCGAAGTTATGTTGTTTCGTCTCTCGGAAGTTTATAAATCTTACGGCTCGCAGGATATTCTGCGCGGCGCGTCGTTGCAGATTAATCCGGGCGAACACGTCGGGCTTGTCGGGCGCAACGGCGCGGGCAAGACGACGATCTTTCGCTTGATTAACGGCGAAGAGACGCCGGATGAAGGCGATGTCGTGCGCGCTAAAGGCTTGCGTCTGGGTCTGCTCGCGCAGCACGTTCATTTCGAGCCGGGTTCGACCGTGCATGAATCCGCGCTCGCCGCCTTCGGCCATCTGCAACAGATAGAACACGAGATGCACGAACTTGAGCATCGCATGGCCGATGCGTCCGACGATCTGGACGCCGTGCTGGAGCGTTACAGCGAACTGCAACACGAGTTTGAACGCGAAGGCGGCTTCGAGTACGCCGCCAAAGCCGAAAGCATTTTGCAGGGCTTGGGTTTCGACCGCGAGGCGTGGAATTTAGAGACCGAAAAACTTTCCGGCGGACAGCAAAATCGTCTCGGCCTCGCAAAACTGCTTTTAGCAGAGCCGGATGTTCTGCTGCTCGATGAGCCGACCAACCACCTGGATGTCGCGGCCGTCGAATGGCTCGAAGAGTTTCTGCAAACTTATACGGCGTCTTACGTGATCATCAGCCACGACCGCTATTTTCTGGATCGTGTTTCCAAGCGCATCATTGAAATCGAAAGCGGGCGCGCCGTCAGCTACACGGGCAACTATTCCGCCTTTCTCGTCGAACGCGACGCGCGTAGGGAAGCGCAGCAACGCGCCTACGATAACCAGCAACATTTAATCGCCAAGACCGAAGAGTTCATTCGCCGCAATCTCGCCGGACAGAAAACCAAGCAAGCCAAATCGCGCCGCACGTTGCTGCAAAAAATGGATCGCATCGAAGCCGTCCGTGCGGATCAATCAAGCGGTGATTTTCGTTTGCGAGCCATCGAGCGCGCGGGCACGCAGGTCTTAACCGTGCAGGAAGCGAGCATCGGCTATCCCGGAAAAACCCTTGCGAGCGATATCACATTCGGCTTGCGGCGCGGCGAAGCTCTGGGCGTGATCGGCCCCAACGGTTCCGGCAAGACCGCGTTCGTCAAAACCTTGCTCGGCAAAATCGAACCGCTCGCGGGCGAAGTCCGCTGGGGCACGAAAGTTCAAATCGGCTACTACGCGCAGCAGTTGGATGATCTGGACGAACGCAACGAAATCATCATGGAGTTGCGCCGCGTCGCGCCTTCGACCGCAACTGCCGGAGAGTTGCGCGGCTTTCTCGCCAAGTTTCTCTTCACGGGCGACGACGTTTACAAGCACGTGCGCGATCTATCGGGCGGCGAGAAAGGCCGTCTGGTGCTCGCCAAGTTGATCTACTCGCGCGTCAACGTGCTGGTGCTCGACGAACCGACGAACCACTTGGATATTCCGTCGCGTGAAGCTCTCGAAGAGGCGCTCGACGCTTACGAAGGCACAATTATCACCATCAGCCACGACCGTTATTTTCTGGATCGCGTAGCGACGCAGATACTGGCGATTGAAGGCGCGGGCACGCCCGGCGAGCACTATGACGGCGATTACACGCAATATCACGATTGGAAGGCAGCGATGCGAAGCACAAAGAAGGACGACGCGGCTGAGCGAGCTGTCATCGTCGCCGCAGCGCACACCGTAGCGAAGAACACGATGCCGCCTGCCGCTCGTTCAAATGAAGAAGCGCCCGCGCGCCAATCGAACGCTAACAAGTCAAACAATAAGAAGTCTAATAAGAAGCGTGAGGCGGCGGCGCGCGATTCCGCCACCGTCGAGACTGAAATCGGCGAAGCTGAAGCGCAACTCTCCGCCCTCGCCGAAGAGATGGCGCGTCCCGAAGCAACGCGCGACAACTCGCGCCTCGCAGACTTACAGAAGAGTTACAATCAAACGAATGAACGGCTGCAAAAGCTTTACGAAGAATGGGATCAGGTCGCCGCCACAACTGCCGCGAAGTGACGCGCATTTGACTGCTCGATCCGTGAACGGCTTGACAGGTGCGACAGGCGTTTGTTAATTTACCGACTCGCTTTTCGCATCATTAAGGCGAGTATTTGTTAAGGAGATAGGCGCGTAGCTCAGGGGTAGAGCACTACCTTGACACGGTAGGGGTCGTAGGTTCAAATCCTATCGCGCCTACCATTTTTATGTCTTGAGGTTTCAGAGGTTTAGACCCGCCATATAGTTCGTAACTTTCCTGCATTGCACTCCAATTTGGCAGACTTTTGGCAGACTCCGAATTGAAATATTCTCGCAAGTCTTCCATCACAGCTAACTGACCTTTCTTTCTTCATTTACCTGCAACTGACTTTTAACTACGGCGAAAGCGCTTTGTATCAGCTTTGCAGGGTATTCAAGGCTCTCGACAGCTTCAACCAGCGCTTCCCAAGTGGCATGAGCATAGCCGGGCGTGATACGTGAAGCATGGCCGAAACCTGTGACCGGCATTGCGTGCCCGAGTAGCGCGGAGATTAAGTATTGGTGAACTCCTCGGTCCAGAAGCCGGGTGGCAAAAGAGTGGCGCAGATCATACGGGCCTAAGTCTTCGATTTCAGCCCTTATGCAGGCAGCGGTGAAACCCTTCCTGATAGATTTCATTCGTTCACCCTTGCGGTTTGTGAAGAGCCACTCTCCCGTTGTCGAATCTCCAACGAGAATTGTGAAGACATTCTGTGCTACGCCGTTTAGAGGCAGTACACGCGGCTTGCCGTCTTTGCCTTTGGCGACTAAGACAGCCTTGGGTGGGATCAACACATCAATCTTATCGACTCTGTAATAACGAGCTTCCTCCGATAGATTGACGTGCTCCTTCTTGATGCTCAGGACTTCCTTGGGCGGACGGATGCCGGTGTTGAGGATGATGCGGGAGATGGTCGAAAGATGTTCGCCGTACTCGTTGAACGCGGCGAAGAGCCGTTCTTCTTCGTCTGGTGCGAACTTGTTGAGCCATCGCTCGCGATTCTGCCAGGTCGGGAATTCCTTCAACACAGTATGGCTCACCAAACGGCAGGGATTGTCGTTGATGACCCGCTCGCGGATAGCCATGTTGAAAAGCTGGTTGATCATGTCGTAGTGTCGCCGCACCGTTGACGGAGCATGCGGTCTGCCGAACCTTGTTTCAGTCTGTCCCAGCTTGACGAGGTATTTCTCAATCATGCGCGGCGTGATCTGAAGGAGCGTCTTCTTGCCGAACTCTTCCAAAAGCCGCTTGCCATATTGCTCATCGAACTCAGTGCCGAGCGTCGATTTGTGGTTGCGAGAATAGTCCATGTAGATTTCGTTGAAGCACTTGGCGAAGTTCTTCAGTTCGGAATCTTTCAGGAACGTGCCCGTCCTAATCTGTCTTTTCAGGTCATCTTCGTACTCCCTTGCTTGTTTTTTGGAAGTGATCAGGGGCATCCCTTTCTTCCCGTTGAAAGTGAATTGATGGAATTCGCCATTGATCCAAAATTAGGACTCGCAGATGCCTTCTTTCCCCCGTTGCCTAATTGTCATGTCGCTTTCTCCTATTCGGTAGAAAGCGGCTAGAGAAGTGAGGGGAGTGTAAGCCGTGCGTTAACGCGTTACAAGGCTCAAGCCGCTTTCTTTCGGATTACATTTTTGTCTTGGTTTCCCTGTGGTTGCTGTTGAGGGCTGGCCCATCCTAAAAGATCGCGAAGGGGAAAAACCGTTACGCCTTCCATATCCACAAACGGGATCGGGCGGCGACTCTTCCCCTTGTGGGCTAATCGGACGAGCTTACGGACGTGGCTCTCGGAGCAAGAGAGCAGCAGCGCAGCCTCCTTCACGGTGACGCGCTCCTTAGACTTGATCAGAGCAAGTTGCTCGCGCAGCTTTGTGGACGCATCATCTTTCGAACTGGGAGGGATCATGTAGTCGCGCGCAGATTCTTGGAAAGCTTCGCGGGCTAGTTCTTTTATCCATGCTTGTAACAGTGCGACCATGCTGTCTTTTGCTTCCATCTTCATGCTCCCATCGGGTTATCTACCCTGAGAAATTTGTTCGTTATTCTTAATCCACTACTATCATTTACTAGAGGGTAAGCACACGTGCGCCTTGGAGAGCCGCCCCGAAATGTTTTCACATTCTGTACAGGTTTATCTTCTGACGGGCTGAAATAAGATCGCCCTCTTACATTTCAATGAGTCTTGAGGCCTGCGGATTGTGAAGTACTTCATCTTACAACGCCATTGACCTCTCCGGCTTCCGTAAACCTTGGCGAGAAGCCGTTCACGACTGGCCTATAGCATCGACCGTGCCACGGGTGTGTTGGTTGAATTCCATATTTTGGTTGAAGGCTACCTTCAGCACATAACTGGGCTAGAATAGACAAATTATGAATCATCGGGCGCTGTCTACTGAATTCTCATAGGGGTGACAAATCAAAGAAAAATCCAGTTTGGTATGAGCCACTGCTTTGGCGGTTGGAGAGAGCAGGGGCGTCCCGAAGCGTAATGAAAGAAAATGAGACTTACGGAAATTCGAGAGTTCTCCAAAAAATTATTGAATTAGCAGGGCAATCTCCTCGATTTGAGTCTCTAGCTTGGTTGTCTCCAGCCGACTTTGCTCATCCGACCGCTCCTGCTCTTGTGCAGTAAAAGAACGCTCCTTTTTCTGATCACGCTCGCTCCGACTTTGTTTACGCTCGGCAAAATAGTCTGTCAAAATCTCTTCGCGCTCTGCAAGATATGCGGCGACAGCCTGTCTCTCGCCGTAATTGTCAGCTATCCATCTTAAAGCATCTTTAGGTGAAGCGTTCTGCCCGCAGTGGTCGTTAAAGACATGCAGAAGTAGCTGGATGGCATTCTTAGCAACCGGCTCATCCTCGAAATCATAGGCATGGTTATCCCTGATAGAGAGCGCTTTCCTTCCATCCTCGCTGAAGTAGACCGTTGATCGGTCGGGTTGCAGATGACCTTCGCAGCCAAGCCTTCCCATCACTTCCGTGAGCGGGATATCGCGCACGCGGGCACTCAATTGCTCGACCTTTTGACTCTCCCCTGCGAGCGCACGGTTAAGCTGCTCATTCTGTCGGCTCAATTCTGTATTTTCCTGCTGCAGAGCCTGGTTCTTCTTCTCCCCGAGGAATCTTCTAGCATCGGCCAGATCACGCGCCTTCTCGGCTGCTGCAATCTTCTCGGCGGCATGCTTTTCAGCCGCCAACCGCTTCCTCTTTTCATCTTCGGCCATTAAAGCCTTGTCGCGCAGGGTGTAGAGCTGCGGCCCGAGCTGATCCATGACCTCTTTGATCACAGTCTCCTTGTAGTCTTTCTGTTGAGCTTGTGTGACGAACACGCGGGGTGGGTTAGTAATCTCATGCTGGCGGATCTTGAGCTTGACTGGTGCATTGATGGCGCCGTAGAAGCGTTTGATGTCCTGGTGGCGAGCGCGGCTCTTCTCAATCCCTCGCTCCAGCCCTAATACTTTCATTTTCTCAGCGTAACGGGTCTGGAACTCCCTGTTTTTCTCCTTGGTTCCGTAGAAGAACTTACAGTTGAGTTTACCGTCCTTGAGCGGTACACGGTAGGCAGTGATGTGCGGGGTTCTTTCATCCATGTGGAGGACAGCACCGATTAGATCCGGCCCGCATTCCTCATGCACAAACTCCATGTTTAGTTCGACCCACCGGTCGAGGTTTTCCTCGTTAAGTGTCCCTCGCTCGTCAAAAAAGAACTCATGCGAGGCGGTGAATAGATATTCGAGACACTCGACATTATCAGAGCGCGTGCGGGCGTCGGTCAGGTTGATACGCTCGTCAACCTTCTCCCGGAGGGGTCGGGTGTCGCCGTGGATGACGCGGTTATCAGCCGTCTTTTCGTGGTCGGCGTTGGGTGTGTCCTTCGTCCGGAAGGCGTGGTGGCAGGAGGCGCTGACGCTCGACCCTTTCAGCTTCGAGTGGCGTGCGATGGCATATTGCGGCATGTGTTGATCTCTCCTTTAAGATTCTTTTTGGGCCGGACACAGGCGATGAGCGGAAGAACAAAGTGTAGTAAGTATACACTTTGATTAAATGGACGGTATTTTCAAATAAATATCAACATCGGTTGTGATCGTTGATATTCATCGGCATCATCCTTCCATTAGCTTACCTATCTATTCCAGCTAGTTGTCTATTAACGAGCCTGAACAATCAGACCAGCATTCAACCGACCCATCAGCAATAGGAGTGCCGCAACTGACGTCTACGCTCAGGAGTAAAGAGTCAGCGTCCCTCCTGAAGAGATGAAAGTTATCCGACGTTGCATGGCGTAAAGTTCAATGAAGCGTCGTGTCGCCGTCAATCTTTTATGCCTTCCAGATAGAACGAAATAATTCGCTTTCCAATTTTCCTTTGAGACTAAGGGGCGGATCTATTTGTGCATTCATGACAACCGCCTCTTTTTTTATCTTGGGATTAAAGCGCCTGACCTAAGCTTGAAAGTTCATGGGGTATCACGTGATACCCCCTACAGTGTTATTAGCAATGAGCTGAGATCTGATTTAAGAGGAGGCGCGAGGGCAGCGCTTTGCTTCGCGAAGCAAAAACGGGCCTAACTATGCTGTGGCACGCTTCTTGTTATTGCCGATGGCGTTGAGAAATTCGGCGCTTTGAAGCGCAACAGGAAGGATAAGGTGAAGATGAAACTTAAAGTTCCCCACGATGCGAGAATGGTAATGGCGCCCGTTGATGAATTGACCCCTGGCCGAATACGCAAGGTACTTTTCCCCGCCGGGCGCGACTGGCGCAGGCTCAAGGAAGAAGTGGATCAAAACGGCTACAGGCTGGAGCACGCAATAGTGGTTCGACCGCACAGTAAGAGTGCGGGTTACGAGATCATAGATGGCTTGGGACGCGCGATAATCGCTGGAGAGAAAGGCTTGGCTCAGATTTCTGCACTCGTCATAGAAATGGATGAAAGGGAGGCCTTACGTTACGCCGTCGATGCCAACCTCTACGCCGGGCGCACGAGGACTCGGCTGAGCCTGCCGCAGGCGATCACATTGGCAAAGGCGCACGAAGAGAACGGCGGGGAATATCGCGTTGCGCCGATCCTTGAGGCGTGTGGAGTAAGCGAGCCTACATACAAGCGAGCCCACTCGAGTCTGATTTTTGCAGTTGAAAAGTTACGTGAGGATCATCCGGAACTGATTGAGATGAGCCTCGCTGAAGTGGTGTCGGAGAGCGTCCGGCGCAAGCTGTGGCGCGATTTTACAGATTTTTATATGGGAGAGATCCCTCCCAACACCTTCCGTGAGCAGCATTACGTGAAGAGCAGGAAGGCCGAAGACGAGCGGCGCAGACAGAAGTCCTACGGGGCACGCACGACGAAGGAAGCGGGAATTGGCGCGCACACCTCTTCGCAGGAGACGAATGGGGCAATACCCAGGAAAGAGAATTCTCCATGGCGGAGCAAGCCTCCGAATCAATTGGAAATCCTAGAACTGGCTGCGGGAGCTTCTCCTCTCTCGATGCACAATCTCAACGAAATCGAGCGCTATCTTCAAGGCCTATCCGACAAAGAGCTAAGTAGGATCGTTAACTACGTGAAGACGCTGAACGCGCTATCCGTGCGAGCGCTTGACGCGAGGCGGGCCGCGCGTCGTCGTGCGTCCTTAAAGGGAAAAAAGCAGTGCGTCCTCCCTTACTCGATGGAGGCGGGCGATAACAGACCGTCTGGGGAAGGTGAGAGGCCAAAGGCACGAAGTACAAGGCGAGCGCGGAAGTCCACTTTGCCGTTGGTCTCTTCTGCGATTCACTGATTGTAAGGAGTTATTTACATGCAAAAAGATTCCATCTTATACGCGAACGTGAACGGCGTTTTTGTCCCACGGTGGTTACAGTCCTGTGTAGAGATCGATGCCGGAGCAAAATTAGCTTATGCTTGGATGTCTCAACTCGTAGACGAGGACGATTCGGTCCTCGTCTGCCTTGAGGGGTTGGCCACGGCCCTCGGCGTTGCAGAATTCCAGGTTGTAAGCTTCATCTTACAGCTTAGGGAGTACGGTTTTATCATGATAGAGGGAACTGTCACCGGAAAACACCACTTCTGCTGTGCCCTCTGTGAGCCTACAGAAATACAGGCAAATCTCCCCTCTCGGCAGGGCAATGGTCTCGGCCGACGGAGGCAAACCCTGGCCCATGGTGTGAGTTCTGGTAATGCCGCAGGGGAAAACGTGAACGGCGGGTCAGGGGATTGTCTTTCGTCCCGACCGCTCTCAAGGTACGATTTCGAGACCTGTCTCGCCTACGTGAAGCGGTGCAAGGAGGAGGGAGAGCCAATTGAGAGCGTGTTCGCCCTAGCCCGTTATCTTCATCGGACTGGGGCTCAGGACGAGATGATTACCCTTGTCATCGGGTTAGTCGGAGAAGAGAAGCCCGGCAGGGCAGAGCCACCTGATGGGCTACCGTTCGAACCGACGCCTTATCACGATTCACCTGCCGAAATTCAGGATGAGACTGATCTTGATCAGTAGCGCAGGCAGATGCAGTATGGGATTTCACCGTGCCCAAGGATGAAAAGCGACTGCCAACAGGCAGCACCACGAAATGCCGTGATGCCTGTTCGCTCAAGCGCAGGAGATTGAAATTTAGTTAACTCGCAAGAGATAACATGGAGGATAGCGCACGATTAGCCGCTCAACGCCCACGCTTGCTGCTAGAGGTGGGTTTGCGTCGGACGCCTTCGTGCTTCGGGACGCTCGGCAATTTTGTTGGGAGGTCGAGTTCGTCATCAATCAAAACATCTACCCATATCCCCGCAGCCTGCGCATACCCTAATAATACTCTTAAGGGTGGTTGGCGGGTCCCCATCTCATATTGTGAGATATTGCTTCGAAACAACTCGTTTGCTGTGGCTTCACTATTGGCGTGGATCAACACCTACCTGTCTGTTCCAGAATATACACGCGTGCGGCTGCTTGTAAATGCTCCACACGTACTGATGCACAATTGCCCTCTGGATATTCGTGAACTGGAAATACATCCCTTAACGCGAGATTCTACCAATGATCTTTACGGGAATTCCCTTCACGACAGCGAAAGCTTCGATGAGTCTTAGAGACGACGGACGACCGTTTCTCAAAAGATCCCCAAGCAATCTGCGCAATGCCTCGTTAAAAGTAAACATAATTAAATCTTTACCCGATTACCGCCTTAAGGTATGATGCACTCGCTTGGTGCATATATGCAACATTGTATAAAGGCTAAAACACGTTGGGATATTTTAGATAATACATAGCAAGAGCAGCCTCGCCGATGATGAAGGTGTTCCTCAATATTGAAACCCTGCCCCCGGACAGAGAGGCTACCACCGCGATTAACTCCTCCGAGTTGTGGACTGACGAAGAGTTTCGCAACTTGGCGCTAAGTGGAGACTGGGGACGCGTCCTTACCATCGGCCTGATCATTGAGAAGAATGGACAAGAAATCCACCGTGGATTGCTAGGACGCGAACGCCAAACGATGATGTTTCATTTGGACGAAGCGCGAACCTTGCGCGCCTTCTGGAAGCTACTCAAAGGCTTCAACGTCGGGCGTGACCTTATCGTCGGGCATAACGTCTTTGATTTCGATCTTGTCTTTCTTTATAAGCGCAGCATCATTCAACGCGTCTGGCCAAGCCTAAGTCTCTCTTTCGCGCGCTATCGCTCCCAGCCTATCTTCGACACCATGCACGAATGGGAAAGGTGGAAGTGGAAGCGCCGGTACATCTCCTTGGACGAGCTTGCAAAGGTTCTGGGACTGGAAACGAGCAAGCAGGGGATTGACGGCTCACAAGTCTATGACAAGTTCTGCGCAGGCTGTCACGATGAAATAGCCCGCTACTGCATGCGCGACGTCGAATTAGTCCGGCAGGTTTATTACCGAATGATATTTGATGCGAAGGTGAATGAGAACGAAGATCACAGACGTCGTTAAAGCCTGTCTTAGATATCCACGAAGGTGTTGGAAGTGCGCCTGTCTTAAGTAAATTCTTCGTTACGACGTATGCCGATGTAAAGCCTTCCAATTAAGTTAACGATCATTTTTTGTGTAGGGCGGTGAAAGCTCAACACTTTTGTCTGAGTGCTCGTCCAATCTAGCTCCGCTGGTAGGAATCAAGCGTCCAGATTTTTCTTCATTTTTCGGCGGAAAATCTCAAGTTTTGACCTTAAGAATAAATTCCCTCCAAATTTCCTCCACTGGATACCTCGTTCCCTCACTCATTAATGACACAGTTAGTAACCCCTGCAAATTCCTAATTGCGCCTCGGCGTGCGAATCGCCTCTCCGACTAATGACTCAAGCTCTTCTTCGCTCGTCTCTGTAGCTTCTATGCCCTGGCTACGCCTCTCTTCTTGAGTGCGAGCGAAGCTAGCTTCCATTTCGGAGACGAGCATCTGTATGAGGGCGCGGCGCATCTCCTCAGAAGAGTCTGTTCTCGACATAACTAATCTTCTCCAAAACCATTGTACCAGCTTTTTGAGTGTAGTTATTGAAGGTCTGTTATTGAGACAGCAGCTTCAGTCTAGAATTATTATCGATAGCGCGGTACATACAACCACGGAATCTCGATGACAGCTATTTGAACTGCACCCCTGAATGAGACAAAGAGTTAAGGATGGTTGACAGTTAAAAGCGACTGCTCGAACTCAGCCGGTGG